>CALLPE010000019.1 GCA_938015445.1 uncultured Pirellulales bacterium
GCCAGCGGGTTCAACTCGTGCGGCACGGTGAAGACCAGGTGCGCATACGGCACATCGAGCAGTTCGGCCAGGCGGGCCCGCCGCCAGCGCTCGGCCGCCTGCTTCTGACAGCGCGGACAGTGGCGGTTGCGGCACGAGTGCCAGCGCCACTGCTCGACCCCGCAACCATCGCAGCGCAGCCGCTGGCCGCCGAGGGCGGCGGTACGGCACGCCGCGATGGCGCGCCAGGCCTTGGCCTGCCCGGGACTCAAGCCGTGGGCGGCGAGGTACTGACCGCCGAAGCGCGCCAGCACCGCGGCCAGTGTGGCCGACATCGGTGCCGCCGGACGACGGTGGTCAGTGCAGCGGCGGCGACGGCAGACTGGACAGCAGCGCCAGCGGCGCCCGACGCGCCCCGTCCGGGGCATCGGGCCGCGCCAGGTGCAGGTAGCGGGCGGTGGTGCTCACATGCCGGTGGCCGAGCCACTGCGAGATGCTGTGCAGGTCCACCCCGGCTTCCAGCAGGTGGGTGGCATAGCAGTGGCGCAGCGTGTGGATGCCGCCGGCCTTGCTGATGCCGGCGGCGGTGCGGGCGCGGCGGTACCAGCGCTGCGCGGTCTTGATGTCCACCGGCTGCGCCACATCGTCGTAGCCGGGAAACAGCCACTGCTGCGGCCGCGCGGTGCGCCAGTAGCCGCGCAGCGTCTCGAGCAGGTCGGCGGCCAGCGGCACGTAGCGGTCCTTGGCGCCCTTGCCCTGCACGACGCGCACGCACATGCGGTCGGCGGCGGTGTCGATGTGTTCGACGCGCACAGCGCACAACTCGCTCACCCGCAGCCCGAGCCCGTAGGCGCAGGACAACAGAGTGCGGGCCTTCAGACTCGGCGCGCCGGCCAGCAGGCGGCCGATCTCCTCCCGCGACAGGATCTCGGGCAGCTTCTGCGGGCCGCGCGGCAGCGGAATGGCGCACGGCGGCCCGTTGCGGCCGAGCACCTTGCCGAACAGGAAGTTGATGGCGCAGCCGGCCTGGTTGACGGTGGAGCGTGACAGCTTGCGATCGCGCAGCAGGTGCAGCAGATACGCTTCGATCTCGCCGCCGCTCAACGTGTCGGGACTGCGCCGGTAGTGCTGCGCCAGCTGCACGACCGCGGCGATATCGGTCTGCTGCGTGCGCCGCGCCTTGCCGTGCAGGACCAGCGCGTCGATCATCCGTTGCCGTAGCGGTGTCATCGTCGTCTCCTTGATTCAACACGGGCACATGCCCGCATCGATCAAGGTACGACTCACACCATCGAGACTGCCTCGAACGCTCCCACCGCGTCAGCGGTTTAGTTCAACGTTCAAGCTCAGGGGCGCGCCGCTTGCGGCGCGTCCCCTGGAGCGCAGTGTTAGAGGTTGCGGGTGACGGTTGGAGCAAACTAAATAGCATTTAGATCAGCCTGTGCTTGGGCCAATTTTTGGCTGGCTGCCTGCAAAGGAGGGCTAAACGTGTTCGCTTTAGTAATCATGTCTTGGCGCAAGCGTTGTAGTTCCGCAGCCCCCGCGTTGAGGGTGATTTCTAGCGTGCGCTTACGGGTCGCAATCTTGGCCCGAACGGCGTTCTTATCGGCTTCGGTTACCGCTAGATTAGGATTGAAGACAAACCGGCGTTCACAGGCTTTCCGCCAATCCACTACGGCCCGCGTTAAGACTTCGCCAAAGCCTTTTACGGAGATGACCTTGTTCCAGGAGACATCCGCTGCCGTTTCAATCCCGAATGACCTCAAGGCGGCTTTTTTGGCTGGCCCGACCCCAGGAATGGCGGCGGCATCAAGAAAGTGCCGTTCCAAGAATTGGTGTTTCTGCCGGGCTTCTGCCGTAGCGTGCAGGTTGGCAATTTCCGTTTTCTCGCGCTCGGGTAGATGTTGGTATTCGTCCCGGAGCCGGGCTAGCTCTTGTTTCTTTTTTGCGAACGCTTCCGGGTTCACCTCTAGGCGGATGCGACTAACGATTTGATCGTATGCCTGCTGTGCAGCGTTGTGGGCCGCCTCGCGTCTAGCGCGCTCGGCTTTGCGGTCATCGCCCCCCAAATCACCCGCTGCCGCCCACGCCCACCAAGCCCCACCCAGCACGAAAAACCACTCCCCGGGGATAACGGCAAAGAGCCAAAGCGCAACCACAACAATAACAATCCGCCAGAAAGTAATCATCTCTTGTTGTTGGATGCCCGGTGGTAACGGGGTAGGTTTAACCGCAATGGTGGCAATGTTTGGGATGGGGATTTCTGGAGGTGGCGGAACGGCTTCGATCGCCGCCCAGACCCGCGCCAAGACAAAGCCGGTGGTTTCGGTGGAGGCAACTCCTACCCGGACATCCAAGAAGTAGATAACCCCGTGATCCTCCAATGCACACCATGGGCACCGGCCAAGGTGGCTGGGATAGAGATGCATTGGTGTCGTCGCACAACGCTTTAAGTGCCCGCGTAGACCGTCCAAGGCGGTTACCCATTGTTGGGCCGTGGGGCGGCTCCCTTTCGCCCCATTTTCCGTAAACGCCAGCGTGAACATGGCTTGGATCGGATCGGGAATAATGCTGATCGGGATGGATTTTGGGGGTGGATTGAAGCCGCGCCGCTGCCCATCAGGGGCATAGGCGTAGCGAAAGGCTTGAATATCCTTTTCCAAGGCTTCGCCCGCATCATTCCGCACGGGCACGCCCGAGTAGGGATGCCGCCCCCCAAACAGCAAGTGGAAGATCAACAGTGCCAAGCCGAAGTTGTCGTGATTGCTGGTGCGGGGCACACGGTCAAATGACGCGACCCCTTGCAGTTCGGGCGGCGTGAAATGCGCCACGCCAACTTTGCATAGGTGAATCGTGCCGTGGGCGTTGATCTGAAAAGAGTCGGTATCAATCAGGACCACCTTGCTATCGGCACCGACTAATACATTGCCTTGGTTGACATCGCCAATCACATGGCCATGGTGGTGAATGGCCGCAAATGCCGCCGCCGTGTTGCGGGCGGCAAAGAGCAGGAAATCCCACGCCGCTTGGGGGTAGTCTTGCCGACGGTGGGCGGGGCTATACAGCATATGGATCGGCACCCGACCACTGACTTTGGGCATGAGGAACCCAATAACCGACCCGTTGGGAGTTTTGTGCAGGGTTTCTTGGGGCCAAGCCGCGTAACTCACGAGTTCCTTATCAGCCGTGGCCGCCATAAAGCGAAGTTTGGCTTGCTTCGGTGCATCGGGCTGGTGGTGCGCGTTGTATAACTTCGCAACCCAATGATGGTTTGCGGGTACCTCGTAGACGGAACCTTCACCCCCTTTGCCGAGTTCACGCCCGATCTCGATGGTCTTGCCCGTGCCCGTGACGAAAGTTTTCGCCATGGACAACCTACCCGACCCAGTAGGCGAGGGCTAAGGTCTTGTCGTCGTCGGTACGCTCGTTCACTGCCTGACTGTTCAAGAACCGCGCCAGTTCGGCTTGCAAGTGATCCTCTTGCGCCTCCGTCGCCGTGGCCAGCACGGTGAAGAAGGGCGTGAAAAACGGCACGTGGGCGGTGTTGGTGACCATATTCAGGGCCAACCGTTGGATGCCATCGGAGAAGACCGCGACTTTCTCGGGGCGAGCGGGCAAGACGACGACCGCCAGCACGTCGATGGCATTTTCGTCGGTGGCAAAGTTGGTCATATTGGCGTATTCCCCCGCCATCGGGGTAATGGGCACGGACAGGCCATTGCCGACATCAACCACAATCCCGCCGTCGCCAATCTGCATTAGGAGAGTGGTGAAGGGGGTGGCGACCACGCCTAAGAAGGTGCAAGCGTAGTCACGGGCCTTCGCCCCCTGCTGATCCGCGACCGCATAGATTTTGGCCCGTACGGCTTGGATGCATTCCACCGCCCAATGATCCGTGAGGGCGTATTCCCCCGCGTGGGCATAGTGTTCGCCGACAAAGGCGGTCGCGGCTTCAATTGCCAATTCGGCACCAATGCCGCCATGGGCAGCGCTACCGGCCCCATCCGCGACGAAGATAGTTAGGAGGGGCGGTTTGGCCGGATCGGCTTCAACTTGAGCAAAGCAACTATCTTGGCACGCCGAGCCGGTTGCCGTGTGAGCTGTCCCGACCGCCGAGGCGGCCACTACCCGCCAGGTCACACCGAAGCCCAGCCTTGCGGCGACTGCAAGGGCACTTCGGTGCCCGGCGTTGACCGCGATACGAAGCGCAAGGAACTCGACAACCAACTGAACAGATCCCGGAAGCGCAAGCCATCCAGCCGCAACGGCTCCCGCATGCTGATTTGTCGCAAGATATCCATGTTGGCACCTTGAACCCCAATAGCAAAGAAGGCAAAAGACTTCGACGCTTCCCCTTCCCGTACGGCGGCGGCAGCCGACTGCCATTCATCGGTCGGACCGCCATCGGTAATCAGGAACACCCACGGGCGATAGTAGGAAATTCCGTTGGCGCGGTATTCATCCTTGCGCTGGCGCACCAAATCCAAACCCTGTTTGATTGCGGCCCCCATCGGGGTATCCCCTTGGGCGACCAGGGGCGAGGGATAGAACGCCGCCGCCCCTTGGAACGGCAAGGCAATCTGCACCGGCCCGAAGGTCACGATCCCGATTTCCACTCGCTTCATGGCCAAGGCGTCCGCCGCCAGTTCGTCTTTAAAGGTGGTCAAGCCGGCATTTAGTTCAGTAATCGGTGGCCCCTGCATCGAGCCGGATACATCCAGTAGCAGCAGGCACGGGCAACGTGGTTCCGGGTTGTCCGCAAATTCGGTCGTGCCGAAGGAAATTTGATCAGACATTACGATTTCTCCATTTGATGTTTGCGTATTGATTGTTCAGCAGCATGGAAAGTTAAGCGCGGGCGCACGGCTGCAACCTCTAACGTAATGTATCCGACAAGTGTCAGCGTATACATGATATGGGACAAAGCGGAGAATCCGGCATGTCATGCAACCCGCTGATTGCTCAAGCCCTGCCTGTCCAATATC
>CALLPE010000020.1 GCA_938015445.1 uncultured Pirellulales bacterium
TCCAAACTGCGCTCGATCAGATGCAACAAGTGTTGGAAGTGGCTAAAGGCGTCGCGCAGGAACCGTACGTTGTCGCTGATGTATTGGATTGGGGTGTTCAGCTCGTGGGCCACTCCGCTGGCCAGGTGAGCGATGGCCTCCAGCCGTTGGGCCTGAGCCAATTGGCTTTCCATCTTCTTGCGCTCGGTGATATCCGTGCACACTTCTGCCACCATCCACCGGCCGCTTTCGTCCTGGAAGGGAACGGTGCTGACTTGGTAAACGCGCTGGTCCTCATTGCCCAATGTTTGCTCAGTAACGACCACTTGCTTGTCGGTCAGAGCCTTGACCGCGCCGCAATCGCTGCAAGGCTGTGCCCTGTTTGCGAAGTGCTGATAACACTTCTTTCCCTGTGGATCGCCCAACTGTTGCTGCCACGTGGGATTTACATAGTGGATGTTGTTTTCGGTGTCGATTATCCGCAAGTTTGTGTTGGTGGCACCTAAGATGTATTCGATTTGCTGCTTTAGCCGTCTGACTTCTGCTTCCGCGCGGAGGCGCACAATCTGTCGGCCCAGCATTTCTCCCAGTGTGTTCAGCAGCGACGCTTCCTCGTCCAGAAACGGAGCTTCCCCGCTCGGCGGATCTTTCGCCCGGCATACTTCGATCGCTCCCAAGAGCCGCTCGCCGCCCATGACAGGTGCAGCCAGCTTCCACTGGGTTTCCTCATAGGTGGTTAGTTGATGAACTTTACCTTCCAGTACGCAGCGGGCGGAAATCGCCTGGGGGTCTCGAAAAGCCGTGAGAATAAGTTCCAGGGCCTTGCACACAAGCTGTTCGATCGACAGTTCCGGATTCTCGAACAGCCGGGAAACCTCGAACAAGCAGTGTAGTTCCCTGAGCCGCTCGCTAAGCTCCTCGCTACGTTTGCGCAACTGCTGCTCGACCTGGTGCCGCTCGGTCACGTCGCGGAAGTTCCACACGCGGCCGATTATCTTCCCGTCCATGGTCAACGGGGAGGAATAGCGTTCGAACACGCGGCCGTCCTTGAAGTGCAGGGTATCGAACTTGTCAGTAGCACTCCGCAGAGTTTGTTCGATGCTTGTCAGAAAAGCATGCGGGGCTTCTAACTGGTCGAGTACGTGCTGTATTAGTGCGCCGTTGGTGGCGGCGTGGGCGACGTGTTCCGGAATGCGCCACATCTGGAGAAAGCGGCGGTTATAGGTCAGCACTTTGCCATCGGTGGTGACGGCCAATATTCCATCGGCGGTGGACTCCAGCGTGGCCAATAGCAATTGCTGGCTCTGGCGCAGGGCGGCTTCGGCCTGCTGTTTCTGGAGGCGCAGCTCGTGTTGGGCCACGGCGCGGGCCAGTGCCAGCGGGAGCATCTCCGTCAGGGCGGCGGGAGCGGTCTTGCTGATGTAGTCGCACGCGCCCAGCTTCATCAACTCCACGGCCAACTCTTCGCTGCCGTGGCCGGTCAGGACGATCGTGGGCGGTAACGGGCCGGATTGCGCCAGGTGTTCCAGAAGCTCTCGCCCGTTGCGCACCGGCATCTCTTGGTCCACCACTAGCAAGTCGTAATCACGGGCCAGGGCTTTGGTCAGGCCCGCGCCGCCGTCCTCGGCGAAGTCGACTTCGTAGCCCGCGCGCTGGAGCACTGTGCCCACCAGGCGGCGGATCGCCTGATCGTCGTCGACCAGCAATACACGATGTCGAACCGCGGAACTCATTGCACGTCGCTTCGCCAGTACAACTCGTCGGCCATGCTGGCTGCCTTATCTATGGGCACCAGGATTGCAATGGGCGACTGCACCCCTACGCTGACCAAATACGACGTCAACCGAGAGCGCATCAGTGGTGTGACCTCTTGCCCGCGGGCGCATAGCAGCGTGCCGCGCAGGGAGCGCACGTCGTCGGCCAAGACCGCGCCGTCCACAAGGTCTTGCACCCGAACCTTGCGGATTACTTGCACTTCGGCGATGTCCAATGCGCGGCGCAAGGCGGCCACCACTTGCGGGTCATACCACCCGACACGATCGTGGATGTGCGCCATGGCCATTTCCTGGCTCGCCCCGCCGGCCAGCAGTGCGTCGTAGTCCAGAGCTACTTTGAGTATCCGACTGCCCAGCGGTAGCTCAGCGCCGCGGGGTGTGGTAACGGGCGCGCCGTGTTGCCGGGCCGGATGTCCCGAACGCACATCTGCTGAACGTCCGTCGTAGCGGTGGTCTTGATGAGCGATGATTTCGGCCACTTCTTCCAGGCGTGGTATTTGGGCAATCAGGGCGCTGCCCACGCGCGCGGACTCGAATATCTGTTCGGCCTCGGTGGGCGACAGTTCCTCACCGCGATAATACTTCTGGAGCGTTTCATCCGGCACGCCGATGCACCCGATCTGGGAGAGCATCGCCGCAATTTCAATAGGCCAACTCTTGGGCACTTCCAATTGTCGGCAAAGCTCTTGCACCAGGCGGCGCACCCGGGCGGCCCGCCCGAAGGCCGCCGGGCTGACCAGCCCCAGAATGTCGGTGAGCACTTTCACGCTCCCGGCGAGCGTCTTGGTAAGCAGTTCGCGCTCGGCGGTGATTAGCCGGTACTGCTCCAGGCCGGCGCAGAGGGCGGCGGCGAATACTTCGGGCGGACAGGGCTTGGTCAAAAAGCGGAAGATGTGTCCCTGGTTGACTGCGTCAATGGCCGTCTGCTGGTCGGCATTGCCGGTGAGCATCATCCGCACGGTTTCCGGGGCGATTTGCCTGATGCGCGCCAGCAGTTCCACGCCGTTCATGCCCGGCATTCGCATGTCGGCCACCACCACGGCGTACGGTCCGTGCTGCTCGATGGCGGCCAAAGCCTCTTCGCTGCCCAGGGCGATTTCGAGGTAGAACTGCTTGCGCAGCGCCCGCTGGTACGCCTGGAGGATGTTGGCGTCGTCGTCCACGCAAAGGATGCGTTCGCTCATTGGAGGACCTCCTGGAGAAGGTCGGAACAAAGCTCGCGCCAGCGGGGCAGGCGATGTTCCAGCCCGATGCGCCGCAAGTACGACTCATCCAGCGGCCCACCGCCGCACCGCGCGCCGCAACCGGCTTGCCGCACCAGGACGTCGGCCGCGTGTACGGCCGTCAGCGCGGTGAAGCCGGAGGCGGCACTTCGGGCGGGATGATGATGCCAGGCCACGGCGTCGACCAACTCGTCGGGCAGGCCGCGCAGGGCAATGAGGTAAGCGCCCACGTCGCTGTGCGTCGTCGGCAGGGATTGTTCTTCGGCCGTCCAATCCGCCGCCCAAGGCAGACTGAGCGGGCACCGGTCGGCCGGCAGCCAGGCGGCTGCCAGCAGTCCCACGTCGTGCAGCAGCCCAGCAGCGAAGGCATCGCAACAGGTATCGGGGCTGGCCCGTTCGGCCTGGGCGATGTTTCGGGCCATCGCAGCTACCGCCTGGCTGTGTTCCCAAATCTCCCGACACACTGCGGCATGCGGGTGCTGTGGCTCCAAGCAGAAAAACAGATGTTCCAGTCCGGTCACTGCCCGGAGCGTCTCGATGCCCAGCAGATTCACGGCCTGTGCGGCGTTGCACACCCGGCGCGGCGTGCCGAAGAAACCGGTGTTGACCAGTTGCAACACCAAGAGGGTGCAGGCCGGATCGTTGGCGGCCAGTTCGCCCAGGCGTCGCAGCGAAGGCTCGGCGGAAGCCAACTCGGCCTTAATTTGGGCGAATATGTCCGGCTCGACCGGCAAGGCTTCCACCCGCGAGACGAACTCTTGCACCTTCTGGTCCGCCAGTCTGTCGCGCAGGTCGCAGGCGCGGGCCAGTGTGCGCTTGAGCATTTCGGAATCGCAAGGCTTGGTGAGGAACTGGTGGGCAGGACCCAGCGAGTGGAGCACGGTTTCCATGTCGCACTGGCCTGAAAGAACGATCCTCACCGTGGCCGGATGAAGCTGCGCCACCTGGCGCAGCAGTTGGCCGCCGTCCATGCCGGGCATACGCATATCGGTGACTACCACGTCGAACGGGCCTTGCTGCAATGCGGCAAGCGCCTCCTGCCCGCCAGCGACGAACGTCATTTCCCATTGCCGGCGCATGCAGTACAGCAGGCGGCGCAGGGCGTCGAGCACCTTGGGTTCGTCGTCCACGAACAACACCCGTTTCATGGCGTGTGCTCCTTTACACCCATTGCAAGTCCGGCTGATACACGCATTGCAAGTCCGGCCGTCACACCTATTGGCGGTCGGGCTGTTACAGCCATGGGAAGTCGGGCTGCGCGAACACTTGCCGCTCGTCGGCGAGTTGGTTGCGAATGGCGCGAATTTCCTCAAGTGCCTGAAGGAAGGCGGCGTAAACTTCGGGATCGAAATGGCTGCCGGCGGATTGTTCTAGTACGCGCAGGGCCTGTTGTTCCTCGCAGGGGCCGCGGTAAGGGCGGGGCGATACCAGGGCATCGAACACGTCGGCAATGGCCACGATCCGCGATGCCAAGGGAATTGCCCGTCCGTACAACCGCAACGGATACCCGGTGCCGTCCCATTTTTCGTGGTGTGTTAGGGCGATCTCGGCCGCCAATTCCAATAGCGGGTCGTAGTCTTCGAGGGTTATCACCGACTGGCTAGCCAACCCCTGGCTGGCCAACAGCGGGCGGAGCAAGTTCGCCGGTTCGCGCAGTATGCGATAGCCGATCACGCAATGCCGTTGCACCACGGCCCATTCGCCGTCGCTGAGCGGGCCGCGCTTCAGCAGGATGCGATCGGGAATGCCGATCTTGCCGATGTCGTGCAACGGGGCGGCCAACAGCAGCATCTCTTGCACCGCCGGATCGAGTTTCATCCCCGCCGCTATCGCCCGGCTGTAACAACCCACACGAATCACGTGGTTGCCCGTCTGCTCGTCGCGGGCTTCGGCAGCCTTGGCCAGGCGGCAGACGACGCTCAGTCGTGCTTGGGCCACGGCGGCGTTTTGGCGCTGGATTTTCTGCTCCAGCATGGCGTTGGTCTGCCGCAATTGGTCGAGGTATGACTTTTGCCGCAATACGTTGCCGATGCGCGCTACCAGTTGAGACTTATCTACCGGCTTGTTCAGCAGGTCGACCGCGCCCAGCTCCAGCGCTTGTCGCTTCAAGTCTTGCTCGTTCAGACCGGTGAGGAACACCACTGGCACTGTGGCGGTCTTCTCGTGCTCGCGCAGGCGGCGCAACAGGTCTAGGCCGTTGAGGCCCGGCATTTTGATGTCGGCCACCACGGCGTCGTACTCTTCCCGCAGCAGTCGTTGCCAGGCCTCTTCGCCGCTTTGGACGAAAGTCATCGCCCACTGCTTAGCGTGATCGTGCAATACGCGGCGCAGGGCGTCGAGCACAGCCGGTTCATCGTCGACGAACATGATGTGGTTGCTCATTTCGCGTCTCCGCCGTGGGGTTGCTTTGTCAGCGGCAAGCGGATGATGAAAGTTGTGCCGTGGCCCAGCTCGCTTTCGAAGTCGATCGTGCCACCGTGCCGTTCGGTGATTACCGCGTGTGCGATGGCCAGGCCTTGCCCGGTACCCTTGCCCACCGGTTTGGTGGTGAAGAACGGGTCGTACACTTTGTGGCGGACGTGCGGCGGAATGCCCACCCCGGTGTCGCTGACACGCACTTCCACCCACTGGCCGTCGCTCCGCGTGCTAATGGTGATCTTGCCCTTGCAAGACCGATCGTCGCCGAGTTTGTCGGCAATGGCATGGGCAGCGTTGACGATCAGATTCAGCAGCACCTGGTTGACATCGCCCGGCAGGCACCATACCGGCGGCAGATGGGGATCGAAATCGGTCTCCACCTCGGCCACGTATTTCCATTCATTGCGCGAAACGGTCAGCGTGCTTTCGATCGCTCGATTCAGATCGATGGCCTGTTTTTCGTCGCCGCCGGGGTGGGAGAACTCTTTCATCGAGCGGACGATGCGGGTCACCCGCTCCAGCCCTTCCAGCGATTGCTGAATGGCCAGCGGGATTTCCCTGCTCAGGTAGTCGGCGTCCAACGATGCGAAAACCGCTGCCGCGCGTGGGAGCAAGTCCTCCAGCGGCTGGCTGCGCTGTAGCGTCTGGCGTGCTTCACGGCAGATGTCCAACAGGGCGACAAGGTCGTCGAACACGTCTTTCAGAAAGCGGATGTTGTCGCCAATGTACTGGGTGGGAGTGTTGATTTCGTGGGCTATTCCCGCAGCCAGTTGCCCGATCGACTCCAGCTTCTGCGCTTGCCGCAGGCGCATTTCCAACAGCCGGCGCTGGGTGATGTCGCGAAACGTCAGCACTGCCGCCGATGTTTCTCCCTCCTGGGCCACCAGTGCGCGGGTGAACTCGATGGGAAAGCACTGCCCCTGTTTCCGCCAGAAGAAGTCCTCGCCCGATGTAGAGCGTCGCTCGTCGGTCTGCGCGCAGCAGACCGGGCATTCTTCAAACGGGTACGGCGTGCCATTGGCCCGGCTATGGTGCACCATCTGGTGGAACGGTTTGCCGAGTAATTCCTCGGCCGTGTAGCCGAGCATTTGGGCGGCCGCCGGATTGACGAAGGTCGGGCAGCCAGCGGCATCCAGCCCCACGATTCCGTCGCCGGCGCAATTGAGAATCAGTTCGTTCTGGCGGTGCAACTGCTGAAGACGCGCGGTGTACTGCTGCTGCTCGCGCAGCCGCTGCTCGCGCTGTTCGATCGCTGCGGCAATGGCCTCGGCGTACGAGTCGCGCAGCGTCTGGTGCTCGGCTTGCAGATGTTTCAGCCGGGTGCGCAAAACGGCCTCGCCGGTCGGTTCGGCGGAGCTTTGCGGTCCCAGCGCTGCGCCGCCGACATTTGCCGCCAGCAGCGCAGATATGTCTTGAAACAGCAAATCGTCCACGGTTGGCCTGCTGCCTTAAGACTGGAAGAGGATGGCGTTGCGTGCCAGTTCGGCGTCCAGGTCTTCGGCCAATACGAGGATGTCCTCTTTCGCCAGCGAAAGGGCCTGCATGGCCGTCGGCGACAGCCGCACCAACTGCACGCCTACCGAAGTGGCGCCCTTGAGCGAGCAGATCAGGTTGGCGGCGTCGACGCAGTAGAGCATCTCGGCATGCTCGCCGCGGTAGTTAGCGGAATTATGGTGCCAGCGGATCGCCGCGCGCACCGAGTCCGGAAAGCGCCATGTCTCGGCCACCTTGTCGCCCAACCGCGTGTGGTCGAAACCCAATATCTGCTGCTCGTTCTCCACCAGAGTCTTGCTGTTGTCCAAGGAGCGGATCATGGCCGCAAAGTGGGCGTGGCAGTGCTGGTCGGCCAGGATGATGCCAATGTCGTGCAACAATCCCGCTAGAAAGACGTCGTCGAACGTCTTCATCTGCCGCCGCATGGCGATCAGCCGTGCGCAAATACCCACCGATACCAAGTGCCGCCACAACTCGGAGCGGCGATACGGGCCGATGGCCTCGTCTTTACGGAACAGTTCGGCCACCGACGCGGCCATCGTCAGGTTCCGCAGTTGCTTCAGCCCCAGATAAGCGATCGCATCCTGAAGGTTGGTGATCTTGGTGCGCATGGCGTATGCTGCCGAATTGACGTAACGCAGCACGCGCGCACTAAGCGCCGGATCGTTCTCCAGCACCTGCTTCAGGTCCGAAGCGCTGGAGTTGGGATCGTTGGCCACCTCCATCAATTTCAGGGCCACGTGCGGCAGCGTGGAAATTTCGTCGATGCGCCGCAGCAGTCGCTCCAACGGAGGCGGTTGAGACAAACTGGTTTCGACCATACGGCGTGACCTCTCGAAAAAGTTTCCCACGCCAAGGGCGGCCGTGCCGAAAGCGTGTCCCTCGCGACCAGAGCGCGTCCCTCGCAACTAGGCCCCAATGTGGTCGGATCGAGAGCTTGCCACGGTCGGTCCGACGAAAGGTTGTCGCCAGCAGCCAAGCCGGCCAATAGATTCACGTCGGCTGTTCATAAAACGTTGTCAACGCTGTCTATCAGTACCGTAGCTTTTCTGCGCCACCGATAAGTCGGTTGTTATTGGTCGAGGCCGGTGCCGGCACGATTCCCATGCCAGATATGCCGGAAAACCAGACAAGCACTATGCTGTAGAGGGGCTACATATAGGGGGTGCAAGAATACCACCTGCTGTCCAATTAGCGGTGTGCGCAACGTCAACGCACGCAGTTACGACTGATTGTGCTCAGCGCCGATTCTCAGCAATTCGTCCAGCGGGCGCGCCAACTGGCGGAATGTCGCCGTGGGCATGGCCACCGTGTCCCAGCTTGGCGAAATCCGATATGCGTGCGCCGCGTAATCGGCCAGCGTTACCGCCACAAATCCGTACAACACGCTGCGGTGCCGGAAAAGCTGTTCCGCCGGCAGCGGCGCCCGGGTGCCCAACACCTCGTAAGCGAATACGAACAGGCCGCGAAAGCTTTCGCCGAACAGTCCTTCCCACTGGGCAAGGCTTTCCAGGTCGTCGCGGGTCGACCAGTTTTTCCAGTAATGCTTTTGCTCTTCGCCAGAAGGGAACCGACGGCCTTTGACATCCACCAGCCAGGTCGTGCCATCAGGGCCGGACACGATAAAGTCCAGGCTTTTGAGCGAAGCGCCGCCGGCCATCAGGCTGCGCCGGGCTTCGTCGACGGCCACATACGGAATACCATGCATGCGCAGATACGCCTCGAAGGCCGCTTCGTAATGATTGTCGCGGTTGGCCACGCTGGTTCTCCGTCGGACTAGCACTACACGGCAAGCGACGACGCTGGCCCCCTACGTGCGGCCGCTCGAGAGTATCTGGGACACTGTAGCGATTACCTGTTGGGCCTCCGGGTCCAGCGACACATCGTGTTGCACTGCTTGCTGCAAGTCTTTGATTAGGCACCGATTTGAGCGAAACTCATCTTCCCCGATGATCAACGCTACCCGGAAACCGCGCCGGTCGGCGTACTTGAGTTGTTGGCCGAGCTTCTTCGGCTCCGGATAGACCTCGGCCCCGATCCCGGCGGCGCGCAGCGTGGCGGCCAAACGCAAGTAGTCGGGCAGGCGCTGGCTATCGAAGAACGCGATGAACACCGGAGCAGTGGCGGAAACCTTCTGCACCTTTCCCAGTTCTTCCATCGCTGCCAGTAGCCGGTCCAGTCCCAGCGATGCCCCGACGCCGGGCAATTGCAGGTCGGTGAACAGCTCGGCCAGGTTGTCATATCGGCCGCCCGAACATACGCTGCCGATGCCCGGCAGTTCGTCCAGATACGTCTCGTACACTGTTCCGGTGTAGTAATCCAGTCCGCGAGCGATCGACAGGTCCACCCGCACCCGCTGCTGCGGGACCCCGGCGGCCGACAGGGCGAGAATCATTTGCTGTAGTTGTTCTATTCCGGCAAGCCCCTGCCGATTTTCGCGCAACAGCGCGGCCGCCTGGGCCAGCACTTGGTGGTTGTCGCCGGAGATTTCTCCCAGACTGAGGATTTGTTCGGCTTGTTGGGGGCTTGCGCCGGCGGTTTGGGTCATTTCGGCGACGACTTGCTGCCGCCCGACTTTCGCCAATTTATCCAGCGCCCGCAGCACCGCCGCCGAGCGATCGGCCAGCCCCAATAGTTCCAGAAACCCGTTCAGCACTTGTCGGTTGTTGAGCCGAATAGTGAACTCCGACAGACCCAGGGCTGCCAACAGGTCGTGGATCACCAATGCGATTTCGATGTCGGCCGCGATATTGCGGGTACCGATGATGTCGAAATCGCATTGCATGAACTCGCGGTACCGGCCGCGTTGGGTGTTTTCGCCCCGCCAAACCGTGGCGATGTGATAGCGCTTCAGCGGCGTGCCAAGTTGGCCGATGTGTTGTGCGGCGAAGCGGGCCAAAGGCACCGTCAGATCGAAACGCAGGCCCACCCAGCGCCCCCCGTGGTCCTGGAAGCGGTAAAGCTGTTTGTCGGTCTCTTCGCCCCCCTTGCCCGAGAGGATATCGAGATACTCCATGGCAGGGGTATCGATGGGGGCGTAGCCGTAGGAACGAAATACCCGCCGGGCGGTGTCAATCAGTTGTTCGCGAACGATCATCGTCTCCGGCAAGTAGTCGCGGAATCCTTTGAGCGTTCGCGGTTCTATTCGCGCTGCACACATGGTGCTCGATAACCTTCGCTAAACTGCCACCTTCGCTAAACTGCCATTAGACTACCGCTTGGGCGGCAGTGTGGCATGGCTGGCCTGCCCAGCCGGGCATATAAGTGGCCGCTGGTGAACTGCAATTCAAGTCATAAAAGCATTGTCGGACAAGCCCACTGTCTTACCAATTGAGAAACCTGTAGCAGGGCCTGACACTAACCAAAACCCAAAGAGTTTCACCTAGCCGCTGTCCTGGGCATAGAGCATCAGGAAAGGTCGTTTTGTTAGAGCCTCGTGTTGTTGGGGCCTGTAAGTTGTTGGGGCCTGTAAAACGGCACACGTCCAAAGACGGCGGCAAAAAACGGGAGCACGCGACAAAAAACGCCAACACACTTCCGAAAAGCTCAGCTAGTCGCACGTAGCTCGACTCAACGCTTACTGGCGCGGTGTGGGGCGCAGCGGCTGCTAGTCGAGGATCAGCTACCGGGCTGCGACTACAGTCGCTGTGGGCTTCGGTGTGCGAAAGCTCGCCGCGTCGCGCGGCCCAAGCACCGCTTCAGCGTATTCTTCGATCTGTTCGGCCGTCTCCCAATACTGCTCGTAAACCCAGTCGTCCGGATACTCGCAGTTGTCGGTGGCGTATTGACGGCAAATATTGGGGCGGCGCTCATAAATGCCACACCGGTTATCATCCCTGAGATGTTTGCAGGGAGAATGAACCAACAGGTACCACCCCCCCTGTTCAGTGAAGACCGCAGCCCCGTAGTGCATTAGGAACCAGCGGATGTAATCGAACTCCTGCCAAGTGGTGGGGGTTTCGATCTGCACCGCGAAGTAGCGGCAACACTTAGCCGTGCAGTATTCGCACAGCGACCTGCCGGGCGGCACTTCTGACCGCCTCGGTTTTGCGTGGGACGGTGAGCTACGGTTTGTGTTTGCCAGAACGTATTCCATGACCGCGACTTGCGGCGAGCCCCTACCGACCAACGCCGCCACGAGCCCCTGCCCAACGTTGTGCCGTGAACGCTTTGCCACAGCGGGCCTCCGCCTTGGCTGTAACAAATCCCCAGATTACCACAACCGCCGGAAAACTTGAAGCCGCCGTCTGTGCGACTCGGCCGGTGCTCGTGAGGGTTGAGAAGCTTGGCACGCTCCCAGCAGTTGCGTCAGAGTGCCGAAATGTATTTGGCAATGCCAGAACAATTCGTTTTGCCGGGCCAGCCAGCATGCACGGCTGAATTGCCCGGCCATGTATATCAATACCAGCTATGTATATCAATTACGGTGGCGGGGCTGGTTTGCCCAGCCGTGCGTCTAAATCGGGATGAGACGGCTGGCTTGCCCAATCGTGTTTCTCAGTCGCCCGGGGTAAGCTACACCCACGTGATTACGGCAGAATCGGACAAGCCGGCAATGGCACTCAACTGGGAAATCTGCAATAGGCTGTAACACCGAACAAGGCCCAACAAAGGTTTAACCGGCCGCTTTCCTGGGCGTGGAGTAACAGTAAAGCTGGTGTGATATGAGCCTTATTTATTCGTCGTGCTAGGGCGTTCTGTGGTTTGCTACGAAGCGGCGGTATAATGAAAAGGCCGCCGCGCTGTCAAATGCGGACTTGCGGCGGGTTTGATGCCGGATGACTGTCGCAGTCAGCCGCCGACACGAATCGGCCGACCGGGCCGCGGCGCCGCGACAAGCCAGGTGCCGTGTTAATGACTAGGCAAACTGCGAAGGCGCAAAAAAACAGGCCCCTGCTCGCCGGTACAGGGGCCCTCGGTTTAGGCTGTCCGAACGCAACCGGAAAAATCGCCCTGTTGCGTCGGAAGACCCACAGCCGTTACAAGAGCTATCGGGCTGGATTACAATGCAACTTTAGAGCGGCCGGGTTTGCAGTGGTACTGTGTGCCCTGCTGCCCGAGATTTGTACTGATGAACTCAACGCAACCTGCAAAGCTTGCCTTGGAAGATGGGACGGTCATGACCGGCATCTCGTTCGGCGCGCCGGGGGAAGTCGTCGGCGAGGTGTGCTTCAATACGTCGATGAGCGGTTATCAGGAAATCTTGACCGATCCGAGCTACCGCGGGCAGATCGTCGCCATGACGGCGCCGCAAATTGGCAACTACGGAGTGAATGCCGAAGATGTGGAGAGTTTACGGCCGCAACTTTCGGGTTTTATAGTGCGGGAACTTAGTCGCCGGGTGAGCAACTATCGGGCCGAGGGCCACCTGCACAGCTATTTGCTGCGCCACGGCGTTGTGGCCATGCAAGGCATCGATACCCGCGCGCTTGTCCGCCGGATAAGAATCCACGGTGCGCTGCGGGGCGTGCTTTCCACAAACGATTTGAACGACGAGAGTCTGGTAGCCAAGGCCCGGGCCTCGCCTGGTCTGATCGGCCGCGATTTGGCCCGCGAAGTGGCCCCAAAGCACGAATCGCGTTGGGACCAACCGGTTCACTCTTTGGTGCGCTTGGATGGCGCCATAGCCGCCGAGCTTCCGCCAGACGCTCCGCATGTGGTCGCCCTGGACTACGGCATGAAGTGGAATATCGCCAGGCAGTTGCGTAGTGTAGGGTGTCGGGTAACGGTGTTGCCAGGCACTGCCACGGCAGAAGAGGTGCTGGCCCACCGCCCCGACGGCGTGCTGCTGTCCAATGGCCCAGGCGATCCGGCTCCGCTGGTTTACGCCCACAAGACTATTTTTGAACTGCTGGGCAAAAAGCCGATATTCGGCATCTGTTTGGGGCATCAGCTTTTGGCGTTGGCTTGCGGGGCGAAGACGTACAAGCTGAAGTTCGGCCACCGCGGCGCGAACCAACCGGTACTTAATCGGCTGACCGGCCGGGTAGAGATAACCTGTCAGAACCACGGATTTGCCGTGGCCGAGGAGGGGTTGCCCCGAGAGCTGGAAATCACTCATATCAACCTTAACGATGGCACGATAGAGGGGTTGCGTCATCGCCGACAGCCGGCCTTCTCGGTGCAGTATCACCCGGAGGCCTCGCCCGGACCGCACGATAGCCAATATCTGTTTACCAGTTTTCGGGAGATGTTGGGCAAATAGTGTTCGCTCCCGGGCGAGTGTTTCGAGGCAGCAGGCGTTTTCTGCCTTTGGGAAAAACGGCGGCTAGGCCGGAAACATCGGGCGCAAGCTAAGCCGAGCCGCCTCCAGCGGCTGTGACGCTGGCCGTGGCTGTTCTGGACACGGCTTACCGTGGTTTGCTCGCCTGTATTGCTCGAAAGACGATCATGCCGGAAAACTTCGATCCTTATTACACTTGGTTGGCAATTCCGCCTGAAGAACAGCCGCCAGACTATTACCGTCTGCTGGGCGTGCCGCGGTTCGAGTCCAACCCGGACGTGATCACCCACGCTGCCGACCAGCGCTCCAAGCACTTGCGTACTTTCCAGACAGGCAAGCACTGGCGGCTGTCGCAGAAACTGCTCAACGAGGTGACCAGTGCCAAGCTGTGCCTACTGAACCCGGAAAAAAAGGCCCAGTACGACGAACAACTGCGCCGCCAGCTCGCCGCCCAAGCGCCCAAGCCCGCACCCCCGAAACGCGCTACAGCCCCAGTCCAGCGCGTCAGCGAAGCAGAATCGCAGTCCGACCAGCCGGTTGCGGCTGGCCCAGAACGGCCGTCTGGGGAACTTGCCGAGTTTGCCGCCGCGGACCGGAAGCCGTCCACCAGCGGCGGTAAACCGCGATCCGGGACGTTTTACCGGCGGCAGTTGAAACTGATCTTTGCAGTGGCCGGATGTGGGGCGGCAGCAGTGGCCCTTTTGGCAGTGGTGCTGGCGGTGACAAGCCCCACGGCCGGCCCGGCGCCGGAAGAACAGTCCTCGCAGGCAGCCGCTACCTTGGTGTTCGATATTCCCGAGGCGGAGCGCAAAGATGTAAAGCTCACTGTCGGTGGAAAACCAGTGGTGGTTCCCCCTGCCGGCCCCATCACGTACCAATGTCAGCCGGGCGAGCATCGCATAGTTGCTGCCCGCGAGGGTTATCTGCCAGATGTCCAGCAACTTACGATCAACGGGGGCGAAACACGCACTGTAGCACCGCGTTGGCAACGCCGTCCGCAACTGGTATTGGAGTGGCCCCAGCACGAGCGACAGACACCGCGCGTGGAAATCGACGGGCAGACGCACGATATTCCCGCCGACTCCGGTGCGGAGGCGATAACGTTGACCGTCGAGCCAGGCAAGCATCGTGTAAAGCTGTTTCGGCAAGGACACGAGCCGTTTGAACTGGAGCTGACCGTTGCTGCCGGTCAGGAGGTGCGTATCCGTCCGGTGTGGCGTCCGCTGGAGTATGTCGCGGGCGGTCCCGGCAGCCAGCCTAACGGCTTGACCGATCAGGCAAATAAATCCGCAGACCAAACACAGATGACACCCAGCCAGCCTTCCGAACCCGCGGAGCCGGCAACGCCTCAGCCGGTTTTACGCCGGGCGATTCCCAGCTCGGTGGAAATCGCCCAAGCGGAAGAAAAACTTTCGGCTACGGTGACGATTCCTTCCGCTGCGCAGCCGGGTGAAAAAAGGCGGCTAGCGTACGAGCTGTTTGGGCTGGGCATGGGGATCGTAGATAGTCCTGCGGAGCAGTTCGTGCTTTTGAAAAAGTCGATGGAGGCGGCCGCCGATGCCGGAGAGGTGACGCTGGCCGCGCGGGCGGCAGATGAGCTTGCGGCGCGGTTCGATTTCGACCCGCTGCCGGCAAAGCAGCAGATTCTTGCGGCTGTGGCGCCGGCGGCCAACGATTCTGCCAAGATCAAGCAGTTTGTAGAGTTTGCCGAGTCGGTGATAGACTCCGCGCTTTCTCAGGCCCGCTTCGACGCGGCTGCGGAAGCCGCTGCTGCTGCCAACAACGTATGTCAACGCGCCCAGGGAAAGCCGTTCCGCAAGCTGGTGCGCGATCGGATCGAGGAGATACCCAAACTGCAAGCGTGGTGGCAACAGCAAGTGCGGCCAGCTTTAGAGGTGCTGCGCGAAAAGCCGGATGACCCAGATGCCAACCTGACCGTCGGAGTTTGGTACGCTCTGAAGCTGTGCGATTGGGAACAAGGATTGCCGTATCTGGCACGCTGCGGCGACCAAGCGTTGCGTAAGCTGGCTGAACAGGAGATCAACTCTCCGCCGGTCGAACCGGCCGAACAACTCAAACTGGCCGACGCTTGGTGGGACCTGGCCCAGCAGCGAAAGGACCACAAAGAGGCCGACTCGTTGCGGCTACACGCGGCTACTTGGTACGAGCCGGTGCAACCGCTGCATCTGAGTGCTGTCCGCGGTCTGAGCACGCTCGATCAGTTGCGGCTCGACAAACGCATGGCCGACGTGGCACGGCTGGAGCGACCCCTGCCCCGCAACAGCCGCGTACCACGGGTCATCGAGAACTCGCTGGGAATGAAACTGGTGCTCATCTCGGCCGGCGAGTTCGACATGGGCAGCTCGCAAGCCGAAATCGATGCCCTGCTCAAAGAGGCCGCCGCCCGAAACGCCAATCCTGCTTACCTCCGCAACATCACTAGCGAAGGGCCGCAACACCGGGTACGAATCAGCAAGCCGTTCTACATCGGCATGTACGAGGTCACCCAGGGCCAGTTCATCGAGTTCTTGGAGCTGAAGCTCGAAGGGCCGACAAGCCACGAGCCGGTGACTTCCGACGAGCTGAAGGCCCGCTTTCGCGCTTCGCCAGCCGCACGGCTGCCGATTAGCGCCAGCTTCAGCCAGGCGCAGGGGTTCTGCCAGCAATTAAGCAATTTGCCGGCCGAAAAACAACGCGGTTTGGTGTATCGCTTGCCCACCGAGGCCGAATGGGAGTACGCCTGCCGCGCCGGCAGTGGCAGCCGCTTCTCGTTTGGCGATGGCGAGGCGGCGCTATCGGAATTCGCTTGGTACGCCGCCAATTCGTCTGGCCGCGCACAGGCGGTCGGAACAAAACGCCCTAATCCCTGGGGACTGTACGACATGCACGGCAACCTGCCCGAATGGTGCGCCGACCTGTTCGGCCACGAGTATTACCGGCACTCGCCTGCGGTAGATCCGCGTGGACCGACAACCGGTTCGCCTTCGCCGACAGCTCGGGTAGTCCGCGGCGGCGGATATGCCTCTGAAGCCTTCCAGTGCCGCTCGGCAGCGCGCGATTTCCGCCCGGAAGAAGCCGGACAAGGCGACGTCGGATTCCGCGTCGTGTGCGCCAGGTAACTTGGGGCTGTGCTTGCGGCCATGCCCGCAGAGTTCAGTGCCGCTTGCGGACCGGCAGAGCATTATCTTTCGCTTGGCGGTGGGCAGGGTCGATTCCGCGCGTCCACGTACACGGTCCTGGCGCGGATTGTCCGCGCTTTGTCCTCCGATACCACCATGAAGCCGAGGATAATCACCTGGTCGCCAACCGATCCCAGCCGCGCCGCCGGTCCGTTGAGCATCACCGTGCCCGAACCCGCTGGTGCCTCGATCACGTAGGTAACCAGCCGTTTGCCGTTGTTGAGATTCAGTACGTGGACTTGTTCGCCGGGCAGCAGATCGGCTTCGCGCAGCAGATCGCCGTCGATGGCGATGCTCCCCTCGTAATTCAACTCGGTGCCAGTCAGCGTGGCCCGATGTATCTTGCTCTTGAGCATGATCCGTTGCACGACATGTTCTCCCATCAGCACCTTTAGAAAACTTTAGCATGATCGCGGCACGGCCCATTGGCAACGGGCGATGTCCATTGCGCACCACCTAAAAGTGGTATAGAACGGGCGTTTATACGCGGGAAGTTTCTAGCAGCAGTGTTTCCGGTGGGGCGGGCTGGCGCATGCGTGTTGGCAGGAGCGTGTGTTACAAGGAGTGCATGTTGGCAGAAGTGCGTGTTGGCCCAGTAGTGTGTTGCAGTAGGTGCGTGTTGCAGTAGGTGCGTGTTGCAGGGACATGGAAGTGATACAATTTGGTAGTTGTTAGCGCGTGCGCGGGTAAAAGGTTCGGCGCCTTACGTCTGGCGCCGCCGGCCGCCGGCTTGTCGCCTGCGGGAATGATCGCGCCAAAGCGGCATCGGGCCGGCTGAGTCGGGCAGTCGGCCCCGTACGACAGTCTTCGGCCTATCAAGCTTCCTTGGGGTAACCTTATGAAAGCCACCCAAACAGCCGTCGTGTTGATCGAGTTTCAGAACGAGTTCTGCAAGCCAGGCGGAAAGTTGTACGACAAGGTCAAAGACGAGCTGGCCCGGCAAAACACGATCGCCAACGCTGTGCGGCTGGTCGAAAAGGCCCGGCAGAAGGGATGCTTTGTCATCCACTGCCCGTTCGTGTACGACCGCAACTGGATCGAAAAGGAAGGCGTGTGCGGGTTGCTGCCAGAGTTGGGTAAGATCGGCGCATTTCAGCCGGGAACGTGGGGAACCGAATTGATCGACGAGCTGAAGCCTGCCCGGGGCGAGCCAGTCCTGACCGGTAAACATGCTTTGAGCGGCTTTACCAACACCCAGCTAAAGCACCTGCTCCAGCAACGTGAAATAAGAAACGTGGCACTGGCTGGCTTTCTGACCAACGTTTGCGTGGAAGCCACCGCTCGCAGCGCATACGATCTGGGATACCGCGTCGTGGTTATCCGCGATGCCACCGCGGCTACCAGCCGCGCCAATCAGGAGTATGCCGAACGGGAGCTGTTCCCGTTGCTCGGTGGTACGATGACTGTGGACGAGTTTATAGCGTCGTTGCAATAGGTGTTTCGGGGGGCTTGTCGTGGGTGGAAGCAGAACCTAAGCTACCACGGATGCATGCGTTACGCATTAGGGTACCGCGGCCAGGGGGAGCGTCCGCGGCTCAACGACCCGGCAGCAAAGCGAACACTTTTTTGCCCACCGTAACGAAGCACAGCCAAGCGGAAGTTCACTGCTAACACTTCACTGCTGGCGTACAAAAACCAAAGACCCCTTGTCGACCAATGTCCCATGACCTGGCGGGGGGAGAGGCGGGACGATGGCCGGTTCAAGGGGTCTTGGCCTTTGTTGCACAGATAGTTATCGGCCTCAAACGACCGCCACGTGTCCAAACAGCTTTATGCTCCAAGGCGCAATGCTATCGGACGGTCGGTTTCTATGCCATTAAACACCGGCGGGATTGTCTGGTTCCGGTATCGACCGAAAGTTGTTCGACATTTCTAACGTTATTGCACATAACAATTTGCGTTCTAAACTCATGGAAGAGAATCGATTTCGCGACCACGTTTGACCCAAACGATCGAGTGTCGAAATTGGCCCATCGCATTGTATCTAGATTTCCCAGTTACCCTAGTTTGCCGGACAGATGTACCGATATGCGGTTTGCGAGCCATAGGCCGAGCCATAGGCGTTGTGGCGTTGTACGCGCTGGGCGAGCCGGTTGCGTTGCAGGTGAAAGCAGGCGAGGGAGGCAAAGGGGGTTACCAGGTGACGCCAAATGAACGCTATGGTAGAATGCTTGTTTATAGCGTTTTCGTGCGATTGAGCGATGCTTGAGCGGAACGCGCTGGGTGCTATGCGCGGCCGCATGCACTGTCGGCACAAAGCTTCGCACAGATATTCACCGGCAGCGCCAAGCCTGCCGCCAGGCTTCGTGTTGCAGCAGCACTGAGCAACGGTAGCGATCGCCCAGGCCCGTTTGACCAATCGATGTTGTAACATATTCATTCGAGAGGACTTATGGCGCGAGTACAACTTATCGCCGGCAATTGGAAGATGAATCTGGACCGGGCAGCGGCCGTTGCGCTGGCCAAAGCCGTCGTCGAGCAGGCGGCATCGGTCAGCGGTGTAGAGCTGGCCGTTTGCCCCCCGTTTGTTTACCTGGATTGCGTAGGCAAGGTGGTGGCCGGTTCTGCGGTTGCTTTGGGCGCCCAGAATATGTATCACCAGCCTAACGGGGCGTACACGGGCGAGGTGTCGGCATCGATGCTTTGCGATCTGGGTTGCAAGTACGTAATACTCGGCCATAGCGAGCGTCGTCACATCCTGGGCGAGACTGACCAACAGATCAACAAGAAAGTCCACGCGGCCTTAGCGGCCGGGTTGAGTCCGATAGTATGCGTCGGCGAGACTTTAGAGGAACGCGAAGCCGGCCGCACGCTGGCGGTCATCCGCGAGCAATTCGAGGGCTCGCTGGCAGGCCTTTCGGCTGAGCAGATGCAAAAGGTGGTGATCGCCTACGAACCGGTCTGGGCGATCGGCACCGGCAAAGTGGCCACGCCTCAGCAGGCACAGGAGGTTCATGGAGAACTTCGCAAATTGCTGGCCGAACGTTATAATCACCAGCTTGCCGAGGCGGTTCGCATACAATACGGCGGCAGCGTCAAGCCGGAAAACGCTGCCGAACTGCTGCAACAGCCCGACATCGACGGAGCACTGGTCGGCGGTGCAAGCCTCAAAGCCGATCAATTCATGGGAATCGTAGCAGGGGCAAAGTTTTAAGACCAAAGCTACAAGACTTGGCGGTGCCGTCCCCACCGCATCCTGCAAGGCGCAGACCATAAACAACCACAAACAAGGATAACGGGGACACCAGGAATACAAATTATTGCTCGGCTTGAATGGGCGCAGCCGCCAATGGCAGGTCGCTCCCAGCACGGAGTACTCGAATATGTCGTGGCTATATTACCTTTTCATGGTGTCCTTGCTGGTTACGGCCATAATTTTGATTGTGTTGGTGCTGATCCAGCGAGGCAAAGGGGGGGGACTTATTGGGGCGCTGGGAGGCATGGGCGGACAAAGTGCTTTCGGCGCAAAAGCCGGTGATGTTTTTACACGTGTCACCATCGGCGTAGCTTTCTTCTGGATCGTGCTGTGCATGTGCGCGCTAAAGTTCATGAAGCCCGCCCAGTACCTCGGAACTGACGAACCGAGCGCGCCGATTTCAGGCAGCGCAGATACCGACGGCCAGTCGGGCCAAGAAGCTCCTTAAAAGCCCTCCGAACCCCGGCGGAATAAAAGCCATCCGAAGCCTTGCGGCGGACAGGTGGCGGAGGTTCTCGGCCCTGGCAGGCAAACCGCCGTGCGGCTGTCGGTTCGTGGGTGGTATGGGAGAAGAACGCCTTGCTATTGAGTATGACCGGCTACGGCGCGTCGCACTTGCACGACGGCGGCACAGCCGTGGCGGTTGAAGTCCGCACCATTAACAGCCGCTACTTCAAACTGACGGTTCGGGTAAGCGAAGGGTACTCGGCGCTCGAGCCCCGGGTCGAAAGTCTTATCCGGCAAGCAGTTCGACGCGGGACGGTGCTGGCCACCGTCGACATCCAGCGGTTGCCTACGCCCGAGGATTTCGCCATCAATGTCCCCGTGCTGCGCCAGTATTGGACGCAACTGGAATCGCTGCGCAGTCAGTGGGGGCTTCCCGACGGCGTGCCTTTGCACGCCCTGTTGGCCTTGCCGGGCGTCATTGGCCAGGCTGCCCAAGCGCTGTTGGAAGTGGAACCGCTGTGGTCGGTGGTTCAGCCGGCTGTGAAAGCGGCCTTGGAGAAGCTGGAGCAGATGCGTCGGGCAGAAGGCCGGGCGATGGAGGCCGACCTGCGGCACAACTGTCGGCTGGTGGCGGCAGCGGTGGAAGCGATTTCGCGCCGCGCGCCGGAGGTGGCCGATGCTTACCGCCTCCGACTGGAAGAGCGCGTAAGAAAAGTGCTCGCCGATTTACAGGCCGAGCTTGATCCGGCAGATTTGGTCAAAGAGGTGAGCATTATCGCCGAGCGAAGCGACATCGCCGAAGAGATCGTGCGGCTGCAAAGTCACTTGGAGCAGTTCCAGTCCACGCTCGAAGGCGAGCAAAGCCCGGGTAGAAAACTGGAGTTCCTTTTGCAGGAAATGTATCGCGAGGCCAATACCATCGGCTCGAAATCGCCCGACATGGAAATAATCCGCCAAGTAATCGAAGTCAAAGCCGCGGTGGAGCGCATGAGGGAAATGGTGCAGAACGTGGAGTAGGTAGCCCAGTGCGTCCCAAGCGTGACGCACCGTGGCAGTCGAAGTCGTTCGTGGCTGTGGCAGGTGGTCGCAAGGCGTGGTGGTAGGGCATCGATGTCAGGCGGTAATGCGGGACGGCTGGTGGTAGTTTCGGGGCCGTCGGGAGCAGGCAAGACCACGGTGATGCGCGAAGTTTTCCGCCGCTCGCGCTTGCCGCTGAAGGCCAGCGTGTCGGCCACCACGCGGCTACCGCGGCCGGGAGAAACTGATGGAATAGACTACTATTTCCTAACCCCAGAGGAGTTCCACCGGCGCCGCCACCAGGGCGATTTTCTAGAGTGCTTCGAGGTCTTTGGCGGCGGACACTGGTACGGAACGCTGCACAGCGAAGTGGAGCACGGCCTGGCCGAGGGCAAATGGGTAGTGCTGGAGATCGACGTCCAAGGCGCGATGAAGGTAATGGAACATCATCCCGACGCCATAAGCATCTTCATACGTCCTTCGACGCTCGCGGTGCTCGAACAGCGTTTGCGCAATCGGGGCACCGAAAGCGAGGATGCCATCCGCAAGCGGCTGGCCCGAGCCGAATACGAAATGAGTTTCGCCCCCCGATACCGTTATCAGGTGGTCAACGACGATCTACAGCGGGCAGTTGACGAGATTTGCTATATCCTGGAAAAGGAGAATAAGCAGCCATAACAACACAGAACCATCGAAAGGTTAAACTGTCTCCGCTACTATTGGTATAGTGATAGCAAAGGGGTGTTCTTCCAGGCTGTGATTCCCTGGGATCACCCAGGGAGGGTTTACATGGGGCGATCAACGGGTCGTGGGTGAGTGTTGATCGCTGCTCGCTATGGATCGCTGCTGGGGCGCGCTTGCCAGTGGAACAGATGGTTCGTATCGCCGCTGGCACGCCCGAGAAAATCGCCCAGCGCAGCAGCGGAAGGGTACTGAAGTTGGTTGGTAATACGGGAGCAAGGTTAGTATGTACGAGCAACTCCGCGAGGACGAGATCATCAACAAAGTCGGCGGACGTTTCAGGCTATCGTCTCTTATCCAGAAGCGCATGGCGCAACTGATCGCCGGTGCGCGTCCGTTGGTGGACTTGAACACCGAGGACAAGATGCGCATCGTCATCGAGGAAATCATGCAGGACAAGATCTACCTGGACATGGAGGGCAAAGTGCAAGTCGCGCCTGGGGCGCAGCCGTCGGCCCCGCCACTGGATTTCCATACGCTCTAGGCA
The DNA here is from genome assembly GCA_938015445.1 of uncultured Pirellulales bacterium. Lineage (GTDB taxonomy): Bacteria > Planctomycetota > Planctomycetia > Pirellulales > Thermoguttaceae > CALLPE01. Next base: position 22,180 of record CALLPE010000020.1, read on the forward strand.
GTAGAAGTGCAACATGAGGGGCCGGGAAGTACTGATCGGCGTCAGCGGCGGTATCGCCGCATACAAGACCGCAGCACTTGTCAGCCGGTTGGTGCAGGCCGGGGCAGGTGTAAACGTGGTGATGACTCGGGCTGCGCGCCACCTTGTCGGTCCGAAGACTTTTCAAGCTCTGACTGGCCGCCCGGTAGCTACGGCTCTTTTCGGCCGCGGCGCCCATCCGCATATCGAACTGGCTGCCGCGGCCGAGCTGCTGTGCGTCGCCCCAGCCACCGCCAACCTGCTTGCCAAAGCTGCCTGGGGACTGGCCGACGACCTGCTGAGCACGCTGCTATTGTCGTTTTCCGGCCCGATTCTCATCGCCCCGGCCATGAATACCGTCATGTGGCAAAAAGCCGCCGTGCAGCGTAACGTGGCTCAACTTCGGGCCGACGGCTTCGTGATCATAGAACCTGAGGAGGGTTACCTTAGTTGCGGGATGCGCGGCCCTGGCCGCATGGCCGAACCCGAGAAAATCTTCCAGGAAATCGCTAGTCACCTGGAAAGGCTCAAGTCCACCGCTTAGCCGGGCGCCGACCCTTGGCAAGCGCGTTGGTTTGAGCGCGTGTACATCGTCTCGGGAATCGGGGCCTCTGTGTCGCCGCGGCGGTTTGCGAACGGGCTGGTTCTCAGAGCGCCACTGGGGTGGAATCGATCGCCGCTGTGGTGGAAGCCACTGTGTACTTGGCAACACCGCTGCGTGGCCGCAGGCCATAAAATATAGCACAGCCGACGGAGTACGCACGTGGCCCGAATCCTCATCACCTCCGGCCCCACCCGACAGTATCTCGACCCGGTACGCTTCCTCAGCAATGCTTCCAGCGGCCGGATGGGAGCGGCGCTGGCCTCTGCCGCGCTTCAGTGGGGGCATGAAGTGGTGATCGTCAGCGGGCCGGTGAGCATCGAATATCCAGCGGCGGCCGAAGTCGTGCCGGTGGTGTCCACCGAGGAAATGCTCGCCCAGTCGCTGCGCGTGTTCGGCGGGTGCGACGGGCTGATCGCCGTAGCTGCCCCCTGCGATTACCGCCCGGTGGTCATCGCCTCGCAGAAGATTCGCAAGACGGGCAAGCCGCTGCGGGTGGAGTTCGTGGAAACGCCCGATGTGGTCGCCGTGCTAGCCGCCACCAGGCAACAGCAGTGGATCGTGGCCTTCGCACTGGAAACCGAAGACCCACGCATCCGCGCCCTACAGAAAATGGAGCAAAAGAACTGCGATCTGATCGTGGTCAATGGTCCTGCGGCCATGAACTCGCCCGAAACCAGCCTGGAAGTATTGGCCCCCGGCGGCGCTGTGCTGGGCAGTTTCGCCGGGCCCAAAACCGACGTGGCCCGAGAAGTATTCGCCATCATCCAACAGCGGCTGATCGACCGGGGCAAATAGTTGCCGGTTATGCGGCGCAGCCCAAGCCACTCGCAGTGATGCGCAACTGGCTCTCTTGCTCGTCGGTGGTAGTGCGCTGCCTCCCTGACAAGTGGTTTTGCTCGGGGGCGTACAGGTTGCGTTCCAGCCGGGGGTTGCGTTCCAGCCGGGAAAGCCCAGCGGAACGGGGCCACCGGCCAGCCGGTTGCGTGGCAGGCCGGGACGGCCGAGCACGACGGCGGGGGACGGCGCCGCTGCCACCCTTGCACAATGGCAATGTACTAGGGCACAATAGCGTGCCATAAGCGGCGGCACGCTAGGGCACGCCGACCGAATTTGGTCGGTCGGTGGTATTGAGGGGTGGTATTCAGGTGGATGGTCCGCCGGGCGACATGCCCGCTGCGCTGTGCCGCGGATGTGCTTTTGCTGCCGGGCGACAGCCGGGCCCGCCACTCCGCCGGTTGGCGATTGCACCAGCAGCCACCGCAATGAGAAATTGCATCAGCGGCCATCGCGATAAGAAAATGTCGCACTAGGTCGTCATGCTGTACCGACGGTGGGAGAGCAGCCAGTGAACATCGACTGTCTTTGCGCCGGGATACTGTTTGCCGACATCGTTTGCACGCCTATCGAGCGCCTGCCGCAAGAAGGCGAGCTGGTGGTCTCCGAGCGAATATCGCTCAACCTGGGCGGCTGCGCCGCCAACACCGCGTTGGACTTGGCCAAGCTGGGCGTCAAGGTGGGCGTGGCCGGTTGCGTGGGCGACGACGGCTTTGGGCAGTTCGTGGTCGATACACTGCGCCGCGGCGACGTGCAGACCGACGGCATTCACCGCTTGCCGGGCTACAACACCGCCAGCACTATGGTTATCAATGTTCGCGGCCAGGACCGCCGCTTCATCAGCTCGTTGGGCGCAAACACGCGGATGAGCGTAGAGCATATCCCGGAAACATGGGTACGGGAAGCGAAGGTGTTTTACATTGGCGGGTATTTGATGCTGCCGGGTCTGGAGACCGAAGCCCTGGTCGAGTTATTCCGTGCTGCTCGGGCCGGAGGCGCCAAGACGGTGCTCGACGTGGTGTATATCGGCAATCCCAGATCGATGGACGCTCTGCGGTTGATTTTGCCGGAAACCGACGTGTTCCTGCCCAACGAAGATGAAGCCCGGGTGATCACTGGGCGCAGCAACGTGCTGGAACAGGCCGAAGCGTTCCGCGCTGCCGGTGCGCGGACAGTCGTCATTACGCGCGGCGAAAACGGCTGCGTGCTGGTAGGCGACTCGGTGCGGTTGCGCGCCGGCACCTACCCCACCGAGTTCGTCGGCGGCACAGGCGCTGGCGACGCCTTCGACGCCGGTTACATCGCCGGATTGCTCTGGGGCGAAGACGAATCGGGATGCCTGCGGTGGGGTAGTGCCCTGGGAGCCAGTTGCGTGCGCGCCGTCAGCGCCACCGAAAGCGTCTTCACCCGTCAAGAAGCGGAAGAGTTTATCCGCAGCCACGCCTTGCCCATAGACCCAATTTGCTGACCGCCGCTATCGAGCCGCTGGATGCACTGGATGGCGAGTTGCATTCGCGCATGACCAGCCCGTTTTCGCTTTCGGTGTAGTGGAAAATGACCGATTCGCAATGGCAATTGCTGCTGGATGTGTTGGACGGCCGATTACACGAGCCGTTGCCGGTCGGGCTGATCGTGGATTGTCCCTGGCTGCCTGGATGGGCAGGGGTTTCCATCCTCGATTATCTGACCGACGAGCAACTGTGGTTGGATGTAAATCTCCGCGCTGCAAACCGCTTTCCGCACGTGATCTTCCTGCCCGGCTTCTGGGCCGAGTTCGGCATGTGTACCGAACCGGCGGCGTTCGGCGGCCGCTGCATCTGGCCCGAGAACGACTTCCCCTTCGCTGCCCGCGCAATCTACGACTACCACGAGATCTCGCGCTTGCAAAAACCCAACTGTCGCACCGATGGCCTGTGCCCGATGGTCATCAAGCGGCTGCGGCGTTGCCGGGCGAAGATCGAAGCCGCAGGTCACTGCATCCGCTTCGCCACCTCTCGCGGGCCGATGAACATCGCCACGTATTTGCTCGGGCACACCGAGACCTTGCTAGGGGTGAAAACCAATCCCCAGGACATCCACGCGCTGTTGCAAGTCGTTACCGATTTCATCGTCGATTGGCTGCAATATCAGGCTGAATGCTTCGACACGATCGACGGGATGCTGATCTTGGACGACCTGGTGGGCTTTTTGGGGCCGAGCGACTTTCGCCAGTTCGCCTTCCCTTACTTGCAACGCATAGCCCAATGTTTGCCGGTAAGGGTCAAGCTCTTCCACAACGATTGCCACGGTCTGACAACGGCCCGCTGGTTGCGCGACATAGGATTCAACTGCTTCAACTTCAGCTTCCAACACACGCTGGACGAAATGCGCAAAGCCGCTGGCCCGGAGGTGGTCCTAGTCGGCAACATCCCACCGCGTGATGTGCTGGCCAAAGGCACGCCGGAAGATGTGCGCCGCAGCGTCCGGGCAGCGATGGAAGGAGTTTCCGACCGCCGCCGACTGATTTTATCCTGCGGCGGAGGCACCGCACCGGGCACGCCGACCGAGAACATCGACGCGCTGTGCGAAGCCGCTGGATGGTGAGAATAACCATACGTAGCAAACGTCTTGGCCTTGTGCACAGCTCTTAATCCGCCGGGTTGAGCCGGAGGGTGTTTTCAGCTCTTAACCCGCCGGGTTGAGCCGGAGGGCGTTTTCACACAGCGGGGCGTCAAGAGCGCCGATAACCCAACCCCCCGGCAGTCCAACGCCCCGGTAGGATTGATGTTCCGTGTTTCCGTCGTCCTCACGCGCTAGAAAGGCTTATATTTGGTGCTGCTATTTGGTGCTGCAACCATTCAATTGAGTGCTGCAACAATTCAAAACGTCCTGGCGGTTTGTGCCGGGGAGAATGCTCAACCTAATTGCCAGGCGAGCATCCGCAGCAACTGGCGTGGTCGGGCGTTGGTGGCCAGCATCGCCGCCGGTTCGAAGCCGCAATGCGTAAGGCAGTTCGCACAGCGCGGATCGCGGCCCGGACCGAACCGATCGAAGTCGGTCGCCTCCATGAACTCCCGGTAGCTCGGATAATGGGTTTGGCCGATTTGATAGCACGGGCTGCGCCAGCCGCGGATGTTGTAGGTGGGATTGGCCCAGGCTGCACAACTCAACTCGCACATGCCGCACAGAAAATCCAGATACAGCGGCGAGGCCATTAAGTTGAAGCTCTCCAGCATGCGGCGCACGGGGCGAAACTTGTGGTGTATTTCGGCCCGGGACAGAAACATCCCGCCGTGCGAGTGGTCTTCAAGTTGTTGCGCTGAGCGGTAATCGTAAGCTGGCGAAATCATCATCCCATCCACGCCCAACTGCTCTAAATAGGCCAGCAGGACGACGATTTCGTGCATATCGGTCTGCCGGTAGATGGTCGTGTTGGTGTACACCAGCAGGCCGGCTTGCTTGGTGGCCCTAATGCCGGCAACCGCGGCGCGGAACACCCCCCGGCGCTGGACAATGGCATCGTGCGTGCGCTCCATGCCGTCCAGATGGACGTTTAACATCAAACGGTGGTCGTGGGGCAAAGCGCCGACCGACTGCTCCAACAGCAGCCCGTTGGTACACAAGTAGATGTATTTGCCGCGTCGTAGCAGTGCGTCCAGTAGTTGGCGCAGATGGGGATAGATCAACGGCTCTCCGCCGCAGATACTGACCACCGGCGCGCCGCAGTCATCCACGGCTTGCAGACATTGCTCGACCGATAGCACCAGGCGGCGTGTATCGGCGTACTCGCGCACCCGGCCGCAACCAGAGCAGCACAGATTGCACCCGTGCAGCGGCTCGAGCATCAACACCAGCGGGAAGCGTCGTCGGCCCGCGCGTCGGCAGGCTATCAGGTAGCGTGACAGCGAGAAGGCCAGCCGGTAGGGGAATCGCATGAGGATTGCATCCGTGCGGGAGTTTTCTTTTGGCGCACACAGCCGCGCCGCAAGACGATAAAATCGGCACAATCGGCGTCATCATATCCTAGCGAAGATTGCCGCGTATTCCAACGGCTTCTTGCGGTGCAGACTTCGCCAGCGGTTTCGCATATTGGCACCTGGTTCAGCGGCCGGCCATGGAGAAGCATTGTTTCGAGAGTAGGCAGTTTTTCGAGAGGCCGGTGGGCACTATCGGTTCGAGGCGACTGCTGGCCGAAGGCGTCCGGCGGTTTTTTGGCAGTCGATAAAGTCTTTGTATTCGGCAAACTCTTGCCAAACTTCTTGCATTTCAGAACCGCCGTGTTATGCTTAACCGGTGTGAATGGTGCAAGATGGTGTCTACACAAAAAGGGGGTATGGAGCCATGTTGTCGCTTCGATCCAAACTGTTGCTGGTCGGTGCTGTGCTAGTTGCCACGTTTATGCTTAGCGCTGCCCAGGCCGACGCACAGTGCTGTTGGTACCGCCCAGTGGCCTGGACTTACTACACCACTTATTACACCGCCTGCTATACGCCGTGCTATTATGGTACTTATGGGGCGTGGTATTTGGGCTGGCGTCCGGGGCCGATCCGCCGTTTGATCCTCGGCCCGTATCGCTGGTACTGGGCCGGTTACGGCGGATGGTACGGCGACTGCTGCTGGACCACCACTGCCTGGTATGATTGCTGCGTTGGCGACGTATCGGTTCCTGCTGCCCCGCAACCGGCAGGGCAGCCTACTCCGGCCCAGCCGACTCCGCAACCGACTCCCGAAGCCACCGATAACCTGGAAAAGCTCTTGCAGCCCACCCCGCCTGTGCAAACTCCAAAAACGCCTGTGGAAACTCCAAAAACAGAGCCTAGCCCGCCGGCTGGGGGAACATTACCACCGGCTGGTGGATTGCTGCCACCCAGTGGTGCCCCAACATCGCCCTTGCCGGGGCTAGACCCCATGCGGATGCCAGGCCCCAGCGGCGCGTGGGCGCCAACGCCCGCCGACAGCGGCCTGCTGACGGTGGTTGTCCCGTTCGATGCCAAGGTGTACATCAACGGCCTGGAAACCAAGAGTACCGGAAGCCGGCGTCAGTTCGTTTCGTACGGGTTGAAGCCGGGGTACAGCTACCGCTACGACATTCGGGTGGAATTGGTCCGTGACGGCAAACTGGAGGTGGCCACCATGACCAAAGTGCTCAAGGCCGGCAGCCGCGAGTTCGCCACCTTCCCGTTCCAAAAGCCCGACGAAGAGTTTGCCGCCCTGCCGTAGTGCGACCGTGGCCACCCCGTGTCCCGCACAGACCGATATAGTTTACGGCTCAGGCAGCGCAGCGTACTGGGCAGGCGGCGGGCGGATGCTACCGCGTCTGTTCTGGCAAGCCGTTGCCAATAGCTAAAGTACTTGATCAGGCCCTGTTGTTTGCTGGAGCACAGGGCCTTTCTGTTGCGCACAGGGGGGGCTTGCGGAGGATCGCTTGCCACAGGCACCTGCCGTGGGCACGTGCCGGAGGCACCTGCCACAGACATGTGCCATACACACGTGCCAGAGGCACGTGCCACGGGCGAGTGTCATAATCACATGCCAACCGCCTTGAGCCGCAACAAAGCGCGCCGCCAATGGTAATCGTGCTGGCCGAGTTCCAGGCTGAATGCACTATTGCGAGTCAGCGAATTACACAGCAGCGACGCCGGCGGGCATTTCCGCTGGCCAGCGTTTTCCGGTAAGATAACAATGGGGGTGTCGGCATAGCGCGGGAAAGAAGATGGGGAGTCGGCAAAGATGTTCATCGGCCCCGTGCCCGATTATTACGCTATACTGGGCGTCAGTCGCACCGCTACGCCATCAGAGATCGAGGCGGCCTTCCGCACGCTTGCCCGACGCTGCCATCCTGACGTCTGCCCGGGCGACCCGAACGCCGAAGCGGTGTTCAAGCAAATAAACGAAGCCCACGCCGTGCTGGCCGATCCGGAAAAACGCCGCCAGTACGATGCCCTTCAGGCGGCGCGGAGGCGTCGGGCCGCAGGCGGTCGGGCCAGGTTTTTCGACGCCAAAGCTGCGCAATCGCTGGGTGCTCGCTCCGCAGCCAGTGTAATCGACGCCGACGAGCCGCAAGCCGTTTCTGAATTGTGGCAGCTTTTGGCACGCTGGTTCGGCACTCCGCCGCGCGATTGGCAACGCAGCGTGGCACCGCCTGAAGACCCCTCGCCGGCTGTGCACGTAGATCTTTGGCTGAAGCCTTCCGAAGCCTACTGCGGCGGCAATTGCGAGTTCTGGCTCTCTTTGCCCAGTGCTTGTCAGCGGTGCCGGGGGCAAGGGGCCACCATCTTCGGTCTTTGTCCAGCGTGCGGAGGTGGGGGAATCGTCCGCGGCCCGCGCCGCACAATGCGCGTTTACGTTCCGCCAGGAACACGCGATGGCGACAAACTACGTTTGGTCGGGGCGCTGCCCGATCCGACAGGCGTTGGCCGCATGAGCGATCTGATTCTGCGCGTTCGCATTCGCCCGGTGTGGTAGGGACGGACTGCCTCAGTATCTCGCTCTTGCCGTTGGCATGGGCGGGCGGTTGGCGGCGGCGTGCTGCACCGACGTCTTTGCGTGGTGTTTTGCTAGACGAGCCAGCGGTGGCACCCGGAAGGTATTGAGCAGGTTTAGGCTTGGCATACAATTGCCCTCATGCAGTCGCCTGCAAGTACGCCACCGCCGGCAGAATCTGCTCAGCCCCGAGTGTGCACCACGCCCGGGTATCATCCGTTGGTCATCGTACTGCTTGCAGTTTGCGTTGGAATAGGCGGCGACAGATTATGTCCGCTTCCGCTTGCGGTTTGGTGGTGTGCGTGTGGCGGCGGATTGCTGTTGTGGTTCTTCTTGTGGCACAAAAAGCGCATGGCAGCTTCGGCGGCCGCGCTACTGATTGCGGCAGCTTCCGTGGGAGGCGCTTGGCATCATTGCCGCTGGAACATGACGGCCAGCGACGATCTCCGGGCGTTTGCGGACCGTGATGCCCGTGCGGTATGTGTGAAGGCCGTCGCTTTGTCGGCGCCCCGACCGGCACCCCAGCCGAAGGACAATCCGATGCGGGTGTTCAGCCCGATGGAGCGCTACCAGCTTTTGGTTCGCCCCATAGCGATCCGCGATGGCCAGCAGTGGCGGGCTGTTTCGGGGCGGTGCCGGGTGAATGTGTCGGGCCAACCCACTACTGTCAAGCCCGGCGACCGGCTGCTGATTCTTGGGCAGCTCAGCACCCCGCCGCCGGCGATGAATCCCGGACAGTTCGATGTGGCCTGCCACCTGCGCGGCGATGGGGTGTTGACCACGCTGCGGGTAGATGTTGCCCAGGCCATCACCGTGGTTAAACACGGCTCATGGCTCAACCTGTGGCGAACCCTGGCGGCTCTGCGCAATCGCGCTAAGCAAGTGTTCCAAACGTATTTCGAGCCGCAGCAGGCGGCACTGGCCTCTGCCCTGCTGCTGGGCCTGCGCGAAGAGGTCGATGCAGACCTGGCCGAACGCTTTCTGAAAACCGGGACAATTCATCTGCTGGCCATTTCCGGGTTGCACGTGGGCACACTGACCGGAGTCGCCATGTGCATCGCATTGTGGCTGCCAGTGCGCCGCTCGTGGGCAGTGCTGGCCGTGGTCACGCTGACGATATTATATGCCCTGCTGGTCGATGCGCGACCGCCGGTGGTGAGGGCAACAGTGCTGCTGGTGATAAGCTGTTGGGCGGTGTATCTCGGTCGGCAGCCGCTAGGATTCAACACGCTGTCGGCTGCGGGACTGGTGATCCTGGCTCTCAACCCGGCCGAGCTGTTCCGCACCGGCGCTCAATTGTCGTTTCTGTGCGTGGCCACTTTGATCGCGGTCGGACCGCGGTTGCTCGGGCTGGAGCCTCGCCCAGGGGCACAGCGGTTGGTCGAAACAGGGCTTTCCTGGCGGGCAATCTTTTGGAGGAAGCTGCTCCGATTTGCCGTAGGGCTGGCAGCCACCAGCGCGGTGCTGTGGGCCGTGACGCTGCCGCTGGTGATGAACCGGTTCCACGTGCTTCCGGCGGTGTCGTTGGTGCTCAACCCGCTCGTGTGGGTGCCAGCTCAGTTGGCCTTGTTCAGCGGAATGGCCGCTGTGGTGCTGGGTTTGATTCTGCCGCCGCTGGCCTGGCTGCCGGCGATGCTGGGCAACCTCAGCTTATGGATGTGCGAGGCGATGGTGCGGATGGCAGCTGCGTTGCCGGGCAGTCATTGCTGGGTGCCGGGTCCGCCTGATTGGTGGCTAGCCGGGTTCTACGGCGGAATAGCCGCGATTGCCGCGCTGCCACGCCTGTGCCGCCTGGGGCGATGGCGCATCGGCCTGCTGGCACTGTGGGTAACGTTTGGGTTCGGCGTATCGCTCTGGGACCGCACGCCGCGACAACTGGAGTGTACCTTCTTGGCCGTAGGCCACGGGGCAGCGGTGATGGTGCAGTTTCCCTCCGGAAAAACCTTGCTCTACGACCCCGGCGGCATGGGTGATCCGCAGCGGGCCACCGACATCATCAGTGGGGCGCTGTGGTCGCGCGGGCTGAGACACATCCACGCGGTGGTGCTCTCGCATCCCGATTTGGACCACTATAACGCCTTGCCCGGGCTGATGGACCGCTTCTCAGTGGGCGTGGTTTATGTGCCGCCGCGGATGTTCGACAACGCGGGCTACACCTTGCGCGTGCTGAGAGAGACGATCGAGCAAGCCGGGGTTCTGATTCGGGAACTTCAGGCCGTGGACTGTTTGGCTGTAGGCGGCCAGAGCCGAGTGTACGTTTTGCATCCACCGCCGGATGGGTTGCCCGGCCCCGACAACGCCAACAGCGTGGTGTTGGCTATTGAGCACGGCGGGCGCCGGGTGTTGTTGACCGGCGATTTGGAGCCGCCCGGATTGGATGAGCTTCTTTCAAGCCCACCGCTACGCTGCGATGTGCTGCAAGTTCCCCATCACGGCAGCCGGCGAAGCCGCGCGCCCGAACTTGCCCGCTGGGCCAATCCGCGCTGGGCGGTGATAAGCGGGTCGAACCGTTGGGATGTTACGCCGGTTACCAGCGCTTACCGCCACGAGGGGGCCGACGTTCTGCACACCGCCGCTGTGGGAGCGGTCACGGTGCGCGTTGGTTGCGAGGGTGTCGAGGTCGAAGGTTTTTTGGAACCGCGTTCCGTCCGGTCGCTGCGGCAAGACGCCACCCCATAGACCCTTCGGGGACAATGTGGCCGTTGCCACGCCCGAACCTCAGGGGCTGGCGAACCTCACCAGGGGGCTTCCATCAGGCCGACGATCTGCTGTGCCAGCTTCTGGATAGCTTGTTGCTGCGCCGTGGCCACCGAATGGCCAAGCTCGGGGATAAGCGAAGCGCTGCCGCCGACCTCGGTCAGTTCTGGGGGGACGGGAATGTCCTGGGCCTCGCGGAGGATATTGCCCTGCCGGTCGGTCCAACTGACGTGAACCACCAGGTTGACCTGCGTTTCGCGGGGATCGCCGGTCTTGCTGCGGATGAGCACCTTTTTGTTCTCGTGGGTGATTCGACCCGATAAGATGCTGTCGGCGCCCGGGTCGGCCACGACTTTGTACGGAGTGCGTTTTTCGATTTCTTTGCACACGGCCTCAGTGAGTCGCTCACCCAGGTTGCGGCGGAAACTGGCCGACTCGAACATCGGCACGTACACAGTGCGCACATCTTGGGGGAACAGGTCGCGATTGCCTACTCGATAGCCGGCGCATCCGGCACAGATTGCCGCCAACAGCAGGGCAGCAAGCCAGCACCGTGCCCAGTGCGGTTTGCTAGGCAGATCGTCTGGCCCCCAACCGAGCCGACGATGTACTATGTTGTGGGCCATCGGTGGAGAAGCGTCACTCATAATCCGCAGGGAACAGACTGGTAAGCCATTTGAAGCGGTTGGGCGGCACGTCGGGTTTGTCGCTGATTTCTTCCAACCGCCGGCGCGCCATCGCCGCGTGGTGCGTATCCGGGTAATTGTCGATCAAATTGTGATAATAGGTTCTGGCGGCGCCGTAGTAGCGCTTCTGCTCGTAGTATTGTCCCATCGCCCAATCGCGCCGGGCCTTCATTTCCTTGATGGCTGCGGCCGCTTGCTGCATGCGGGCCTTTTCCTCGCCTAACTGGCTGCCGAACTGCGTAAGCGCTTGCTGGGCGATTTCCTCGGCTTCCTGGAGCGGATCGCCGTCGTAGTGCTCGCCCTGATATACGCGCATCACCGCTTGCAAACCCAAAATGTGCGCCGGAACTTGGAATTCGCTGTTGGGATACTCCTTGCGGAGCAATCGGTAGTGATATGCCGCGTTTTCGTACTCGCCCTTGACGAAGTATGCGTTGGCCGTTGCCATTACCGCGTCGTCGGCCAGTGGCCCGGTCGGATCGTGCAGCCGCACCTTTTCGTAGGCCGCGATGGCGTTGCCGAACGTGTCGAACCACGGCCGCGATCGGTCGAAGAGGTTCGGCTGGATCACCCATTCCGGATGCTCGCGGTAATACTGCTCCCAATAACGACCGATGGCGAACAGCCGGGCAACGACCGTGTCGAGATATCGGGTGTTGTCGTATTTTTTGAGCAACTGGGCATAGGTGTCTTCGGCGCGCGGGTATTTGTCGGTGAAGAAATAGCACTCGGCCAGCAGGAACAGGGCGTCTTCTTCGATGGTGGAGTCGGGCCAGCGGGCCACTGCCGTCTTGAACTTGGCAATGGCCTCGGCGTATTTCTTCTGGCGGAACAGGGCCTCGCCTTCCTGAAGGTTCTGACGGGCGATCGTCTCGTCGGGGCCAAGGCCGGCCGCTGCTTTCAACCGTTTGTACACGTTCTCCGGCGCCAGCTCCGACAGGTCGAAGCCCTTCGACTCGGATTTTTGTGCCGCCGGCCGAGCGAGGCTCGTCGGCGTACCGGCGGCTTGAGAACCCGGAGCAGTCACGGCGGTTGCCGGCACCTTCGGCGCAGGCGGATAGGCCCGCCGAATCGTTGGACGCTCGCCCGCGACTGCGGCAGCGTTAGCCTGGAAAGGTCCTTCTGCCCGCTGCCGGGAGGAAGACGGCTGGACGGAAGACGTTCCGGCGGTCTGATGCTGACTGGCGCCGGGCGATACGATAGCTCCACCCGACTGAGATGTCTGCCCCGACTGGCCCGATCGGGCCGATGCCGCTCCGGACTGTTCGGGCTGCGAACCATCGACTGGCCGACCAGTCAGCCTGCCAAACAGCCAGCCTTCGCCTTCTGTGGCGCTTTGAGCAGGTTTGTACCCGCGCGCACGGAACTGCTCGGGCACGGGGGGAACGCTGAGGCAACCGGTCAAAGCGATCACCCCGGCCCACACAAGCAGCAACCAGACCATTGTCAATCGCGGCATTAACGACATCCTTGTCGGGCCGGCTGTGCCGACACGGCCTGACTGAGTTGCTAGCTCAGTCTAGTCAACATCCTGTTTCCAGCGAAGCCAAGTAGCGATGCAGTTTCGGACGTTTTCCGAGCAAGTGGGTGATGTAGTTATTCATCACCCCCCGCAATTGGCCCATCACACGGCGGTCTGTTTCCAAGCGCTGCCAGGAGTGGCCTTGCGGGTTGGCCAACTGCTGCATGGTTTTCAGCACTCCTGCATCCACCACGACCACTTGTTTTTTTCCTTCCCGACACTTGTGGCACAGTACACCGCCGCCCAGGCTGAAAGCCGCTTGTCCGCTGAGATTCAGCTCCGTCCCGCATTCAACGCAACTGTCCAGCGAGGGCAAATGTCCCAGCAGCCGCAAGCCGAGCAGCTCGAACCGCGCTACCCGCTTAGCGACGTTCTCGCCTGCCGAAAGTGCGGCCAGTGTCTGGTCAGCCAGATCGAACAGCTCTGGATGAGGGTCATACTCGTCGGTCATCTCCAGCAAAAACTCTGCCACGTAGTAACCGGCGTACAGGCTCGACAAATCGCGGCCAGCAGGCCGAAAGCGGCGCACGAGCTTGGCCTCGGTCAACAAATCGAGTGCTTCGGACGACTTGCGGACAAAGACTATTCGACAAAGGCTTAGCAGGTCAAGAGCAGACTCGAAAGGACTTTTTAACCGCCTAGCGCCTTTAGCCAGAACTCCCAGTTTGCCGAACTCGCGAGTCATCAACGTTGCAACGACGCTGGTCTCGCTGAACTCGACCGTGCGAAGCACCAACGCTGTGGCTTTTTCGGTTGGCATGGGAATGTTGCGCAAGTGCGCTAAAAGATGCGTGATGCGCTACATACGAAACATGGCACGACCGATGAATATGCGGAATATACACACTATGCGTCATCTTTGCGCTGCGCCGGGTGACCGTCCGGGCCGGGCCAAACGTTATGCGCCCACCAATCGCAAGTAGCGACGTTCCCCAGCGCGCATCCGCGCCCGCTCGGTTCGCGTACCATCATCATATCCCACTAAATGCAACGTGCCGTGGACGACGTAGCGGAGCAGTTCTGTTTCCGGTTTGGTCTTGTACCGGCGCGCGACAGCGACGGCAGTTTGGGCACTTACCACCACTTCGCCTTCCAGCCGGCCGGCTGCCTGCTCCAGTGGGAAGCTGAGCACATCGGTCGGTTCCGGATCGCCTAGGTACCGCGCATGAAGCTCGGCGATCGCTGCGTCGTCGAGCACAGCCACGCTGACAAGCGCCTCTGTCACTCCGTGGTCAAGCAGAATCTGCTGCACCGTGCGGCGTATCGTCCGGCGATCGATTTTCAAATGTTGCTGTTTGTTGGCGATTGCGACTTGGATCAAGTGAGCGAGCTTTCAGGCTTTCCGATCAATTGGCGGCGCTGGGCCGCGTATAAGTTTGTTTTCAGCCAGCGGCCTATCGTATGCGAAATCCTCGTATGCCAAATCGCAGCCGGCCCAGTTCCCAGCGCCGGTGTGCCGACGACGACAACTCGCCTGCAACTATCTTTGCCAGCGTCGCGCGGTGGCGGGGGCGTCATTCCGGGCCGCTCTGGCCGTTGCCGCGGCAGCGTTTCGCACGGCGGAGCTGAAGCTGTAGCTTGGCCTGCTCGGTAAGATAATGCGCACGCAAGCGGCCGAAATACACGGTAGTGGCCACCACATCCGCCAGCGCCAGTAGCGCTACCCAGGCCAGTATCAGCAGCACTCCGAGCCAGAAAACAGCCACGAACCACAACGGTTCGCGGATCATCGGGCCGAACATTATCGCCAGGGCCAATATCCCCAGCAAAGCGCTGGTTTGCATCCGGCGGCGGAACTGGCGGCCGCGGTAATCCAGCTCTTCGACATCCGTGCTGTTCGCTTTGGTACGCCGCCAGGCGCGCATGTGCAGCAGCATGAGCACCGCTGCTAGCAGCAACAACACGCCGGAGACTATCGCCGAGGAAAGCATTGCTGTGCGCGCTACGACGACCGGTTTACAACGGCCCATTACCGACGGAGCTGGCCACCGGTTGCAAGAGGTCTATCAGAGCCTCTAACAAAAAACGACCTTTTCTTGCGCTGTGCTTCTAGCAAGTTGTTAGTGAAATCTTCTTGGGGTTTTGTTTTGTTAGAGCCTCTAAAACTATGGCAGCGATTGCAGCCATCGTTGCACTACCCAGCCCACCTTCGCCAGACTCAGCGGCGAACATTGCTCGGGCGTGTCGGCCTGGGTGTGCCACGGCGGATAATCGAAGTCGATGATGTTAATACACGGTATTCCCCCCAGATTGTACAACATCACGTGGTCGTCGTTAATGTCGTACTTCTTCTGCGGGATAAACTCCTTGACGCCCAAGCGCGCCGCCACACTCCAAATCTCTTCGACCAACGGACGCGTTTCTTTCCATCGCAGGCTATTGCCTTCTTGGTAAAGTTGCAAGTCCTTGTCGCCTACCATGTCCAGCAATATTCCCCAGCGGTATTGGTACTCCTTTTGCTTGGCGTACTGCCGAGCGAAGTACTCCGAGCCGATGAAGTACCGTCCGTCCGGGTGGAAGACGAACTCCTCGCCGTCCAGCATCACCAGGTCGAATCCGTAGCGGCTGGTGAGCTGAGGGATGGTGCGGGCAAGCTCCATCAGTACTGCTACACCGCTGGCATTGTCGTTGGCGCCGACGAAACGCCCTTTGGGATTGTCTTTATCCAACAATGGAAAAGGCAAAGTGTCGTAATGCGCGCACAGCAGGATGCGCTGCTTACGCTCGGGATGCCAGCGGAAGATCATATTGGCCATGGCTACTTCCGAGCCGTCCAGCGGATGATGAACCCGAAACCGCTGGTACTCCACCGTAAACCCCAGCCGCCGGAAGTGCTCTTCGAGGAACTTTTGCTGGGCGGCCATACCGGGCGAGCCGCTGGGGCGCGGGCCGATGGCGCATAGTTGCTTCAGGTACTCGTAAGCCCGCTGGCCGTCGAACGGGATGTCGTCCAGCGTCAAGCTGCCAACTGCTTGCCGGGCATCATGCCGACGCTGGTTTGCCCACAGCAACACCGCGGACAGCACTGCCGCTGCCGACAAACACACCAACCCTAGGGCGACGGTCTGGCGCTTGCCCAAACTGCGAGCAAGCGTCTGGGCGGCACTTTCTTGGCTGGTGGTGTGCTGCGCTGTGACGGTCGCCTGGGAACCGCTACGGCGGCCGCCCACGTGCGGCGCAGCGCTTTTGTTCGTGGTGCTCATGCCTGCACACTAACAACCGGCCGCCGACAGTGCAAGCCGGATAATAGGCGATCTAATAGGCGATCAGCGCGATATACCATAAGGATTTTCCGGCCTGCGTGACGGTCGATAGGTGCACGAGGATTGCCGACTGGCCGTTGGTTTCCGAGCAGTGCAGGAAGGCTCGGCTAACCAGCAGCCGCAGCAACCAGAAGCCGAAAACACCGACCGCTGCGTTCCTATCAGGACATTTAGCACGCCGGCCCTCACGGTATTTCTAACGTGGGCGGTTAGGGTAGTTCCAACTCGGCCCAAACAAGCGGGTGGTCTGAAGCCCCTTGGTCTACGATGCCGCCATCAATCGGGCGCAGTCCGCGGGTAATGATCCAATCGACGCGCCCCGGCGGCTCCGAAGCGCCTTTACGGCGCACGGCTTCGCCCACGGCGTCGATTACGCCGGGCATTTGCAGCAACTGGCGCAGCGGCGGCTGGTCGGCGGGGCAATTCAAATCTCCCAGCAGGATGGCCGGTTCTTCCAGGTGGAGGAATATTTCGGCCACCGCAAGCAATTGGGCGTCGCGCTCGCGCTGCTGGCGCTGATGGATATGGGTGGCTAGCACGCGCACCGCATGGCCGCCGTGTTCCACCACCGTTAAAACCGCGTTGCGATAGTCTGGGGCGAACTGCCGCGGCAGGGCAATCCGCTGCCACGACTGCACCCCGGTGGCGGCTAGCAGCGCGTTGCCGAACTCCAGCGCGTACCAGCGGCGCTCCGCTGGGGCGTAAAGCCATGCCATTTCCAACGTCTCGGCCAAGCGGCTGGCCTGGTTGTCGCCGGTAAGCAAATTGCCGCGCACCTCTTGCAGGGCGACAAGATCGAGGGGGATTTCGCTTAGTGCGCGGGCGGTTCGGGGCAGGTCCCTGATGCCGTCGGCACCGCGGCCGCTGTGGATGTTGAAAGTCCCCACGCGCAGGGTAGTCCGCTCCGCAATCGGACGTGCTGGCGGCCCGTTAAACTGCACCCCGGCGGCCGAGCCGGTGCTACGCGGCCGCGAAGCTAAGTACCCGGCTGTAATCAGCGCCGCCAAAACACCCGCAGCCAGCAGGCCCCGGTGTGATAACAGCCTGTAGTTCCGGCGGGGCCCGGATTGATAGTTGTCGGATCGTGTCATCGGACTGCCGACCGTCTTAGCGCCGGCCGCTTACGCTACCGGCTGGATAGCCAGTTGGTGATGCTGCCGGGCGGTGCTCCGCGGCGCGACTGTTTCCAACGCCCCGCAACTCCGTCGGCGGCTTGTTCAGTGACGTTATATTGCGTTCGCGGATCGGGCACTGGGTCATGGCATCCGCAGTTGCTGCGGGCCGAGGACGACTACGGTAAAGTCCTGCGGCGGATGTTGGGCCAAGTAGTGATTGATGCCCTGGGAAGTCAACTGGTCGATCAACTGTCCCAGTTCGTCCAGAGTCCGCACACGCCCCAGGTGGTACCAATCGTTGGCGATGGCGCGGCTCCGGGCCGAGGAAGACTCCTGCTGCATGACCAATGCGCTTTTAATGCGGGCCTTGAGCCTATCCAGCTCATCGTCCTGAATTCCCTGGGCTAAACGGTGCACCTCGGCCACGGTCACATCCAATGTCTGTTGTGCCCGCTCGGCAGTGGTGCCGGCGTAGCAGAACACTGCTGCCCGATCGCGCAGTGTGTGATAAGACGCATAAACGGCGTAGCACAAGCCCCGTTTTTCTCGCACTTCCATAAACAGGCGGGAACTGGTGCCGCTGCCCAGCACGCCCACGGCGCCCCATGCCCGAAAGTAATCCGGATTCCGGTACGGAACTGCGTCCCAGGCAATGCCGATGTGGCATTGGTTCGATGCATACTGGATGTGGCGGGCGGAATGCTCTGGGGGCCGCTCCTGGGGTAGGCGGTCTTCGCCCTTTGGCCAATCGGCCAGCAACTGTCCGACCAGCTCGCGCAACGGTTCCCACTCCACACGGCCTGCCAGTGCGATGATCGTCCCGTTGGGGATGTATCGCTCGCGGACGAATCGGCAAACGTCTTCCAGCGCGATCGCCTGCACGCTTTCGGCGGCACCTTCCGGCGGACTACCCCAGGGATGCGGGTAATGGCAACGTCGCAGTTCGACCATCAGCTTTTGCGCCGGATCGTCTTCGATGGCCCGCAGCTCCTGCAACAGGATCGAGCGGCACGCCTCCAGGTGTTCGGCCGGCAGCAGCGGTCGGCGCAACATATCGGCATATATTTCCAGGGCTGCCGGCAGGTTTTCGCATATCGTGGCGCCGCTGAAGGCTGTGTGCGAGCTTGACACCGAATCGCTGCGACGCAGGCCAAGATTGTCCAGGTCGATGACCAACTGCCGTGCGTCGCGTGGTCCGGCGCCCCGTTGTACCATGTCGCAAGCCAACGAACACAGTCCTTCTCGTCCTGGAGGATCGTGTATCGAACCGGCAGGCAAAAGAATGCTGAAGGCCGCCGACTGCATCCAAGGGATCGGTTCGGCCAGCAGCACCAAACCGTTTTCATAGACGTGGGATAAGATGGACTGATTCACCGCTGCAACAGTTCGGCCGATTTGAACAAGGTCTTGACTGTGACGAACCCCAACCGCTGGTAAAGCCGGATGGCTCCTACGTTCTGGGCGGTGACTTCCAAGTGTACCCGCCGCACGCCCGAACGGGCAAATCCCTCCAGTGCTCGAAACAGCAGTGCTGTGCCCAGCCCCTGATTGCGATGTTCCGGCGCTACACCGAGATTTTGGACCGCTCCCAACCCTTCGCTGTCGATGATTCCCTGGATGGTGCCGCAATAATCCGGCTGTGGCTGTTGCCGATCGTATGCCAGCAGCCAGGTTGCGCTGGGCAGGAATCCTTTTTTCCGGCTGATTTCGAGCATCAGTCGCCGACAGCCGGCCAGATCGCCCAGGCAAGGAAATACGTGGGCGTCGATCTCGTGGCAGAAACTGCGATACTTGGCCAGCGCAAAGCCCTCCAGCAGCGACTCGTCCCAGCCCAGCAAACGGTAACCCGGCGGCAGCCGGCACGTAAACTCCTTACCGGCTAGTTCGATTTCCATCCGATAACGTTTGTAGTACGAAAGCTGCATCAGCGGCAGAAGAACCCCAGGGCCGACGTTACTTTATCGGCGGTCGGCAATCGGGTCAATCGGCGGTATCACCGCTGGCGCCCCGTAGGCGGCCGCTAGACGGTTTTCATTCTGCTGGGTTCAGGCTGTGATTCTGCTGGGTTCAGGCTGTGATTCTGCTGGCTTCAGGCTGTGATTCTGCTGGCTTCAGGCTGTGATTCTGCTGGCTTCAGGCTGTGATTCTGCTGGGTCCGAGTTTCAGCCTGCTGAGCCCAGGTGGTCTTGCTGCTGGGCCGAGGGAGGCTGTCTGCCGGCTTACCCACTCGCCTGTCGGGCGATCTGCCGAAGCCGACGGAGGTTTATCACGTCCCAATCCACTGTGCCGCACAGGCCTTTGGGCGTTTCCAGATACATGGGCACATGGGCGAATCGCTCATCGGCCAGCAGGTTGCCAAAGGCGGCCAATCCCAGCTTGCCGCGGCCGATGTGTTGGTGGCGGTCGATCCTCGAACCACACGGCGCTTGGCTGTCGTTGAGGTGAATCGCCGCTATCCGCTCCAAGCCCACCAATCGGTGGAAATTGTTGAGCGTCGCCTCGTACTGGCGGGGCGTGCGCAGCGGGTATCCGGCCGCGAATACGTGAGCGGTATCGAAGCAGACGCCCAGCCTTTCCCGATGGGAGGTAAGCGAGAGTATCTCGGCCAGGTGCTCGAACCGCCAGCCCAGCGAAGTCCCCTGCCCGGCTGTCGTCTCCAGTAAACACCGTACGGCCAGGTCTCTCAGCCGCGAGTAGACTTCATCGATCGCTCGGGCCACGCGGCGCAATCCGCTTGCTTCGTTGGAGGTGGTGTAACTGCCGGGATGGATCACCACGCAAGCCAGCCCCAGGGTTGCAGCGCGACGCAGTTCCGACTCGAAACCATCGACCGAACGGCGCCACAGCCGCTCGTCGGGCGAGGCCAGGTTGAGCAGGTAGGATGCGTGGGCGATCGGATGCCTGATGCCAGTAGCACTGACGGTGCCCCGAAACAGCAGAGCTTCCTCGACGGTAATCTCCTTTGCCCCCCACTGCGTGTTGTTGTGGGTGAAAAGCTGCACGCAATCGCAACCGGCTTCGCACGCGCGCAGCACCGCACGGTGGTATCCGCCGGCAATCGACATGTGTGCGCCCAGAATGGCCATACCGCAGATAATAAACGGCAAGTAATAAATCGACGTCGCCAGATAACGAATCGCCATTTGGCAAATAATGAATTGCTATCTGGCAAAAGTGAATTCCCATTTGGCAAATTAGCGAATTGCCATTTGGCAAATTAATAAATTGCCACATCCCAGATGATGGAACGCCGTTTGCCAGATAATGGTAACTGGCGATGCTTTGCGAGGGAACTTTGCGTGCAGTGGGCACGTCAAATGGCTGGCTGGTACCTGCGGACTGGCAATGCCAGGCGCTAGTGTTATGGTGGGGCAGGAGTTTCGGGCTGGTAACCAGAGGCCCGCCGCTGCTTGCTGCCCTTTGTCAACTGCCAACTGCTAAACTCTTGCAAGCCGACGGTGGCCTCGCTTAATATAAGGTTATCGGGCACCGGTGCCTGAAGTGCACGGGAGAGCGGTATGATCGAGTCATGGTGGATAGTCCTGACTGCGGCTGTGGTGGTGGCGGTATTGGTTTACATCGCTTGGCCGTTGAAGAAGACTAGCCAGCAAGTGCATTTCGCCCGGGCGCGCCGCGAGTTTCACCGGCATCGTGAGTGGCTCGAAGCCAAGTTCATCCGTTTGGCGGCAGCGCGAGCCGCCGAAGGTTCTCCCCGCTGGGACGAATGCTACTTCGACGATGCGGTGGCGTACGTCCGCAATCGCAATACCAACGAGCTTTCGGCGTTCGTGGAAGTCACTGTGGCTGTGGACGATTTTCCTGGCTCGCCCACCGATGTGGCCGGAATCGTCAGCAACGTGCGCGTGGGCACGGCGGTATTTCGCTACCACCGCGACCACTGGGAGACGGACGGGCGGGCGATCTTGAACCTTAGCCCTGCCGAGGCGATACGCCTGTATCGCAACGATCTGGAGATGATCGACCAGGAATTGGCCGGGCGGACTTGACAGCACAGCTCACAGCGGATGTAGCGGCGCAGCCGGGTAAGCTTTCTTTTGCGACCGGGACGCCGGTAATCCCGCTTGTTGATTATTGGCGGCGCTGGTTGACCAGATGGCCACATGCTCGATTTCCTGATCGGATGGGGGCACGGCTATTAGCACTGCTTGCTGCCGCAGTCTGACTGCTCGTGCCAGCGTTGCCCTTGCCGACTGTCGCGCCGCTGCAACTCGGCTTCTATTGCTGCGCGGACAGCAGCTTTATCCCGGCACCACAGGGGCGCTATCAGATACTCCGGCGGAGCATCGCCGCTGAGGCGCTCGACCACACATCGGGGAGAAAGACACTCCAGAAAATCGGCTGCCAGTTGCACGTACTCCGACATGTTCGGCAGGCGCACCTGCCCAGCGGCGAGCATTCCAGCCAATTGGGTGCCGCGGACCGCATACAGGTTGTGGAGCTTAACGCTGTGGACGCCCAAACGGTTCAGTTCCTGTGCCGTCGCCTGTGCGTCGTGGGTCGATTCCTCGGGCAGGCCGAGGATCACGTGCGCGCCGACCTTCAGGCCGTACTTGGCGGCGGCTTCGACTGCACGGCAAAAACATTGGTAATCGTGACCGCGGCGAAGCCATTGCAGGCTGCCATCGCGTATCGACTGCAAGCCGATTTCCAGCACTAGGAAAGTCCGCGCGGAAATCTCGGCAAGCAAGTCCAGCACTGGCGGCGGCAGACAGTCGGGCCGGGTTCCTATGGCAATCCCTACCACCTGTGGGTTATCAAGAGCCTCTTCGTAGACCGCCCGCAGTCTGTCCACCGGGGCATAGGTGTTGGTACCCGGCTGAAAATATGCCACGAACTTGGTCACATGGCCGCGGGCCGAGAGGGTTTGGATGCCGCGTGCAATCTGTTGGGAAATCGAAAGGCCGGCCAGCCGGCGACTGGGGCTGAAGCTAGCCGGGTCGCAGAATATGCAGCCCTGGGAGCCTAATGTGCCGTCGCGGTTCGGGCAGTTCATGCCAGCGTCGAGGCTGATTTTTCTTACCGGCGCGCCGAATCGTTGTCGGTAGTAAAAGCCGATGCTGTAATAGCGCGCTCCAGAGGCCGCCCAGTTAGCGATCGGTTCGGAAAACTTCCCGCCAATTGACGGCAATGGCACGTCCCTATAAACTAGAAAAGGCTTATCTTGCCGTAATTCTACGAGACCTGTATCTTTCGAGAAATGGTGGGCGCGACATGTACGGGATGTTGATACCGCAGGGTGGTGGGGATCCGATTCCGCTGTTGAAACGTAGCTTGCTAGTGGGCAGGCGCGAAAGCTGCGACATAGTGTTGCGGTTTTCCAATGTGTCGGCCCATCATTGCCAGTTGACGCTTACCGGCGGGTATTGGTATGTACGCGACTTGAAAAGCCGCAACGGAGTGAAGGTCAACGGGGTGCGGGTGACGAGCGAGAAGCGGGTAGACCCGGGCGATATATTGTCCATCGCCAAGCACAATTACGAACTGCGATATTCCCCGGTAGAACTGGGGGCGGTCGGCCCACCGCCGCCCGATTTCACCGAAACCGATATCTTCAGCAAGTCGCTGTTGGAACGCGCGGGACTGGAGCGCGGCCAACTGTCCAAGGCCAAACTTCCGCCCGACTACGACGAGCAAAAGCGCTACGATGTAACCAAGGACCAACCCGGCCAATTGCGGTTCCGACCGCGCCCGCCTTCCCGATAAGCTATAGCACACTCGGCGTTGCGGCCTGCTTGTATGGCGAAAGACAAGAAGATACGCGCCGAATTCCGTAAGAACCGCGCGGTCCGTGCCCGCAGAAAAGACGTACTGAAGCATCTGGACCCGGCAGAGTTGGAAGAGCAGGCACTGCCACGGGTGGAGCGGGTCTCCGGCAAAGGGGAGTTGAGCCGCAAAAGGACCGTACGTGTTTCTGGCGATGCAGCCGAGGGCGAACTGCCTGCACAGTTGGATGTTGACGAGGCGGCCTGCCGCCGGGGGCGAGTGCTTTCGGTGCGCGGCTTGCGGAGCATCGTGCTGGGCGACGATGGCCAAGTGTATCACTGCGCCACGCGGCGCGTGCTGATGACGCTGGATACAAAACTGCGCCACGCAGTGGCTGCCGGCGACCGGGTTCTGTTTCGGCCCGTCGAGAATACTAATCCCAAAGAAGGGTTGATCGAGCGGATCGAACCACGGCACGGGACGCTTTCCCGCGCCGTCCGCGGCCAGCAGCAAGTCATCGTGGCCAATATCGACCAGTTGGCCATTGTCGTTAGCGCCGACGAGCCACCGTTGAAGCCCAATCTCATCGACCGCCTGTTGGTCACTGCCGAGAAAGGCGGCGTCGTACCGCTGATCTGCATCAACAAGGTCGACCTGGTCGATTTGGCCGAACTACAGCCGCTTATCGGCACGTATAGCCAAATGGGGTACAGCGTGCTGGCGCTGAGCGCCAAGACAGGCTTCGGGGTGGAGCGTTTTTCGCGGGCGCTGGCTGGCCGGGCCACGGTGGTGGCCGGACAAAGCGGGGTGGGCAAGTCCTCGCTGCTTAACGCCATAGATCCTACATGGAACCTGCACGTCCGCCCGGTCAGTCGGGACACCCTCAAAGGCCGCCATACCACGACCAACGCACAACTGCTGCCGCTGGGATGCGGCGGTTATGTGGTGGACACGCCCGGCGTGCGACAGTTCGAGCTGTGGGACGTGGTGGCGGCGGAAGTGGCCGGTTTCTTCCGCGACATTCGACCGTATGTCTGTCTGTGCCGCTTCCCCGATTGCACCCATACCCACGAGGACGACTGCGCCGTCAAAAGCGCTGTGGCCGACGGACGAATCGACGCCCGACGCTACGAAAGCTATTGCCGCTTGTTGGCCGATGAAGCCGAGGAGGGCGTAGACTGAGCAGCATATCGATTCGCCGCCGAGGTGGGTGGGAAACACGGTTCAAAGCACAGGTGCACAAGCTACAATTCCGGTAGAGTCAAGCGAGGTTGTTTGCCCGAAGGCACCAGGCATTTTAAAAAAAAGAAGTCACCAAACAGTGTAAAAGGCGACGCACTTCTGTTTGCATAACCATAGTGCTATGTTGATGTCGAGCGGATCAACTTCTTACTAGGAGGAGTACGCCGCAAGCCGTGTACGAACTGAGGCGAATCGAGCGAGTGGCTGCCGAGTCGGCCATTCTGGTAGGCGTGTTCTTGCCCGGCCGTGCGCCCGAGCGAGTTCCTTTGCAGGAGTTAGAGGGGCTGGCCACCACGGCGGGCTGTCGTGTGGTTGGTTACGTCACCCAGCGCCGCGATGCGCCCGACGCCGCCACCTACCTGGGTAGCGGCAAAGTAGAAGAGCTGGCCGCCTTGGTAGCCAAGACACAGGCCGACGTGGTGATCTTCGACAACGACCTGTCGCCCGGCCAGGTGCGCAACCTGGAAAAGGCGCTAGGCGTCAAGGTGATCGACCGAACGGAACTTATCTTGGACATCTTCGCCGGCCGCGCACAGACTCACGAAGCCCGGCTGGCCGTCGAGCTGGCCCAGCTCGAATACGCCATGCCGCGGCTGAAGCGGATGTGGACTCACCTATCTCGATTGCGAAAAGGTGTGGGGTTGCGCGGCCCCGGCGAGACCCAGTTGGAAGAAGACCGCCGGCTAGTGGAAAACCGCATCAAGGAATTGAGGCGGAAGCTGCGGGCCATCGAGCGGCGCAAGCAGCGGGAGGTAGCCGCCCGCCGGGACCACATGACTGTGTCGCTGGTGGGTTACACCAACGTAGGCAAGAGCACGCTGCTAAACGCTCTGACGGGGGCCGACGTTTTCGTGCAAGACGCCTTGTTCGCCACGCTCGACACCCGCACCCGCCGCTGGGACATCCCCGGCTGGGGCCACGTGTTGCTGAGCGATACGGTGGGTTTCATCCGCGATTTGCCGCACCATCTTATCGCCAGCTTTAAGGCGACGTTGGAAGAAGCCCGACAAGCCGACCTGCTGCTGCACGTGGCCGACGGAAGCAATCCCGACGTGTATGAGCAGATTTCCGCCGCTTTCCGCGTGTTGGAAGAAATCCGCATCGAAAAGAAAGACACTCTACTGGTAATCAACAAGATCGATGCCCTGGCCGATCGCGCCCGGCTGGAAGGACTGCTGGGCCGATACCCGCACGCTATACCCGTAAGCGCCAAGACCGGCGAAGGCTTGTTCCAGTTGGCTGCCGCCGTGGCCGATGCGCTGAGCAAGACCTTCGTCGATGTGGATGTGGAAATGGGAGTAGACAACGGCCAAGCGATGGCTTATCTGGCCCAGCACGGCCAGGTGCTGTCGAAGAAGTTTCTCGACGGTCGAGTTATCGTTCACTGCCGTATCCCTAGAGGGTTCTTGGGCCGGATGGCCAAGGACGGCGTGCAGGTGCTGGCCCGGCAATAGCGGCCCCGATTTCCCGCCGCTCCGGTTTGCCTCACCGCTTGCACAAGCATAGCCGCTGGTCGAACGCCCTTTGTCGTCTATCACGGCTTGAGAAAAGCAGCACCGCGATGCACCGCCAGATACGCGACAGCCGAGCGATCGTCACCGGGGCATCCAGCGGCATCGGCTGGGAAATCGCCCGCCAGCTTGCACAACATGGCGCCGCGCTGGTCCTTACCGCTCGGCGCCAGCAACGGCTCGAACAGCTTGCCGACGAGATTCGCTCGGGCGGCGGTCGGGCGGAAGTCGTCGCCGGAGACCTGGCCGAGCAAGAAACTCGACAGGCTGTGGTCGACTGCGCGCAGCGCAGCTTCGGCGGGCTGGACATCCTGGTGAACAACGCCGGGCTGGGAGGCGTGGGGCTATTTGAAGACTCGAACCCCCAGCGGCTGCGCCGGATCATGGAGGTCAACTTCTTCGCCGCCGCCGAAATGATCCGCTTGGCGCTGCCACTGCTGAAACGCGGCCGCAATCCCATCGTGGTGAACGTGGCCTCGATTCTGGGACATCGAGCGGTTCCCTATTGCAGCGAGTATTGCGCAAGCAAGTTCGCGTTGCGCGGATTCAGCGAGTCGCTCCGGGCCGAGCTGAGCGTCCACCACATCGACGTGCTGGTGGTCAGCCCCGGCACGACCGAAACTGAGTTCTTCGACAACGTGATCCATCGCACTGCCGAACCTCCCTGGCCGAAGCACAGGCCGGCCTCGCCGGCGCAAGTCGCCCGTCGCACCATCCACGCGATCCAGCGCGGCAGGCACGAAATCATTCCCTACTTCTGGGGACACGCGCTGGTATGGCTCAATCGGCTTTTCCCGCGGCTGGTCGACCGGCTTATGACCCGCTGGGTGCGCTGAGGGCGCCGCACCGCTGTGCGGATTCCGCTACTGTGGTTGGTCCTCCTAGACCAGCTCACCGAGCATTGGCTGCGTCGAAGAACTCCAACCGCACCGGTCCCAACAAACCCGAGGGCACCAGCGGATCCTCGGACGCAAAACCTTGGAATGGGCGGAAGCTCGGTTCCCTTTTTCCGGCTCGCAGGGCCACGTTTGTTCTGGTGATTCTTTTCTCCGCGGGCAACCTCGCGTCGCCGATCAGACGATTGACCCACGTGTTTGTCACGGCCACCGATAGTTCGTTGCGGCCCGGCTTGACCGCGCCGGTGGCTTCCACGCTCCAGGGGGCAGTCCACACCACGCCCAAAGGTTTTCCGTTGAGCCACACCTCGGCGATGTGCTTCACGTCGCCCAGTTGGATGCGCACGGGGCGGAGGGCTTGCTCGGCCGAAAGCTCGAAGCTTTTTCGATAAGTGGCTGTGCCGGAGAAGAACTTTACCCCTTCATCAGGGTGTTCGTTCCAGGCCACAAGGCGATCGAAACCGAGCCTCGTCGGCGCGCCGCGACCCGGCTGAAAATCGACCTGCCACGGCCCAGTCAATACCAGCGTCTCGAGTGCCGACCTCTGCGGCGGGCCGGGAGCACGGAGCGGAGTCTCCGGCTTGCGGAACACTACGAACATCGATCCGTTCTCCGGCAGACTGAGCCACACGGCGGTCCGTCCGTCGTCGGTCAGTCTCCATTGCGGCGCTGGAAAAATCTGTCCAGTTACGGCGTCCCACAGTTCCGGTTGCTTCCCGTAGATGCGGAAGATGCACTCGGCGTTGCCGGAGCCTGCTACGAAATAAATCTCTGCTTGCATTGTGCGCCGATGAGTGTAGCTGAAAGGCCCCTGGAAGTCCGGCAGGATCTGCTTGGCCAGTAGCACCTCTTCTACGCTCTTGTTGGTGATGGCCAGCGCGGTCAACTCCTCGACCAGTTGTTGAACACGCCGATCGCAGGCCGGATAGTTCGTCAGTCCCGGCGCCCGCTCCGGTCGCCGACGTCCCAGCACCACAGTCGCGCCCGCGCGGGCCAGCGCCACCAGTTGCTCCAGCACCGCTGGCTGGGCCACATTTTCTTCCCAATCTACGACCAGTGCGCGGTAGCACATCCCATCGGGCAGCACCAAGTCGCCGTCTTGCACCCTGAGCCGCTCCAATAGCACTTCGGTGGTCAGTAGATCGTAAGAATACCCCTTGGGCAGGGTGAGCGTTGCCTGCTGACTCCAAGCGGGATTCCGCTCGGCGCTAGCGCCCAGGTTGCTCCAATCCAGGTAAGGCTTGTCGCCGACATACACGCACAGGTCGGCTGCGAAACGTCCTTGCCGGAGCATCCACTGGCAGCGTGCCAAGTAAGTCAGGAACGGCTGGGCGAGCCGGAACCATGTGACATTGGGGTTCAGGTGCGTGCCGGCGAAGTACTCGATGCCCGGCTGTCCGAACTGCTCGGGCGACGCCGTAAAGGTATGCCATATCAAGTGGTTGATGCCCTCGCAGAAGGAATGATCGGCCGTGGGCTTCAGCGCGGCCGGATATGCCGACCAATGATGCGCCATGTGCGTGAAGGCCTCGGCGGCAGCCAAGCTCTTGCCGTATACGTGAGCAGTCATCGCCGCCGAGAGATTGAATCCCCGGTGACGCGCCGAGTACATCCCACCCCACCAGAACTCGCCTTGAGGCATGTCGGTGCGAGCCAAGAACGACAATTGGTCGGCCTCGGAGAATACCGGCATATTGCGGTTCCACGGACCGCCAGATTCCGCGTGCCACTTCAATCCGTGTTTGCGACAAAGCTCGTGCAGTTTGCCGTAATAATTGTCGCGGAAGCACTCGGCCAAGGTCTTTTGATAATCGCGGAGGAATCGCTGCGACTGTTCGGGCGTACGCACCACGAAACCGGCCAGCACCGGCAACCAAGGTTGAATCTTGTATTTGCGGCGGCTTTCGAATTGGGCTTCAAAATCCCGGGTCCAACTGGGCAATGCGCCCTCCCAACTGACGGTGTAAAAATGGGTGAGCGTTTTGCCTGCCAACGGGCCGGCCTCCTCTAGCAGCGCTTTGCCCATCCGCCCAAAGTGACGTTCCACTGCCGCAGCATCGAGGATATCCACATCGTATTGTCGGCCTTCCATGGTGACGTAGCCGAACTGAAGCAAGACCCAAGTGCCCGGCTCCACGTCCCAGCTCAGTCGTCCTTGGGCGTCTACTTGGGATGTCAGGTCTACCAGCTTCAGTGCGGTCCTGGGCCACGCTTCCTGCCAGCCTTCGGCGCGGAGTGCATCGGGCGAAGTACGCTCGGGCCGCGCCGCGCCGTGGGCGACCATTACGCCCATTATGGCGATAGGCCAATAGCGCCGCCCCTGTGGCCGCTTCAGCTCGTAGGCGAGCTTTTGAGGCCCAACCACCTCGGCGGCCTGCCAGATGAGTTTTTTCGGGCAGTCGTCGCCCACCTCCCACGGCCCTTTGAGCGCCCCGGCGCAACTGCTCAGATTGATGCTCACCTCCAAGCCTTCCTGGTGGGCCTTTTGCAACGCCAGCCGTAGCATCTGCCGCCACTGGGGAGACATGAAGTCGGTTTTCGGTGGCGGCAGGACGACATGGGCCTCGTCGTCGTGGTAACCGCGCGCGTCGAACAACAGCAAACCGCCCACGCCGATTTGCTTCATCGCTTCCAGGTCGCGGCGGATCGTCTTCTCGTCGATGTTCCCGTTGAGCCACCACCAATAAACCCACGGTCTAGCCGACTGCGGAACGCTGCGGAAAGCCTGCTCCAGCTCGTCGGCTGCGACGACGGCGGGAAGGACTACACTTGCCAGAAACAGCGCCACGAACCATAGGTGCATGTGCAAGCGGGCTGTCATGCTCGCGCTCCTTCGGAGGAAAGGATGGTGCCATTGGCGTGGCGACGCGCCACGACCGGCGTTCCATAACCGGAGTGCCATAACCGGAGTGCCAAGCCGTGAACAAGTTTAGCGGCGCCGTTGCGCGCGGCCAACCGTTGCCAGCGCAGCGCATACAAGATAGCTAAACTCCGACGCCGAAGAGACTTGGTAAGCGAGCAGCAGCGGCCAGAGGGAACTTCATTTGCACTGCCAGCCAGAAACACGACCGAACTACCAGCCAGAAACACGACCGAAAGTTCAGCGACGAGGGCGTCGCGCCGCGCGCAGCTACGCGCTCTTGGCGGCCGGCATAGGCATGAGCTTCTGCTTGCCCAGCACTACGTCCTCGCTGACTACGAAGCGCATGCCGGCGCCTTTTTCGGGCAGTTCGAAGAGGATATCGAGCAT
This sequence comes from uncultured Pirellulales bacterium, assembly GCA_938015445.1. Taxonomy (GTDB): domain Bacteria; phylum Planctomycetota; class Planctomycetia; order Pirellulales; family Thermoguttaceae; genus CALLPE01. The sequence goes on from CALLPE010000020.1 coordinate 52,004, forward strand.
CACCTCTTCGATCACTGCGCGCAGCGCCCGGGCACCGGTCTCGCGCTGTTTGGCTTTCACGGCGATGGCTCGCAGCGCTTCGGGCGTGAACACCAATTCTGCGTTTTCCATGGCAAACAGCGCCTGGTACTGCTTGACGATGGCGTTCTTCGGTTCGGTCAGCACGCGGATCATGGCCGGCAAGTCCAGCGGACGGAGGGCCGAGATCACCGGCAGCCGGCCGATCAGTTCCGGGATCATGCCGAATTGCAGCAGGTCGTCGGGCGTGACTTGCTCCAGCAGGTCGCCCAGCGCCAGCTCTGCCCGCGCGCTGCTCTCCTGGCCGAAACCGATGGTGCGTTTGCCCAAGCGGCGGGCGATGATGTTTTCGATGCCCACGAACGTGCCGCCGCAGATGAACAAAATGTTGGTGGTATCGACTTGGATGTACTGCTGTTCGGGATGCTTGCGGCCGCCCTGCGGTGGGACATTGGCGATGGTGCCTTCGAGCATTTTCAGCAGGGCCTGTTGCACGCCTTCGCCCGAGACGTCGCGCGTGATGGACACGTTTTGGCTGGTCTTGCCGATCTTGTCGATTTCGTCGATGTAGATTACGCCGCGTTGGGTGGCTTCGATGTCGAAATCGGCAGCGTGTAGTAGCTTCAGCAGCAAGTTCTCCACGTCTTCGCCCACGTAGCCCGCCTCGGTCAAGGTGGTGGCATCGCCGATGGCGAACGGCACATCAAGTATCTTGGCCAGCGTCTGGGCCAGCAGGGTTTTTCCGGAGCCGGTCGGGCCAATGAGCAAGATGTTAGACTTGTCGATTTCCACATCGCCGGGCACCCGTCCGTGGGCAAGGCGTTTGTAGTGGCTGTACACCGCCACCGAGAGGACTTTCTTGGCGTGTTCCTGTCCGACGACGTATTGATCCAGATGGGCGCAAATCTCGCGCGGTGTGGGGATGCGGCCCAATATCGGCTTGGCCGTTCCGCGGCGGCGGCGTTCCTGTTCGAGTATCGACTGGCACAGGTCGATACACTCGCCGCAGATGTAAACGTCGCCGGGGCCTTCGACCAGCGGGCCGACGTCGCGGTAACTTTTTCGGCAAAACGAACAAAAGGCGTTTTTCTTAGTCGGACCGTTGCCGCGGCGTCCGGTGGTGAAGTCGCGTCCCAGTGGCATGGCCTTCCTCTTCTCGGTTCCCGGTCGTGTACTGCGGCCCCTCTCAGATTTACTACGGCTACGGCGCGGCCAAAGTTTTCGTCGCTTTGCTTGCTACCGCGCCGGCGACACATTCGCCATAATCGAGCACATTCGCCATAATCCAGCCGTCCGGTGCGGCCGGCAGTTGGCGATTGAGCCGGCGATTCAGTCGGCGTTTTGCTTATCGGTCGACTCGGCTTTGACTTGCGGCGCCAGCGTTGTCTTAATACTTCGGAATTCGGCGTCGGTTAGCACACCCTGAGAATGCATTTGGCGGAACTTTGTCAGCAAATCGCTGGCCGACGGTTCCTGTTTTGTCGAGTTGGCGCGAACTTGCGCTATCAGGTACAGCGCCATCACGAGCAAGATGGCCACACCCGCCAGCCCGGCCACCAGGCCCTCGATGCTGCCTTCCGCCTCCGGGCCGACGAACCGTCCCAGCCAACCAGCCATCTGGTCCATGTCCGTGCCGATCCTTGTCGCAGAAGACACAACCGCGCCACAGAGGCCCCAACAGTTACGGTCGTTGCAGCCGGACGACTCGAGCCGCAGCCTGGTCTTGCTGATGTGCGCTTTTTTCGACGGCGACCATCTGGCGCCGATGCCAATGGAGCAATACGGGCAACTGTCGACTGGCGGTTGGCCATCCCCGCCAAGGCGGTCCAGAGCCTTGCCCCAACTCTACAGTGAATTATGCCCGGCAGGTGCGCAGAAGTCCAGAAACAAACACAACTCCGGCATGTAGCAGCCTGCTATAGAGCACGTCAACCTGCGAGGACTCGCACGAGGGGACTAGGACGCGCACGAGGGAAAACGGCGGCTAACTCGACGCGGCCACCAAGCTGTTTCTACCGTGCCTCGGCGGTAGTGCGGCCAACGGCCGAACATTGCCAACGGCGTCCGGCTCGACTAGATTATGGGGAAACTACCAGATGCGTCGTTGGGCGGCAGGGCTGTGGGCCAGGCGGTGATGTTCACAGCTTTGCGGCGGACGGCATTGCCTGCCACGGGGCAGGGTTCCGCCGCTCGGACTGTTCGGCCGATAAACCCCCAACGGACCGCAGGAACACCGTCAGGCGGACCAGCGGCGCAAACGGCACAACGGGCAAATATGCGGCAGGAGTCACTCGAGATGCAACAATCCGAACAGTACAGCGGCAAAAGCACAAACGGACACTCCATCGCGCAACCTGCCCAGGCGGCAACTTCGCACGGGCTGGCGGCGATGCCACGACCGGCAAGTGGCAACTCGGTTTCGCGCAGAAGGTTCCTGGCTTGCTCCGGCTGTGGGGTGGCGGTGCCATATCTTATCAGTTCGAGGGCTTGGGGGGCCGACGGCCCGCCACCTAGCCAGCGCATCACCACGGCGCTGATCGGTTCCGGTAGCCGGGGTCAGCAGATCATGGCCGGTGGCGATCGTGTGCTGGCCGTGTGCGATGTGGACGCCAAACGCCGCGAGGAGGCCCGGCAGCAGATCGACGCCCTGGCCGGCGACCGAAGCTGCAAGGCGTACAACGATTTCCGCGAAGTGCTCGACCGGGAAGACATCGACGGGGTGGTGATCGCCACTCCCGACCACTGGCATGCCTACATGGCCGTGGCGGCTATCAAGGCCGGCAAGGCCGTGTACGTAGAAAAGCCGATGACCCTTACCGTTCGCGAAGGCCGCATCATGGCGCAGGTCGTCCGCCGCTACAACGGCATCTTGCAGGTGGGCAGCCAGCAACGGACCGACGAAAAGTTTATTCGGGCCTGCGAGTTGGTGCGCAACGGTCGGTTGGGCAAGCTGAAAACGATCAAGGTGATGATCGTCGCCCGGGCCGGCAAAAACGCGGGTCCCTGGAAACCGCAGCCGGTGCCGCCCGAGTTGGACTACGATCTATGGCTCGGCCCGGCCCCCTGGGCGCCGTATCACAAGGACCGCTGCCATTACAATTTCCGTTTCGTAAGCGACTATTCCGGCGGCGACATGACCAATTGGGGGGCGCACCATCTGGATATCGTGCAATGGGCGTTGGGTGCCGACGAGTCCGGCCCGGTAGAGGTCTTCGCCCAAGGCAAACGCAACCCCGACGGACTGCACGACGCATACTACGATGTATCTGCCGAGTATGTGTATGCCGACGGAGTGAAGGTAATTCTGGGCAGCGCCTCGACTGGCATCCGCACCGGCGGCGTGCGCTTCGAGGGGAGCGAAGGGTGGATATACGTCAGCCGTGAACAGCTCGACGCGGAACCGAAATCGCTGCTGACCAGCACCATCGGACCCGACGAAATCCACCTGGCCCCGGAAAGTACCGCCGGTACGCACATGGGCATTTGGCTCGATGCCATCCGTAAGCGATCGCCGCGGCTGGTCAACGTACCGGTCGAGGTAGGACACCGCTCCACCACCGTGTGCCACTTGGCCAACATTTCTATGGAACTGGGACGAAAGATCCATTGGGACCCGGTTGCTGAGCAAGCAATCGGCGACGACGAGGCCAATCAAATGCTTTGGCGCGCGGCCCGCCAGCCGTGGCGATTGTGATGGCGCAAGACCTGTGATGGCGCAACACCCCCGCGGCGCAATCCACCGAAGCAAAAAGGCTGCTTTGGCTACTGCGTGGGGGTGGCACGGCCGCGGCGCGTGTGCATAGGGCAATCTGCGGACAGTTTGATGCCTTGTTAAGGAGGAAGATAGCGTGCCAAGTTCATCGGCGTCGAAAATCTCCCGGCGCAGACTGCTGCGGATGGCCGGCAAAATAGGGGCCGCCGCGGCGTTGCCGCAGTTGGTGCCGGCTGTTGCTTTGGGACGGGCCGACCGTCCACCTCCCAGCCAGCGTGTAACAATGGCTTATATCGGCGTGGGTCCGCGCGGATTGCTCAACTGCCAGGAAGCGCTTGGCTGCCCGGAAGCCCAGGTGGTGGCCGTCTGCGACGTCTGGCAACACGTGCTCCAGCGCGCCAAGCAGACGGTCGACGCGCATTACGGGAACACGGACTGCAAGACATACGTCGATTTCCGCGAGATTCTCCAGCGCGACGACATCGACGCCGTCAGCATCGCCTCGCCCGACCACTGGCACGTGCCGATGACCATCTTGGCCGCCAAGGCCGGAAAAGACGTTTCGGTCGAGAAGCCGCTGGGCGTGTGCATCGGCGAAGACTTGCTGTGCCGCCAGGTGATTAAACGATACCATCGGGTGTTTCAATATGGGACCGAAGCTCGGTCCAGCGCGGCCTGCCGCTTGGGCGCGGAACTGGTGCGCAACGGATACATCGGCCAAATCAAGCACATTCGCGTCAAAGCCCCCAACAGTGCCCGCGGCGGTTCGACGAAGCCGTTGCCTGTGCCAGACGGACTGAATTACGATTTATGGCTCGGGCCTGCGCCGTGGCGTCCTTACACCGGTTGCCCCAATAGCGGCGGCAATTGGTTCCACGTGTACGATTACGCCATTGGGTTCATCGCTGGCTGGGGCGCTCATCCGCTGGATTTGCTCCAGTGGGCCTTCGACACGCACGAGCAAGGCCTTTGGGAGGTGGAAGGCAAAGGCGTCATCCCCGACCGGGGCTGTAACGACGTGGTGATTGATTGGGACGTCCGCATCAGCTTCGCTAGCGGCGTGACGATGGAATATTGGGCCGAGGGCGTGGCGAAGGACGAAGAGCCCCGATTGGCGAAACTGGGTAACTATGCACAATTGATAGGCGAAGAGGGCTGGGTGGCCTTGTATTACGCCTCGATGGACTGCCAACCGGCCTCGTTGCGCAGCGTCACGCTGGGTTCAAATGCGGTCCGCTTGCCGGTCAGCGAGGGCCAAGAGAGGAACTTTATTCGGGCAGTGCGTACGCGGGAGACGCCGGTCAGCAATATCGACGACGCTGTACACAGCGACATCGTAAGCCACGTGTGCGAACTGGCCGTCCGGCTAGGGCGCAAGCTGGTTTGGGACCCGAGCGAGGAGAAGTTTGTCGGCGACCCGCAGGCCCAGCAGATGATGCATAGGGCTTATCGTCACCCGTGGCATTTGCGGCCTTGAGCTGCGCAGTGCCGTTCTGATTATCGAGGTGTTTCAGCTTATCGAGGAGTTTCCGCGGCGATGTTATGTCGTGGTGTGCGTGGTGCGACGACAGCCGATGACAATACGCCGGAAGCGATTCTCACCGCTACGCGGCAGTTACTGGCCCTGATGGTGCGGCTGAACGGCATCGAACCGGACGACGTGGCCAGCGCGATCTTCACCACCACGCCCGACCTGAACGCAGAGTTTCCCGCTCTTGCCGCCCGGCAGCTCGGGTGGTTCGACGTAGCCTTGATGTGCCTGCACGAGTTGGACGTGCCCGGTGCGTTGCCGCGCTGTATCCGTATCCTGCTGCATTGGAATACCGACAAGCCGGCCAACCAGATCGTCCACGTTTACATCAAAGGCGCCGCAGGTCTGCGACCCGACCGTTCCCAACTCCCACCGGTAGATTGGAGCGAACTGGAAGCCTGGATCGCCGAGCACATCAACGAGCTGGCTAAGCCCATCCGCAAGTGAAGCAGCGGTGCCAACGTTTGCCGAAAGCCAGTTACGGGCTGTGTTCAGCTTTCAGATACTGGTTAATGGGGACCGGCTGGAAACCGACCAGCCAGTGGCGGACCTCGCGGATGCGCTGCAAATCGGCATCGGTCAATGTAGTGCTCCAGCGGTGCTGGCTGCGGAGAGTGGTTTGCTTTTGGCCGTTCTTGCTGGTGGAACTAATGGTCAAATCGACCTGTTCCGGCAGAATCGCCCGCCGCGCCAAATGCTCGTTCAGCGCCAAGCGAGGGAAGGGCAACCGCGAGCCGGGATTCAACAGCGCATTGATCTGAGCCGAGCCATCAGCAAACAAAGTGTATTGGCGAAGCATTTCGGGGTCTTCCGCGCGGCGGCCTTCTACCCGATAGCTGATCCACGTGCTGCTGGCCGAAAGGCTGCTGCGCGTCGGGTCGAACTGTAGCTCGAATTGCGGATTGGCCGAAAAGCGAATCACCGGGTCGCGCTGGTTCTCGGCCCAGCGCCTAAGCTGCTGGCAGAAAGCAGCCAGGTCGGCTTTGCTCAACGCCGTGCGCACTTTGCGCTGAGGGTCCAACAGGGTGAACATCTCGGCTTGGGTGTCGTAAACGATCAACTCCGGCGGACGGCGAAGAAAATCGTACACTACTCCGCCCTGGAACAGCGTGATGCTTTGAGCGATCGGCTCTTGCTTGTCGGCGGCGAATACGCTGTTATCGACGCGAAAATCGGCAGCCGACGCCGCAGCAGCCACCGCTAAGATGATCGCCGCACAACAGGCCACGCACACTTTCCGTAACGCTAGACGCCGATTCATACACGGGTTCCGTTTGTAGCTTCTTTGCGGCATAAGAGGGATGTCGGCGGCTGACGGCCGGCAGACATTTGGCATTACTGGCCACAAGGGTGCGGAAGCATAACTATAGCCTGCCGAACATGTAAAGGTGTGTTGTGGCCGACAGTGATGTCTTTCCGCGCGCTGGCTCACCGAGCTGCTAAACGCAACCAACCACGCTGCCAAGTGGTATTTGTTGGCTTACTAGGGAGGGGGGCAAATGGCCAAGCTGCCAAACTAAGCCACAAGCTGTGGTCGGGGGATTTGGGCTATGTCCGCGCGGCTGTGCGGCGGTGCGTACCGCACGACCGTTTTCATACTGAATGCTTTGCGGAAAGACTTCGTACAAAGAGACTTCGTATTGCAAAGAGACTTCGTACTGCAAAGAGAGTTCGTACTGCAAGAACACTTCGTATTGCAAAAAGCTAGCTTCATTATGCCACAAGCAGGGTTTGTGCCTGTACGAACGTATCATAAACCCCTGGAGTTTACCCAGTGCCGCGCTACCACGAATAAGTGTTACTGCTGAAGGTGAGAATAAGTGCTACTGCTGAAAGTGATTCGAGTCCGTGTACTTCGGTGGGCACTGCAAGCGTTGATAGCACCGTTGCGTTTTGGCTATCAGCTTAAACACCTCGACCAGTCGCTCGGCGCACCGTAAATTGCCGCAAATCCAAAGCCAATTAACAAATCCTGGCCAAATCGACACTGGGTAAACTACAGATAAGCCCGGCTTGTATCGAAACGCGTGTATTTGCTACCATCGGCAAGAATAGAACGGTCGACGGCAACACGCACTGCCCGACAACAGCCCGGAGCATCGGTCGGGTAACACGTGCGGCGAGATAAAATACCACAACTGCGATGAGTGCATGGCATGGCGAATAGTGCACGGCGGCGCAGTATGCGCAAAATGGGTGAATCTAGTCGAATACAGCTAAAAACATGACGACCGTTAGCCAGATCGACACGAAGCGGGCTGAGCCTCCATCCGGCTCACCCGACAGGCCGTGGATTCCCCGCTTTTGGAGCGGCATCAACATCTCTGGTTGGTACGGTCTGTTGTGGCGGAACAGGTTCGCCATCGGGCCGCGTTCCTGGGGAATGGCTGCCGTGCTTTCGCTGCTGGCGGTCTTCAATTCCGTGCTGTGGCTGATCCAGGAACTGGTGCTCGGACGGCGTATTCGGCGAACCCAATTGGTGGCTGACCCCATATTCGTGATCGGACACTGGCGGTCTGGCACAACGTTGTTGCACGAACTGCTGGCGTTGGACCCGCGGCACACCTATCCAGACACTTATGCTTCGTTTGCACCCAACCATTTTCTGATCTCCGGCTGGTTGTTTCGTCCGCTGCTTAAATATCTTTTGCCGGCCCGGCGCCCGATGGACAACATGCCCGCCGGTTGGGACCGTCCCCAAGAGGACGAGTTTGCGCTGTGCAACATGGGCGAGCGTTCCCCATACCTGACGATTACCTTCGCCAATCGGCCGCCGCAGGATCAGCAATATCTCACGCTGGAAGGTTTGCCGCCGGCGGCAGTCCAACGCTGGCAGCAGCGATTGCTGTGGTTTCTGAAGTGCTTGACGCTGCGACGGCCAAAACGGATTGTGCTCAAGTCGCCTGCGCACACTTGTCGGATTCGGGTGCTGCTGGAGATGTTTCCCAACGCAAAGTTCGTACACATCGTGCGCGATCCGCTGGTGCTTTTCCCTTCTACAGTGAACTTGTGGAAGCGGCTGTATTGGGATCAGGGCTTGCAAACGCCGCGGTACGAAGGTTTGGAAGAATACATTTTCCAAACCCTGGTGCAGATGTACGAGGTCTTTTGGCGCGACCAGCACCTATTGCGGCCCGGGCAATTCTGCCAGGTGCGGTACGAGGATTTGGTGGAAGACCCCATCGGCCAGATGCGCCGGGTGTACGAAGAACTGGAGCTGGGACAGTTCGAGCAGGTCTTGCCCGCGCTCGAACGATTCGTCGCCAGCCAGGCCGATTACAAGACCAACCGCTACAACGTCTTGCCACAAGTACGTGCAGCTATCGCCCAACGCTGGGCTGCGTACGCGGAACGCTATGGCTACTGCACGGCAGCCAGCAGCCTGGCCGATTGACGGCACCGCTAGCGCCGAGTGGTTGCCTCTGGCCGGCCAAGGGCTTGCGGCGCCCAAGCGCCTGGAGTCGGTGCGTTACCGACCGTGGCGATCGAAACGTCAATCTTGTGTTTTCGGCGATTGCGAAAAGTGCCGTGTGAAGCGGAGGAATCGTCGATTCAGGCCAGAGCAACTATCCTGGCTGGCAACTCATTTCTCCCACCAACTCAGTTACTTGGTGCCTTTGTGTCTTGGTGGTGACGAAGCTTACCTCTAGGGGGGGCGGACACGAAAATCCGTGGGCGGGCCACGGTTTTCCGTGGGTTAGACCGGCGTTGGAAAACCTACCCTTCGATTCAGCCCATGTTGGAACCTATTGTCGTTACATATCTTACGTTCGTTACCTGGCATATCGCTCTGTGTTTGGCATGATTGTTGCTCAAGTGGTGCCTCTGACATCAGGCTTGCCCAAGCTTGCGCTGGAAGCTGTTGCCCAGAGCCGCCAGCGGTGTACTGTCGCGGCTTACTGTCGCACGGAAGTATAGTTGGTTGGAAGCTGTTTGGAAGCGATCAGGACGGTCGTTGCGGATGTCAACAGCGCCGCGGCGAAGCAATCGCTGTAGCGTGCCGGGCCAGCGCCGCGGCACAAAGGGCTGCACAAAGGATTTAGAAATACCGAGCAAGGCTGAGAAGAAGCTGGAAGCGCAACGTCTGGAAATCAATTCGGAGGAATCCCATGGCTGCTGCCACGGTCGCCGAAAACAATACTTTTCGCAACGAAGTGATGGCCGAGACGCCCAATGGACATCGCATGTTGCACTGTCTTCAGTGCGGTACGTGTGGCGGCTCGTGTCCTAGCGGGGCGGATATGGAGCTGACTCCGCGGGCGCTAATCGCGCTGATAAACGCCGGTCAGCGCGATCGGGTGCTTTCGGCCAATACGATGTGGGCGTGCGTATCCTGTTATTACTGCACGGTGCGCTGCCCGCAAGAAATTCCGGTAACCGACATCATTTACACGCTCAAACGGCTGTCGATAGCCGAACGGCGGTACAAGGATACCGACGCCCCGGCACTGGCCAAGACGTTTACCGACTTCGTAGACAAGTACGGACGGAGCTTCGAGTTCGGATTGGCCACCGGCTATCACTTGCTCAGCCGTCCGCTGAGTGCCCTGAAGATGGGGCCGATGGGCTTTTCGATGTTTACCCGCGGCCGTATGTCATTGCTGCCCACCAAGATACGCAACATCGGGCAGTTGCAGGCAATCATCCACAAGGCTCGAGAAATAGGAGCGCGCCGGTGAAATACGCTTATTACCCCGGATGTTCGCTGGAGTGCAACGCGGCGGCCTACGACATGTCGGTGCGCGAAGTGGCCGACCTATTGGGCATCCGCTTGCAGGAGATCGACGACTGGAACTGCTGCGGGGCCACCGAGTATTTCAGCCAGGACGAATTGACGGCCACGGCCGTCATCGCCCGGAATTTGGCCCTGGTCGATCCGCAACTCAAACAGGTTGTGGCCCCGTGCGCAGCCTGTTACCTGAATCTGAAGAAAACCGATCGGCTGATGGCCGAACACGCCGATTTCAACCAGAAGGTCAACGAGGCGCTGGCGGCCGGCGGTTTGCATTACCGGCCCGGCACAGTTCAAGTTCGCCACATGCTCGACGTAATTTGCGACGACATCGGCGAAGCGGCGGTGCGCGATAAGGTGGTCAAACCGCTTAACGGTTTGCGCGTGGCGCCGTATTACGGATGCCAGGTGGTGCGTCCCTACCCCGGGGACGAAAATCCAGAATATCCCATGAAAATGGATCACCTTTTAAGTTGGTTGGGGGCCGAAGTGGTCGACTATCCGGTCAAGGCCCACTGCTGCGGCGGCCACATGACGCAGATTAGCGAACCGCAGGCCTTCGAGCTGATCCGCCGCCTGCTGCAAAGCGCGCAAGACTACGACGCCGATCTGATCGTCTGCATGTGCCCGATGTGCCAATTGAACCTCGATGGCTATCAGGGTCGCGTCAACGGGTACTTCAACACCGAGTTCAAATTGCCCATCGTGTACTTTACGCAGATAATGGGCATCGCTTTCGGGTTGGACCCGAAAAAGCTCGGGTTCGGCAAAGAACTGGTCGCAGCGCTGCCGGTAGTCAGGGCTAAGGTCAACGGGCTTGCAGCACAGGCGGCACAGTAAGACGGCAGCATGGAGAAACGCGCCGGCATCCACCAAAAGGGCGGTTTTGAGAAAGACGGTGGCTCCCAAAAAGGCACGCCGGCCCCAAAAAAGCGTTCAACAAGCGAAAAGCCACGGTTGAGTACAACTGGAAAGATCGACACTGGAGAATCTCTCATGGCCGAACGGGTCGGAATATACGTGTGTCATTGCGGCAGCAACATCGCCGGGATGATCGACGTGGAAGAAGTAGCCCGCTGGGCCGGGCAGTCGATCAAGGACGTGGTGGTCAGCCGCGACTACAAGTTCATGTGCTCTTCGCTGGGGCAGAAGCTGATCGAGGACGACATCCGCGAGCAAGGGCTGACGCGGGTGGTGGTGGCTGCCTGCTCGCCGCATCTGCACGAGAAGACATTTCGGCGGGCGTGCCAGAACGCCGGACTGAATCAATATCTGTGTCAGATGACCAACATTCGCGAGCACGTATCCTGGGTGAGCACCGACCGCCAAAAAGCCACCGAAAAGGCAAAAGCCCTGGTAGCGGCCGCCGCAGAGCGCGTCAAGCACCAGCGTCCCTTGGAACAGGGCTTTGTGAAAGTCAATCCGGCCACGTTGGTCATCGGCGGGGGCATCGCCGGCTTGCAGGCCACCCTGGAACTGGCCGATGCCGGCTATCCGGTATATCTGGTCGAACGCGAGCCGAGCATCGGCGGTCACATGGCGCAGTTCGATAAGACGTTTCCCACCCTGGACTGCTCGGCCTGCATCCTCACGCCCAAGATGTCTGAGGTGGGGCAGCACGAAAATGTGAAGATGTTCACTTATGCCGAGGTGGAGGAGGTCAGCGGGTCGGTGGGATGCTTCAAGGTGAAAATCCGCCAGAAGGCCCGCCACGTGATCTTCGAAAAATGCACCGGCTGCGGTATTTGCGTGGAAAAATGCCCGCGAAAGGTCGTCGACAACGTGTTCGAGGCCGGGATGGGCTACCGCAAGGCCATTTACACGCCCTTTCCTCAGGCGGTGCCGCGCACACCGGTGATCGACACGGCCAACTGCACCTGGTTTACGCGCGGCAAGTGCCAGGTGTGCTCGAAGGTTTGTCCCACGCAGGCCATCGACTACGACCAGAAGGACGAGATTATCCAGATCGAGGTGGGCAACATCATCGTGGCCACCGGCTGGAAACTGTTCGACTGCACGCGCATTCCGCAGTATGGCTACGGCAGGCTGGCGAACGTGTTTACTAATATGGAGTTCGAGCGGATGTGCAATGCCGCCGGGCCGACCGGCGGGAAGATCGTCCTCCGCGACGGAAAGACCGAACCGCGGCGGATCGCCATCATTCATTGCGTAGGCAGCCGCGACGTGCGGCACAACCAGTACTGTTCGGCCGTTTGCTGCATGGCGGCGCTGAAGTTCGGGCACCTAGTGCTGGAGAAGACTAAGGCCGAAGTGTACTCCTTCTATATCGACATGCGCACGCCGATGAAGGACTACGAGGAGTTCTATCAACGGCTGTTGGAAGAAGGGATGCACTTCGTGCGCGGCAAGGTAGCCGAGGTTACCGACGCCGCTCGACTGCCCGACGAACAAGGCTCCCTGATCGTTCAAGTAGAAGACACCCTGCTGGGCACCCAGCGGCGGATACCGGTGGACATGGTGGTGTTGATGGCGGCCTTGGAACCGCAGGCCGACGCCAAGGAGTTGGGACTGAAGCTGGGCATTTCGTGCAGCATGGCAGGATGGTACACCGAACGTCACCCCAAACTTGACCCTGTGGCCACCATGACCGACGGGGTGTTCGTGGCCGGGGCCTGCCAGGGGCCCAAAGACATCCCGGCCTCCGTGGCCCAGGGGGCGGCTGCGGCGGCGCGGGTGGCCGGTATGATCACCGCCGGAAAGGTGACCATCGAGCCGATTATCGCTTCGATCGACGAGCAGAAGTGCTCCGGTTGCCGCATTTGCAACAACCTGTGTCCGTACAACGCCATCGAGTACGACGAGGAAAAAGGCGTCAGCCGCGTTGTCGCCGCCATGTGCAAAGGCTGCGGCACCTGTGTGTCAGCCTGCCCGGCCAACGCTATCACCGGCGCACATTTCAGCAACGAGCAGATCGCCGCCGAACTGGAAGGAATACTGTGGGACGCCATAGCCGACGGAAGGCCAGCGTCGGCTGCCCCTGATGGCTCGAAGGCCCCTCAGTCTACACCGGTCGGCGCTGCTTGAGGTTCCCGCACAGGTGGCACAACCGCAACGGCAGTTGCCACGCTTGGTCTATAGGAAAATCGGCCGCACATCGAAAGAGGCGACAGCCAAACAGGCTGCACCACTGGGCAGCGGTAAGGCAGCAGTAAAAAACACGGTTAGGATCATCCCTAACGGGCTGGGCGAAATATGGAAAACTTTGAACCGAAAATCGTGGGTTTCCTGTGCAACTGGTGTTCGTACCGGGCAGCAGACCTGGCCGGCTCGGCGCGGATCAAATATCCGCCGAATGTGCGGGTGATCCGGGTGATGTGCAGCGGTCGGGTGGACCCGGCATTCGTGTTAAAGGCGTTTTCCATGGGCGCCGACGGCGTGATGGTCGCCGGCTGCCATCCGGGAGAATGCCACTACATCGAGCAGAACTATAAGGCCATGCGGCGTTTTTACATGCTCAAACAAACGCTGGTGGCGATGGGGCTGGAACCGCAGCGCTTCGAATTGGTCTGGGCCTCGGCAGCCGAGGGACAGCAGCTCGCCGAGGCCATTGAGCGGATGACCGATAACGTCCGCCGGCTGGGACCGTTGCGCTGGGCAGAAAACTGGGCAGACGATCCGCAGCGGGAAGAGGCTTTGCAACACATCGTCAAAGAACATGAAGAAGCCCTGGAGGTGATATCATGAGCAAAGGGAAGCTGGCGTTGTACTGGGCGGCCTCCTGCGGCGGATGTGAGATCGCCGTGCTGGGCATCGATGAGCATATTCTCGACGTGGCCAAGGCCTTCGACATCGTCTTTTGGCCTTGTGCTACCGACGGCAAGGTACGCGACGTGGAGAAAATGCCCGACGGCAGCATCGACCTGTGCCTGTTCAACGGCGGCATCCGCACCAGCGAGCAGGAATATATGGCCCAACTGATGCGGCGCAAGTCGAAGGTGTTAGTGGCCTTCGGCTCCTGCGCCCATGAAGGCTGCATTCCCGGTCTGGCCAACTTGTACAACCGCAAGGCGATATTCGACACGGTTTACAAGGAAGGTTCTACCACGTTTCCCGAAAACCCCCAGGACCACCGCCCCCAACCGATTACCGACGTGCCCGAAGGCAAACTCTCGCTGCCGCTGTTCTACGACACGCTGAAGACGCTGGACCAAACGGTAGAGGTGGATTATTACCTGCCCGGTTGTCCCCCGGAAGCCAAGAACATTTGGGCGGCACTGGTTGCGGTATTGGAGGGCAAGTTGCCGCCGAAAGGCTCGGTCATCGGTCTGCACACGACCGTGTGCGACGAGTGTCCGCGCAAACGAAGCGAGAAGAAGATCAAGAAGTTCTATCGCACGTGGGAGATTATCCCCGACGAAGAGAACTGCCTGCTGGAACAGGGGCTGGTGTGCTGCGGAATAGCTACCCGGGCAGGCTGCGGCGCGCTTTGTCCACAGGTGAACTCGCCGTGCATCGGCTGTCACGGCCCTAACGACGGCGTGGAGGACTACGGCGCGCGCTTGATGAGCGCTTTGGCTTCGGTGATTGATTCCCAGGACCCAGAAGAAATCCAGCGCATCATCGCCGAAGGCATTCCCGATCCGGTGGGCACTTTTTACCGTTTTAGTCTGGCAGCCAGTTATTTACGGCGGAGCAAGGCATTTGGGGGCGACGGCGCCGCGGCAGCCCAACCGACACCCCTAGCGGCCAAGGCTTGAGTTGAAAGCGGCCAAGGCTTGAATTGAATATGGGCAGTTCGCAGTTTGCTAGCGCGGGCTGCGGAAGGAGAAGAACCGATGAAACGCATCTCCATAGACCCGATAACTCGGCTGGAAGGCCACGGGAAGATCGACATCTTCCTGAACGAGCAGGGCGATGTGGCCAATGCCTATCTGCAAATACCAGAGCTGCGCGGTTTCGAGCAGTTTTGCGTGGGCCGTCCGGTGGAAGACATGCCTAATCTTACCGCCCGTATCTGCGGCGTCTGTCCCGAGGCCCATCACATGGCCGCCACCAAGGCACTGGACGCGGTGTTTCATGTCGATCCGCCGCCCACGGCCAAGAAGTTGCGGGAACTGTTTTACAGCATCTTTTTCGTCACCGATCACACTACGCACTTTTACGCGCTGGGTGGCCCCGATTTCGTCGTCGGCCCGACTGCTCCAAAGGCGCAACGCAACATCCTGGGCGTGATCGCCAAAGTGGGCATGGATGTGGCCGGCAAAGTGCTGAAGATGCGCCGCGACGGGCACGAGCTGATAAAGATGATGGGTGGCCGGCCGGTGCATCCCAATTGGGGCCTGCCCGGCGGCGTCAGCCGGGGCATAAACGAGGAGCAGCGCAAGACCATCGAGCAACTGGGACGCGAGGCGATCGAGTTTGCGCGCTTCTCGCTGAAGCTGTTCGACGACCTGGTGCTCAAGAACACCGAGTACGTCAAGCTGATAACCGGCGACGTTTACATCCACCGCACATATAACATGGGAATGGTGGACGAAAACAACTGCACCAATTTCTACGACGGCCAGATTCGCGTCACCTCGCCCAGCGGAAAGGAACACGCCAAATATCATCCCTCGGAGTACCGGCAGTATGTGGCCGAGCGTGTCGAGCCGTGGACATATCTGAAGTTTCCCTATTTGAAAAAAGTCGGCTGGAAAGGATTTGTGGACGGGGAAGACTCCGGTGTTTACAAGGCCACGCCCCTTTCCCGCTGCAACGCCGCCGATGGCATGGCCACGCCGCTGGCCAACGCCGAATACAAGCGGATGTACGAGACCCTGGGCGGCAAGCCGATCCATCACACCCTGGCCACGCACTGGGCCAGATTGATCGAGATTCTCTACGCCGCCGAGCGCTGGGTGGAGCTGGCGACTGACCCCCAGATCACCGGAAAAGATTACCGCGTGCTGCCGACCGAAACTCCCACTGAAGGCGTCGGTTGCGTGGAAGCGCCGCGCGGAACTCTTACCCATCATTACTGGACCGATAGCCGCGGCATCGTCACCAAAGTCAACTTGATCGTTGGCACCACGAACAACAACGCGCCGATCAGCATGTCGGTGAAGCGGGCCGCCGAAAAGCTGATTTCCAAAGGGAGGCTCAGCGAAGGACTGCTAAACATGGTGGAGATGGCCTTCCGCGCTTATGATCCATGCTTCGGTTGCGCAACTCACAGCTTGCCCGGACAGATGCCGTTGGAAGTGAATATCCGCGGCCCGCAAGGCCAGTTGCTAGAACGATTGACGCAGTATATCTGACGCACTATATCTGATGCACTATATCTGACGCGGTACATTTGACGCAGTATTCCGGCTAACATTGGCTAACATTGGGTAATATTGGGTAACATTCGTTACCATTGGCTAACATTGGCTAACGACGGGCGCGGGGGACCGTCGAAGCGGGAGCGGCCAGGCATGGATACGGCCAGTCTGGGGGTAACCAGCCGGGGCCGAGGCGACCGGCGCGACGGTGCCACAGCGCCGCGGCTGTACCCGGCTGACGACTGACGAATCCACCTGCGGCAGCGGTTGTTGCGATGGCCAAAACGCTGGTGATCGGGCTGGGCAATCCGCTGGTTACCGACGATAGCGTGGGGCTGCGCGTGGCGGCCGCCGTGCGTCATATCTTGGGCGACAGGCCCGACGTGGACGTCGCCGAAGACTACTGGGGCGGACTGCGGTTGATGGAGCGGCTTATCGGGTACGAGCGGGCAATAATCATCGACGCGATAGTCACCGGTGCTGCTCCGGGCACTATCCACCGGCTCAAACCCGGCGACCTGCCCACCCAGCATTCCGCCTCGGCCCATGATGTCAACTTGCCCACTGCTTTGGAGTTCGGACGCAAGGCCGGTGCGCAGTTGCCACAAACCGAGGATATCCTGCTTGTGGCGGTGGAGGCCGCTGATATACTTACCTTCGGCCAGCGTTGTACCGTTGCTGTGGAGGCCGCCATTCCTGCGGCGGTGGAGGTGGTCCTGCAAGAGCTTAACCGACTAACCTGCGGAGAACAGCGATGATCTCGCCCGAAATCCTGCGACGCTACCCGTATTTCGCCGACGTCAGCGAGGAAAGCCTCAAACAACTGGCCATGATCGCCGAGGAGAAAACAATTCCGGCCAACACCGTCGTTTTCAACGAAGGCGATCCGGCCGAATACCTCTCGGTGATCCTTCAGGGCGAAGTCAACATCCAGTATCGGCTGGGCACCGGAGAGCTGCGCACAGTCGACACGTTGGTGGCTGGCGACCTGCTAGGTTGGTCGGCGCTGATCGAACCGTACCGGTACACGGCCATCGCCACCACTACCAAGCCCACGCAAGTCGCCCGGCTAGACGGCCCACAACTCCGCAAGCTGTGCGAGGGCGATCCGCTGCTGGGCTACAAGTTGACCAGCCAGATAGCCAAGCTGCTGGCTCACCGCCTGGAAGGAGCAAGGGTTCAACTGGCGGTGGTCTGAGACGATCGCGCTCAGGCAAGGTCTGTGCTCCAAGCGTTTAACGTTTCGTGTCGGCAACAAGCCGCCCTGGTGTTCATGCCCACAGCGGCGCGCCGCTTGGTTTGCCGCAATCGGCCGCCGACATATACTTTAGTAGCGGCACGACTGGCTTTGTGATCGTCCGGGCCAAAAAGGACCGAACGCGCCATGCACGAATTGGCGATTGCCGAGGCGGTGATCGAGCAGGTTCAGCGGGAATTGCACCGCGCCGGCCAGCGCGGCCGCGTGCATCGGGTCGAGTTGAGCATCGGCCGGCTGAGCGGGGTCAATTGCGATTCGCTACGGTTCGCATTCGACCTTTTGGCGCCGGGCACGATCGTCGAAGGGGCCACCCTGCACATCAATCAACCAACCGCCACCTGCGTGTGCCGCGCCTGCGGCAAAAGGACGCCAATCGAGGAGTTGGTCGTTTCCTGCCCTGCTTGCAACAGCGAACAGATTTCTATCGAAGGTGGCCGAGATCTGCTGTTGCAGAGCGTAGACGTGGAAGGCCCATGCGAATCGTCGCCGCCAAGAAAATTCTGAAAGCCAATGATCAGGTGGCTGCCAAGAACCGCGACTTGCTGTCGGGCGCGGGGGTGTGTTGTGTGAACGTGCTAG
Organism: uncultured Pirellulales bacterium; assembly: GCA_938015445.1. GTDB lineage: Bacteria > Planctomycetota > Planctomycetia > Pirellulales > Thermoguttaceae > CALLPE01. The sequence continues at coordinate 70,100 of CALLPE010000020.1, forward strand.
GCTCGCCGGGTTCGGGCAAGACCACGTTCATCGAAGCCCTGCTAAAGCATTTCGGAGGCCGGATCCGCGCAGCGGTCATCGAAGGCGACATCGCCGGCACCATCGACGCCGAGCGCATCGAAGCGTTGGGCGTGCCAGCGCTGCAAATCAACACCGAAGGCGCTTGCCACTTGGACGCCCCGATGGTTGCCGCGGCGCTGCGCGAACTGGACCTGAACGGCGTCCAGCTACTGTTTATCGAGAACGTGGGCAATTTGGTGTGCCCAGCAAGTTTCGACCTGGGCGAGCATCTACGAATTGTGGTGCTAAGCGTTAGTGAGGGCGACGACAAAGCGGTCAAGTATCCGGCGGTCTTCCAAAGTGCGCAAGCAGTGTGCATTACCAAGACCGACTTATCGCCCTACATCGACTTCAATCTGTCGCGTATTATGGCCGACGTGCGCCGGCTGAACCCTGGGGCGAGTTGCTTTCAGGTGGCCGCCTTGCGCGGAGAAGGCGTTCCGGCAGTGGCCGAGTGGCTGGCGGAGCACCTTCACACCGGCCGGTCCGATTTCGGCCATAGCGGCCAGAAATAGCCGGCCCCTGCACGCCCCGCGTTCTCGTACTGCTAGGCCGCCACGTCGCTTAGCCCGTTTCAGCCACTACCGGTCTGATTACCCGGCAGCCGATGTCGGCCATCGCCTCTTGCAATCGGGCGAAGGTGGGCTGGTCCGGGCAGATGCCTATTATCGCCCCGCCCGACCCGGCGAACTTGGCCGGCACGCCCACGGCACGGGCGCGCTCGATCATTTCGACGTGTTCGCGAGCCAGCTTGCAGATCGATCGCCGCAGGTCGAAATTGGCGTTCATCAAGCGTCCCAGCATCTGCGTGTCGCCAGCTAACAGCGCGTCTCTGGCGGCGTCGGTCAGTTCGGCGAAACGCGTCATGGCTTGGAGCACATCTTGGTCGCCGCGTTGGAATCTGGCCCGCAGGTCGTTGTGTACCACTTCGGTCGGTTCGGCCAGCGAGTCGCTGTAGGCCAGATAAAGCGGCGGCAACAGTGCCGGGTCCATCGGCTCGTACACCCCGCAGGGAAGACCGTGGATTTGCTCCATTCGCTGGCGGGCGAAATCCATGTAAACCAGTCCCTCGTACACTTGGATCACCCGGTCCTGCAACCCGGCAGCGATGCCCAACTCCTCGGTTTCCACCGACAGCACCAGCGACGGTTGCACGCGCAAGGGGATGTCGATACCGTAAAACTCCATCAGGCAGCGCAAGGTGGCCACGATGATGGCGCTGGAGCCTGCCAAGCCGACTTGCCGCGGGATGTTGCTTTGGTAGCGGACGGAAAAGGTCTTGTCGTGCAGCGGAAGTCCTAAGCGGCGACAGTAGTCGGCGAACTTCTTGATGGTGGCCTTGACCAGCCGCACGCCGCCGTAATACCCGTGCAGCCGTACGTCGCGCACCAATTGATCAAGCGAGTCGAAACGGCTTTGATCATTGTGGCTCCAGACGATCTCGATGCGGTCCCATTCGTACAGCGTTACCTCGGCCCAGAAGTTGCGCACGCTCAGCGCGATGGTCTTGCCGAAGTATCCGTCCGACGGATTGCCGATCAGTCCGGCGCGTGCAAAGGCTTTCTTGCGAATCAACAGCATGATCGAGCGCCTGCTGGTGATCGTAGTTTGCTAGTTTAGCCAGTACGATTTCCATCGCCTTGCCGTGCTGCTGTGACAGCGCGGTTGCCAATAAACTTTATCGTTGCAACAGTTCCCATAGGCGCTGTTTCAACGCAGGGCCGTAGTCGGGGTCGGCAATGGCGAACTCGGCAAAGGCCGAGAAGTAGCTTTCGAAGTTGCCGATGTCGAAGCGGCGCTGTCCGCCGCCCAGCCGCACTCCCAAAACCTTGTGGCCATCGCGGATCAACATGCTGATGGCGTCGGTAAGCTGGATTTCCTCGCCTACCCCAGGCGGAGTGCGCCGCAAGTAATGGAAGATGCGAGCGCTGAAGACGTAGCGAGCCGCTACGGCCAGGTTGCTGGGCGCTTCGGCAGGCGATGGCTTTTCGATCAGGTCGTCTAGCTCGAACACATCGTCGGGTTTGCCGCGCGGCTTGGCGATGCCATAATGCACCACCTCGGCCGGCGCCACCTCTTCTAGAGCGACGACCGCTTCGGCCTGCTGCCAGTGGAATTGCTCGATCATAGTGCGAACCACGCGCGATTGGGCATGCAGTCCGATGATCGAATCGCCCAAGGCCACTACGAACGACTGGGAGCCTACCACCGGCTCGGCGCACAGCACGGCGTGCCCCAGTCCGAGCTGGCGGCGTTGGCGGGTGTACAAATACTGCACGTCTTCGCGTTCGAAGGCCAACTCAGCCAGCAGTTCTTCCTTGCCGGTTTCGCGCAGCAAGGCGATCAGCTCGGCGTCGATGTCGAAATGGTTCTCGATGGCCGTTTTGCCCGGTCCAGTGATGAATAACACTCGGCCAATTCCGCAACGAGCCAGTTCCTCGACCACGTATTGGACGACGGGCTTTCTGCCCACGGGCAGCATTTCTTTGGGCTGGCTTTTGGTCAGCGGCAGGAGCCGCGTTCCGCGTCCCGCCACCGGCACAACGGCCAAGTCGATGGACATTGACGCTTTCTCCGGTTTTTCGAGGTAGTTGGTCTGTTACCGACGAAATGGGGCTGCGCACTCGCTGGCCCGGCACACCGGCGGCCCCGGCGGCTTTTACACCATATAATAGCTTATCGAGAGTAAAGTATGTCTGCGCCGATAGTCAGGAAATGAACTCACTGGCTGCCCAGTCCTTCCTGTAAAGTCGGGTTTACGATATCCTCCGACGGCAAACGGCACTAGTGGGCCTCGGGCCAATCAGGGTAAACCGGAAATGCTGAAACTGCTTCTGCCCGACTTGCGCGTCGACACCGTGCTGGACTTGACGCCCCAGCGTCTGGCGGTGCTGGAGGTGCGCGGCCTGCTGTTGGACGTGGACTGCACGCTGAAACGCTATCGGGCCGCGGAAGTCCTGCCCGAGGTCGCCGCCTGGATAGACCGGCTCCGCACAAGCGACATACGAATGTGTCTGGTCTCTAACGGCCACAACGGACGAATCGCCCGATTTGCCCAGCCCCTAGGGCTGCCGTTTGTGGCGATGGCCATGAAGCCCCTGCCTGTGGGTTGCTGGCGCGCAACGCGCAAACTAGACTTGCCCAGAAGACAGACCGCAATGGTGGGCGACCAGCTTTTCGCCGACGTGGTGGCGGGCAAACTGGCCGGGGTGAAAACCATCTTGGTAAAACCCATCCACCCAGAAGACGAACCCTGGTTCACCAGACTTAAACGCCCCCTGGAACGTTGGGTGTTGGCCCGTGAACAATCTGCCGGCGGCTGCGACCGCGGCAGCGAACCGCAAGAAGCGGTAGTCTCGGACCAGCGCTGAGCGGCCGTCAGGCTAGCGGCTGAGCGGGGCCAGCGTCTTACCGGTCGCTGCCACATCTGTCTTGGTTGCGGCGGCCTTTCTTGCTACTATTGGCCCGGTGTTCTCAATCGCCTTCGGGCGGCAGCAGTTCCAGATTCGGCTTCCGGAATGCAACCCGAGCTGATTGTCGGCAGCCGGGCAGCTTCGAGGCGGACACTTCGGCGCCGCAGGACGACGGCACGTCGGGCCTCTTGCATCGACGGATGCCGCTTCGCCAGGCTGCGCAGGCGTTTGCTTAGTCTGACAGGAGAATCCGTGCTCGAAATGCTGCGTAGCTTGTCGGGCGTATGGGCATTGTGCTGCGTGGCGTCGGCGGTCGGATGCACCGCTGATCCGGCCGCACGAACCGCTCTGCCCGACCGCTTCGTGCTCGCCCGGCATCAGTTGCTTATCCATAGCGACTTCCCGCTGCCGGAACATCATCGGCTCGTTGAGGAACTGTGCGTTCAGCGGGCCGACATGTCCCATCGGCTGGGATTGCCTGCCAGCGACGAACCGATTCACGTCTATGTTTTCGAGACTGCCGAACGGTTCGAAGAGTTCTTGCGATATCGGCATCCGGATTTTCCCAGGCGTCGGGCCTTCTTCGTCGAGACCGATAACCGGCTGATCGTCTACGCGCAATGGGGCGATAAGGTGGGCGACGATCTGCGGCACGAAGTGGCTCATGCCTACCTGCACTCCGCAGTCCCTCATATCCCTTTGTGGCTCGACGAAGGACTGGCAGAGTATTACGAATGCCATCCTGCGCGGCGCGGACTGAACCACGTGCAGCTCGAACGCCTAGCCGAACTCCTCCGCAGCGGCTGGCAACCCGATCTGGTGCGCTTGGAAGCACTCATCCCGCCCCAGCAGATGAACCGAGATCAGTACGCAGAGGCATGGGCATGGGTATACTTTCTACTCCATTCCGAGCCGGCGCACTTGGATTTGGTGCGGCGCTACTTGACGGACCTGCGGGAAGGCGGGAACAGGGGGCCGCTTTCGGCTCGCATCAAGCAAGCTTGCCCCGACGCCGAAGCTGTGCTGGTAAGGTTCCTGGCTGACCTAATCGACGAGCTTACGGTGAAAAAATCGACGAGCTTACGGGGAAAACCTGAAAGGCACCGTTGTCCCGGCATCGAGTGCTGTCCCGGTCGGTTCACGGCTAGCAGCCGGAGCTTGGCATTCGGCCGACGCAGGAATTCATGCTCGTAAGTGTCGTCGAAAAACAATGTTACACTTCCTTAATAGCCGGAGCGGAAGCAATTGCCATCTGCATGAACCATCTACTAGCGTGCCGGCTACCGAACCGTTGGGTGGTACCAGTGGAGGGGTGAGCAAACCGTCCAGGTGGTGACAACATTTTCGTGCAGATTCTTTGACATCTTCACCGTGTCGTGGTACGATTAATCGTGTTGCTGGGTGGTTGCGCGAGGGTAGCGCAGCTATTTTCTACTTCGACTCTTTCAAAGAGGCAGCGTAAGCCAAGCGATCGAGAGGTCCGGCACGGCCAGCAGCGTCCGTGCGCGCCCGCTCTGTCTGTCGCTTGGCAGAGGACAACCGGCGGGCAAAGCCGCTAAGGCTTTGTCGCTATCTGGGCTGTCCTGTCCCTTGTTGAAATCGGTGTCAGCTTGTGGGCGGCTGTGCGCGCCGCTGCCAAGGCATCAGCGCGAAGCGGGCCGACAAGTGTAATACGAAATCAGCAAAAGTAATACAAATAACTACACAATAAGCGTTCGGAGAAGAGGATTACCCAATCACGTCAAGAAACAAAAAGGGGGTTAACATGCGTCGCACGGCCTTGCTGTCTTGGTTGTTGACAACGGTCATTGGTTTGATGGGCGTCGATGCGAGTGCGGAACTGATTCAGTTGCAACTGACGGGCCTGAACATCTCCTACTCCAAAACCACGGGGCTGTTGGTCGATTCCGCTTCGGCCAACTATCGCACTGCCAACCCGGCCGACGCCGACCCATTGGTGGGGGCAGCCGTGGTTTATAACGGCGTGCTGAACACACAGTACAGTGCAGACGTGGTGCTGGCCGATTTGTATGTGCCCGGCGTGAACAACATACCGGCCGCCGGTGGGGCCGTCACATCGACAGGCGGCGGCGTAATGGACCTGCTGTTTGCCGATGGCAGTACGTTGCTGAAGCTCACGCTGGACGAGGTCCGCGTTTTCTACAGCGGCAACCAGTTGTTTATCGCCGCGGGCGGCAACGCGACTTCGATCGACGGCCAGAACTTGCCCAGCGGGCTTGTAATGCAATTCCCGGTTTCGGTAGCTATCATCAGCACCACCTTCACTTCGTTCGCCTTGGATGCTTCCAACCAATACGTGGACAGCTTCGACGCGATTGGGGTGGGCGACATCCGCGGGGTGCCCGAACCCGCTTCTATCTTCGCCCTGCTTAGCGCCCTTGCGGCAGGCGTCGCGGTTTGTGCCGTGCGGCGGTGCCGTTAGGCCGCCAGCCTTTTCTCAAGTTTCGCACTTGCCACTGGTTCCCAGGCGGCCTCGGCTGCTCTAAACTACCGGTTTGACTTTTTCAGTACGGGGGCGGAGTTGTTTAGAAGTCTCTCTAGCCGAGGACCGCGACCGCAAACGACTCGGCCGCCGCATCGCAACTTCCCAAAGGCCGACAATTGCCGCTAATTGTCGCAGCGATTGGCCAAGCCTGTGATTGGCGATGCGCTGAAAAGGGCCTTTCGGGTGAAGAAGTAGAGCCGGGCTGTCTGGGACAATGCGTTTGCTGATGCTGGCCACTGGGCCATTCGCTGTGCCCACGTTCCGCGAACTGTATCAGACGCACCACGTGGTGCTGGCGCTGGTGACGTCGCCGCAACGCGCGCAAAGCGGAAAACCGCCGGCGCCACCCAGCCCGTTGCGGGAAATCGCCCTCCAGCACGGCACGCCTGTTTTCGATCCCGAAGATGTCAACTCGCCCGAGGCCCAAGCCCAGTTGCGCTCTTACCAAGCCGACCTGCTGGTGGTTTGCGATTACGGTCAGATACTTTCAGCCGAGACGCTGGCTACCGCCCGCTTCGGCGGCATCAACCTCCATGCCTCGCTGTTGCCCAAATACCGGGGTGCAGCGCCCATCAATTGGGCAATTTACCATGGTGAACGTCAGACCGGTGTGAGCGTGATCCACATGACGCCCCGGGTGGACGCCGGCCCGTGCGTGGCCCAAGCTGTAACCGACATCGGCCCGGATGAAACCGCCCCAGAGCTGGAAAAGCGGCTGGCGGAGATGGGCGCATGGCTGGTGCGGCGGGTGCTGGATAGCTTCGAGGCCGGACGCCTGGAGGCCCTGCCGCAAGACTCGACCAAAGCCACTCGCGCCCCAAGACTCAAAAAAACCGACGGCCTGATCGATTGGTCTCGTCCAGCCGAAGCGATTCGCAACCAGGTTCGCGCCATGGAGCCTTGGCCTCGAACCTACACCTTCTGGCGCCGCGACAAAGGCCCGCCAGTGCGACTGATCTTTGGCCCAGTTGATGTCGTCCCACGACAGACGCCAGCCGAACCGGGGACAGTGCTCCAGGCTCAAGACGGGCGACTGGTTGTGGCCGCCGGCCAGGACGCGGTTGCACCCAGAAGCATACAACCTTCCGGAAAACGTATGATGAGCATCGACGAGTTCCTGCGCGGCTACAAAGTGCAACCGGGCGATCGCTTCGGTCCGGAGTGAGCGCACACATGCCGACCGGCGGCCGAACGCCTTCCGGCATCGACTTCGGAAGCGTTTCGATTTCGGCGCAGCTTCGATGCTTCTTGCACGAACCGAAAAGTTCCAACATACGCCCACGATGGATGCTTTAGGAATCAACAATGTCCACAAAAGATAGCCGTACTTCTCCGATCGCAGCAAAGACTATCTGTTTATTGGGCAATCTGGCGAGCATGTCGCGTCGGGAGGCCGGTCAACTCATCAGTCGCTACGGGGGGCTGCTGGCTGCACAACCCGGCCCGGGAGTCGATATCATCGTTGTCGGCGAGGGGACTTGGCCGTTGGCCGAAGGCGATGAAGTGGATGAGTGGCTCGACTCGGCTACGCGCCAGGCGGTCGAGGACGGAGCCATCGAAGTGATCACCGAGTCGCAATTGTTCGAGCGGCTGGGACTGCTCGAGCAACAGCCGAGAATTCGCCGGTTGTACACCCCGGCGATGCTCGCCCGATTGCTCGACGTGCCGGTGGCGATCGTCCGCCGGTGGCATCGTCGCGGGCTGATCGTGCCGGTGATGGAAGTGCGGCGGCTGCCGTACTTCGATTTTCAGGAGGTGGCCACCGCCCGGCGCCTGGCCCAACTGCTGGCGGCAGGGGTGTCGCCGCGCGAAATCGAGAAGAAACTTTCCGCCCTCGCCAAGTATCTGCCCAACGTCGCCAGACCGCTGGCGCAGTTGTCGGTGATTATCGAAGGGCGGCACATTCTGTTGCGTCAGGGAGACGGGTTGATCGAGCCGGGAGGGCAGTTGCGATTCGATTTCAGCTCCAGCGCGCCGGCTGGAGAGGAAACGGTCGCCGGCCCCGCTCTGGCCGATGCGTTTGCTGCACAGAACCAATCGGTCTGCCTGCCCACCAGTTCCGAGCAATTATGCCGCATGGCTGCCGAGCTGGAAGACGACGGGCAGCTTGCTGCCGCCGCAGAAATGTATCGGGCGGCCATGGCATCCGGCGGGCCGACGGCCCAAATCTGCTTCCAGTTGGCCGAATTGTTGTATCGGCTGGGCGACTTGTCGGCCGCCCGCGAACGCTATTACATGGCTGTGGAGTTGGACGAAGATTTCGTCGAGGCCCGAGCCAATCTGGGCTGCGTGTTGGCCGAGATGGGACAGACAGACTTGGCCATCGCTGCCTTCCAGGGAGCTTTGAAGTACCATCCGGATTACGCCGACGTGCATTACCACTTGGCCCGAATCCTGGAAGACCTGGGCCGCCCGGCCGAAGCCCGCCAACACTGGCAGCAGTTCCTGACCTATGCTCCTGACGACAGTCCGTGGGCCGCAGAAGCCCGGTTGCGACTGGGCGGCTGCGAGGATTGAACAGCGCCGCCGTCACCCGATGGAAAACCGCCCAAGTGGCCCACATTTCCAACGCTTACCCAGTCCCGCGCCGGACAAACTGACTGGTGGAATTCCGCGCGGTGGCCACCCGGTTTCAACGCACGTGGCCTTTTGGAATTCTGCGCGGTGGCTACTCGGTTTCAACACAGGTGGCCTTTGTGCCGCTGGCATAGTGGCTTGGCAGGGGCGCTGCCTATCGACACTGCGTAAACTCCAGGGGAGAAAACCTTGACATCTTCCGCCAATCAACATAGGGTAAAACATAGGCGTTGCAAGCGCGTGCGTGTGGCCAACCGGGGCTAAGTCGCCCGAAGAAATCCGTAGCAGGAGTGGCGGCCATGATTCGCTTCGCGTGTCCGAAGTGCGGCGCACGGCTGAGCGCCAAAGAGGACATTGTTGGGCAAACGCGGCAATGCCCCAAGTGCGGCACCGCGTTGGTGGTGCCGGCGCCCCAGACGGATGGGGTGGGCTCCGACCTATCGGCCCGCCATCAATCGGCTCCGGCCCATGCTGATTCTGTGCCCAGCGGCGCGGCTAGCGGATCGTATACTGCACCACAACAGGGCGAAGCTCTAAACCCATCGGCGTCGGGAACCGCTGTGCCCAACGCAAAGCAGCAAACGGCCGCGGTGGCGTCAGGGTCATCGGTGGCGGCTGAGGAGGCCGCGGACCCGGCCGATGCTCGTGGCGCCGATCAGGCTGCCAAGAAACGTTTGCCGCTACCAGAATGGCCGCAGCGACTTAATCGCAATAACTGCTACTTGATCTGCGGACGGCACAAGATCGTAGCTGCCTGGCAAAACAACGGCGAAGGCTGGATGCTCAAAAGCGGGGCCAACTGGATTAGCGCTATCCGCAACCGCGATCAACTCCCTACCCAAGGCGACTTCGTATTGGTGGAACTGAAGTTCTCTGAGCCTGGTCAGCCGCGCAAACTGATCGGCATTCGCTGCTACAAACTCGCACAGCGCTGGGCGCTAACCACCCTGGACAAGGGCGACGATCATATCATGGGAAAGATCGTCGAGCTGGGCTGCCTGAACAAAGACCAAAAAGCGGCAGTGCGCACAGCGATCAAAGAGATGTTCATGCATCAACTGTGGGAAGATGCTCATCAGGTGTGGGAATTTCTTAACGACGCCGATTATCACTCCTCGGGCGTCGGTTGAACGGCGCGCGGGGAAAAGGCGCGCCGGGTCAGACTTGGCAGTCCGCGGCTGGCCGCATGCGGCGCCGTCGGCTCCGGCGGAGTGACGTGAATCGGATTTGTGGATTCGCGGGCGCTGCCTCCCAGCACGACTTGCGTTGATGCGACGGGCGCCCCATTTTCCGCGACGACGCGCAGTTTGCCGGTACCCCACGAACGCTCGGTGCTGCCAAAGGCGTTTCGCCGCCGCGGCCCTGGTCAACTCGCCGCTCAGAGGCTAGGCTGATGTGTCTTTGCCTCTTGGAGTGTCTGCTTGCCGCTTGTTTTGCGTCTGCCGCCATGCGCTACGAGAACGTTTGTGTAGAAAGCTTCGCCCATACGCTGCCCGAGCAGATAGTCTCCTCTGCCGAAATTGAGCAGTGGTTGCAGCCGCTTTACCAGCGGCTGCGCTTGCCCGAAGGCCGACTGGAACTAATGACCGGCATCGGCCAACGTCGCTTCTGGCCGCCCGGCACATTGCCCAGCCAGCAAAGCGCAATAACGGCCGAGAAGGCATTGGCCGCCGCTGGCTTGGACAGGCGGCATGTCGGGGCACTGGTCCACGGCTCGGTGTGTCGCGACTTGCTGGAGCCAGCTACGGCCTGTCGGGTACACAAACAGCTCGGCCTGCCGCAGCACTGCCTTGTGTACGACATTTCCAACGCATGTTTGGGGCTGCTCAACGGCGTGCTGCAAGTGGCCGACATGATCGAGCTGGGCCACATCGCCGCGGGACTGGTCGTGGGAACCGAAGACAGCCGCAGCCTGGTCGAAGCTACGGTGGCAAAACTCAACGCCGATATCACCCTGTCGCGCAGTCAGACAAAATCGGCTATGGCCTCGCTTACCATCGGCTCCGGCAGCGCCGCCATATTGTTGGTTCACAGTGCCTTGAGCCGCACGGGCAATCGGCTTCTGGGGGGTGTGGCATGGTGCAACAGCGCGGCCTGCCATCTGTGCGAAGGAGACCAAGAAGATGCCGCTGGTCCGTTGATGTCGACCGATTCGGAGACCCTGTTGCACGAGGGCGTGGCACTGGCACAGCGCGCTTTCGCCGAGTTCCTGGCCGAGTTGGGCTGGCGCCAGTCGGATGTTCACAAAACGTTCTGCCACCAGGTGGGCCGGGCACATCAAAAGCTGCTACTGGAGCGATTGAATCTCGAGCCGACCATCGATTACTGCACGTACCCCTGGTTGGGCAACACCGGCTCGGTCGCGCTGCCGATTACCGCAGCTATCGGGATAGACAGCGGACATGTGCAGCCCGGGGACAATGTGGCCTTGTTGGGAATCGGATCGGGATTGAATGTGATTATGCTAGGCATGAATTGGCGCGAGTCGGCTTCCGGACTATAATGCCCTTGTGCGGAATGACGCCATCCCCGTTGCCGACGACACCCTCCCATTATCGGCCTTCGGTGTTTCCCTCCTGTGTCGCGCTGTGATTCAGTAGAGCAATCCTGAAGTCAGTAGCGCAAAGTCGAAGGAGAAGCAGTTATGCGCGCTTCACCGATGTTGTTGTTGGCTGTGACTGTGACAACCACCATGCTCGCCTGCTGTTGGTGTACTGCCGCTTCGCAGGATCAGCCGTGGCCCGTTGACGTTCCTGATTTTGTGCCAGTACAGCCGGGCGAGCATCCTCGGCTGTTGTTCCGCAAGAGCGATCTGCCGGCTTTGAGGAAGCGAGCGGAAACTCCCGAGGGCCAGGCCATCCTCAAAAGGCTTCGTATCACTCTCGACGGCAGCAATGGGGAATCGTTGCCGGCCGAATTGGGAATGAACACCAAACCTGCTGCCGATGGGGCGGGTCCGCTAGCCGACAAGCCTGCGGGCCAGGTATTCACCATTTCTCACGTTGCCGGTTACGGCTTCCTGTACCAGATTACCGGCGATAAGAAGTATGCCGACCTAGGGCGGAAGGCAATGGATGCTGCCCTGCAAGGCTACAGGGGACGCGATGCCCGGTACTCGTTTCGCCAGCCTTACGGGGCACTGCGTGCTGGGCCATCGTTGGGCTGGACCGCGCTGGGGTACGACCTGTGCTACGATGGCTGGGACGAAGATTATCGCCGCAAGGTCGCTCAGGAAATCCAGCAGTATAACGAAGGTCCGGCGTGCAGCTTGCCGGAACTGGTACGCGGCTCGCGCCACTTCCCCGCCAGCAATCACTGGGGAATGCAGGTAGGCGGCGGGGCGCTGGCGCTGCTGGCCATCATGGGCGATCCGGGAGTGGAACAGGACAAAATACAGGAGCTGCTCAAAGAAAGCCGGAAGGCCATGATCCGCAACGTGACCGAGGGTTTCGGCGACGGCGGATACTTCGCCGAGGGCGACGGCACGGGTAGCATGGCCAGCCACATCGTGTACCTGACCGCCATTCAGGCTTGGAAAACGGCATTGGGCAAGGATTTCATTTCGCCGCGCGCGAATGTGCGCTGGACGGCCCTCAAATGGTTCCTGCTTACCATCCCTAAGGGCGATTTGGGGAACTTGCGCAATTGCTTCCCAGCGCGGGGTGGATACCCACATAACATCTGGGCACGCGACGGCCTGAGCGGCGGCGGTTATTTCTGCATCGGTTACGGGGCGGTGCTGCCCGAGGAAGCATTGGGCATCTGGTGGTGGTACCATCATTACAAAATCCGACAGTGGGACGAAGCCAATGGTACTCCATGGGATACCGTGTCGGTGTATCCACATCACAGCATCTTGGCATTCGTAAATACCCCGTTCGGAGAGAAGCCGATTCCTATCGCCGAAGTCGTTCCCCGCGCAGTCCGCGACAGCAAGCATGGGTTTTACGCTTTCCGCAACCGCTGGCAGGACGAAAACGATATCGTCATCAGTCAGCTTGCCAAGCGATCGCCGGCCCGCTTCGCCCACGGCCCTGAGAGGTCGATGACCATCTGGCATCATGGCAAACGGGAGCAATGGGGAAGTCTGCCACCCAATCCTACGCATTGGGAACCAATGGCCGATGGCTCGGCAATAGTCGGCTCAGGCGAGCATTGGGTGGCAATCGACTTTTCGGGGGCATCGGGGGCCGCGGGAATGATAGTCGTTACCGGTGTCGTGCCCGGCCCAGGCGGCCGCTCGTTCACAGCCGGCGGACGTACCTTCTGGCTGAAGTTCTTGACCACCGGCGCAGAGCCGGAGGTGCGAGTCGAGGGCGACAAGATCCTAGTGGGCAAACAGACTATCGGCTTGCAAGACGGAAGGTTGGTTCTGGGGGTGACTGCCGGGCCGTGGAAACCGCTTCGCGCGGCTGGGCGGTAAAGTTGCCCGCCAATGCGGTACAGCGGTATCAGCCAGCATGGTAAATTGCTCGACCAGTTTGCATCGTAAATCGCTCCCAAGCTGCATGTTGCGCGCCGGTTGCCGCCGTGTCGAAGGGTTGTGCGGAGGCTGCTTGTGGCCTGGCTGTCGTCTCGGCTCAAGCGACGGCTGTCTTCGCGCGCGAATCGACTACTGGGCGCCGAGTTGACCGACGGCAGGCGACGGTTGGTATCATATAGGCAGAGACGCTCGGCGTTTGCTAGCCTTCTGGCAGCTCAGAACGCCGTTGGGGCGACGGCACGGTGCGCGTCGTGCCCGCCGCTGTTTAGCAGTTCTCTTGGAACATCTCCTTATGCGCATCGCCGAGATATTCCGTTCTTTGCAAGGGGAAGGTCGGTTGACGGGAACCGACAGCGTGTTCGTACGCACCAGCGGCTGCAATCTCCGTTGCCGGTATTGCGACACCCCGTACGCTTCTTGGTATCCTGAAGGTGAAGACCTGTCGGTCGAGGAAATCGTAGGCTGCGTAGTGCGTTTGGGAGCTGACCATGTGGTGATTACCGGCGGCGAGCCGATGCTGTTTGCAGAGATCGTCCCCCTTACTCAGCGGTTGAGGGCGCTGGGGCTTCACATCACTATCGAAACCGCCGGTACGCTCTTCTTGCCGGTTGAGTGCGATTTGCTGTCGATCAGTCCCAAGTTGTCCAACTCGGATCCTGATCCGACGGTACATCCGCGGTGGGCGCAGCGGCACCGGGCCAGTCGGCAAGCTGTGGAGGTGATCGCTCAATTGCTCGACCGCTACGACTATCAATTGAAGTTCGTCGTCGATACGCTCGAAGATTGCCAGGAGGCCGAAGAGTTTTTGGCGCGGCTTCCGGCGGTCGACCGCAGCCGAGCGATGCTCATGCCGCAAGGAACCGATCCGGCGGCACTGGCCGAAAAAGGTCGGTGGGTCGAGCAATACTGCCGCCAGCACAAGATGGGCTTCTGTCCGCGGAAGCACATCGAGTGGTTTGGCGATCGCCGGGGAGTCTAGCATAGCACCGTCGCGTGCTGTCGCTCGAAGCTGGATAGGTGCTGCCGCTCTAGGGTGGAAATAGCCGCTGGCGCTCAAGACCGGATATTGGCGCTGGCGCTCGAGACCGGATAGGCGGTCCGACAAGGGCGATAAGCTATATTTTCTGGCAGGCATCGGGTATCTGCCGACAAAGGCTGCGGAGCGTTACCATCGTTGTGCGGGAGTGGTTGCGATATCTGGGGCCGGTTGTGATGTTTTTTCCACGGGCGGCTGGCAGCCGGTGCTACCAGGTCGGCCCGCCCGCTGTGTGCCGAGAATACCCTGCCGCATAGGTGCTGCGCCGATGCGAATAACCGCCATACCTCAGTTGTACCGAAACCTGAACCGATGGCGGGAAATACTGGGGGTTTTGGGCCGTTACGAATTAGCCAATTGGCTCAGCCGGGTCGGCCCCGAGTTCGCCAAAGACTTGTTGAAATCTTCCGGGGGCGAGGCCATCGCCCGGCTCCCCTGGGAAACCCGGGTGCGCATGGCTTTGGCCGAATTGGGGCCGACGTTCATCAAACTCGGGCAGGTCCTCAGCACGCGGCCCGACGTGGTCGGTGTGGCCCTGGCCGCCGAACTGCAAAACTTGCAAGAGCATGCGCCGGCCGATCCGCCCGAGGTGGTCAAGAAAACCATCGAGCGTGAGCTAGGTCGCCCGGTCGAGGCGGTGTTCGCCGAGTTCGACCAGCACCCGATGGCGTCTGCCTCCATAGGACAGGTGCATCAAGCGCGCCTGTTTTCCGGCCAGCGCGTGGTAGTCAAAGTGCAGCATGCCGACATCGAGCGCCGCGTGGCGGTCGATTTGGAAATACTGGCTGGGCTGGCGGAGCTGGCCGAGCGGCTGCCGGAGTTTCGCAATTATCGGCCGCGGGCGGTGGCGGCCGAGTTCCGGCGCACCATGTTGCGCGAACTGGACTTTTCGCGCGAACTGCGGCACTTGCAACAATTCGGGGCGAACTTTGCCGGACACCCGTTCGTGGTTATACCCACTCCGTATCCCGAGTACTCCAGCAGCCGCGTGTTGACCATGCAGTTGCTGGAAGGAACCAAGCTGGCCGATCGCGACAGACTGCTGGCCGCCGGAATAAATCTCGATGAAGTGGCCCGCCGCGGCGCCCAGATCTGCTTGGAAATGATCTTCGAGCACGGCTTGTATCACTGCGATCCGCATCCAGGAAACATCTTGGTGATGCCTGGCGACGTGATCGGCTTGCTCGATTTCGGCATGGTGGGACGCATCGACCAGCGGTTGCACGAGTACATGGGAGATGCGCTGCTGGCCGTGGCCAATCAAGATGCCGAGCTGCTCACGGCGATCATCGTGCGCGTCGGCGCGCCGCCGGCTAACCTGGATCGGGCAGGGTTGGCGTTGGACATCAGCGATTTCATCTCCCATTACGGCATGCAATCGTTGGAACGATTCGACCTCAGCGGCGCACTGACGGAGATGACCGAGATCATCCGCCGTTATCACATCCTCTTGCCGGCGCGCATCGCCATGCTGTTGAAGACCTTGATCACTTTGGAGGGTACCGCCCGGACGCTAGCTCCGAAGTTCAACCTATTGGAGGCGATGCAGCCGTACCGCAAGCGGCTGTTGATGCGGCGGATGTCGCCGCGCCGGTACTGGCAGAAGTTGCGCCGCTTATACAGCGATCTGGAATATTTGGCTGAGGTGTTGCCGCGGGGCCTGGTGGAAATACTCCAACAGGTACAGGCGGGGCGGTTCGACATCCACTTAGACCACCGGGGATTGGAACCGTCGGTGAATCGGCTGGTGCTAGGCATGCTAGCAAGCGCGTTGTTTTTGGGCTCAGCCCTGATGCTCAGCCGAAATGTGCCTCCGCTGCTGCTAGAGCACATCTCCGCCCCGGGGGCCGCCGGATGTATAGTGGCCATCGCATTGGGATTGCGGCTGTGGCGGGCAATCGGCAAGTCGGGAAGGCTCGACCGACCACCGCAGGAGTAGTCGGCCTACCGGCGGCAGCTTCTGACAGCGCGAGGCGCCCAGCGGTGTAAAAGCACACAAGCCGCTCGGCGTCGGTGCTTGGGTTTGAATCGGATGTCAGTAAGACGAGAACGCGGGGCGTCAAGACTCCGGCTTTTCGGGGCGATTGGCTTCAGCCAATTGCGCCAGTGCCTGCTGGATGCGGATGTCCAATTCCTCCAGTCGACGGAGCAACTCTTCCTGGCGGGCGTCCAAATCCAGAATTGTTTCCAGCGTCGCCGTTTGTTCATTCATGGTGTGCTCTCCAGTGGCGTATAACATCTCTGGTGCGCTCCCCAGCAGCGTACAAGCCGGGAAGTGGACCTGCCCTCGGCCATTGAACCAGTCGCGAGCAATGCCACAGCGGACCGGTACGGCTTATAGCGCCATCGGACCAGCGCGCCGGCGACGATAAAGGCAAGAAGGATTAAAGTTAGCGTGCGAAAGATAGCGAAAGCTTGTCCAGCCGAAAGTGTACACCTTTGCCCGACAGACGAGTGGTACGCCAGCCGGTTCGAGTGGTGCCGACCTCAAATCTCTGCTGGCCGGAATACCGAGCAAAAGCTACGCAGCTTGCGTAGACGATAAAGGATACCAGAAAGAATACCAGGCCCGCAGTGCGGCAATTGTGGTGGGTTGTGGGCCATGGGACAAGTTGTGCGCCATGGGACAGAGGTGCAGCCGCCGTTGCTTGTCTGCAAAGCGGGCATAGACAGCCGTCGCGCGCCAGTATAAACTAAAGGACTGTCCGGGTAGGCTGCTTCGTCGGCTGGGTTGCAGCGGCAGTGGTGGGGCATCGGCCTTCGGCGAGGCAGCGCCGCGGCTTCGATATGTGGGCGGTTGGCCGGTTTACAGCGCAACGGGGTCGGCTGCCCAGGGCTATATCGATTCATCAGTTCTAGTAAAGGAGGTGTGAGTGGTAAAACTGACGTTGCGTGAACGAGAGTCTATCCAAGAGGCGGTGCGTCGTTTCCGCAAGCTGGTGGAGCGCAGCGGGATCAAGAAAGAGATGCGTCGCCGAGAATACTACGAAAAGCCCAGCGAAATCCGACGGCGCGCCCGTCTGCGCGCGGAGCGCCGTGCCCGCCGTAATCGCCTAATCGCCGGCATGTAGCTGGCGGGTCAATTCTGGCCCTGTTGTTCCCATCTAGCGTTAGGGGGCGAGCAGTATCGCGCGCCTGCGGCACAAACAGTTTACGTGCAGCGGTGTAAGTATGCGCATGCCTGATGTTGGGCGTTTGTGTTGGCAGGTATCGATCGTCGCCGTTGGCTTGCAAGTCGCAAGCCGCATAGCTCATGGCTGGCGGCTGAGGCTGAAGATCGGCAGCAACAAAGCCAAACCGATGGTGCCCACGATCACCCCCATGGCGGCAATCATCAACGGTTCTATGAGGCTGGTGGCGGCTTTGACAGCTACTTCCACTTCGCTGTCGTAATAGGCGCTGACGCGTTCCAGCACGTGGTCCAATCGGCCCGATTCCTCGCCGGAAGCGATCATCTGCACCAGCACTTGCGGGAACAGGGGGTTGCCGCGGAGGACTTCGCAAATACGTTTGCCGGCGGCCACCTGCTCGAGCACGTTTTCCCAGACGCGTTGGTAATACCAGTTTCCTGCCACCTCGCCGGCCATGCGGATGGCGTCCATGATGGGCACACCATTGGCGAGCATGGTTCCCAGCGTGCGGATGCTGCGGCTGATGATTACTTTGCGGTACATGGGGCCGATGACGGGACTGTTGATGCGCAACCAGTCGAGCACGCGGCGGCCAGGCTCGGTACGGCGCAAGTAGGCCAGCGATCCGATCGTTAGCACAGCGCCTGCGATCCACCACGGCCAGTGGTTGAGCATGGCATCGGAGATGGCCATCATCACCTTGGTAGGGGCAGGCAGTTCCGTGCCGCGCGAACGGAATAGCGGGGTGAACTTCGGCATCACGTAAGTCAATAGGAAGATGGTCACTCCGCAGGCCAGCACCATCATCACCGCCGGATATGCCAGCGCGGCGCGAACCTTAGCGCGGGTATCCAACTGTTTGCGTAGGTAGGCAGCGATGCGGTCGAGCATCGGGCCGAGCATACCGGTGGCCTCGGCACTTTTTATCAACGAGCGGTAGGTTTGATCGAAAACGTGTGGATAGCGCGCCAGGGCGGCGGAGAAATCCTCGCCGGCTTCCAATGCCGCGTGCAGTTCGAGCAACATGCGGCGCAGCGCCGGATTGGACTCTTGCTCGATGATGCCCTGCAAAGCCGCCGACAGGGTAATGCCCGTATCGACCATGATCGCCAATTGGGCAGTCAGGTAGATCACGTCGTTGCGGCTGACGCGTCCGCCCAACAGCGGCGCATCCGCCTCGTCCTCTAAACTGATGTGAAGCACTTGGAAACCGTCCTGGCGAAGTTGCTGGCGGGCGTCTTCCAGGCTGGCGGCCTCGATGGTACCTTCCAGCATCTTTCCCAGCGGGTCGCGGGCGCGATAACGAAAAAGTTCAACTGTGGAACTCATACTGCCGACGCCTACATGCGTTGTGTCAACAATTGCTCAGTTCATGCAGAAGGTGATTCAGAACAAAGCTCTTGGGGGTTGATGTCGGCTGGGCAAGCTGCCTGCCACTGCCGACAATGCAGCGCTGCCCCATGCCACGTCGCCGCTATTGACTTTGCCGGCTGCCACAACCAGGCGACGAGTTTCCGCGGGTGTAAGCTGTTGTTGTTTTCGTACATGGGCAGTTGTTCAGCGCGTGGTGATGTCGCCAACGATCTGGAATACCTCCTCTACGGTGGTGATCCCTTCGCGTACTTTGCGCATACCGTCGTGCGCCAGGGTGATCATTCCGTCGCGCAGGGCAATCTGGCGGATGTTGCCTATGGTGGGGTTCGAGACGATGGCGTCGCGCAGCTCGTCGCTGACTACCAGCAGCTCGTGCACTCCGATCCGGCCCCGATAACCCGTGTTGCGGCACGCACGGCAACCAGTGCCCCGGTAAAACTCGGCAAAGTCGTACCCCATGCGTTCCAGCGCTTTGCGGATGGTGCGGTTGGGTTCGTAGCTTTGCTTGCAATTGGTGCAGATGCGTCGCACCAACCGTTGGGCCAGCACCAGATTGAGCGAAGCCCCGATCAGATAAGGTTCGATTCCCATGTTGATCAATCGCGTAATGGCCGAGCATGCGTCGTTGGTGTGCAGGGTGCTGAAGACCAAATGCCCGGTCAGGGCAGCTTGGATGGCGGTGCGAGCGGTTTCCTCGTCGCGGATTTCGCCGACCATGATCACGTCGGGGTCTTGTCGCAGCAGGGTGCGGAGGGCTTTAGCAAAGGTCAGCCCGATCTTGCTCTGCACCTGGAACTGGTTGATCAGCGGCAGGTGATACTCGATGGGGTCTTCCACGGTGCAGACGTTGTTTTCCATGCTGCTGACTGCGCTTAGCGCTGCGTACAGCGTGGTCGATTTTCCGCTGCCGGTCGGCCCGGTGACCAAGATTATGCCATTGGGGGCGAAGATGTGGCGGCGGAACGTTTCCAGGATGTCTTCGGCGAACCCCAGGTCTTCTAGGTTGAGCGAGATGCTGCGGGTATCCAGCACGCGGATGACGGTTTTTTCGCCGTGGGTGGTGGGAAAGATGCTGACACGCAGGTCGATGCGCCGGCCTTCCATCAGCACGTTTACCCGTCCATCCTGGGGCAACCGCCGCTCGCTGATGTCTAGCGAGGCCATGATCTTGATGCGGCTAGTCACCGCTCCCAGCAAGTGCAAGGGCACTTCCAGGGCTTTGTGCAGTCTGCCGTCCACCCGGTAACGAACCCTCATGCAGCGTTCGGCCGGTTCGATGTGGATGTCGCTGGCCCCTTCCTTGACGGCGTTGAAGATGATGTAGTTCACCAGGCGAATGACCGGCGATTGGCCGGCGATTTCCGCCACATCGCCGATGTCCTCGATCGACTCCTCGATAAGCGTCACGTCGGTGCCGCCAGAGTCCTCGATGATGTCGTCGATGACGAACACCTTCGAGTTCGGCAGAGAGGTGATCATTCGCCGGATGTCCTTCGCGGTGGCGGCGACGATCTCGACTTGCATCCCGCTGAGATTGCGAATCTCGTCGATCAAGAATAAATTCGCCGGTTCCGAGACGGCCACGGTAAGCACGCCCCGCACGGCAAACAAGGGCAACACCAAGTTTTGCTCGATGTACTGGCGGGGCAGAAGGTCCACGGCCTTCAGGTCGAACATCCGTTGATCGAGCCTGGCGAAGGGCACGCCGTACACCTCGGCCAGGCACTCGGCGATTTGCTCCTCGGTACACAATCCCTCCTCGACGAGCATTTCACCGAGCAGCTTGGAACGGCCGGCTTGCCGCTGTCTTTCCAGCGCAGCGTCGAGCGCTTCGGGAGTCAAATAGCCCTTTTCGACCAGCAGCGATCCCAATCGTCGCGGCGCTAGATTAGTGGTGGTCATGGGATTCC
This sequence comes from uncultured Pirellulales bacterium, assembly GCA_938015445.1. GTDB lineage: Bacteria > Planctomycetota > Planctomycetia > Pirellulales > Thermoguttaceae > CALLPE01. The sequence goes on from CALLPE010000020.1 coordinate 90,590, forward strand.
CTGCATGTTGCCCAGTCCGGCGGGACTATCTGGTCGCGCCGGAGCAGCGGCCGGGCTGCTTCCCTATCCGGTTCGACCAGCACTGCTGCCCGGCCGCGGTCCAACAGGCTGTCAGCTCCCTTGCTATTGGCGGTGGGCGCCAAGCGCCGGTTTGTTGTTCCGAGAGTGGAACCCAGGCGATCGGTCCGGCGTGGCTGCCCACGACTGGTCGAACCACCGGTAGCGCCCGCTACGAACCACCGGTGGCGCTCATCGAATCGCTCGCTGGTGATGGATACGTACACGTACACAGAAGTCTTGTTAAACCTGTTATTCAGCGCGCAAGCGCTTCACCGCCTCTGATTTGATCCGGGAAGCTACTCACCGTCTTTCATTAAATCCGCAATTGCTTCACCGCCTCTTATTGCACCCGAAAGCTTTTCACCGCCTCGATTACGCTGTCGAAGACTTCGAGTTGCTGGTCCAGGCGGGTGATTTCCAGGATTTTGCGGTTGACTGCATTAGTGGTGGAGATGCGCATGTCGCCTCCGGCGGCGCGCAGCCTGTCGTGCAGGTCCAGCAGCGCGGTTAGGCCCTTGCTGTCGATAGCCTCGGTTGTGTCCAAATCGAGCACCAAGCGCTTGCGCTCCAGGCTGTCGATGAACTTCTCAAAAGCCTCGCACTGCTCGAAGCCCAATTCGGCGGGCGCGTGAACCACGATCACATCGTTGAAAACTTCGGTGGCCAAGTTCATGCAAGCGGCTCCAAGCTGGCTGGGTGCCTGCCGGCGATTCGACCAGTACGCACTCAGGCAAGTGTAGGTTGAGGTTGGTCGGCACCGTCCGCTCGGCCGACAATATGCTCCACCTGCTGCAACAGGTCTCTGGGGCTGAAGGGCTTGGCCATCACGACCTTAACCGCCCACTGTTCAGCTAGTTGCTCGGTGCTCAGCTCGAATCCTTTGGCGGTCAGCATGATCACCGGCAGATCGGCTGTAGCGGGCGAGCCGCGCAGCCGGCGCACCAGCTCTAGACCATCCATCCGCGGCATCTGACAGTCGGTTACTAGCACGTCGGGCCGCTGACGCTGGATGGCATCCCAGGCTTCCAGGCCGTCGGCAGCGGTTTCCACCTCGTAGCCGGCCTTTTTGAGTTTGAACTCCGCGGCCCGAAGAATGTGCACCTCGTCGTCGCACAGCAGTACTCGTTTGGGCATCGTTTGTTCTCCGAGCTAATTTTTTCCGAAGCGATAGTGGTCCGAACGCTTGGACGTTTGGCGGCGTCGAGCCACGGGTAATCGCTGCGACCGACTCGGGTTGGCTGGCAGTTCACAGCGATTGTCCGGCCCGCGGTAAGACGACCGCAAAAGTACTTCCTTCTCCCAATTTGCTTTGCACGGTAATGGTTCCGCCGTGTACGTCTTCGATGATATGTTTGGCCAGCGGGAGCCCCAATCCCGTACCGGGCGCCATGTCGCGATCTTTCTTTACCCGGTAGAACTTCTCGAACACCCGCTGGCAGTCTTCTTCGCTCAGTCCCACGCCGGTATCCTGCACTTCAAAGCGGATGTGCTGGCCGTCGGTCTGGCTGCGGAGTATTACTTTGCCGCCCTGGGGCGTGTACTTCACGGCGTTGGATAGTAGATTCAGCGCGGCCTGTAAGAGCAGGTCGCGGTCGGCCAGCACCCCCAGATACATTGGGCTAAGCTCGGAGAGGAGCTGGATGTTCTTGGCCTCGGCGCTGGGGCGCACCAGGCGCAACGCTTCTTCGAGAATCTCGTTGAGCGACCTAGGCTGCTTGTTGACGTTAACCACCCCGGCTTCGATGCGGGCGATATTGAGCAGATTTTCCACCAGTCGTTGCAGGCGATCGGCTTGGCCGCTGATCAGTTGCAAGAATTCCTCTTGTGTAGCGCGGTCTTCCGCCTCGCCGTCGGCCAACAGTTCGACGTAGGCTTTGATTCCCGCCAGCGGCGTCTTCATCTCGTGGCTGACGGCCGAGACGAACTCGGCGTTCCGCTTTTGCAGGGCCTTGTGGTCGCCTATGTCGCGCAGCACGGCCACGGCCCCCGATGCTGCCCCTGCGCCCCGTTGCTCTGCGCCCTCGCCGGCCGACAGCTTAACCGCCGTGGCCCGATACCACCGCTTGCGCCCCTGGGGATCGGTTATTTCCAGTTCTTCGGTGCGGGCGCCGGGGGCTTTGCGACTCACTGTGCCGGCCAGCAGATCGACCAGACGCTGGCACTGTACCAATTTGGCCAAGGCACGGTCCTCGGCCTTGCCCGTTTCAAACCCGAACAGCTCTTGTGCACTGCGGTTGGCCAACAGCAGTTCGTTGTAGTCATCTACCACCACAATCGGCTCGGCCAGGTGCGAGAAGATGGCCTTGATCTGTTCGTACTGTGCCAGTGCGCGGCGGCAACGCACCTCGAGCGCTGCCCGGACGTGCTCCAGCTCCTGGATACGCCGCAGATGGGCGCTGAGTGCCTCGCGCAGCCTGCCGATTGCCTGTGCCTGAGGATGGGTCGCCGGCAGCGGCGGCGTGGCGTCTGACGTGTCGCTAAAAAGGTCTTGCGGGCCGAGTTGAGCAAGCGCTTCCAGGCAGCGGCTCGCTTGGCGCTGTTGACGGCGATAATGCCACAACAACAAGCCAAGCGCGGAACCGCCCAGCAGGGCAGCAAGCGCCAGCGCGCTCAGCGGCGCACTGGCCGGGCCGGTGGGCAGCACGGTGTCGCCCGCCCAAGCCACCAGCAAGGACAGCCCTAAGCCCACCAACGCAACTGCCGTCCAACCGTACTTTTCTACCGCCGTTGCCATGCTTACGAGTATTTTTGTGTTGTGACGATGTGGCGGCGCGTCGGCCCGGAGCCTTCCCAAGGCCTGACCACGTTCGTCGCCTGCGCAGCGGCCGACGCTTAGCGGCCGCGCAGTAGCGGCTTTTTCGTCCCACGCCCGAGGCCACTTGACTCGCCGTCGCCAATATGGCTTGCGGTGCTGCTACCCTGGCGAGTTGCCTTACCGTCTCCGATACGACTTGGCGCGGTCGCCGATACGACTTGGCGCGATCTCCGATGCGACCTGCTGCCCGGCTGCTACAGTACGTCAAGCGCACACAGCGGCGCAGGGGCGCGCCGGCACGCAAGCGCACTGCGGGTGGTACGCCGCCGGTGGTCGGGGACAGCAGCCGAGGAAGCCGGCCGCTACTGGGTTTGAGCGTAGCGGGGATCGAGCAAGGCGGCCTGCCGGAAGTGGGCTTCGGCCTGCTCGGATTGACCAAGTTTCCTCAGCGTGCACCCCATTAAAAAGTAGGCCAGCGCAGAGGACTTGTCCAAAGAAAGTGCTTGGCGGAGTGCCACTTCGGACGCCCGGTAGTCGCCTAATCGATACCGCGCTACCGCCAGCGTACAGTACAGGGTGGCACAGTTGGACGACCGGGCGACGGGTTCGAGCAGTTCTACGGCCAAGTCGGGATGATTATGCCGCAGGGCGGCCGTTGCGCCGTGGAGGATGAGCTGTGAATCGTTGGGCTTGTGTGCGGCCGCCTCGCGAAATAGGGCAAAAGCAAGTTCGGGCTGTTCGGCGCGCAGCGCATCCTCCGCCCGACGCACAAGACCCTCAACGTCGTCGCCGTCGCCAGAATCGTTACAGTCGCAAGGTTTGCTGTTTGCTAAATACCGAGTCGTGACCGTTGATGTGCCTTGACTGACCGCGCTGGCCACTCCCGGCGCTGCGGAAAACGACGGCCCGGCCAATAGCGCCTCCCGGGCCGAGTGATACGCTACCGCATAGACCTCGTTGTCAGGAGCCAGCCTTGCCGCCTGCTGGTAGCAGTCAAGCGCTTCTTGCCGCCGGTTGGCGTAGTCTAACACCGTGGCAGCGGCGTAGTGGACGCGAGCATCCTGGGGAAAGGCGGTGCGAGCGGCCCGGGCATGCTGCAAGGCCTCTTCGATTCGATTGGCGGCCAGGCAGACGTCGATCATCAGCAGAAGCGCGTCGCAGTGTTGCGGGTTGCGCTGCAACAAGGCTTCCAGCGACTGCCGCGCGACTGCCATGTCGCCGCGCTGCCAGGCCGACCATGCGGCCTCGAACTCCGCCTGGTCGCGCTTCTGGTCGAACTGCCGCGCTACCTCTTGCTTGCGCTGGGCTTGAGGATCGGGCAGAACCGTGGTTTGGGCAACGCGGTTTACCGCGGTGCATCCCACACAGGCAGTCAGCAGCAAGGCCATTGCGCGCGCTCGGCAGCCGCCGGCGACCTGTCGCACAAGGCCCCGCCACAACAGAAAAGACACAAACCAAGTTGTCCGCCGACAAGAGTGCTTCAATCCATTCTCCCCGGCGTCGGGATGGTGCGAATTTGGCCGGGCTGCCCCGGATCAAGGGGGTGGAATTTCCCCGCCGCATTGCTCGGCCGCCCTTCCAACTGGTCGAGCAACCAGCCGGGCAGGTTCGGTTCGTCCAGCGGCGTCGCGGTCGGCCCTTCGGAGCCATCCGCCGGAAGCATGGGCGGTTGGGGCTGCTGGAGCGTATGGCTTCCGTAAGGTTTGCCCAACCAGATGTCGCTTCTCAGGTCGATGGCCGCTCGATTCAGCGGGTCGAAGTGGACGGCCATTTCGGCGAATCTCAGCGCGGTGTCGCGGTCGCCGGCGGCGTAGGCGCTCTGGGCAAGGCGGAAGTAGCGGCGGCCAATCGAGCGCTTGCCGAAGATGCTCATCTTGTCGGCATACACCGCTTGGCGACGGTGAGACTCGCAGGCGGCTTGCTCGCCTTCGCGGCAGGTGTCTGGCTCGTAGACGATATGCGGGGTGATCAACACTAGCACTTCGCGCCGCTCCACGGTCTCGGTGCTATGCCGGAACATCCACCCGACCAGGGGAAGGTTGCCCAACAGCGGCAGTTGATTGACCGTGGAAGTCAGGTTCTCGCGCATCAGGCCACCGATGACTACCGTGCACCCGTCGCGCACCATGATGTTGGTGGTAACTTGCGTTACCTCTTTGTTCGGAAGGGTGAAGCCGCCGGTGATCTCGACCGCGCCGTCGGACAGTTCCGGGTGTACTTCCATGCGGATTATGCCGTCGCTGGAAATGAACGGCCGGATGCGCAACAAGGCGCCCACGTCGAGGAACTCCACGCTTTGGGTCGAGCTGGTCTCGGTGACGGTGGTGCTGACGTATCCCTTCTTTTCGCCGATCTGGATTTCGGCTCGCTGTTTGTTCAGCACCATCAGCCGAGGCGTGGCGATGACGTTCGTGTCGCCGATGGTTTCCAGTGCTTCCAGGAAGGCCGCCAAGCTGCTATCGAGGAAGCCGAACTTCAGCGCGCCTTTCTCCAGCGTCATCGAGGTGAGCGGCGTTTCCGGCTTTCCCACCGCCAGACGCACATTGGCCTTGTCGCGCAGCAGCTCGAAGTTGACGCCGAACTTGTCTTTATCGCTGAGCTTGACGCTCAGTATCATTGCCTCGATGTGTACCTGCGGCGGGCGCACGTCCACCTCGCGGAACATCTGGTCGATCTGCACCAACACGGCTTCGTAGTCGCGCACCACCACCACGTCGCTGCCGGAGTACAAATTTCCGCCGGCCTGGTCTGAACTGGTCTGTATGCCCATTTGCGCAGGCGTAGACACGCTGACGATGCCCACCCTTTCGGTCAGCAGCGGCTGGATGAGCTTCTGAAGCTCGGCGGCGGTGATGTAGTTGGGCCGATATACGCGGGTCGATATTCGATCCAGCGCATGGGCCATGGTGGTGAATTCTTCGGCTGTTCCTACGAAAATGAACTTGCCATCGCGCCGCGCCGTGTATCCGGTGGATCGCAGTATCGCGCTCAGCGCGCTTTCGATGTCCACGTCGGTAAGGGTGCAGCTAACCTTACCCTGCACCGAGTTGCTGGCCAGGATGTTCATGTTTCCCTGCTCGCTGAGCATATCGAGAACTTCGCGGATGTCGGCGTTCTGGATGCGCAGCGAGATCTTCCCGTTGCTCCCAGAGTCGATGACAGCCCTGGGTGTCTGCCTGTTGGGCTTGTCGAGCGGCTGTACCACTGTGCCATACTGGGGTGGCGAGCCAGACTGGGGTGGCGTTCCAAACTGGGCTGCGCCGCCCAGCGGCGGAGGCAGCGGCGCCGTTTCGGGCGCCTGTGGATTCTCGGCAGCGGCACCATTGGTCCGTGCCGAGCCGGAATCGCCCGAGCGGCTTAAATGACGCCGTAATAATTCGTAGGCCTCCTGTAGCTTTTCCGGTTCGCGGCCGGGCAGCTCGGCCTGCCGCCCCACCGGAGGATAGGGCGCTACCGGCTGTGGCAGCGCGCGGTTCGGGGACGAGAGAAAATCAGGCGGCAGGGTCGCGCCGGGCGACAAACCAGAATCGTGCTGAGACTCAGCGCGGTTCGCCCATTGATCACCCCTTTGATGCGCCGTGCCAGCCCCATCTACTGCCGCCGATAAGGTTTGTGCGGCTCTTGGATGCTGGGCAGTAGCAGGCGGTGGCATCTGCCCTTGGCCCGCGCGTTGCGGTTCGGAGCCTTCGTCGGCGTTCCCGGCCACGCGACTGGCTGGCGGGGTGTCGCCCTTGGGCTGTTGCGATTTGACCGAGGCTGATGGTTCGGTAACCACGCGGACGGCAAGCTGCGGCTGTCGTGGACTGTTCTGCCTGTCCGCCTCGGGCGCTCCGCTGGTGGCCAGGCACACCGCCAGCGCAACACCGGCCGAGGCAAAACCGCCTAGCGTTATCACCCGCAGCAAACTGCTCATTGTCTTCCGTGACCCAGCCTTTGTGTTACAGCCCGTGGTGCCTGGCTAATTGAGTTTCAGGCAGAGACTAATGGCACATTCGAGGACCGGGTGAATCGGGCGGCTGGCGAACCGCCGCTCAGCGCCCTAGGGCCGATTCTTACAGTCCCGCCGGTTGCCGGCATATTGCCGTTTCACAAACTTCCGCTTCCATCAATTTCCGCAAGTCGTTACAGGAACCACCGCGTTGAACCTGCTATCCCGGCTAATTCAAGTAATATTTTGTGATTTTCAGCAAGTTGCGGTTTTCATGGGCTTGTCGGTCGCCAAACAGCGGTGCACGACAGGGGGTTTTGGGACAAGTTCATTATTGCAGGGTCAATTGGATCGATTCCGATTTCGTCGGGTCGTTGATGGAAAGCTCGAACCGCTCCGAATCCCGCTGTAGCACTACCCGCCTGGCCTCGACCTCGGCCAACACGAAGTCGAAGGTCTGGCCTCCTTTGACTGCTCGGATCGTCTGCCCTTGATGAAAACTGCGTCCGTTTATCCGGGCCACTTTGAATCCCGGCCCGATGAGCGTTCCTGTAAGGGTCAAGCCTAGTTCTTGTGGCGTTGGTTGCTGCTGGGCTTTATTTTGCTCGGCTTGGGCAACCGGTTGTTGTTCGGGTTGGACTTTCACGAACGGGTCGCGCTGGTCCTTCGGCAAAGCAACTGCTTTGCTATTTGGGTCTTGTGCTCTGAGTTGAACGATCTGCTGCCAGTTGACTTGCGCCTTGGTCGCAATGGGGGCCGACCGCCCCTGCTCGGCTCGACCTATCGTCGCACCGGAACTTGGCTGCGGCGCGATGCTGGCTGCTGCCACCCCAGGGGGTTTGCGTTCGCCTGGGAGCCATTTCCATAGCAGCGGCGCCCAAAAGTAGATGGCTACCAGGGTTACAATCCCCAGCACTGCCGCCTTCTTGGGGTTGGCGGCCATTTCACGCCGGAATCGTCGCCACAGTTTTTGCAGAGTCACGATCGTCTGGGCCGGACGTCGCGCGTTTGCGGCGCTACGGCAGCCCACTCCCTATATCGGCTTATCGGAACAGTCAGCCTAACCGGATTTTTCGGAATTAACGACAAAGACCACTAAGTTTGCCTCGAACTGCACCGACTGCGCATCTTCCGCCGTCCGTTTTATTTCGATTCCCTCGACCCAGATTGACATGGGCATACTTTCGATCTCGTAGATGAATTGAGCAATCTGGGCAAAAGAACCTGTGCCGGTAAACTGCATTGAAAGTCTGGTCACTACAGCGCCAGGCTGTGCTGGACGGGGATCGAACCGGGTGGTCACCAGACCGGCACTTCGGGCTGCGTCGGTGATTTGCGCGTACAACACCGACCGGTCTTGTAGGTCCGAACTGCCAGCAAACAACTGCACGAATGCATCTAGCCTCTTCAGCGATTCCTGCGTTGCCGCGGTCAGGGCTGCCAAGTGGCTCGCCCCCGCCAGAAACTGCTGCTTGTCGGCAATCTCTGTCTTCAAAGCGTTGTTGGTCCGATGGGCCGGCAATATGACAAACACCACAAGCCCAAGTGCCGTAACGGCCGTCGGAATCGTGGTCAGCCAGCTACCTTTGGACAGTTTCATGGCCTGGTTCTCGAAAGCTCTGGTCTTTTGAATCCATTGCCCAACCGCTCCATCGGTCGGCCCGGTGCGGGCTTGCGCGCTTAGATGTGTGGTGTAAGTGTTCTCGTCGCTTAGTCATAGTTCCGGGCCTTTTCAGGCTATTTATCGCTGGCGTGCGGCGCCGATGCGCGCCCGGCCAATTGCTGGGCTTCCGCTGGCGTAGGCCCACCCGGTTGCCCGTAGCCCGGCACGACCACTACAACCGCGGCGAAGCGCATCGGGCCGGGAGTGGTTTGCGCCGTGCTTTCGATGGAGATCAATTCGGCTTTGGCCACCAGCCGCTGTTTGCCCAGCGCGGTCAACCAGCCATAAAGCGCGCTGCTGTCGCTGGTGTAGCCTTCGATTCTTACGTACACGTCGGCGGTGTCGTATTCTTCGCGCAGTACGCGGAGATCGCGCTGCGCCGCAGGAAGCTTGCTCAGGTCTTCTCGTTGCTCGGCCGAGGCTGGACGGACTTCGGCCGGCTGCTGCGTCTGACGCCGCTGCCGTCCGATGCGCAGTTGTTCTAGGACCACCTGTTCAGGCAGGTTATCGACCAGCGCGCGGAGTATTTGGGACTTGGGCCAAGGGTGGTGCAAGTACGCCAGCAACTCGGCAGTCTGCTCCTCGGTTTGCAACTGGGCTTGCATCTGGGCCAGCCGCTGCTGCTCTGCGGAAGCTAACTGGTAAGCGGGCAAGAGGGCATCCAGTTCGGCCTGTAGACGTTGCCGCTGGAGATATTGCCCTGTCGCGGCGCCGGTGGCCAGGGCGCCCAACAGCGTCAGCGCAGCGATGCGCCAAGGGCGGGCTTGCTGGCGCACCCGACGCTGAAAATACTCGGCCGGAAGGAAGTCGATGTCTTGCATATTCAATTCAGCTCAGTTCAGTTCTTTCAGGGCAAGTCCCATGGCCACATCCCACTGGCCGATGCGACCGGGCAACGTGGCCTGCCGGCAGCAACGCAGCGGATTGCCCAGCTCGCAGGGCACTCCCAAATGCGACGACAACCAATCGGCGATCGACTGCTGCGCCTCTCCGCCGCCGAGCACAATCTGCGCTAGCGGTTGGCCGCGGAAGGTCACGCTGTAGTATCGGACGCACAGGGCCAGCTCGCTGGCCAAGCGGTCCAAGGCCGGGCGGCAGGCTTCGTGGATGCTGCGGGCGACTTCAGGGTCGCGCTGATCGGCCCGCCGGTCTCCGTTGTGTCGCCGCAGTGCAGCCGCCTCGTCGATGGACATTTCCAGGTGATGTGCCACCGCCGCGTCGAGCTGACGACCGCCGAAATCGATGTATTTGATGAGAAGGACTTCTGTGCCACGGGCGATGACTACCCGCGTGGCGCTGGCCCCGATGCTGACCAGCATCAGCCGCCGCTGCCGGTCGTCGTCGCGGCGAAACTGCTTGGCGTAGCAGCGCAATAGGGCAGTCGGTTCGACGTCGATAGCCACCGGGCGCAAGCGCGTCTGCTCGGCGATGTCCAGCATTCGCTGGAGCACGGGCCGGTGGCAGGCCAACACAATAACCTCGCGCTTCACAGAGTCGCCCTGTCTTACTTCGGCGGCCGGCAGAAAGCGTATTTCTGCTTCTTCGCTGCTAAAGGGCAATCGGCCCGCCGCCTCGCTGCGCACTACCCGGTTTAGGTCCGTAGCAGTGGTGGCCGGCACACGGATGTTCTGCACGAACAGTTGTTCCGGCCCGACGCAGAATACGGCATCGCGTCCGCGAAAGCGGCGGCCGGCCGTGGCGGCGCGGATTGCCTCGGCCACCTGGCGGTCGCGCAGAGCGGCATCGGCCGATGGGGCCGGCGCGATCTCCCAACGGACCGCCTCATGCACCGAAGTCCCATCGGCGCTCAGTTGCAGCAGCTTCACCGACTGGCTGCCTATGTCCACGCCGATCGGGCTGCAACGCCCCCTGCTTAACAACGCAAACATGTTATTGTGGTTCAGCCTCGATGGTGCCTTGGTCAGGTTCTAACATGCCCTAATCAGCTTATAACGTACTGCGGTTTATAAGGTACCGCGATTAGCTTGGAACGTGCGGCGATTAGCTTCTAACTTGCCTCGATAAGGATCTAACGTGCCTCGGTCGGCTAAGGGTTGCGCAACTTAACTACGGCTCTGAAACTGCCCACCGGCTGTATCTGCGGCGCGGGACCGATGGCCGTGTACTGGCCTATGGTCACAAGTCCGGTAACCGGATTCACTTCTAGCCAGATGTATCTGGTTGCCTGGTTTGCCCCGGCAGCCAGCCAGAGCCGCACAGCGTCGCTGTGGGTGGTTTGGCCCAGTGGGCCAAACTCGATACTGTCGACCGGCTGATAAACGCCACTGGCGCTGAGCAGGCACACCAGCCGCACGCCTGCACCGAGCAAGGGTAACTCGTCCAGGTCCACGACAAAGGTATCGCTGGATGCGTCTGCGCCGGAAAACGGCGAGCGGGGCAGTTTGTTCAAGTTGGGATTGCTGCCGGTGTGGGTAAGGACGTAACGGTTGTTTGGTATATCGAACGTGACCTTGTAGGAACTGCTGTGGGCGACTGCCAGACCGCGCGCGTAGTCCAGGTCGCTGGCGACGATACTGGCTGCCGAGCGCAACTGGTCGTAGATGTTAGGCTCGCTGCTGGGGATGGCCAATCCGACCAGCAAGCCTAAGATGGCAATCACCAGCAGTAGCTCCAACAGTGTCAGCCCGGATGCCAGTGTCGACCGGCCACCGTGGAACCAGCCAGCTTGGATCCGGCCGGAGTGCTTGCCGCGACGGTTCCGAGCGACCGCAGTAGGCGGCCAGGGAAACCAGCTACCGCTAACGGCGGTGCTGGCCAGGCGAAATGTCGGAAAATGGGGCTTCGACTGGGGCATATTTCGACCCGGACGCCTTGCCTGGGCGAGCGGGCCGAGCGGCTGGCTAGCGTTTTTCCGGCAGCGTCACTACCACCCGCAAGTTGCCCGACCGCAGCAAAGCGTTCTGTTCTCGCAGCAACTCCTTGATTTCCCGGAGTTGCTGGACCATCTCAGCCCGCTGCTCGACCGAATTGGCAAACGGCGGTTCACCGCTTGGTCTCTGCTGGGCTTGGGATGTCCTTTGAAAGCTTAGCACGCCGTAGCAAAGGACGTTGGCGGCGATGAGCAATGCCCATGCAGTACGGCTTTTCATGGCTTTTTCTCCCCAGTACGGACGAAAGCTGCCAATTGACCTCACAATCTGCTGACGGCGGTAAGCAGCGTTGCTTCTACGCAACGCCCGCCGATTTGCTTGCCCGGACAGCCCGGCTTTACCGTCCCGCCGCTTCCGGTAACGCCTGCGGACAAAGCGGATAATCGCCGGTCAAGTCCGGTAGCGCTATCGAGCAGTTCGGAAATGCATCGACCATAAATCGGCACTGCTATGGCTAGGCGCTGCTGTATTTGGACGCTGCGGTGGCGCCATAGCCTGGCTGACTGCCGTTTTGTTAGTGTGGGTAATTTGTTAGTGTGGCTAAGCGCCGTCGGTCCACTCGATCATGTCCCAGCGCAGGCCGGGGTCGTCTGGATGCGGCACGAAGATCGGGCTGCCCGGATTATGCCAATGGTATCGGAAAGTGCTTGGGTCGGGCTTGATGGTAATGCGGGGCTGCGGGTCCCGACCCTGGGTGCCGAGCCATTGCGGAAAGTACTTGATGCCGCCAGAAGTCCCCGACTGCTTGATGAACTGATCGTAAGCTGCCTTCCAGTTGAGCGTATCCCAGGGCTGGCGTTCCAGTAGGCTCAGTTTCTGACAAATCGCCCGGCCCACGAAGGACCAGGTTTGCGTCTCCCAAGCCTTTTCCACCTTCAACTCGCCGAAGGCGGCCACCAGGCCATTAACTGTCCCATGGGAACTGGGCCGCAACTGAAGATTCCGGCACACAACAGTGGGCAGGCGGGCTGGCACGGTCGAGCCGTGAAGCGGCGGCAGCGCGACAGGTTCCAAGCTGACGCCGGCTCCCGCGATGCGCAAGTCGTCCCGACAATACAGCGATCCCCTCACCGCAACATCGTTGCTGACCGTCAGCGTGCCGTGGCGGTAGTATAAACCCAGTGGGTTGACGATTGGGTCGGGGTCCAGCCGGGCGCTTTCCAACGCATCGCCCAAGCCGGGAATGGTGTACAAGGGGCCGCCACTATAGATGCGATACGTGGTCAGCTCGGTGGGCTGAACCCAATCGGCCGCTGTGGAAGATGGCAATGTATCGATGATCGACGCGCCCAGCAACAACAGCCCGCTGAGTATCTTGGCATCCTGGTCGCCCAAACGCAGATGGATCGGACCTGTCAGCGGACGATAATCTGGAAAACCCGCGTTACGCATGTCGTTCAGGTCGCCGAGGTATCGCGTCCAGGCGGCAGCATCGTCGGGGTACTTGTCGGCCAGTTTCAGTTTCTTTTGGAATCGCAGGCGGCCTTGCAAGCGGCAGGGGATTTCCACTTGCACGTCGTCCCGGCTGGTTTGATATACCGTGTACTGCTGCATGACTTGCCAGTCGGTCGGCACGCTGGCCATCGCTCGCGGATTGAGCCGCAACACCGCCCGTATCTTATGCACCGAAACGCAATGCTGGTTTAGTGGATCGACGGCCCGACCGGTCGCTATTAGCGTGATTCGATAGGGATAATCGTCGTACTCCGGATGTCCCGGCCCCAGGCGCGAATCGCCCGCCACAAACTGCACTTCGTAGCTCTGGTAATCTCCTAACGTACCGGAAATGCTCGTTCCCACTCCCTGCCAAGCGCTGGTATGAACCCTGCGCAGACCGATCGCCAGACCGCTCAGCGCCGCTTGTCGGGCCAAAGCGGTACGCTCGGCATTGGACTGGATCTGCACCGCAGTGTGTTGGCTGCGGACGGCGGCGTACGACAGTCCCAGCGTCACTGCCAGCAGCAGCACCACTAGCAGGACCGCCACCCCGCGACGGCTCGCTTTGCCGCAAGACCGCGCTTTGCCGAAAGGACTTTGTTTGCGCCAAGGCCAACGGCCGTCCGCAATCCGCGTATCTGGCCGGTGTTGGCGCAATCTGCGGCTTGCATCGGCTGTTCTAGTACGCACCATGGCTTACCCGCGCAGAAAACTATCTATAGGGATGATTTGTTCACACATCGGCGTCATTTGTCGCTGGTGCATGGGTGCGAGGGCCTCGATACATGCAACCTCGTGGATACATATGCCTGGTAGTTCTCTTGCACTGCGATAACCGCGCGCAGTTCAGCGCGACAATGGGTAATAAACCGCTGCTGAGCCGTAGAACGGGATTACGACTCCGCTGCCGGACTGGTTGCCGGCGGCGTTCTGCTGCACCGCGATTTGCATCTCCATGCGCATCCATGCCTGGCGCAAACCGGTCCGGTTGCCATAGATGTACTGCACCCAGGACAAATTCCTCCACTGGATAGTGCCTGCTTTGTAGGCAGCCCACTGGCTTTCCGACGGGCGCAGATTCGACTCGAAGCGCAGCGCACCGCGCACCTGTGGCGGCGAGGTCTCAGTCAACATGCACGTTCGCAGCAAATCGGTCAGCAGCACTTTTTTTGCAGTAGAGCTGTTGCGGATGGCGGCGACTTCGGCGCTCCACGACGCGTTATCGTCTGCCGGCGGTGTCACGCGCTGGTCGCCAGGCACGGTTATCTCGAGCAGCCGATTTGGGAATTGCATATCCGGGCAATAGATTACCAACTCATTGAATCGGGGCCGTCCGTTAGGCTCAGCCGCCGCGCCTGTTGGCCGCCACACCACTAGTGTGTCCGGAAAACGCCATGAACCGTGAGTTTCTGCCAGTACCAGGAAGCCGGGAAATTGCTCGCTGGCCGTAGCCTGACTGACGGTTCGGGTGATTCGCTCCAGCGCCACCCGCGCATGTTGCGTGGCGATGCCGTACTGCTGGGCAGAGTCGTAGCCTTGCTGAACTCCGATGGCTAGCCCACCCAGCGTGCCAGCGATCAGTACCATCACCGACATTGCCACCAGCAGTTCCAGCAACGTCATGCTCGATTTACGGCGGAGGCGGAACATAAGCTACGATTCTCCTTAGCCGGGCCAATTCGCGCCAGCCGCGTTGGGGGTCGTTTTCCATAATCCGCACTTCCACAGCCCGAACGTTGCTCACCTGCCCCAACGAGAGCCTCTGGTTAGGGTTGGTTTCGCTGACGTAGTACACATCAACTTCCTGGCGCCAACTGTCGAACAGTTCCGGGGGAGCCTGAAAAGCCGGGTGACGCACCCCGCCCTGACCGTCGTCCATTCCCAGTCGTACACCCCAAAGGTCGGTTGGCGGCTGGGTGCGAATGCCGTTGTAATCGTCGATGTCGTTGTAGCGCTCTCGGCCGGTTCCTGCGGCTTCCCAAGACGAGCGCCCCAAGTTTGTCTCGTAAGGATTGTTAGCATAGGCACAGTACTTGTTGCCGACGATTTCATCCATCAATTGCTGGGCCATTCCCGCCGCCACCGCGCGTTTCCAGGCTTCCTGAGCGTTTTGCAACGACGCATACGTGCCCATGAGCAACGCGCTGGCTGCGATTGCTGCCATAGCGATGGCTACCAGCGCCTCGGCCAAACTGAAGCCGCTGCGCGATTGCCCGGCGCCAGCACGCGACTGTCCAGTGCCAGCGCGCGACGCAGCTCGCTCATCGAATGACTTGCCGACTGTGGCTGATATTCCGCTGCTCATCGGTAGTATTCGGCATGGTTGGGCCAGATGTCGCCAGTAGTGGGATCGTATTGCCAGCCTCCCAACTCTCCCACTGGACCGTTAGGCTTAACGCCGGGCTGGGCGACAGGCGATACCTTGCGGCTGTTGTCGAACGGATTCGGGGGCAATCCTCCCACCAAGTATGGCCCCAGTGGATACGCCGGTCCGCCAGGGCCAATCTGGCCGTGAACATTGGTCGGTTGCGTGAGTTGCGGCAGATCGTTGTCGATGATTACCGGGTACTGGTTGTTGTGCGCGAAGTAGTACAGTTCGATCTGACTGCGCAACACAGCTAGATTGTGTTCCAAAGTGCTTTTCTTGGCGTCGTCGCTGGTGGATTTGATGCGCGGTACCACCACCGCGGCGATTATCCCCATGACGATCACCACGATCAGCACTTCGATCAGTGTAAAAGCGCCGCGGAGACTAAGCACAACGTTACCCCATTGGTATTTACCTTTTGGGCGCGGGCAGGCAAATCAGCGCGCTGCCCACCCCGCAGAAACCCGATGCGATTGGCCTCTGGTGGCGCTCAACGCAAAACGCTCTTGGTGTCCAGCACAAAAAAAGGCGCAGCAGGCTCCCCTCCGGCTCCCAGCTCACCTGCTGCGCCAACGCGCCGACATCCCTCCCCGAAGACGTCGGTGCAAGTGAACTATAGAACGTGCCGTTGGCCAGTCAAAAAAACGCCGTTGGCCAGTCAAAAAAACATCTGGCTGCGTTGGCTATACCAGATGCCCTCGTCAACCGAGCGCAACGGTCGAACACCACCGGACGCCGACCGACAGCAGATGTCTTCCCGACGACATACCATAGGTTGCCCAGACGCAACATCTGCGACAGAAAACATTGCTTGCTGCAATGCGTGGTTGCCAACAGCAACGAGAATGTTCAAGAAAGATGACGCCGTGCCACCGACGGCGTGGCATTTTGGCCGCATAAAGCGCCCAGTGCAGTCCCCAATCGGCTTGCAGCGGCGTACCAGGCGTATTAAGCAGGAAAGAGGCTGCCTCGGAAAGACGAGTTGTTGGAAAAACAGTTCTTGCGAAGAAGGAAAAGAACCATTCTTGCAAAGAAGGGCTGTTGCGAAACGCGGCGAAATTCTCGATGGTCCATCTGGTTGGTACATCACCATCCGTAAACAGTGGCCCCACATGCTAGTGGACTTGTGGGCAAAGATCGGGAACCTCGGATTGTGCGGTTTTCTGGCTGGCGAGTGCCCCTTTTGTCGTTGGGCGCTTGGGTCTATATTGAGTGTTTGCGATGGCTGCGAGCTATATAAAAGCCTCTAACGAAATCCTCTTGCCTGGCGATGTATCGCTGGTATATCGGCCAGTTAAAGCTTCTGAGCGTTCTGTTTTGTTAGAGCCTCTTAAATAGTAGCCGTCGCAGCCCGGTTGGTATTGTAATGCTGTTATGACGGTCGATTTATTGCGGCAAGAGATCGCGGCCGAGGCAACCACGATGGTGGTCAAGGTCGGCACGCGCGTGCTGACCGATGCCGCCGGTCGGTTGGACCCAGCGCAAATCGCCAACCTCGCCGAGCAGATGCACGGCGTCATTTCGAGCGGCCGGAAAGTGGTGCTGGTAAGTTCGGGCGCTGTGGCGTCGGGGATGGGTAGGCTGGGACTTGCCCGACGCCCGACCGACCTGGCCCACCTTCAGGCCATTGCCGCCATCGGACAAAGTCTGCTTGTCGAGGCCTACGAAAGGGAGTTGTCCGCCCGCGGGTATCACGCCGCCCAGATACTGCTGACGGCCGACGACTTGAACCATCGCACCCGTTACTTGAACGCCCGTAACACCTTGCTTACGCTGCTCGAGCTGGGCGCGGTGCCCGTCATCAACGAAAACGACACCGTGGCCGTTGAAGAACTGCAAACCACCTTCGGCGACAACGACCGCCTGGCAGCCATGGTGACGAACCTCATCCGCGCGCCGCTGCTGGTGCTGCTATCGGACGTAGAAGGGTTGTACAACGGCGATCCGCAACAGCCGGCAAGCCGAGTGATTCCTACCGTGGCCAAGCTAGACCGCTCGGTTTTCGAGCTGGTGCGAGACCGCACCACCGGCCTGAGCAAAGGTGGCATGGCCAGCAAGCTGGAAGCTGCACGCATGGCCACCGCCGCCGGGGGAAACGTGATCATCGCTCGCGGAAAAGCCCCCAACGTCTTGTTGCGGATCATCGCCGGCGAAACGGTGGGCACGCTTTTCCTGGCCCAAGGGCGCGCAGTGGCTGCTCGAAAACGCTGGATCGGCTTCACCGCTGCGCCAAAAGGAAAGCTGATAATCGACGCCGGAGCCGTCCGGGCGGTGGAAGTGCTGGGCCGCAGCCTATTGCCGGCAGGCATAGTGGCCGTCGAAGGCCGCTTCCGCAAAGGCGACGTCGTGTCGGTTCACGACACATCCGGACGCGAAATCGCCCGGGGACTGGTCAATTACGACCACGAGGAAACCGTCCGAATCAAGGGTTTGCATTCCAAGCGAATCGCCGAGGCCTTGGGATACTCCCCCTACCAAGAGGTAATCCACCGCAACAACATGGTGGTCACCAGTGCCCAGGGCGGATAAGTTGTTCCTCACATGGGTCTGTTACCGGCATCGCTGCCGGGCGAGGTCTGCCAGCAGGCAAATCCCCATTCCGGCTTCCATCATGCTTTTGGTGCTTGCACTGCTACATTGCTGGCATGAAAAGTCGGCTTGACCTGGCCGGGGTTTCTTGGCAAACTCCAGCGGCGTCGAAGGTCGTCGGTGGCCTAAAACGGTCGCTGTGGTGCCGGCGATACATCTTGCGATGCAGTTTTTCCGGCGGCATAGCGGCTCGATCTGCCGCCGGCAGCGAAGGCCGGGCTTGGCTTGCAGGAGGCGCTCCGGCTGCGGAAGGCGCTGCGGCTGGTAGCAGTAACAAGTACGGAGGTGAACACGGATGTATCTTCAGCGAAGGATCGCGGCACTAACGCTGTTGGCTAGCATTGTAGCTTTGCTGTTCGGCAGCGGTTGCGGCAAAACGCCCTCGCCCAACGAAAACTCAAAGACCACGACCGAAGCGGCTGGCGAACTGACTAGCTTGGCGGGACAATCGGTCACGGTCGAGTTGGATGGCCCGGCCGCGGCGGTCCGCGATTGGCTGGAAGCAGTACGTACCGGCAACGACGAGAAGGCTACGGCCATGCTCACCACCGTGGCCCGGCAAAAAACTGCCGCTATGAACCTCTCGGTGCGTCCGCCGGCCTCGGAGACTGCCAAGTACGAAATCGGCCGAGTGCGAATGGTCGGCGAAGATGCCGCCCAGGTAGCCGCTACTTGGACGGATTTGGACGAGGAAGGCAAGCCGCAGACCGACGAGGCCATCTGGGTACTGCGTAAAGAGCCGCAAGGATGGCGGATCGCAGGTGTGGCGGCCACAGTGTTCCCGGGCGAACCGCCGCTGAAACTCAACTTCGAAGACCCTGAAGACATGCTGCTCAAGCAGCAGTGGTTACGGGAAGAATATCGGCGTCGGGCGGAGCAACAAACGCAGCAAGCCCAGAGTCCCGGTCAACCAGAGTCGGCGGTCCGCCGGTAGCGAATCTTATCCATATTTCCGAAATAATTTTCTTGCAATATCTTTCGCAAACTCGAATAACGCTTCTTTCCGATCTCAAATAGCGCCGTTCTGAAATAGCGCTGTGGGTTTTTTCACCGGGCCGAATCCCCGGGTAAAGACCACAGAGGTCTCTCTGCGCAACTTCTTTTGCGCGAATATTTTGAGCAACGCAAACTACCGTGGGCTGGCCTCGGTCTGCCAGTTTTTCTGCGCACTCCCCACGGCTTTGAATGCGTGCTAAGATTTCATGCGCGCCGATAAAGTGGTCGCAGAATTCCTGCCTTATGCAAAATGCACAATTTCTCTCCGCACCGGTTGACAACTGCTTAATCTGTGTTAGTCTATTCAACTAACCTGCGCAACTGATAGCTTTTGCCGCAGCCGCAAAAGTTGACAACCGGTTTTGACCCTCGATTGATAACAGTTTTGCCAACGCAGTGTAGGAGTCTGGCTGCAATCGTTGCTTGGGCGTTCTTGCCGTCTGGGACGCCTAAGCGGTTTCGCAAGACGGCGCAGACTAGTGTTTCTCACCTTATGTAACCCTTTGTAGGAGGTTCCATCATGAACCGTGTTTGCTTTGTCTTGGGCATCGCCGCTGTGGCGTTGCTTGGTCTGGCTGTCGGCACAGCATGGGCTGCTGATGCGGCACCCGCGCCGGCCGCGCCCGCTCCAGCCACTTGCGCGCCGGTCACTGCTGCTCCGGTCACTTGCGCTCCAGTCACCTGCGGCCCGCGGCGGCCGTTGCTGACCTGCCGGGCGAGGACCTGTGAGCCGAAGACCTGCGCTCCGGTGACCAGTGAGCCGAAGACTTGTGCTCCGGCGACTTGCGCGCCGCGCCGGGTTCTTCGCACCTCGGCCCCGGCAACCTGCGCTCCGGTGACCTGCGAGCCGAAGACTTGTGCCCCGGTGACCTGCGAGCCGAAGACCTGCCGGCCGCGCACTGTCCGCCCGCGCACCTGCGCTCCGGCAACCTGCGCTCCGGTGACCGCTCAGCCGAAGACTTGCGTTCCGGTAACGGCTGAGCCGGTGACTTGCGCTCCGGTGACCGCTCGGCCGAAGACCTGCCGTCCGCGGACTTGCCGCCCGCGCACTTGCGTAGCGGTAACCTGCGCTCCGGCCGTAGAAAGTGGCCCGGCCGCGCCGAGCGAGAGCGCTCCGGCTGCTCCGCCGGCCCCGGCCCCCAAGAAGGCCTAGTTAGCCAATAGTCCCCTGACCACAAAGGCATTTTCATCGCAGATACGACATCTGGTCTTGGGGATAAACAGAAGAGCCGGGTTTGCCTTGAAGCAGACCCGGCTCTTTCTGTTTTTCAGACTATCTTAAAGACGCGTTGACTGGCAAGGCTGGCACACGGCCGCCGCAAATGCCTGTGGATGCTGGGCAGCCAATCTATCACGGCGGCGTGCGAGTGACATTTGGCTCTGCGTCAGCCAGTGGCTTCTTCATAGCACTTTTGGGCGAATTCCCAGTTGACCACACCCCAGAAACCGTTGACGAAGCGTGCGCGCTCGTTGCGGTAGTCGATGTAATAGGCGTGCTCCCAAACGTCGATAGTCAGCACGGCCTCTTTACCGTGCTTAATTGGTGTGTCGGCGTTTCCGCCAGGCATCAATTCCAGTTTGCCCTGCTTGTCGGTGGCCAGCCATAACCAGCCGGAGCCAAATACGGCCACTGCGGCGTCGCTAAAGGCCTTTTGGAAATCTTTGAAGCTGCCGAAGTCCCTGGCGATCGCCTGGGCCAGTTTGCCGGTCGGCTCGCCTCCGCCGCCGGGCTTCATGCAATTGAAGTAGAACGTGTGGTTCCACGCTTGGGCCGCGTTGTTGAACACCGGGCCGGTCGATTTGATGACCACGTCGCGTAGCGACATCTCGGCTTCCGGCTTGCCTTCGACCAGCCGATTGAGATTCGTAAAATAAGCAGCATGGTGCTTTCCGTAATGGAAGCTCATCTGCTCTTTGGACAAATACGGCTCCAGGCCTTCCAGCGGATACGGCAATTCAGGCTGCGTGAACGGCATTCTCGAACCTCCTTTAGATGTGGATAAGCCCGACGGCGCGGCAGTTAGCCTTGCGGCCGCCAACAGGGTACTGCCCGCCGCCAACGAACCAACCAAAAACTCTCTTCGCTTCATAATGTGGCTCCAACAGGCAATTTCTAACGACCCTAATCAGGTCCGAAACGTCCAATAATGCTAGCGCTGGCCAGCGGCAAGGGCAAGCATCATGCCCTAACAAACAAGCACCATGCCTTAACATATGGGAAAACTGGCCATCTTCCGTCATTAAAGGTTAGTACATCCGAGAGCACAATTACACGGCTACTAGTGCATCGGAACAGGGAGAATCTGCGCAGGCTGAGTAAAGCCTCGTGGGCGGTGGTACTTTCAGAACGTAGTTTAGGGTCGTAAAAACTTCTGGATTAGGTAAGCCGTACAGCCGATTATCTTGTCTGCTAAAGTTTTTTTCGTGCTCGTCCGCGTTCAAGTCCGATGGGACATTTTGGCAGACACTGCTCCAGGCCGCTTTTCAGGCGAAACATAGCGCAAAGCATCCCTACAATCGCTGCGGATGGCAAAAATGGTTCGTTATGCAATAATATTTATGATGTTGGCGACAATGGCGGTCGTATCCGGTTGCGCGATGTGTGCTAGCCCGTACGACTATTGTGGTCCGACCTTTACCATGGAGCCAGGGCAGAGCTGCAACCCGCTGGCAAGGGCCAACTCGCGTCTTTCGCCGCCACTGGAAACGGTGTATCTGGAAACGGTGTATACGGCCAGCGTGGAACCAACTCCGGCTCCAAGGCCACAATCGGCACCGTCGACAGCTCCTCTGCCGGCACCGGCGGAGCAGTTGTTGGACTAAGCCGGCTCTGCCGTTCCGGCCCTTCTGTTGGCCAAACTGTCGATGTGTCGTCGGCCGGCGGCGCTTACCCTGGGTGCGGCTAACCTGGCTGCTGCGGCCACAATCGGAGTTCTGTTGCG
This sequence comes from uncultured Pirellulales bacterium, assembly GCA_938015445.1. Classification (GTDB taxonomy): domain Bacteria; phylum Planctomycetota; class Planctomycetia; order Pirellulales; family Thermoguttaceae; genus CALLPE01. Next base: position 112,219 of record CALLPE010000020.1, read on the forward strand.
CGCCGAATGGATTGGCAGTTGCCTGAAGTCTTTCCGTTTCCATCGAAGCGCGATCGTCGGCCCTGAAAGGTGGTGCTGTAGCAGTTGCCCGAAGTTTTTTTCGGAGCTATTGCAGCAGTTGGCCGCGGTGAAGCAATTCTCCGAAAACGGAGCTGTGGGCGACGGTTCGCTTCAAAGCCCCGAACGCCGAAAATTCGTTTACAACGACCTTTGCCTCGCGGCCGACAAAGCTTCGACCAACCGGTCGCAATCTTCTGCACTGTGAGCAGCGGTGAGGCTGATTCTCAGGCACGATTGGCCTTCTGGAACCGCTGGCGGCCGGATTGCAGGCACAAACACTCCGGCCTGAAGCAATTGGTCGGCCAAAGTCGTGGCGCGCTGCGGGGTGCCAACCACCAGGGGGATGATCTGGCTAACCGACCGGCCGATGTCCCAACCCATCTGCGTCAACTGCCGTCGCAGCAGTTCAGCCCGTTCGAGCAATCGCTGTCGCCGCTGCGGCTCACGCTGTATGATGCGCAGGGCGACAATTGCGGCAGCAGCAATAGCAGGGGGCATGCCGGTCGAGAAAATATACGTGCGGGCGCGATTGACCAGCCAATCCACTAGCGCCTTTGTGCCTGCCACGAATCCCCCGGCACAGCCCAGCGCCTTGCTGAGCGTGCCGACGCGCACCGTCACCCGATGCTCCAGCCCCAATAGCTCCGCCGCGCCGCGACCGGTGGGGCCGAACACCCCTGTGGCATGGGCTTCATCGACCATCAGCATCGCCTGGTAACGGTCGGCCAAGTCGGCCAATTCTGCCAAGGGAGCAAAATCGCCGTCCATGCTGAACAGCGTGTCGGTGACGATCAACCGTCGCCGATAGCCGGTGGAGCGTTGCAGAAAACGCTGGAGAGCCGCTGTGTCGCAATGGGGATAAACACGCACATCGGCGCGCGACAAGCGGCAACCATCCAGCAGACTGGCGTGGTTCTTGGCGTCGCTGAGAACTACATCGCCCGGACCCACCAAAGCGGCGACCGTTCCCACATTGGCCGCGTAGCCAGATACAAAAACCAGCGCAGATTCTGTTCCTTCAAAGGCGGCCAGTTTCTGTTCCAACAACCGGTGATAGCGCCCGTAACCGCTTACCAACGGGCTGGCGCCGCTACCGGTGCCTTCTCGTCGCAGGGCAGCTTTGGCCGCCGCAGCCAATCGTGCATCGCTGGCTAGCCCGAGGTAATCGTTCGACCCAAAATTGATAACCTCTTTGCCGTCGATGACAAGGCGTGTAGCTTGCGGCGTGGCGCGATTGCGCCTGTGCCGCAGCAACCCCTGGGCCGCAAGTTTGTCCAGCTCTTGGTCGATCCACTGGAGACTGTCGCACACTTTAGCTGCCCATTGTGTGGTAGTCTGAGCCACCAAAAGATGTTCCCACTGAGGTGGAGGTAAGTGGTTCACACAGCATACCAAATGATTGGTTCCATTGTTGCCAGGACCCGCCGAGCCATTGGACCGCCGGACGATGATATAGTCCGCAAATGCCACGCCGGGATGTGGTTCGGTATGGGTATGTGCATAATGTACAACGACTTATCGCTGAGGGACTATACTATGCTTGCGGCCGCTGGTCCAATTTGGTTAGCGGTGGCCGTCAGGGGCTAGCTGCTGCATCGGCCTTCCGCTGTGCGCGGTGCTGGCGGGGCGCGAAAACCAGCGTTCCGCTCAGAGCGTAGCAAACATCGGCTGCGGCCAGGTCGCAGCAGCCCCAGTCTGCAAGATTTTCGGCGTGGCGGCAACATACTCTAGTGGAATGAAAGCGGACAACCACCTACCGCATTCCGGCGGGCGTGCGGCTGAAATCGACTGGCGCTCAGTGCTGGTCGAGCACGACCGCTGGCTGCGCACCGTGGTGGCCGCACGGTTAGGCGAGCCGCAAGCCGTTGACGAAGTGATGCAGGAAGTATCGCTGGCGGCGGTCGCCCAGCGGGCGCCAATCGCCGATTCGGCGAAAATTGCCCCCTGGCTTTATCGCTTGGCGGTCCGTCAGGCGCTGCTTTATCGACGGAAGCAGGGGCGCCGGCGCAGGCTGGCCGATCGATATGTAGAACATCGCCGGGCGGAAGAAAATGGCCATCCAGCCGATCCGCTCGACTGGCTGGTGGCGGCTGAGCGGAGGCAGTTGGTTCGCCAGGCTATCGATCGATTGGCCGATCGGGACGTGGAGATTTTGCTGCTCAAGTACGTCGAGAACTGGAGCTATCAGCAGATTGCCCAGCGGCTGGGCGTCAGCCAGGCAGCCGTTGAGTCGCGGCTACACCGGGCGCGAGCGCGGTTAAGAGAGCAATTGAAATCGCTTTCGATTGTCGAGAACCAAAAATGAGTCAACAGGACAAAAGCTTCGTGTCCCAGAGCAGTGCAAGCGGGCCGCCGGCCCAGCCGCCCGGCTCGGCCGAGACCGATCAGCGGCAGGTCGACGGCCGCCATTTCGACCAGCACCAGATCGACCAGCACCAGATCGACCAGCAGCAGATATACGAGCGGCAGATCGACGAGCAGCAGATAGACGAGCGGCAGATCGACAGGCTGGTCGACGGCGAATTGAACGAAGCCCAGCGGCGCGAGCTGTTGCTGGCGTTGGACCGGTCGCCGGATGGCTGGCGGCGTTGCGCGCTGGCCTTCCTGGAGGCCCAATGTTGGGGCGAGGCGCTGCGTGCTATCGGCCACAGGGCCCGTGCGGCCGGCACTCCTTCTCCGGCGGGGGCTTTTCCGCAGGCTCCTTATCCGTTGGGGCCGGCGGCTGCGGCGGCGGGCTTTCTGGCGGCTAAGCGGGGTAAGAAGGCTTGGCCATGGCTGGTTCGCACCGCAGCCGGGATGGCTATAGCGGCCAGTCTGCTGGCGGCCGCTGTGCTCGGGGCGCTGTGGCAACAGTGGCGCAGCGTCAGCGGATTCGTGGCCAAACAAGACGTGCCAAGCGATACGGCCAGTCTGGCCGCTTCCACAGTCGAGGAACCGCAACATACCGAGGACTTCTTACCGCTGCCCGAGTTGGCAACCGCCGACGATGCGCAGCGTTGGCATACCGTCACGTTAGCTTTGCACGATGGGTCGGGGGTTCCCGGCAATGCGGTGCAATTGCCGGTCAGAGAACACGACCACTTAGAGGAAGCATTGCTGGAAGAGCTGCCGGCGAGCTTACCACCGGACATCTGGGAAAGTTTAGAGCGTGCAGGATGCCGTGTGGTGCAACAGAGGCAACTGATGCCGCTGCCGCTGGGCGACGGCCGCATGTTGGTGGTGCCGGTCGATAGTGTGGAGCTGACTTTCGTGGGCCATCAGGAACCTTGACGCATAAGGACTGCCAACCGGCACACGACGGCGATTGCATTGATGGAGCGGGTGGTTGTTACGGCTGGTGTTGTTGCGCAGACAATCGTGGCAACGGTTATAGGGGGAACTGAAGGCAACGGTTACAGGGAAATTCATGGCAACGGTTCCAGGGAAATTGCAGGGAACGGGTCTAGGGAATTTCGTGGAAACGTCAGGTCCAAACTCCCGGGAACGGTTGCCTAGAAGTTTGCCGCGTGATGGTGAAAGTTCTTGGTAAAGGTTGTGTGGAAACTCGCGGAAACGGTTGTGTGTAAGTTCGTGGCAAAGGTTGCGTGGAAACTCGGTTGAAGGAGGAGGTGCTCTATGTGGCGTAAAGTGATGATGGGAGCGTTAGTGCTGGCCTTTGCGGCGGCAGCTTATTTACAAGCTGCCGAGACGGCGTCGGTCACAAAACAGTTCACCGTCGGTCCGGCAAATGTAGTGGTGCAGGTACATGCCAAGACCGACAACGTCAAGGAGGCGGGGCAGGGTGCCTCCGCCAGTGTGATTCAGTCCACGGTTAGCCGGGACGGCCGAGCGGCGGCGATGGCCTTGGCAAGCGTCGGCAGCGCAAAGCAGCCGTCCCAGGACCGCTACTGGCTGGGCGTGCAGGTAGCCGAACCGACTGATCAACAGCGCAAGGAGCAAAAGATTCCCGACAAGCAGGGAATCATCATCGTGGATGTGATCGCCGAAAGCCCTGCCGCCAAGGCCGGTTTGAAAACCAACGACGTGCTGTTGAAGGTAGACGGCAAGACGCTAGAGTCGGTCGGGGAGCTTATCGACGCCGTGCAGCAGGCCAAGGAAAAGCCCTTGAAGCTGGAAGTGCTGCGCGAGGGCAATACGCAGACGATAGAGGTCACCCCGGCCAAACGGCCTGCGGGCATGTTCGACTTCGACCTGACCTTCCCGTCTGGCCAGCAATGGGACAACCTGCGCCAGTGGCTCCAGCGCTTCGGCAAGGGCGAGTTGAAGCCCGATGAGGAACCGTTCCGTTTCCGGCTGTTTGGTCCGGGGGTGATTGTTCCGCCCGGCTGGGACATGACGCTCGAATCGCTGATGGGGAAGAGTCTCCCTGAGGACATGACGATCATCGTCACCAAGACCGGTAAAGACCCGGCGCAGATCGTCGTCAAGCAGGGCGACAAGAAATGGGAAGTCACCGAGAATGAACTGGATAAACTTCCCGAGGGTGTGCGATCCCACGTAGAGCGGATGCTGGGGCGATTCCCCTTCGGCTTTGGGGCGAAGGCCATCGCTCCGAAGATCGTGCAAACGCCGAAAGCGGTGCAGCCTGAAGCCGTAAAACCTATTGAGAAGGCTCAAGTGGCCGAGAAGGCTCAAGTGGCCGAGAAGGCTCGCGTGGTCGAAAAGCCTAGAGTGGCCGAGAAGCTTCAGTTGAAAGTGGCGCCGGCGCCGGCGGAAATTGAAAGCCGGCTGGAAAAACGCCTTCAGGAACTGACCGAGAGGATCGAAAAGCTTCAGCAGGCCGTAGAACGGCTAGAAGCGGCCCAACCGAAGCCGCGCAAGCCTCGGGAAACGCCGAAGGAAACACAGGCCCAACAATAGCACTGCTCCACTCTGCCAATGTACATCGAAGTATGTGCTATGCGGTGTGTAGGCTTTTTGTGGGCTTTTCCCCAAAGAATGGCTGACTGAGGTTTGCTTCCTGGCAGCATCGTAGCCGGCTGCATATCCTCGAGAGTGTGGCAGGCAACTTGTCGTCGCCCCCGATGGCCAGAATCGGGGGCGGCGTTTTTTTCTTGTCCACGTTGCTTGCCTGTTGTGGCGAATTATTGCCTGAGCACGCCGAGGCGTTCAGGGTAGCTCCAGGGGATGTGGTTCAGCGGTTGGCTCGGGCGGCGGAATTTCCTCCGGCGGCGGAATTTCCTCGTACCGAGGCAATGCGCGATTGTGCTTTTCGCTGCGCACCGGCCCTGGGTCTAGCCACATCCCGCGCGAGTCCAACCGCATGGTTCCCAAATCCAAATCCAGATTGAGCCTGTCGGCCTCGTAATCCAGGTAGGCATTGAGGATCGCATCCTGGGCGTTGAGCAGCCCGGAATAGGCTTGCACCAGGTCGCGGGCCAAAGTGGGGTTGGAAGTTCCCACCTCGAAGGCCTGGCCGGGCCGGAGCGGGCGCTTCAGCCGCTCGCGGGTGAAATCGACTTGGCGGCAAGCCACATGGACGCCCATCCGTCGCAACTCGAAATCCAGTTGTGCCTGGCGGATCGAACGTAGCGTCAGTCGCAAACCTTGGCTGATGCGGTCTTCCAGGGCGTGATACGATCGCCGGGCACGCTGGTATTGGATCAGCGCCTCGCGGTACAAGTTTCGCTCGGCCAGACGGGTCAGTGGGGCGTCCAGTTGCACGCCGGCGCGCAGCCTGCCGGTGGTGCTGCGGAACCGCCACGGATCGTTCCCTTCGGTCCCCAACTGGCCGCTGAGCACTACATCCACGTTGCTGCGCAGAGCGTTGGCGGCCAGTTGTATTTGCCGCCACTGATCGACCAATGCTGCTCGGGCGTTCATCCAGTCGAGCCGGTGTTGGCGGGCGATTTCCAGGGCCTCGTCCGGTTCCAGCTCGATGGGGACCAGGGTGATGGTTTCCACACGCACCTCGGCCTGGAGCAGAGAGATGTAGAACAGCGTCTCCGACAGACCTTGCAGCGCCAGCCGCAGGTCTTCCAAGAGTTTTTCCGTTTCCTTCGGGCTGCGGTGCTTTGCAGTTTCCAGTTCCCGCTGCATGGCTTCCAAAACGGCCAGCCAATGTCGCATCTGTCCCTCCACGCCTTGGCGGAAGCGTTCCTCGGCGCTTTCAGGCAGCTTGGGAAGTTTCGGCGGTGGCTGAGGCGCGGCGGCGGCTGGCGGTTGCGGCGCTGCGGCCGCGACGGGCACTTGCAACGCTTTGGGCGGCTCCGGCGGTTCCGGCGCCTGCGGTGGTTCGCCCGACGGCTCGTCGTCCGATTGGGCGCCAGATTGTTGCAAAGCGCCGGGCCGGAGCTGTTCCGACCGCCCTTGCGGCTGCGTGCCGCGAATCTTGGCGTGCAAATCCTCGAACAGCGATTGCAGCAGTTCCGGGGCGACGGAGCGACGGTCCACATCCTGGATTTTCACTTCCGTGCGCTCGGTCAATCGCTCCAACTGCTGTTTGCGCGCTGGCAGTGCTTGCTCGAGTTTTTGTAAATCCTGAAGTAGCAGTTCCAGCACATTGGCCGATTGCCCGCGAATGGCTGCCACCGCGCCCGCATATTGTTGCGGATTCTGAGGGCCTTGTGCCGTCTGGAGCTGTTGAAGTACATCTTCGACCGCCTCTTGTGCTGCCACCGTTCGGCGATCGATCAGCTCGAGTTGTTCCATTAATGGGTCTTCCACGCGCACTTGCAGGTCCGGCGGCAGACCGAGTGTGATCTTGAACGCATCCAGCCGGTCTTGATAGCTGGTTTGTAAAGCCAGCAGGCGATTTTGTGCGCTATACAGCGCTTGGCGTGCAATATCGACCTGCAAGCTGTCGGTGCGTCCGGCTAAAAAGTGTTCTTGCAGTTCGTCGAGGCTTTTGCGCAGGCCGGCGACGTTTGCGCGCTGGTTGCGTATTTGCACCTCTGCGCCCAGCAGCGACAGCAAGCCGCCGGTAGCGCTCGGCGGCAGCGGGCTGAGGCTGTCGATGGCTAGTCCGCCGCGGGAAGGGCTGGGCGACGGACTTCGACCGGCGACAACTTGCACGAAGAAAGCCTGCCGGTAGCGCTCCATTTGACGGATGTTGGCCAGCAGGTTACGTTCGGCCTGGGTGAGGTTTTCCAGCATCACTGCCCGGCCCCCAGCGCGCAACAGCGGCTGCATGAAGGAAAAGTCGAGGATGGAAAAAGCGGTGTACTGGTCCGGGCCGGCGAACTGCCACACTAGCGAATTGGCAGCCCCAACGACCAGCTCCCCGCCGGTGGCCGTCAGCTTGTGTAGCTCTAACAGGCGTCCGCGGGGGGTGTCGCGGTGCAGCGCCAGTTGGCTGCTGGAGTTTCCGCTCTGGCCAGTGCCGGTGGTATAGGGGTACAAGGGACCGTCGGTGGTGAAGAAGGTGGAATGGCCGCCGAAGAACTGCACATCGAAGCGAAAGCGCTGGAAGGTAACGTCCAGCGCCGAAAGGTATACTTCCTCCAGCGCGCGCTGATACTCGCGAGAGTGCAGCAGCGCCAATCGCACCGAGCCTTGACGGTCGAGTATTACCGCCCCATCTTCGCCCAGCGGCAGACAGGCTTTCCAAGCCGGATTCTCCACATGCCTGGTTTCGCCGTGGCGGTGCCAGCACGGCCAGCCCCGCTTGCAATCCACGCAATGCATCAGCCGATGGGCCACAGGGTCGTCGGGGGGCATGGGCGGGCGGTCGGGCGAGTCGGGGTCGTAGTGGCGCGATGCCGGATCGGGTTCGATGCTGTAATCGCTCAGCGACGCTTGGGCAGCCTGGGCAGCGGAGTCAATCAGGCCGTAAACCTCCCGGTCGGCCTGCCGCCGGTAGTGTGCCCGCGTGCACCCGATCGACCCTATCAAACACGCCACAATGCACAAACAAGCAGCCGTGCGCCGCAGAGCACGCTGCGCCGAGCAGTCGGCGGCAGGCGGCGCGGCGCTGGGCGGCGTCTGCAAGCGCTCCAGCAGTTCAGCCAAGGTGGTGGCCGCTGGTTCGTCCAGTCGTGTTCTCAGGTCCGCTATCAAGTCGGCAATACAGGCCAAGGCGCTGCGCAGGAATGTTTCGCCCGACGCAGTCATACGCCAACATTGCCGACGGCGGTCGCTGGGGTCGCGTTGGCCGTCCAGCAGTCCGGCGGCCCGCAAGCGCTCGACCAAACTGCTTATCTGCGCGGCGGATAGTCCCAACCGGGCGGCCAACTCGTTCTGGCTCAGGCCTTCCGGCGGTGCCTCCCGGCACGCCCATACTACAAAGAACTCGCCTTCGGTCAGTCCGAGATTCGCCAGTCGGGCAGCCAACTCGCACCGAATGCGGCGGCTGCAACTTGCCAGTCGTTCGATCAAGACCATCCATCGGTAGTCGTCGGACCTACCGTGCTCGTCGAAGTTTGGCGGTGCCGCGGGATTACGATTTTCGGCCACAGCGGCCATAAGCACCTCCAAGAAAGCCGACGCCGCTGGTAGACTGGTAGAAAAGCTCTGCTTACACGACAGCGCGGCTACACGCAGGGGCCATACGACTGCCGTTTCGCTGTTGGCCAACCCGATCGGCGCCGTGCGCGCGGCGTTCGCGCTGATGCACCTTATTTATTTGCAGCGACGCCACACTCGTAGCCGCGTCAGGAACGCGCGCACACCCGACCGCACACGGCACCGTCGCCTGTGGCGGTGCGTCAGCACGGTTCACTGCCTGATATTTCGGCGGCTAATTTTTCCGCCCGCTAAAGGTTCGGTCGGGAACCTTCAGGACTTGAAACTTTCTGCTGTGGCGGGCCGGCGCGAAAAATGGGCAAGGACTTTTCCAGGTGTGTCCAGACGCTTGCCGCCGCGGAATACGGCTCATCCGGGTAGATGAGACAACTTGGGCAAGAAGTTGAATCTGGGCGAGCGTCACACCACGCGGCCAGCATATTGCGAAGCTCGAAGGCGTGCGTCACGTAGCGCGGCCAGAATTGGCGACAACGGTCACAGGCGGCGCCCAACCCGCACGGGATTACCAGAACTCAGTGGCAGCACTTTCCAATCCGTGCGTCCCATGTCATTAATCAGAATCAGAATTGGCGCGTTCGGTGTGAGCAATTTCCGATCGATGCACTGCTGCACTGTCTCCGCCTTGGAGGCGATCGCTTTTTATGGGTTGCTTTTTGACCAGTTGCTTTTTTATTTCCACGTAGCGCGCTACAGCCTGCCGATGAGCCTGTGCCGCTTGCGAGCAGTGTGTGGCCAGGCGGTAAAGTTGGGCACGGAAGCCTTCGGTCTGTCGGCGCAATTCGGTAATGGATTGCGCTAGCCGCTGATCGCGCGGCACATAAAGCACGTGAACCATCAATATCGTCGCGATGGACGCCCCGGCAAACCCCGCTGCCACTAACCATAGCCCATCAAGCTCCATGCTGATGGCCGCCGCCATCGATATTGCCGCAGCCAAGCCGACACCAATCAGCAAGCTGCCCTGCCTTTCCAAGGGCATGAGCTGAGCAGATTTTCTGGCTGCCAGCAGCACTTGCAGGTACACGATTCTCAGATGCCATAGCAGCAAGCTGAATTGGAGTCGTTTTTTCTGCCGCACTGCCTCAATCAACACCGACCGGGCCGTCCGGACTTCCTGCTCGGCACGACCGACCAACTCTGCCGCGGGGCAAGCGGCAGGCCCGACTTCTGGCTGCGCCTCGGATTTCTGCCGCACCCCCGATTCCTGCGGGGCGTCCGGCCGGCTTATCAGCGTGCTTGCCGCAGCGACCGCGCCGGTAGCCATGCAGTGATCTTTCGGCGGCGAAGGCTCGGTTCGGCTCATCAGCGACATGTGCGCCAAGTTCGTCGGTGGCAGCGTCTGTTGGTCGCCGGCCACAAGCGGTTGCCCCGATCCGCCGCGGTTCACAACGGCCGATAATTGCAGGTTGTCTGAGACCGCACCATCCGCGGGCCTGCTCAGCGCGCCGGCCAGAAAAGCCCGTAACTGCTGGTCGTAGGCTTGCTTTTTTTGCGGGTCGAGTAGTGTGACGCGGGCGGCGGCGATTTCGTTGAGAATCCGCTGCGACAGAAGCGCGTGGCTGCCGGACTGGAACGTGCGCAGATGCACCATCCTTTGGTCGGCGGCGTTGCTTATCACGTCGGGGTCGGACTCGAATAGCGCGATCCCCAGCAGCCGATAGTAATTCGGCGGTTGTTCGTGCGGTGGAATCCCCAACCATTTGTGGTAGGCATCGAAATCTTCCGGCATCGTGGTTGCAACCTTTCCGTGCAGCCTTTCGCTCATTGTACCCGAGATGCAGTCCTCACAAACGCGGTGGCTCAGGCTGCGGCGGACGGTGATACACGCATAGGTCAGGGAAGCCGGGTCTTTTCGGTCGAATCGTCGGCCGATCAAAAACAGGAAGCCAAACGACGCGTTACGCCAAAACACCCGGCTGCGGCGCAACAGGTCGTAGAAGCGGGCAGAAGGCTTCGTCGGCCAAGTCGTCGACGAGTGGCCGCGCGAACAGCCGCCCGGTCATGTCCCGGAGAGCAGGCCAATTCAGATTCCACGCCGAGCTAGGCTAGCGGGCCCCTGGCGTGAGAAACGCTCACTAGAACGACAGTAGCGTTTATTCTGATTGTGATGATCGGTCGCGGCGGCGTGCCAGCGCAGCGGCGGCGGTGAGGGCGGCGATCGCAAGCAGCGCAAGCGTGCCTGGCTCTGGCACGGCGGCTGCGCCCAACTGCTCGCCAGCACCAGACAACAGCAGCGCTCCGTCGGACCCCGCCCCAGCC
>CALLPE010000021.1 GCA_938015445.1 uncultured Pirellulales bacterium
GACCAGTGTCAAGCCAGGGGCCTGCCGGAGCTTACCAAGTGTTGGGCTAACACGAATAAGTGTGACCGCTTAAAGTGCTTCGACTACATGTACTTCGGCGCGCACTGCTCGCGTTGATAGCACCGTTGCGTTTTGGCTATCGCCTTAAACAGCTCGACCAGTTAAACACCTCGAGCAGTTAAACAGCTCGAGCAGTTAAATACCTCGACCAGTCGCTCGGGGCACCGTAAATTGCCGCAAATCAAAAGCTATTAACAAATCCGGGCCGGATCGAGACTTGGTAAACTCCAGAGTAGTAAATCGAAAATTACAGTAGTAAATTGAAGAAGCAACAGGGGCACAGTGATGGCTCTCCGATTGGCGTTGATTGCAACTTGGTTGATCTATTGCCCGGTGTGGCATGGCCTAGCGGCACTAGCCACCGAGCAGACTGCGGACCCGTTGAAAAGCAAGATTATCGAAATGCTGGCCAGCCCGGAGCAAAGCGTGCGGCTGGCGGCCCTGCGTTCGCTGGCCCGGCTGGGCGACTACACCGATGTGCCGCTACTGTTGCAAAAGGCTGGCCAGGCCGACACAGCGGCCGAACGGCAAGCCGCCATCGAGGCTTTGGCCGAGCTGAAAGGCGATCGCGTCAACGCTGTGCTGGTAGCGGCGATGGATGGCGCACCGCCTGCGGCGCGGGCGCTGATCGTCAATGTGTTGAGCGAGCGTCGGGCGGTGGAAGCGATCCCGCAACTGCTTGCCCGCGCAGACGACCCCGACGGCCAAGTGCGCCAGGAGGTGTGGAAGGCCCTTGAAGTGCTGGCCGAAGCCGAGCACGCTCCAACGCTGATCCAACTGATGCTCAAAGCGCGCAGCGAGGAGGAACGACAGTGGGCGGAACGGGCCGTCTGGGCGGCATGTAAAAAGGCCGGCGACAGCCGACAAGCCGCCGCTCCCCTGCTGAAAGCCTTGGAAAAAGCGACTGCGGCCGAACGCTGCGTGCTGTTGCCTGCGTTGGGACGCTTGGGCGGACCACAGGCCCTGGAGCGGATCCAAAGCGCGCTGGGCGACGCGGATCCACAGGTGCGTCGGGCGGCGGTGCGTGGGCTGTGCAATTGGCCGGACGCGACAGTGGCTGATCGACTATTGGTGGTTGCTCGGCAAGGCGAAACGGCGGAGTATCGCAGTTGGGCCGTCAGGGCGGTGGCACGGGTAGCCCCACTGCCCGATGGCCGGCCCGCGGACCAAAAGTTTGCGTTGCTAAACGAGGCCCTGCGACTGGCCGAGCGGAGCGAAGACAAGCAGTTGATACTCACACGACTGGCGGCTGTGCGTGTGCCGGAAGCCGTCCAGCTAGCGCTTGCCTACTGCGATGACCCACAATTAGGGGCAGCCGCCCAAAGCACTGTGGTGGCGCTTGCCGAGTCGATGGCAGCAACCCATCCGCAGCTTTGCCGCCAAGCGATGGAGCAGATTTTGCCGGCGATCAAGGATGTTTCGCTGAGGCAGCGGGCCGAGCGGGCGTGGCGGCGTGCGGCCGGCGCAGGCGACGGTCTGCGTCGGCCGTAATCGACCGCCCGGAGCCGATGTGCACACAAACGGGCAGCAGTGGCTGCAAGACCATATCCTACAAGCACTTATATTTGTGGTCCAGTTTCTTGATATTCGGTCTTTACGCAAGTGGGTCAACTGTGCAGAATACCGCCCTGCTGACATCTTGATTTCGATCCACAAGCCGCCAGCCGCCTTGCTGCCCGAGTCGTTCAGGCGCAACGTGGCCAGCCAACGGCGCCGTGGGTCAAGGAAGACCGACTCTGTAGCAAGGAGCGCTAAAAGTGAGCAAGTCTCGGTTGTTGGCTATCTTGTTGGCCATTTCGGCCGTGGGATTGCTTTGGGTCTTCTTGCCGCCAGCGGCGGTATACAGCCAAGGCGTTGGGCCGGGGCATAGCCCGATGCGGGCCGGCAATTCTCCCAGCGTCGCCCTGATAGACATCAACTTCCTTTTCGAGAAGCTGCCGCACTTCAAGCAGATGATGGACCAGCTCAAGGCCGACGTGGAACGCGCCGAGGCTGAGGTGAAGCGGGAGCGGGAAGAACTGACCAAGCTGGTGCAGCGGCTGGAATCGTATCGCGGCACTCCCACCTACAAATCTATGGAAGAAGAAATCGCCCGCCGACAAAGCGAACTGGGCGTGCGCGTGAGCTTGCAGCGCAAAGAGTTCGGGCAGCGCGAAGCGCGTATATTCCACAACGTGTACCGCGAGATCCAGGACGAAGTGGATCGGCTGGCCCGAGAAGTTGGCTTCGATTGCGTTATTCGTTTCCACGGCGACGCGGTCGATCCGGAACGGCCCGATAGTATCCTCAACTACATCAACCGCCCGGTGGTCTGGTACGGCAAGGACCGCGACATCACCATGACGGTGCTGATGCGTATCGCCCAGCGCCGCGGTTACGAGGTCAGCCAGGACAACCAGGGGAACATAATCGTGCGGATGGCCACGCCCCGCGCCCCGGAGCGCCCGCCCGTGCCGTTCAACATGCAGCGGTAGCGCGGGAGCGACATTTTTTAGGACGGGCAGTTTTTGAGGACGGACAGTTCAGCGGGGTGGCGCCATGCCAAGCTGTCGGCAGCCTCGAACAGGCATCAACTCGCCAGCTTATTAGGCACCGGGCCGCCAGCATCAGAGCCATCGAACCGCCAACATCAGAGGAATTAAACCGCCAGCATAAGATGAGCCAGCCACGATCGGCGCAATCGGAAATGCACACCAGCAGGTATCAACGAACGCTCGCCGGACCGACGCAGATTGCGGGAGTGGGGTATTGGACGGGAAAGGCGGTAAGCGTGGAATTTCGGCCGGCTGCGGCCGACAGCGGCATAGTGTTCGTGCGCCGCGACTTGCCCGGCTGCCCACGAATCCCTGCTCACCCTCAATACCTCGTCGAAATCCCCCGGCGCACCTCGCTGCGCTGCGGCCAGGCCAGCGTGGAGATGATCGAGCACATCATGGCGGCGCTGGCAGGACTACAGATCGACAACTGCGAAGTTTGGGTAGATGAGGCGGAAATGCCCGGTTGCGACGGCTCGGCCCTGCCCTTTGTCGAGGCGCTCAGCGCAGCGGGAATAGTCGCCCAGGATGCGCGACGCCCCACCCGCTTCATTCGCCGCCCGATCAGACTATCCGATGGCCAAAGCTGGATCGAAGCCCGGCCCAGTTTGCTGGGGAAGACCATTCTGCGCTACGAACTGGACTACGGCAGTGGCAATCCCATCGGACGCCAATCCTTGGAAGTTTCGCTGTCGCCGAAGTACTTCCAAGTGAACCTGGCCCCCAGCCGCACATTCATGCTAGAGACGGAAGCTGCCGCCCTGCGAGCACAGGGCTTGGGGCTGCACGTGCGGCCCAGCGACTTACTGGTCTTCGACGAAAGTGGTCCGATCGACAACCAATTGCGATTTCCCGACGAGTGCGTAAGACACAAGCTGGTCGACCTGATCGGCGACCTGGCCTTGGCCGGCTGCGACGTGGTGGGCTGTTTCGCGGCTTACCGCAGCGGCCACCGCCTGAATGCGGCGCTGGTGCGGGCAATTTTGGCCGAAACCGACCAGCAACATCAACAGCACCTAACGGTGCGAAAATGCGCCTGAGCAGACCGCACGGCGTTGGCGCAGCGCTATCCAAAAGGAGGGATGTGAGGAACCGGCCGGCAACGGCTTTGCAGGCGCTACACCGACAGAGGGCACAAGCCCCCGCGAAACAATACACAGGGTGCAGTCATCCCCGAATCGGCAAACCCCGCATCACACCGATTTCAATTAAACGACTGTCCATATCCAGGAGCAGCAGCAATGGCTGTCCACTTGGCGGAGCCATGTATGATCGACCCGCGGGCGGAAATCGACGAGGACGTGGAAATCGGTCCTTTCTGCGTGATCGGCCCCCACGTCAGAATCGGCCGCGGCACCCGGCTGGAAAATAACGTGACGATCATGGGCCGTGTGACCATCGGACAGTACAACCACATCTGGCCGAACGTGGTCATCGGCGGCTACCCGCAGGACGTTAGCTACCAAGGCAGCGACACCCAAGTGATCATCGGCGATCACAACATCATCCGCGAGTGCGTGACGATCAATCGCGCATCGGAAAAAGAGGATGGCATTACCCGCATCGGCAACCACAACTTCCTCATGGCCGGTTGCCATGTGGCCCACGATTGCAAGCTGGGCAATCACATCATCATCGCCAACAACACACTATTAGCCGGACATGTACACGTGCACGATTACGCTTCGCTTTCCGGAGCGGTGGCAATCCACCACTTTGCCCGGGTCGGCAGCTACAGCTTTGTGGCCGGATGCAGCGCGGTGCGCCACGACGTGCCCCCGTACATGCTGGTCGAAGGCTATCCGGCCCGGCCACGATGCGTCAACACCGTGGGGCTGAAACGAAATAACTTCCCAGCGCAAGTAATCCAGGCGCTGGCCGAGGCGCATCGGCTGCTGTACCGGGCAAAGGTCCGCTTGGAGGATGCCTGGGAGATACTCCGCAGCAACGGTCAACTGCTGCCGCAGGTGAATCACTTGCTCAGCTTCATCCAGGAGCAGCACGAGGGGATGCACGGCCGAGCACGCGAACGCCGAAAAGCGGCTTGAACGAAGCACTAAGTTCGCGCGGAAGGATCGACAGCCCACCGCAGGCCGCGGCCCCAGAGCGCGCCGCACCGGCCGTCATGCAAGTCGATTGCAACGAAACAAACCAATTCCGAAGAAACAAGACGAAAACAACTTTCCACCTGGCCAACGGAATGGCACGATGAGCAAAAAGCTTCGCATCGCCGTCATTGGGGCGGGACGGCTGGGGAGCCTGCACGCCCAAAAACTGGCTGCCTTCGACGACGTGCAACTGGCGGCAGTGGTCGACCCAGTGCCCGAGGCACGCCATCGGCTGGCCTCAGCGTTGGGCGTTCGGGCGGCGGCCGATCATCATGAGGTGCTGTCGCAGATCGACGCCGCGGTAATCGCCGCGCCCACCCGATTGCACCATCGGCTGGCATTGGACTGCCTGGCGCAGGGGGTCCACGTGTTCGTGGAAAAACCGCTGTGCACCAGCGTCGCCGAGGCCGACAATCTGCTGGTCACCGCGCAGGACAGCGGGCTAATTGTGCAGGTCGGGCACATCGAACGCTTCAACCCCGCTTTCCAGGCGGCCGCCGCGCATGTGCGCAATCCGAAGTTCATCGAAGCGGTCCGCACCGGCGGATACACTTTCCGCTGCCTCGACGTCGGGGTAGTCCTGGATTTGATGATCCACGATATCGAACTAGTGCTGTCGCTGGTCAACAGTCCGGTGAAACGGGTGGACGCGCTAGGCCTTTCGGTTTTCGGCGGCGACGAAGACCTGGCTCATGCCCGGCTGGAGTTCCAGGGCGGCTGCGTGGCGGTGCTGTCGGCCTCGCGCGTCAGCTACGACACGGCGCGGCGGATGAAGCTGTGGTCGCTGCGGGCGTACGCCAGCGTGGATTTCGCCGCCCGTACAGCTACGCTGATCCGCCCCAGCGAAGCGCTGCTCAGTCGCCGGTTCGACATCGGCGCGCTGACGCCCAGCCAGATCGAATACTACCGCCAGCGTTTGCTGGAAGAACACTTACCCCGGCAGAGATTGAGCTTTGCAGAGGCCGACCCGCTGGCGCTGGAGTTGCGCGATTTCGTCGATAGCATCCGCACTGGGGGGCAACCGCGCGTCGGCGGCTGGGCAGGACGGCAAGCGCTGGCCGTGGCCGAGCAGGTGCTGGCCAGCATCAATACGCACATTTGGGACGAGCGGGGCGAAGGACTGATCGGTCCGCTGGCCTTGCCGCTGCGGCGCGCTGTGCCCGCTCCCCATTTCCCCATCCCTGCTGCCGCGCAGGCAATCGGTCCACAAGCAGTAGCCGGCGGACGTTGAAGTCCACGGCTGTGCCCGTTTGCCCATGGCTTGGCCAACGCGCCGGCGCTCCGCCCAAGACATACTACCGTCGCCACTATTATTCCCAGCAGGGGTGTCCTGGGCAGCAACGTAGCTAGCAGTGATAGCGTAAGCGCCCCGGTGGCACGGCCGGCTTGTCCAGCCGTGTAATAGGTGCGGTCTGGGCCGAGTCAGCAGTCCTCGAACCCAATACGCCGCTGCCCACATTATGCATGTTTCCCATCTTCAAGCCAGTACATATTTATCTATCTTTGGGCCAAAGGGTTTTGCCATACAGGGCCTTTTTGCCGACTTTGGCATCTTGCGCGGCCGTTGTTATACTTGCCTGTAAATGCAAAAGCGGCTGTTGCCTTTACATCGAGCTTGCAGGCGACCGGTAAAGTAAGCAGCGAGAAAAGCCATGCGCAGGACACTGCTGGTGACCGGCGGGGCGGGTTTCATCGGCAGTTGCTTTGTGCGGCAATGCATAGCGGAGCGGGCCGCGCGGGTGATCAATCTCGACAAGCTCACCTACGCCGGCAATCTCGACTCGCTGGAGCCTGTGCTGGATGACACCGAACACATCTTCATCCACGGCGACGTGGCCGACCGACAGACCGTCCGTCGCATTTTCGCCGAGCATCAGCCAGACGCCGTAGTACACTTCGCCGCCGAATCGCATGTGGATCGCTCGATCGACGATCCTGCCCAGTTCGTGCGCACCAACGTGTTGGGCACCTTCGAGCTGCTGGAGGCCGCCCGGCAGTATCTGGCCGGGTTGCCTGGCCAGCGGTGGGCCGAGTTCCGCTTCCTGCATGTTTCTACCGACGAGGTGTTCGGCTCGCTGGGGCCGCAGGGGCGATTTACCGAATCCAGCCCCTACGATCCCAGCTCGCCCTATTCGGCTTCCAAAGCGGCCGCCGATCACTTCGTCCGTGCGTACTATCGGACGTATGGGCTGCCGACAATTGTTACCAACTGCTCGAACAACTACGGGCCGTATCAGTTTCCCGAAAAGCTGATGCCACTGATGATCCTCAATGCCATCGAGGGCAAGCCGCTGCCGGTGTATGGCGACGGGCTGAATGTCCGCGACTGGCTATTCGTGGAAGACCATTGCCGGGCGTTGCGGATGATACTCGAGGCCGGAAAACCGGGAAGCACGTACAATATCGGCGGCGATTGCGAGCGGACGAACATCGAGGTGGTGCGCACCATTTGCCGGCTGGTCGACGAGCTTTGTCCGGGATTGAGCCACTCGCCCTGCGAATCGTTGATCCGCTTTGTGCCCGATCGCCCCGGCCACGACCGCCGCTACGCCATCGACGCTTCGCGGATTCGCGCCGAGTTGGGCTGGGCGCCGCAGTACGATTTCCTGTCTGGATTGCGCCGTACGGTGCAATGGTACCTCGACAACCAGCGTTGGGTACAACGCGTGTGCAGCGGCGCGTATCGGCGCGAGCGGCTGGGACTGGTGGAGCGGCTGCAATGAGCACGACCAGCTTTTTCGACAAAGGGATCGTCCTGGCCGGAGGCGCCGGCACCCGCTTGCACCCCATGACCCGGGCGGTCAGCAAGCAACTTTTGCCGGTCTACGACAAGCCGATGGTCTACTACCCGCTGTCGGTACTCATGCTGGCTGGTATCCGCAACATCTTGCTGATCTCCACCCCGCACGACATTGGCAACTTCCAGCGCCTGTTGGGCGACGGCAGCCAGTTCGGCCTTGCCATCAGTTATGCGGTGCAGCCGGAGCCGAAAGGTTTGGCGCAGGCGTTCATTATCGGGCGGGAGTTCATCGGGCAAGATAACGTGGCGCTGGTTCTGGGCGACAACATCTTCTACGGCCACGGCTTTCAGCCGATGCTCGACCGGGCCGTAAGCCGCCAGAGCGGCGCGACTATTTTCGCTTACGTAGTCAAAGACCCGCAGCGCTACGGCGTGGTGGAGCTGGACCACCACGGCAGGCCGATTTCCATCGTGGAAAAACCGGCGGCACCGCGTTCCCGACTGGCGGTCACCGGGCTGTACTTCTACGACAACCAAGTGGTGGACATCGCCGCGGCGTTGCGCCCCTCGGCCCGGGGGGAATTGGAAATAACCGATGTCAATCGCCAGTATTTGGAGCGCGGGCAGCTTTACGTGGAACGCTTTGGGCGCGGCTTCGCCTGGCTGGATACGGGAACCGAGGCCTCGCTGCTCCAGGCGGCCAACTTCGTGCAAACCATCGAAGAACGCCAGGGCTTGAAGATCGCCTGCCTGGAAGAAATCGCCCTGTACAAGGGATTCATCACTGCCGAGCAGCTCCGGCGGCTGGCCGCGCAATTCAACAGCGCTTATGGACAATACTTATTAAGCTTGGTCTCCGGCACATCACCTTCAGAGCCGGGAGCGTAAGCGACCGGCAATGAACGCCCGGCAGTGAACCACCCGCAATGAGCAACCAGCAATGAGCGACCGGGAATGAACGACCAGCAATAAACGACCAGCAGCGAACAACCGGCAGGGCAGTTCTTCCGTGTGCGCTATCTGGCGCTCGCGTCGTTCCACTCGCGCAGCGTTTCGATCATCGCCATAAAGTTTTCCGGCCGCACAGAGGAATGGATACTGTTGGAGCTGGATAACATGTAGCCGCCGCCGGGCGAAGCGACTTCCAGCGTCCAACGGGTAACGCGGCGCACCTCTTCCACCGGCGCCTGCGACAGCAGATATCCGCAGTCGATATTGCCCACCAGCGCAACCCGATCGCCGTACCGCTGCTTCACCAGGGCGATGTCCATACCCGCCTGTGGCTCCAGGGGGTTCAAAGCGTCGATGCCGGTGTCGATGATCATGTCGATGATGCCCATGATGTTGCCGTCGGTGTGTTTGATCACATAGGCGCCGGCCCGATGCGCAGCGTCAACGCACCGCTTCAGGCCGGGAAGAACAAACTCTTTGAAGTGCGCTGGCGACATCAGGGTGGAGTGCTTGTCGGCGTAGTCGTCTCCCAGAATAACCACATCTGCCCCGGCCTGCACTAGCCGCTCGATCACCCGAATGTTGTAGCTAAGCGTGATCTCGATCAGCTCGTGGGCCAGTCGGGGATTGTCCACCATGTCCATCAAGAACTGCGCCGTGCCGCGCAAGAAGGCGGCCTCGAAGAATGCATCGCGGCAAATCACGCTGATGGCCTTCTGGCCTTTGTAGCGGGCCACCAACTCGGGCAAGTGGCCAAGCACGTCGGGGTCTTCCGGGTCCGGCGGGTTGAGCGTTTTGAGGTCTTCCGGGCGCTTAATGGGGCCTTCCACCGGGGCCGGCACCGCCTCCGGACCCAGTGCCCGAATCACACCCCACTTGTCGCGGAACAGCCCCCGGCGCTCGTCGATGAGCTGCACGTTATCGCGCCGCCACGAACTGCGGTTCTGCGACACGTTGTCCTGCCCGATCCAGTCGTTGAACTGGTAATAATCGCAGCCGGGCAGCAAGGCCTGCATCAGTTTTTCGTCGATGACCGACTCGAAGTACGGCACCCGATCCGGCACGCGCCGTTCTAATGCCGCTCGGACACGTTCCAGCGAGTTCATAACCGATACACTTTGTTGTGCGAGACGGGCTGCGTAGGCAAGCGTTTTGCCGCTTCTGCGCGCCGGGGCCGTTTGCTGCTCGGCCGAGAAGTGCCACGTTATCGGTTCACTTCCCAGCGTCGCTGTACGCCTTTAACATTACTGCGGCTTGTGTTAGTTGTCGAGCCAGCTCGGTTTACGTTCTGATGCTTTGCCCCACGAAATCCCCTGTAGCAACAAGACCGTTTTTGGGTCATCATTTGGATTAGGGGCACCTGTGCCGCTAATGACAACCTGTGGCGCTAATGAGAAACGGTATTCTCTCTCAAGGTGCGCATGCGCAGGTCGGATCGCTTACCGCTGGGCTTGGGTGGTGAAAGCGTGACTGATTTTCCGCAGATATTCCGCGTCCGGCAGACTTTCGAGCGGCCCCGCGTCGCCGACGTAGCCGCTGCCGTCCGCGCCGAGCTGGCCCGCTTGCAACTCCACCGGCGCATCCGCCCTGGACACACGGTGGCTATTACCGCCGGTAGCCGAGGAATCGCCAACATCGTGCTGATTATTCGCACGCTGGTCGACTGCCTGCGGGAACTGGGCGCGCAGCCGGTGATTGTGCCGGCCATGGGCAGCCACGGAGGCGGCACTGCGGAAGGTCAACTGCGGGTGCTGCAATCGTACGGCATTACCGAACAATCCTGCGGCTGCCCGATCCGCTCTAGCATGGAAACTGTCGTAGTATGCCATTCTCCCGAAGGAATACCCATCCACTTCGACCGTCATGCCTTCCAGTGCGACCACGTGGTGGTGTGCGGGCGGGTCAAGCCGCACACTTTGTTTGCTGGGCCGATCGAAAGCGGACTGATGAAGATGCTGTTGATCGGGCTGGGCAAGTGCGCTGGGGCACAGGTGTATCATCGGGCGTTCGAGGATTACAGCTTCGAGCAGATCGTCCGCAGCGTGGCAGCCGAAGTCATCGCCCGATGCCGCATCGCCGCCGGCTTGGCCATCGTGGAAAACGCCTACGACGAAACGGCGCTGATCGAAGCCGTGCCGCCGGAAGATTTTTACCGTCGGGAAGTGGAGCTGTTGGCTTTGGCTCGCCGCTGGATGGCGCGTCTACCCTTTGAATACGTGGACGTGCTGGTGGTCGATCGCATCGGAAAACAGATCAGCGGCGCGGGCCTGGACGCCAACGTCGTGGGTCGGAAATTCAACGAACACAAGGCCATCGAAGGCGAGTTCCCCAAGATCAAGCGCATTTGTGTGCGCGGGCTGACCATGGCATCGCACGGCAACGCCATCGGCCTGGGGTTGGCAGAGTTCTGCCGCACACAGCTTCTGCGCGATATGGACGCCGAGGCCACCCGGCTGAACGCCATCGTCTCGGGCCACATCGCCGCCGGTATGATACCGCTGGATTATCCCACCGACCGGCAGATGCTCCAGGCGGCTTTGAGCACCATCGGGCTGGCACCGCCCAGCCAAGCGAAACTGCTCTGGATCGCCGACACGTTGCACCTGACAGAGTTGGAGTGCTCGGAAGCGTATCTGGAACAGGCACGGCAGCGAAAAGACTTGGAAATACTCACCCCGTTGCGCCCCCTACCCTTTAATGCCGAGGGCAATCTGCCAGAATCGGTCGATGCGCTGGCTAGCGGTCAACCCGCCGGCCTTGACCAGGGCGCCGCCGCAGCCGCTAGTTGATGGCCCTGATTGGTCGCTGTAGTGGTGGCTGCCGGTCCTGGGCGGCGGCTGAGCGTCGTTGTAGGGCCAGCGGCTGCATCATCGGCACATCGGCTCGAAACAGTACACCGTCACCAGCGCTTCGGCTCGGTAGGCGCCCTGCGGATTTGCGGCGTCGCCCAGCGAGAAAAAACACACCCGTGCCAGCCGGCGCCGCTTTTCCATCTGTTGCAACCAAGCGGAGCGCTGCTGGTCGTCGTAAGGCTGGTCAGGGCAATAGAAGTCCACGAAGCACCCCGGCTCGGGCCGAAGCGGCAAGTGCGTTCCGTCAGGTTCACGCCGCGGCGTATGCACCGGCGCATAGATCCGCTTGTTGCACAGGTACATCGCCGCTGCGCGGGTGCGCCACGTTTCCGGAGAGAAAGTAATGCCCCAGTCGCTCCACAAGCAAATGGTGCGTGCCGCTTCGCCCTCGGCCGGCCACAGCCGCTGCACCACAGTGCGATACTGCCGGTCGATGTCGGCCTTGTACGGGCGTGCCACGTCGCGCAGGATCGACGCCGAACCGATTGCCATCAGCCCAGCGCAGGCGATAAGCAGCGCAACGCCACCAACGTTATCGAACGGCGTGCTCGATAGCGGCAGTGAGCGTCTTTTTACCGGCAACCAACTTAGCCAAGTCGCTAATCCCTGGCCGGCCAGCAGACAGAAAATCGGTGCCATGTAAAGCTGAAAACGGACCATGCCGCCGCACGGATAGCGGCGCAGCGCAGCAGCGACGAGCGTCAAGGCCAGCGGCGCCAAACAGGCGCTCAGCGCTACCCAGCGACCCCGGCGCCACCAGACCACTACGGCCGTCGCGCACAGCAGAAAGGTCAGCGTGCTGCCGAAGCAATGTCCGCCCACCGGGTATGCGAGCATCTGGCCGGTAAATGTATCCAACAGCCACATCGGCAAGCGCAGCGGCTGGGCCAGCGGCGGGAAGGATTGCTCCCAACAGGCCTGCATCCCCGTTAAATGGGCTTGGCTTTGTGGCTTGATCGTCAGCCAATACACCGCTGCGCCGCTGAGGAACAACGACACAACGGCCGCCGTCCAAGCCAGCAGGCGGTGCCGCAGTTGCGCGCCCTGCGACGATCGCCAAACATGCCGTAATCGGCCGCGCCACCGGACCGCTGTATCCGGCTTCGCAGCAGCAATGGGCTGCTGTGGCGCGCCGGCGGCGTTCAGCAGCATCCACAAGGCCGCGGTTACCAGCGCTCCGCCGGCAATGAACACGGCGGTAAAGGACAACAACATCGCACCGGGGATGACCAACCCCAGCAGCCACAGCCACTTGGGCCTGCCCGACGTGATCCATTGGGCCAACACCCACAGTAGCAAAGCCGACGCCAGCAGTTCGCAAGCGTAGTGTTTGGCCTCGGCGGCGTAACGAATGCAAGGATACGAAACCGCGAAGATGCCGACGGCCAGCACCAGCGACGCTCCCTCTACCATCCGGCGTGCGAAGCCCAGGAACAGCGCCACACTGGCCAAGCTGCACACAAAGGCCGGCAGGCGCAGCGCATACTCGGAGAAACCGACCAAACCAGCCGACGCCAGTTCTGCCCAGAGGAATCCCAGCGGTGCAACTTGGTCGTGGTCGAGCGGTTCAAGCAACTCTAGCCAGCCGCGGTCCAGCAAATTGGCGGCCAGTGCGACCTCGTCGCCCCATAAGGGAAACCGCAGCAGGTATCGAACCGCTCTGGCAGTCAGCCCCACGGCCACCAACGCGCAGATCAAGATGGCCATTTGCCGCGGCGGTGTTACCGGACGTCTCGCCGCTTCTGCGCGAGCGTTGCTAGCCGACGCCGGTTCACAAACGCAGCGGGGTGATTGCAGCAGGCTCGACCTGACCGCGGCGCTGTCCATCAGCCCACACCATCACAAGGCGATACCGATCATTGCGTCATTGCGTGCCACCGCAGGGGGCGATCGATCGTCGAATCGTATCGGATGGCAATATCAATCGTCGGCTGCCATAACGAACGATGGAGACGCCCGTAGCAGCGTTGGTCAACGGTGGTAACATCGATTGTAGTGCGTGTTAACGAACGATTTCGTTGGCGTAAAGACGATAATGATTAGCTTGTTTCCAGTCCAGGGCAATCTCGGCAGGCGCTTTGCGATGCGTATTCTTCCCAGTAAGATGTGAACCTTATCAGCCGATGCTTATGGTTCTGTAGGTGCTCCAAGGCACGTTGTAAGGGGAGTAAGGCCCAGGGACGGGCGTGCCGCACTGTGCGCGAGTGGTTGAAAGTTGGCGTCTTCGGCAGTTGTGGTCTCCGTCGCTCCGTGCCCGCGGGCCTCCGTGGGCCGCTATGAGCCGGTTGCGTTGTGCGGAAGCAGGCGGGGAAAGGCAAAGGGGTAGGAGTTGCGAAGCAAGAGTGGGGCCGCTATTGTCCGAAACTTGACGGTTGCCGCTAAGGCTGAATATACTGGAGCTTATGAAGGCGAGGGCCTCGGGCCGGGGTGCTGCCGCGGGGCCGTGCCGACAATGGGAAAGCTTCTCCGATGAACATCTCGCAAAGAGTGTTTTGCTGCGCTGTGGGAGCGGTGGCGGCGCTGATTTTGGCGGTTGCGGGAAATGCGGTGGACGGTCGTCCTATTTTGCACGCCGCAGAAAACAATGCAGCCGTAGCCCACGGCGACAATCTCGCCGCTGAAGCCGTCCGGCGGCTGGCCCCTTGGGCAATGATAAGCGTAAATCCGCAGCGGCAATTGGCCGAAACCTTTAGCACGCACGATATCGTAGAACTGCTGGCTGTGGATGCGGGCTTCGAGTGGGCCAAGTCGGTGGTGTTTCGTCACGATGTGTACAGCCTGGATTTCAAGTTCAAGCCCGTCAGAATGATTTGGGTCGATATCCCGCAACCCAGCGGCAAGATGCAGCGAAAGCTCATCTGGTACATGGTTTATTGCGTGACGAACAACGGGAAGACGATGCGCCCGGTACAAAACGCGGCACTGCCATACCAGACTGCCGAGGATAAAAAAGTCTTCCAAGTCGAGTACGTCGACGAGCCGGTGCGATTCATACCGCACTTCGTACTCGAAGGGCGTTACACCCTTAGGGATGACGATGGCCCCAGCTTGGTATATCGCTCGCAAATCATCCCCTTGGCGCTGGAGGCCATTCGGATGCGCGAGGACCCCGAACGGCGATTCTATAACACCGCCGATATATGCGGGGAGCTTGCCGTAGGCGAGACCCGCTGGGGAATCGCCACTTGGGAAGACGTCGATCTGCGGATCAAGCGGTTCTCGGTGTATGTACAGGGGCTGACCAACGCCTATAAATGGCGTGATACACCGGGGGAGTACAAAGCGGGCGATCGTATCGGGAAGGGACGCCGACTTCTGCTCAAGACGCTGAAAATCAATTTCTGGCGGCCCGGCGACGAATATTTCCCCCACGAAGGCGAAATCCGCTACGGTGTCCCCGGCGAGCTTGACTACCAGTGGGTTTACCGGTAGAAAATATTCTAGTCGCATTGCAGCGCCGGTAGTTGCTACGGATTGCCCCGCCGCTAAATCAGCCGCCGATGGCGCAACGGGCAGGCCGTATCAAGGCATAGCTTCGCCTGGTCGTGCGGCGTCAAGAGCGGCCGCATGCTCACCCGGTAAGGCGGCTTCGACTGCTTAGGCCGCTGACTTGGGCAGTAGGGGGTGCGCGACTGGGTAATGATTTCAGGGCAATAAGTCGATAAGGGTATATAAAGATGGCTCACAAGAAGGGTCAAGGTTCGTCGCGCAACGGGCGCGATTCGCACGGTCAGCGCCGCGGCGTGAAGCGGTTTGGCGGTCAGTGGGTGCGGGCGGGAAACATCATCGTCCGCCAGCTCGGCACCAAATTCCATCCCGGCCGCGGGGTCGGTATCGGCAACGACTACACCATCTTCGCCCTCCGAGACGGCTACGTTCAGTTCGATCGTGGCGGACGACGAGTCAACGTGGTGGACTCGCTGAACTGAGCCGGTGATTGGTTGAGCACAGTCCTGAGCACAGCCTTCGTTTTGCCCAACCGAGCCGACTCGCTGAGACCGAGCAGTGGCACGCAGTCTCCCGCGACAGACGACTGAGCTGCGACCTTTGATCTGCAACCTTGAGCACGACGGCTTACGTGTTTAACCGGGGTGCTCAATTCCTTCGGCGCCGCAAGTGGTCGATGTGCCTTGCTCCAGGCAACCCGTCGGGGTTGCCTTTTTTGTCGGCCGCGTTGACCCCAGTCGGCCGGGTTGGCCACTGCGGGCCGGCTTGACCCCTGTCGGGCGGCTTGACCCCCGTGGGCCGCCATCTTCCGTAGCCAAGGCCTATTGTTGCGTGATTGTGCGTGCCAAGTGATTGTACGTGGCAAACTGCCCGCTGTTTCGTGAAAACCTGCCACGTTCTTGGTGTAAGACTGGTTGACGGTTCGATGCCGGGCGTTTGACGCTTCGGGCAACACGGCTTGAATCTTCATGCGATACTGCGTACAGTCGCGCAAGTGTGGTGGACAAGCCAGGTATTTCGGTAGCGCATACTGGCCATCATGGCAAGCGAATGTTTGTCGACACGCTGGAAATTCGAGTCGAGGCGGGCAAAGGCGGTGACGGCTGCGTATCGTTCCGTCGGGAGAAATATGTTCCCCGCGGCGGCCCCGACGGCGGCGACGGTGGCGACGGCGGCAGCGTCATCCTCATGGCTGAAGAAGGCGTCGACAGCCTCGTACCCCTGGCACAACGCAAACTATGGAAAGCCGCCAACGGCCAGCGCGGCAGCGGCGCGAACCGCCACGGGGCATCTGGCGCAGACCTGGTGCTGAAAGTTCCGCCCGGCACCTTGGTTTACGATGCCGACCACAACAATTTGCTCAAAGACCTGTCTGCGCCGGGCGAAACGGTCGTTGTCGCCCGCGGCGGCAAAGGCGGCAAAGGAAACGCGCATTTCAAGTCGGCGACCAATCGCGCCCCGCGCCAGTTCACACCCGGCGAGCCCGGCGAGGCACGAAACATCCGCTTGGAACTGAAACTGATCGCCGACGTGGGCCTGATCGGCAAGCCAAACGCTGGCAAGAGCACGCTGCTAAGCCGGTTGTCGCGGGCCAGGCCCGAAATCGCACCTTACCCGTTTACCACCAAGCATCCCAATTTGGGCAGGGTGCAGATCGACCTGGATCGCTCGTTCATCATGGCCGATATTCCCGGCCTGATCGAAGGCGCTCATGCCGGCGCCGGTTTGGGGCACGAGTTTCTGCGGCACGTGCAACGGGCGGGCATATTGGTTCACCTGGTAGAACCAGCGCCGGCCGACGGCAGCGACCCGATAGCCAACTATTACACCATCCGCGAAGAACTCAGGCAGTTCGACCCCCAATTGCTCCAGCGCCAAGAGATTATCGCCGTCACCAAAGCCGACCTTCCTGGGGCTGCCGAGGTCCGCCAGCGGCTGGAAACGATGGTCGGCCAACCGGTACTGCTGATTTCGGCGGTGACCGGGCAAGGCCTGAACCAGTTGGTTAATGCCGTATCTGACGCGTTGGCGGGGCGATAGAAATCGCTCGGCGCGGCGGCGAACTTCAAGTTGAAGGGGATTCGACGACGAAACAGAATCTGGAGATTTTGCCGAGAGTAGCGGCGGTGTCGTGGCTCCCGGTAGCCATGCGACACTATTACCGGTAAACTTTACTTCTTTAGCCTAGACCGCCTTGAGTCGCGCGCCGGGCCCACCTGCACGCACAGATTGCGCCACTGATGGACTTTCGCGTCGAGATCAGCGTATTCCGCGGCCCGTTGGACTTGCTGCTTTACCTAGTGCGAAAGCACGAGGTAGAGATCGTGGACATTCCGGTGGCAGCCATCACTAACCAGTACCTGGAGTACTTGGCGGTTTTGGAATGCCTGGACGTAAACCTGGCAGCCGAATATCTGGCGATGGCTGCCGCCTTGGTGGAACTGAAATCGCAGCAGGTGTTGCCTGGCGGCGACGATTGCCCCGAGGAGCTGGACGACGCGCGCAACCAGTTGGTATGCCGGCTGTTGGAGTACAAGAAGTACCGCGATGCCGCGAGCATGTTGGAGGAACGCGGGGCGGCGTGGCAACAACATTACCCGCGCTTGTGCCGCGATCTGCCCCAGCGGGAACGTTGTCTGGCCGAGGAACCCATCCATGAAGTGGAAATCTGGGACCTGTTAAGCGCTTTGGCCCGCATCTTGCGCGAAAACGAGGCCACCCAGCCGGCAAATATCGTTTACGACGACACGCCCATCGGTGCCTTTATGACCCGTCTCCACAACCAGTTACGGCAACGGGGCCAGATCTGCTTCAGTGCGCTGTTCGAGCCGGGGATGCATCGTTCGACCATCGTGGGCATCTTTTTGGCGATGCTGGAGTTGGTGCGACACAAGCGGGCCAGCATCCAGCAGAACGAACTTTTCGGCGAGATTTGGCTTTTGCCCGGCCCGAAGTGCGACCAGCCCTTGGACCATGCCGACATCGATACTTACGAGCACATGCGCAATTGATGGTAAACAACCTGCCTGTCAAGACGCTCGTCCACAAGGGGCTGACCATCGAGGGATATTCTCGCGCCGCCGTACAGACCTATTGGCGCATCCCGGAGCTGAAAGTTGGCTTCGATCTGGGCGCGCAACCCTGGTCGTTCATGGCTACGCCCACGTGGTTCGTATCCCACACCCACATGGACCACATGGTAGCCCTGCCGGTTTACGTAGGCCGACGGCGCATGATGAAAATGGAACCGCCGACGATCTACCTGCCCGAACAGGCAATCGAGCCGGTTCAACGCCTGCTGCGGCTGTTCAGCCGGTTGGATCGGGGGCGGCTGCCTTGTCAGTTGCTGCCGGCCAAGCCGGGAGACGAAATTCAGTTGTCACGCGAGTTGGTCGTTACCGTGTCGGCGACGGTTCACACGGTTCCCTCGCTGGGGTTCATCGTTTGGAACCGGCGGCTGAAACTCAAGCCCGAATACCTGGGCCTGCCCGGCGAACGGATACGGGACATGCGACTTCAAGGGATTCAAGTGACCAACGAAGTGCGGACCCCTTTGGTGGCATACTTGGGCGATAGTGCCCCTGGCGGCTTGGATGCATGCCCGGACATGTATAAAGCGCAAATCCTTATCACCGAAGTCACATTTGTTGCGCCGAGCCACCGCAAAGACAAGATTCACAAGTACGGTCACATGCACTTGGACGACTTGCTGGAGCGGCGCTCGCAGTTTGCCAACGAGCTGATAATCGCCTCGCATTTCAGCACGCGCTATAACAGCCGGCAAATCCAGCAGGCAGTGGCCAAAGCCGTACCCGACATGCTGGATGGTCGCTTGCGCCTGTGGCTATGACCGGCTCGGCTAGCCAGGCTGAGCTTTGCGACAGTGTGGGATATCTTATCGCTAATTTCATGCTTAGCTACATGTTACGGTGGCAGACTCCTCTGTCGTAGCGCTTCTCGTGGTTGTCGGTTGGCCGTCGGTTGTAAACTTTTCAAGCCGGAGTCAACTTTGCAGCCCAACCAGGCTTTGTGTCGAATCGACATCAACAAGTCGCAACATATTGATATTCAAGCAGTTATAACTCCAGCCTCACCGCTGGCACTGCACGACCCGGTATTTGGCACACGATGTGCGTCATCGTGACACGACTGGCTTTCCTAGCCGTGCTGTCAGTGCCCGGCAGGATGGCACGGCTGGTTCGATCCCGCCGTGCACGTTAGTGACAGGTGGTGGGTTATCAGGCAAATCAAGACGGAACTGCTGGACCAGCCAACAACTCCACCCAACCGAGGTGTGTCGGCTGCAAATTCCATAAGTTGCGCAATTACCGCTAAAACCGTGAATCTAAGGCATCGTCGCAGGGCGCGACCAGTAGAAAGCCCGAATCGGGTTTGAGCCAGCTTTTCACGGTCCAAGGGCCCGGCAGGCTGCCCGCACAGCCGTCGGGCCCCTTGCATTTCTTGCGCGCCACAGGCAAAGAATGTCGCACTGGCGCCGTTCGATAATCACACCAGTCGGTTGGGCTGGACAACGTACTATCTGCGGCTATACGAGCTACTTGCAGAACGACTCGACGGCGTGCGGTCGTCCGGCTTTGTCTGTATCGCCTATGCTGCCCATATTCGCTACAAGCAACCTGTATCACCTATACTGTCCATATTCTCTACAAGCAATTTATTGCCTCTACCGCGCATTTGTTGGCCACATTTCGCATTTATGTCGTTTGTTAGCAGTTGTTGCGTAGATTGCGCATTTGCCGGCAGATACGTGGCGCTGCGCGGCTACTGGCAGCAAGACAGGACATAAACAGCACCAAAAGCGCTGCTTGGCAGTCAAGGGCAAGGGCACTGCCGAGCGCCTGTTGCTTGCTGGACGGCGAGCTTCCGTTATACTTTGCGTAGATGACTTCGTTATATTTTGCGTACAAAGTTATATTTTGCGTAGAAAATTTTGCGTACGAAGTTATATCTTGCGTAGAAAATAGCGTCATGTTTTGCGTAGATGATACCGTCTTCGTAAACAGACAAGGCGGTTGATACCAAATGCGTCTTTTTAGGAGGGCCTCGCCCATGTCAACCGCGGAAACAGGTTCGTGCATTGCTCAAATTGGCGAGACGGCCGGCGTGGTTTGGCGTACCTTGGCCGAAAAAGGACCACTTAGCCTGTCAAAACTCGTCAAGGCGGTTGGGCAGCCACGCGACACCGTGATGCAAGCAGTCGGATGGCTTGCCCGTGAAGACAAAATCATCATCGCCGACGAGGGCCGCACCCGCATGGTCTCCTTGCGGTAGCCCGTATTTCGGACCGCCCAGGCCACCAAAGGCAAAGCATCGCGACTGCGAACCCCCGGCTGCGTGTGAAACACGTCTTTCATCGATCGGCCACTTTTATCGATCGGCCACTTGGCGCAGCCAGGACAGCGGTGTGCGTTTGATGGCCGCGGTGTGGATTTTACGCTAGCAGCGTGCTTATATGGCCTCTGGTTGGCAGCGTGGGGCTAGTCACGGTGAGTGGTCGGTTTGCGGCGATTGTCGATCAACAATCAAAAAAAGGCGCAACAATATGTGGAAGTACCAGGTTGGCTTGCTGATTTGTGCAGGAGTGGCGATGTGGATTGCGCCGTTGCTGGCTGCTGTGGAGGACGAGTTCGAAGCCCGAGAACTGAAAACCGACGAAGGCGTTCTACCTTATCGGTTGCTCAAACCAAAGCCTTACGATCCGCAGAAGAAGTATCCACTGGTATTGTTTTTGCATGGGGCTGGCGAACGGGGTAGCGATAACAAGGCGCAGCTCAAGCACGTGGTAAGCATCTTCGTGCAGCCGGAGAATCGAGCAAAATTCCCCTGCTTCGTTCTCGTGCCGCAATGTCCTAGCGGAAGGATGTGGGCAGAGGTGGACTTCCGCGCCGCAAGTCATACGATGCCCGAAAAACCCTCGTTGCCGATGGCCCTGACGATCAAGGCCATCGAACAACTGAAGAAGGAGTTCAGCATCGACGATGCCCGGATATATGTGATGGGTCTTTCGATGGGCGGCTACGGAACATGGGACGCCATTGCGCGTTATCCTGAGGTGTTTGCGGCGGCAGTGCCTATGTGCGGCGGCGGCGACGAGACGACCGCGCCGAAAATCGCCAAACTGCCCATCTGGAACTTTCACGGGGAGAAAGACCCAGTGATCAAAGTCAGCCGGTCGCGCTCGATGATCGAGGCCATCCGCAAGGCCGGCGGCAATCCAAGGTACACCGAGTATCCCGACGTGGGCCACGACTGCTGGACGCCCGCCAGCAAAGAACCGGAATTGCTGCCCTGGCTGTTTGCGCAAAAGCGTTCCCAGTGAGGCAGTCGGCTAGGCGACAGGGACATTCAGCGCGCGGACGCCAAGCACTTCGCCGCGGATGGAAACAGTGGCCTCGTGCAGTAGCAGCTCGGCGCCGGCCGCTCGCACGGCTGCTTGTGCAATGCGTACCAAGCCGGTGCAGCAGGGCACTTCCATGTGAACCACGGTCAGACTGCGTGGCCGGGCCGTTTGCAAGATGGCGGCGAGTTTTTCCACGTAGAACTGGGCGTCGTCGAGTTTCGGGCAGCCCACCAGCAGCACACGCCCTGGCAAGAACCGCTGATGGAAGTCGGCCTGGGCGAACGGTACGCAGTCGGCGGCCAGCAGCAACTCTGCGCCGGACAAGTAGGGAGCGTGCGGGGGGACGAGCTTCAGTTGCACTGGCCAGTTGCCCAGCGCCGAATGCGCGGCGGAAGGCCCCTGTTGCGCTATTTCCGCCGAAGCCACAGCCTGCTGCCCCAGACTGATCACCGCCAGGCCCGGACACCCGCCGGAGTGTTGGGCAAGCGATTTGTGACCCGACGGGTCGTGGCGGCGCGTCGCCGCATCGCAGGCTGCTAGCGCTGCCAGGTGACGTTCGACCGCTTGCTGGTCGAAGGGGGCGGCGTCGCGCTGGATGATGCGGATGGCGTCCTGTGGACAGTGACCCAGGCAGGCCCCCAGGCCGTCGCAATACACTTCCGAAACCAGCCGGGCCTTGCCATCGACGATCTGTATCGCCCCTTCGGCGCAGGCCGAAACGCACAGCCCGCAGCCGTTACACTTACTCTGATCGATCTCGACTATCTTTCGCTTGGGCACGGGCACACCACTCCTGATGGCTTGCTGATCGCTTTATCCGTGTTTCGAGTCCCTAGCGCTGGCACCGGCGCCAGCATGGTCAGCCGAGAGCCAACAGCGCAGCGCGTCCCATTGGTGAAGCAATGCCAAAATCGGGTGCTTCCACAGCATCCGCGGCCCGGCGTACCGCATCACTGCCTTGATCCGCTCGCGCATCTGCGGTTTGTAACAATGGATGGGACAACGCGCGCAGGTCGGTTTGCGAGCGGCCAGGGGGCAACGGTCTAGTCGGGCCAAGGCGTATTGGAGCAACTCGGAGCACTCACCGCAGGGCGTCGGCTGTCCAGCATGATGCCCCCGGCAGTACAAGCGGATCATGGCTTGCACTGTGCGCTTTTCACGGGCCATACGTCTGGCGGTCTTGCCGCATTTGTCAGGCATGAGCCTTTCTCCGGCATGATCCGTCTGCGTGGCTGGTAACCGCGCTTTTGCCGTACCGACTTTGTTGGTTCCGGTCGGCGTCGCCGACGGCACGGATCAGCGGACCGACCATTGGATAGCTGCGCTATTGGATAGCTGCGCTGTCCGACTATTGGATTTTACGCTGCCGGGAAACCGGAGCACTTGACCTGGATCAACTGCGGCGATTGCTTTGTAATTTTTCTGCTGCGCTTGCTGGGCCGGTTTTCTGCTTGCAGCACCCCATGACATTACCGGCCCTCCAAGCCGGCGGCTATAATGGCAACGTAGGTCGCTGGGCTGCGAATGGTTTGCTGCTTGCTCGGGAGGATCGCGCCGTGCGTCGCCGGTCGTGGTGGGTTGATCTAGCTGGCGGTTGGCTGGTGATCGGCATTGTAATGGCGCCAAGCAGTGTGGGGCCGACGGCGCAGGCGGCCGAGCGGCGTCCGGTGCCCAAAGAGCATCCCCGGCTGTTGGGCTCCAAAGCCGAGCTGCAAGAACTGGCTCGGCAGCGGCCCGAAGCGTACGCGCGCATGGCCCGCGTGGCCCGGCAAGCGGGCGCCGACGACCACGCGAAGATGATGTCTGTTGCGCTGGTGGCGGCGATCGAAGACGACGCCGCGCTGGCGCGCCAGGCGATCCAGTTGGCTCGGAAGTACTTCGAAGGACCGATCCGCAAAGGGCACGTAACATTCGGCCACGACCTGGCGCTGTGCGCGGTGGGTTACGATCTGTGTTACCCCTGGTGGACCGAGGCGGACAAGACCCGCTTTCACCGGTATATGAACGATACGGTCGATGCCAACGTGGATTCGGAAACACACGTTTTTCACAACGGCTGGTATGGGTACAAGAACTGGGGCATCGGATTGGCTTGCTACGCCACGTACTACGAGAACCCGCGCGCGGGGGAAATCTTGCAGTCCCTCTACGAAGATTACCGCCAGCGCGCAGCGCCGGCGCTGGAGCTGGCCGGCGAAGGGGGCGGCTGGGCCGAAGGCTATTACATCCATTACTGGCTGTACGAGTGGCTGGTATTTTGCGAGGCCGCAAGGCGCTGCGAAGGCGTCGATTACTACGCCTTGGCTCCGAAGTTTTACAGCCAGCGGGCAATCGCCAGCGCATTCGAAATGTATCCAGGCATCCGCC
This sequence comes from uncultured Pirellulales bacterium, assembly GCA_938015445.1. Taxonomy (GTDB): domain Bacteria; phylum Planctomycetota; class Planctomycetia; order Pirellulales; family Thermoguttaceae; genus CALLPE01. The sequence goes on from CALLPE010000021.1 coordinate 23,421, forward strand.
AGTACGGTTCGCGTCGTCCGATGCCCATGGGCGACGGAGGGGGCAGGCTCTTCGGCGGCGAGCGCGACAAGGCCCTTTCTGCCCGACGCATCTTGGTCAACTACTACCGCGACGATCCGCTGCATCAGATGGTTCACGCCTTCAACGAGCTTACACCGCGCAGCAGCGTGGGCGAGTACGCATACAAAGACTTTCTGTGGCGCGACACAACCGTGCCCCAGCGAGATTTGAAGAGCATGAAGCTATCGCACCTTAGCCGCGGTCCCGGCTACGTGTACGCGCGCAGTTCGTGGGACGAAGACGCCACTGTGCTGTTGTTCAAATGCGGCGACCGTTTTACGGCACACCAACACCTGGATGTCGGCCATTTTCTGATCTTCAAGCACGAGGAACTCGTCGGCGACGGGGGACATTACGACGATTTCGGTTCGCTGCACGACGTCAATTACCACTTGCGCAGCATCGCTCACAATACAATGCTGGTGTATGATCCGGCGGAGGTGTTCAAGAATATCCGCGCCGGGCCGGTCAGCGGCAACGACGGCGGACAGGCCCACAACTGGCCGCATCACAACGGGGCCGTGGCCGATCCGCAGCAATGGCACAAGCAGAGGGAGCTTTACGATATCGCTGACCTGCTGGCTTATGCCGATCGTGGAGCGTGGATGTACACCGCCGGCGATTGCACCCGCGCATACTCGCCAGCCAAACTGCGACGCTTCACGCGGCAGATTGTGTACATCCGCCCGGGAACATTCGTGGTCTTCGACCGCGTCAGTGCCACGCGACCGGAACTGAAGAAAACGTGGCTGTTGCAGGCGATGAAAAAGCCGGTCGAGCTTTCGGCGGGGCGGCCGCCGGAGGAAAGCGCGTCCAACCCTGCTGGCAGGTTGCTGTACCGCATCGACAACGGCAAAGGCCGGTTGTACTTGCAGACCTTGCTGCCGCAGGAGCACGAGGTGCGGTTGGTTTCTGGGGCCGAGCTTTACAGCTACGGTGGCAAGAGCTATCCGCCCCGCAGAGACACCGGCCCGGCACCCGAATGCCGCGTGCAAGTAACGCCGCGACATCCGGCTGCCGACGACTATTTCCTGCACGTGCTGAAGGCCACCGACACATCCGACGTGGCAGCGCCGCAGGCCGCCGTGCGGCTAACCGACCGTGAAGCAGTGGTGAGCGTTGACGGGTGGCGAATCGGTTTTGGGCTTGCGGAGCTGTTTGGGTGGATCGAGCACGATGGCCGACGCGAGCCGCTGCCGCACCAGTAGCGCACGTGCCGCCGTGCCGACGCGGTTACGCAATGAGCAGCGTTTGCCCCTCTGGCAGACCACATTCGAAGGACGCTTGCGGTGAAGAGTCTCAACATCATCGGGTGCGGCAATGCAGGCAAGACACTGGCGCGCCTATGGAGCCGGCACGGCTTGGTGGCGGTACAGGACGTGCTCAACCGGTCGCTGGACAGCGGCCAGCAGGCAGTGGAGTTCATCGGAGCGGGGCGAGCAGTGGAGAGCTTCGCCGAGCTGCGGCCTGCGAAACTGCTGTTGATCGGTACCCGTGACGAAGCGATCGCATCTTGTTGCCACCGAGCGTGCCGGGCCGGGGCGGTCGCCGCCGGCTGCACGGTTTTCCATCTAAGTGGTGCGCTGTGTTCAAGCGTGTTGGAACCGGCGCGGCAGCTCGGCGCACAGGTGGCCAGCTTGCACCCGGTAAAGAGTTTCGCTAATCCTGCCCTGGCGGCCGAAACATTTGCCGGAACGTTCTGCGGCCTGGAAGGCGACCAGCCGGCTTGCCAAATACTGGCGGAGCTTGTCGAGGGTTGTAAGGGTCGGGTGTTCCCGCTGACAGGCCAGTTCAAGCCGCTCTACCACGCCGGTACTGTCTTCGCCTGCAATTACCTGGTGGCGTTGGTCGAGACGGCCCTCAGATGCTTCCAGGGCGCAGGGATCGATCGGGCTGCCGCCGTGCAGATTCTCGAACCGATAGTCCGCGGCACCGTGGAAAACATTTTCCGTCTTGGTACAGTCGATGCGCTAACCGGCCCGATCGCCCGCGGCGAAGTGGCCGTAGTGGCCACGGAGGTCGAAAGCCTCCGCCAATGGGACCCGCAACTCGGCCGGCTATATCAACTGCTGGGGGTGGCAACCGCGGAGCTTGCTTCGGCCGCGGGCAAAGCGCCTGCCGCAGCCCTGGCGGAAATCACCGCCCGATTACGTTCGGAGTGATTCTCGCCGTCACATCTGCCCGGAGGCATTCGGTCGCCCGCCAAAGCAGATCCCTCAGAGTGCTTTTGCAGGGCATAGACGGCTGGTGCGCCTTTGGGGCTGATGCGTGGCTGGACAGGCCAGCCGCGGCAGCCGGGCGGGCCAGGGGGCCAGGCCTGAGGTGTCGAATCAGTGTTTGAAGTGCCGCCGGCCGGTGAAGATCATGGCGATGCGGTGACGGTTGCACTCGGCGATCACCTCGTCGTCTTTTACGGAGCCGCCGGGCTGAATGACTGCGCTGACGCCTGCGGCTGCGGCCCGCTGGATGGAATCGGGGAAGGGGAAGAAGGCATCCGAGCCCATCACCGCGCCTGCCGCCCGATCGCCCGCTTTGCGGATGGCAATCTCGGTGGAGTCCACCCGGCTCATCTGCCCTGCTCCGGCCCCCAACAGCATTCCCCCTTTGCACAGGACGATGGCGTTGGATTTGACGTGTCGGACGATTGCCCAGGCGAAACGCAAGTCGGCCCATTGTTCCTGGCTGGGCTGGGCTTCGGTAACGACCTTCCACTGGTCTTCTGGGTCGGGCAGGGTGTCGGCGTCTTGCACCAGCACGCCGCCGTCGAGGAAACGGTAGGCCAGCGCAGCCTGCGGCGGGTCGAGGGGGCCGACCTTCATCAGCCGTACATTGGCTTTCCACTTGGGGCGTGTGGTGAGGATGTCCAGGGCTTCGCGGTCGAAATCCGGGGCCACAATGGCTTCGATGAACAAACCCGGCTCCGAAAGCACTTCGGCGGTCTCCCGCTCGACCACCCGGTTCATACCCAGCACCGAACCAAACGCACTGACTGGATCGCCGGCCAGGGCGTTGCGCGTGGCCACTGCCAACGACTCGGCCACAGCGGCCCCACAAGGGTTGTTGTGCTTGATGACCGATACGGCTGGTTGCTGGAAGCTGCGCACGATCTCCAGCGCGCTTTCCAAATCGAGCAGATTGTTGTACGACAGCTCCTTGCCGTGCAGTTGAGCGGCCGAAACCACGTTGGCCGACGGTGCTTTCGCTTCCGCATACAGCGCCGCCCGCTGGTGCGGATTCTCGCCGTAGCGCAGCACGGCTTTGCGGGTGTAGGCAAGATTGAGCGTTCCGGGAAACCCCTCGGCGGCAGTCTGGCCGGCGAAGTAAGCGGCGATCGCCCGATCGTACTTAGCCGTATGTGCGAAGGCTTCGGCGGCCAGCCGCTCGCGCAGCTCCAGAGTCGTGCAGCCGTGGGCGCGGATCTGCTCGAGTATCTCTGGGTACTGCGAGGGGTTGGTGGCGATGGTGGTGAAGGCATGATTCTTCGCCGCCGCCCGAACCAACGACGGCCCGCCGATGTCGATCTTCTCGATGGCTTCTGCGCGGGTGACGTCCGCTTTGGCCACGGTGGCCTCGAACGGGTAGAGGTTCACCACGACCAGCTCGAATGTCAGTATGCCGTGTTCGGCCAGGGCCTTCATGTCCTCGGGATTGTCGTGGCGGCACAAGATTCCGCCGAAGACCTTTGGATGCAGGGTCTTCAGCCGCCCGTCCATCATCTCCGGAAAGCCGGTGTACTGCGAGACGTCGCGGACGGGAATGCCTTCGCTTTCCAGCGATTTTCGGGTGCCCCCAGTGCTGTAGATTTCCACGCCGGCGGCGGTCAGGCCGCGGGCGAAGTCGACCAAGCCGGTTTTGTCGCTGACGCTAACAAGCGCGCGTCGTACAGGAGGAGATTGCATGGGTAGTTCCTTTCGGGGCTTCTGTGTATCGCTGCCGGAAGAAAATATCAGTAAGCGTTGCGAAGCCCGCCGTCAAGACGCTGAACATGAGTGCATATCGCCCAACAACTTGGCAGATATGACCATGCACTAGTACATTCAGCGCAGTAACATGGCGGAAATGGGCTGTTGTGCCGCGCACCGCAAACCGTTGGTGTGCTGCCTGGGCGCCGTAGAGCGACAAACCGTCCAGCGGCTGTGGGTTTTGCACTTTGCCGACATGAATTGGCGTGGGAGAATCGTCCACCTGAAGGCGGGTTCGCACGAGGCAGGGAGCCGGGTTCGCACGAGGGCGGATCGTCCGTGCGAGAAACGGTCCTCTGCGTGATGGAGGACATTCCGCCGGGCTGATCGCCTCAGGATGCCCACATTCTGTTTGCCCATTTTGCCCTACTTTCCGAATTGCCCTTAGCGCAGCACTTCCGATGCGGCTATAATCCGCACCTTTGTGGATTCGCACCTTTGTGCGGGGGCTCGGATAGACGACAGTCCGGGCCGGGGGGCCTGTTTCCATCCGCACAGGCTGAGCGCTTCGGCCTCGGCCACGTTCTGAGGTTGTTCGGTCGAGCGTGATGTATCGGCGATTGATAGCATATAGTGTGCTGGCACTGAACGTGGTCGCGTTGTCGGCCGGTTGCGGCAGCACGCGCTGGTCGGACACCCAACGAACAGCCACCGAACAATTGCTCATCTCCGATGCGATCGACCGCGCAGTCAGCGAGATTGACCTCGGCGCATTGGCAGAGCGGAAGGTGTATTTGGAGTCAAGCGCGGTCCGCCAAACAGTGGACTCCGCGTATTTGATCAGCACCGTCCGCCAGCACCTGCTGGCCCAGGGATGCATTTTGGTAGACAAGCTGGACGAGGCCGACTACGTGGTGGAACTGCGTGCCGGCGCGGTGGGCACCGACCGCTGCGATCTGCTGTTTGGCATACCGGCTACCAAGCTACCGCAGTCTGTGCCGGTTCAAGGCATTCCCCACACCGTCCCTGAATTGGCGCTGGCCACCAAGACCGAGCAGCGCGCCGTGGCCAAGATCGCCCTGTTCGCTTACAACCGGCATACGGGCAAGATGGTGTGGCAGTCGGGCGTGATACCAGTGGAAAGCAAGATTCATAATCTATGGGTCTTGGGCGCCGGTCCGTTCCAACGCGGGACAGTGTACGGGGGAACACAATCGTGGGGGCAGAAGATGCGAGTGCCGTTTTCGGGCAAGACTGACCGACGATGGCAGCCGCCAATCCCTTCGGTAGCCAAGGAAATGCACTTCGTCGAGGATGAGCCGCAGTTGGCCGAACGTCGCGACGGTGGCAAAGCCCAGCCGCTATCCACTGAGCAAAAAGCTGCCGGCGCCGGGGCAGTTCGGTCGACGGGCCATTCCCGCCTTAGCAGTGCCTCGTCCGGTTCAGGAATCCCGCCCGCACCACCCCTTCCAGCAGCGCCGCCGGCTCCGCCCGGCCCGGTAGGAACCTCGAAACATCACGGCTTTGGCAAATCGTTGGATTTGACCATCCTGGATCACATGAACATTGTGCCGGCGGCCCCGCCATCGCCGACAACGACACAAGTGCCGGCGACGACACAATCGCCAGCAGCGACAGAAGGAGCGTCTGCCTGGCAAACAGCCTCACAAACAACCGCGCAGCCGGCAACGTCGCCTGGAAGCGCACCGCCTGCAACTGCGCCATTGGCTACCGCGCCGGTAACAGAAACCTCGCAAGCTAGTCAATCGCCGCCCGCGCCGGAGGGCGGCGCCGCCGACCCGGCCTCGGCTCCGCCGCCGAAATAGCTGCCTTCCTCCCACCCCATCGAACACCACAGTTTAAGAAGTTTCAGCCGGCCGCATCTCGGCAAGCAATACCTCGTACCCGAAAACGTGACTCTACCTGCGGCGCGCGTTATACTTCGTGGCGACAAGTGGGGGGAATGACCGTTACGCTTCGCACCAGGGAAGTGTCCACGCCAAACGAGGGGAGCAAACATGTCTGGCAGCACATGGAGACGGCTGGTCATCTGTATTGCGGTGGCAGCAGTGTTTGGTGTTATCAGCTCGAAGACGGGTATTGTCGGCTGGCAGACCGCGCTGGCCGCTGTAGGGGAGCAAGCCGCAGACGGCCCCGCCGGCGAAGTGCCGAACTTCGTGATCATATTCACCGACGACCAGGGGTATCAGGACGTGGGCTGTTTCGGCTCGCCGGACATTCGCACTCCCAACCTTGACCGTATGGCCGCCGAGGGAATGAAGTTCACTGATTTCTATGTGACCGCCCCGGTGTGTTCGCCTTCCCGGGCGTCGCTGATGACCGGGTCGTACTGCGATCGGGTGAGCGTTACCCGGGTGTTCTTTCCCCGCGACAACACGGGGCTGCACCCCAACGAGATCACCATCGCCGAGCTGCTCCAGACCCGCGGATACGCCACGGCGTGCATAGGCAAGTGGCATCTGGGGCATTTACCGCCTTTCTTGCCGACCAATCAGGGTTTCGACTATTACTTTGGCATCCCGTATTCCAACGACATGTCGATCGAGCGCGACGGCAAGCGCGGCCCGCCGGTGTATCGCAATGACCAGATCGTCGAACACCCGGCAGAGCAGGCCACGCTGACCAAACGGTACACCGAGGAGGCGGTGAAGTTCATTGAGCAAAACCGGCAGCGTCCGTTCTTTCTGTACTTGGCGCACACCATGCCCCATGTGCCGCTGGCAGCTTCGGAGGCCTTTTTGGGAAAGTCGAAGCGCGGGCTGTACGGCGATGTGATCGAAGAGATCGACTGGTCGGTAGGTCAGGTCCTGGAAGCGTTGCGTCGGCTAGGACTGTCCGAAAAGACCATAGTGGTCTTCACTTCTGATAACGGTCCCTGGCTGATAATGAAGAAACACGGTGGCTCGGCGCTGCCGCTGCGCGACGGCAAAGGCACACTGTACGAAGGCGGGATGCGCGTGCCGTGCATCATGTGGGGACCGGGCAGAATACCCGCCGGGAAAACCTGCTCCGAAGTAGCCGCCACGATCGACATCCTGCCCACATTCGCAGCGCTGGCCGGGGCAAAGCTGCCCGAAGACCGTATCATCGACGGCAAAGACATCTGGCCGCTGATGTCCGGACAACCGGGCGCGAAAAGTCCGCACCAAGCGTTCTTCTACCGCCGCAACGGCGTGCGTGCAGGCAACTGGAAGCTGTTGCTGACAGCCGCTAAACCGGCCCAGAGCGCGGCCAAGCCGGGGGAAAAACAACCGCCCAAAAGCGCCGACGCGCCGGACAGCAAAGCTGGGCAAAGCCAGACCGCCAAGCCAGCCGCGGCGCCGCCGACTGTCGAGTTGTACGATCTGGCAACGGATATCGGCGAGAAGAACAATCTGGCGGAACAACATCCGGATGTGGTCGAGCGATTGCGCAAATTGTTGCAAGACCATAACGCCGAGATAAATAAGAACCAGCGACCGCAGGGCGTAGTGGAACCGTCGCCATAAACGCCAGGCGAAGCGTTGGGCGAAAATTGCACGGCTTCGGTTGTTAAAAAGCCTTGCGCGGTTAGCCGTCTGCTGGGTTGCTGGACTGCCAGCCTGGTTGCCTGCCCCTAGCCTGCTGGCCTGCCGCGGCCGAGATTTCGTCTTGGCTAAGAGGCTTATTTTTGGTAGTGTTTTAGCGGCAACGATGCGACAGGTGTTCGGGAGCGATTGTCGCTCCGCTCGGGCTGCCCCAGCCGACAACAGTCGCCCATGAAGACGATCGTCGCGCCGGGCGGTCGGCCGATGCGGCAAGAACCGGGGCAAGGGAACGTCATCGTGTCCCCAATCGGTTCTTCCTTCGTGCAGATGCACTCCCACTTCGTGCAGATGCACGTGGAGCAACGGGCTTCAGGCCAACACGGAAGGAGGCCGAGATGGCTGCCGAGTCTAAACAGGAGGTGCGCGTACACATCCGCTGGATGTTGCGCCGCGACATACCCGAAGTGGAGGCGATCGAACGGCAGTGCTTCGAGTTCCCCTGGCAAGAGGAGGACTTTCGCAACTGCCTCAACCAGCGGAACTGCATCGGCATGGTAGCCGAGCACGGCGACCGGCTGGTGGGCTTCATGATCTACGAATTGCACAAGTCGCGCATCCACGTGTTGAACTTCGCCGTAGAGCCAGAGTACCAGCGCCGGGGCGTGGGCACCCAGATGTTGGCCAAGCTGATCGGCAAGCTACGCTCGCAACGGCGCAGCAAGATCGTGCTGGAAGTACGCGAGACTAATCTGGCCGCGCAGTTATTCTTCCGCGAGAATGGTTTTCGGGCGGTGGCCGTGCTGCGTGGCTTTTATCAAGACACGCCGGAAGACGCCTATCTGATGCAGTACTGCTACCGGTCGGAGGACCTCGACAGCTTGAACCCGCCGGATGAAATGTCCCGCCTGGCGGGCTGAAAAAATGTTATCGTCCGCTGCGGTAAACTGGGCGGCGAGTTTGATGTTGGCCAGCTTGGCGGTGGGGGCCCTGTTGTGGCTGAGCTGGCAAGTCCGCCGCACCAGGCTGTGCCCCCTCCAAACCTTATTGTGGTGGCTGAATTACGCAGTGGCGCGCAGCCTGTGGCGGGCCAGAGTAATCGGACGGCTCGATATTCCCGCCAACCAAGGTGCGGTGATCGTCTGCAACCACCGCTCGTCTGTCGATCCATGCTTCGTGCACTTGGCTACCCAGCGGGTGATCCACTGGATGGTCGCCCGGGAGTACTGCCAGCAACCGGCCTACCGCTGGCTATTGCAGATTTGCCAGGTGATCCCTACCAACCGTTCCGGGGTAGACGCGGCGGCAGCCAAAGCCGCCGTAGATTGGGTGCGTGCCGGCGGCTTGGTGGGCGTGTTTCCCGAAGGACGGCTAAACACCACCAATCAGCCGCTGTTGCCAGTTCTCCCCGGGGCGGTATTGATAGCCCTCAAGGCCCGAGCGCCGATCGTGCCTTGCTATATCGAGGGTTCGCCGACCACCGAGTATCCGTGGCAAACCCTGCTGCGCACTGCTAAGGTCACGTTGCGCATCGGAAAGCCTTTCGACCTGAGCCGCTATTACGACCACCATGCCGACCGACAACTGCTGGCCGAGCTTACCGCGGAAGTGATGCGCGCGGTGTTGCGGTTGGGTGGACATGTCGACTTTGTGCCCCAGGTACGCGGTGCCAAAAAACCGTAAGCCGAAAGATCAGCGGTTCGGCAAAGATCAGCAGCTCGGCAAAGCATAAATCTCGCGGGGCGGTACCGGCGGCCCGATCAAGCGCGTGGCTCGGCTTGTATCAGCGCGCTGCGCCTGGCTGGCGCCGCCGGAAGGCAGGAGCCTGCGATTGGCTGGCACAACTGCCGCGGTCTGCTGCGACCGTAGTCGGGCCTTGACAGGCAGCGGTCGGCTTTCAAGATGCAGCGGCTGGAGGTCAAAAATCGGCGGTTGGGATTCAACATTGGGCGTTCAAGATTCTGCCGCCGGTTGCCCGGGACGCACAATCTGCCAAATCATCCATGTCATCACCCCGGCGCCAAGCAGAAACGCTATTAGGAACATGGCCAACGGGCCGTACTGCGTGGCCGTCTGGCGCGCCAGTACGTCGAAATGTGGTTTCAGCTCGATGTTCTGTAGCACCTGTCGGCTGATGGCGTTGACGCCCAGTACCCCAAGCTGCGCCAGTGCGATGAGCGCGGCCACGCCACGGCTGGGGAACTGGCCCGCACGCACCTGCCGGAACAGCAGCAACCACGGCAGACCTGGGGCAAGGGCCGTCAGAAGCGTAAGCAGCACCGTCGGAAAGCCGAACATCTGCTTAAAGCTTTGCCAGCCGGTGATGACATACAGCGTGCCTGCCACTGCGAACCACACCATGCTGGCGGTGTACAGTTTCCAGGAGAGCGTCAGCGACCACGAACGATATTGGTCGGACTCTGCCGAGGCGAACCAAGCGGCGTCGAAGAGCAGCCACACGGCCGTTGTGCCGATGGCCAGCCCCAGCATCAGCAGCCAGCGGGGCCAGAGGGTAGCATCGGCGATGTTCGAGCCGGTGCCTAGCGTCGCCCCGTAGAAGTCGGCGCGCTTCCACAGTTCGGGCCAGGCGTGCGGGTTGACCATCAGGCTCATACCGTTGACGAAAAGCCAACCGATGACCACCAGCAGGACTGCCGCCACCCAGCCGGCTGCCCGGCGGAAGGCGGTCAGTCCCGGCCCGTCCGAACGCAGACCGAAACTGTATAGGTAAACCCCGTAATATGCTGGTATCAGCAGGGCGATGATCATCAGCCAATGCCAGGCCATGAGGATGGTAGCCGAGTAGAACGGCTGAGCATAAGCCACCTGCACAAACAATAGCGGCACAATGCCCAGGTTGATGCCGTAGGCAAGAATGATGGGCATTTGCGTCATCAGCCGGCGGCCGAAGGTTTGCCCGTGCTCGCCGCCGCGCACGTACAGTACCAGTGCGATGAGGATGCCGGCGTACCACAGGTTCATCGGCACGGCGTGCAAGGTGAAACCTAGCACCTTGAACAACTGCACGAACCAGATCGGGGCTGGAATCGGCGGCAAATTGGTTTCGATAAGCTGACCAGGGTCCATCACTGCGCTGCTCCAGACTGCGCTTCTCCACAAAGCTGGGCTTCTCCAGAAAGCTGGCGATAATCGGCCTGTCGCTGTGCGGGCTGCATGGTCGGCGCCGGTTCCATTCCGGCCGGACGCGGCGGCGCGATGCTCATCAGGTAATCGGCCAGCAGCTCAGCTTCCTCGGGCGTGCCGCACCAGGGTGGCATGACGAACCGGGCGGTGTGCAAGTTGTCGATCAGATCGCGGACCATCGCCCTGCTCCACCCTTGTATCAATGGTCCGGCGGCCGAATAACCTCCGCGGGCGATAGCATGGCAATCGTTGCAGTGATACTGGAACAGCACGCCACCGAGCTTCACCCGGTCCTCGGGCGGAAGTTCGAGCAACCGTTGCCGGTCGATGTGTCCGCCGGACGATCCGCCTTCCTGTTGCATCGCCCCCACGACCACCTGGGGGAAATTGTGGCGCACGTACTGACGGGTCCACACGCCGCCTTCCAAGTAACCGCCGTCGCGCAGTCGCTGGAGTTCCGACTGCTCGGCGTACACCTGATTGCCAAACACGACGTTATACACCACGTAGGGTTTGCGCACTGCCTCGCGGATGAACTCGCTGGTGCCGAAGCCGATCATCCCCAGGGCCAGCAATGCCACGGCGAAGCCGGGCGAGCGGATCCATCCCGGATTCCGAAACGGCCCCAAGTACAACAGCACGAACACCAGCCCCGTAGCCACGAAAATCAAGCCCACGAAGACATTCAACGCACTGGCCGAGAACATGGCCTCTACGGCAGAATCGGGCAGATTGATGTACCACCCAGCGCCGCCGACGAGGATAAGCACGGCGCCCAACAAGGCCGGTCGGGTGGAGCGCTGCTCGACGAGGTTCGTCAACCGCTCGCTAGTGCATGTAATCGAGGCGTGCAAGTACACGTACAACGAGCTGAGCAGAAACGCCCCCCCGGTTCGCGCGAGCATCTGCGGGATGAACTGCGGATTGAAAAAGCCCGCCCAAAAAGTCCGCTTCTGGAGCCAATCGCCCGGATGGAGCATGAAAGCAGTGATGCCGGTGATCAACACCAGGCTGATCCATGCCGCCCAGGCGTAAATCCAGCCCATTGCGATGTGCGTCCGCGGCTGTAGTCGGCCCCAATAATAGAAGAAGACAAAGGCCGCTGTAATCTCCAGCACGAAGAAGACCCATTCGGTCGCCCAACCGAAAACAAATGTGCGGATCAACAGCTCGGTGGCCAGCGGCGAAGCCAGACCTATCGTCCACCAGATACCCACCCCGGTTATGGCGCCGAACACTACCGTCAAAAGAATGAAGAACTGGGCATGTTTTCGCAGATATGCCAGGTATTCGCGGTCGTTGGTGCGATAGGCGTAAGTGGTCTCCAGCGCCAGAAAGAAACCGCCCCCAACCGCGTAATGCGCCACCAGCACGTGCAACACCGCGATGGCAGCGATAAGCATCGGCGAAGTTATGACGGGTACATACCACCAGGGGTAGTGCATGGCCGTAGGCCCCGGCTACGATTGGATATTTTGGCGAAATAGCCGTCCGGTGCGCAAATTGTCGCCCGCGGCGAGAAACTGTCAATATGTGCCGCGCGATAGTGAACTTCCGTCTTGCTAGGCTTCTGCCACGTGCAATACGACCCGCTGCTGCTCGATACGTTTGCCCGGCTTTACTCGATACGTTTGGCCGGCTTTGAGAAACGGGAAAGGTTTAAAACTTGAAAAACGGGAAAGGAACTGGCGGGTCGATCAGTGGTCAATCGGTGAATCTTTTCAGCAAGGAGCCATAGCCGTCGATGCGGCGGTCGCGCAAGAACGGCCAGGCCCGCCGCGCGGCCTCGATGTGCTGCAAATCCAGCCGCGCGGTGAGCACCGTTTGTTGCTCGGTGGGACCTTCGACCAGAATCTGTCCGTAAGGATCCGCCACGAACGAACTGCCCCAGAACACGATACCATCGCCGGCGCCGTGGGCGGGCAGTTCGTGTCCCACACGGTTGACTGCCGCTACGAATAGCCCATTGGTTATCGCGTGGGCGCGCTGCACGGTAGTCCAAGCGTCGCGTTGCTGGGTGCCGAAGGAATCTTTTTCGGCCGGGTGCCAGCCGATGGCCGTGGGGTAGAAAATCACATCGGCACCGGCCAGCGCGACCGCCCGCGCCGCTTCCGGAAACCACTGGTCCCAGCAGATCAGCACGCTTAGGCGGCAGTAGCGAGTTGTCACCACCAGGAACCCGGTGTCGCCGGGGGCGAAATAGTACTTCTCGTAATACGCCGGATCATGGGGGATGTGCATTTTGCGGTACAGTCCGGCCAGCCGACCATCGGTGTCCAGAACCGCCGCGCTGTTGTGATACACGCCTTTTGCCCGCCGCTCGAACAGCGGCGCGACCACCACCACGCCCAGTCGCGCCGCTAGTTTGCCTAATGCGTCGGTGGTCGGACCCGGCACCGGCTCGGCCAGGTCGAACATGGCCGGGTCTTCCACTTGGCAGAAGTAGGGGGTTAGGAAAAGCTCGGGCAGACAGATTATCTGCGCCCCGCGCTGGGCCGCCTCCACGATAAGCTGCTCGGCGCTGGACAGGTTCTCCGAGCGATCGGCGCTGATAACCATCTGGATCAGACCGACGGTAACACTGGTTGCGTCGCCGGACATGAGACACTTTGCCCCTTTCAGCCGCTGCTTATCGCCCGGAACCTCGAGCCTCCCATACAACACTATTAACGTGCAATGCCGAGTGCCCAATTCTAAGCGGGCCCATCGCCAGACGAAAGCCCGCCCGCTGGCATAGGCCCCCCTTACCACCATGAGACCTGCCCACTGGCCTAACACCTGTCCACTGGTGTAGGACTGGTACCACCACTGGTATAAGACCACCTGCTGGCGTAAGAAATGTTGGCATAATCGGTGCGTGCGGCTCGGCACAGCCCGCTGTTAATGTGACAACCACCTGCCAAGGTTGGCACGATTGGTGCGCAGGCGGGGCGGGGCAATGGTCGGCAGCGGCGAGCCGACCAATGACAACTTACGGCAGGGTTCTAGGTTAAAAGTTCGATGCGCAGGGCGCTTGAAACGGCACCGACGGCGCTGTAGACTGCTGGATTCTATTGGTGCGGTTATCTATTCGGCGGGCAGGCTGCCGGTTATCGAGCGACCGAGGAGATCGACCGTGGAAAAACGACCCTTTGTTACTGTCGATGGCAACGAGGCGACGGCCAACATCGCCCACATGGTAAGCGAGGTGATGGCCATCTACCCCATTACCCCATCTTCTGGGTTGGGAGAACTGCCTGATGCTTGGGCAGCAGCAGGCCGCAAGAACATCTTCGGGACGGTGCCCGACGTGGTGGAAATGCAAAGCGAGGCCGGGGCGGCCGGTGCGGTACACGGCTCGTTGCAGGCCGGTGCGCTGACGACCACCTTCACCGCGTCGCAGGGCTTGCTGCTGATGATCCCCAACATGTTCAAGATCGCCGGCGAGCTTACGCCCACGGTCTTCCACGTCACGGCCCGAACCGTGGCCACACACGCCCTGTCGATCTTCGGCGACCATAGCGACGTAATGGCCTGCCGGACCACGGGCTGGGCGATGTTTTGCTCTTCCTCGGTACAAGAGGCCCAGGACTTCGCCTTGATTGCCCATGCGGCTACGCTGGAATCGCGGGTGCCGACCTTGCACTTCTACGACGGTTTTCGCATTTCGCACGAGGTCAACAAGATCCAGTTGCTTACCGAGGACGACGCCCGGGCAATGATCGACATGGACTTGGTAGCCGCGTTCCGTCGGCGGGCGATGTCGCCCGAACGCCCGGTACTGCGCGGCACGGCTCAAAATCCCGACGTATTCTTCCAGGCCCGCGAAGCCTGCAATCCGTTCTATCAAGCTTGTCCGGCTATCATGCAGAAGTACATGGACAAGTTTGCCGCCCTGACCGGCCGGCAGTATCACCTATTCGATTATTTCGGCGCGGCCGACGCCGAGCGGGTTATTGTAATCATGGGTTCCGGGGCCGGCGTGGTCGAAGAAACCGTCGACTACCTGACTGCCCGCGGCGAAAAGTCGGCCTGGTGAAAGTGCGCCTGTACCGACCGTTCGACGCGGCCGCTTTCGTGGCCGTGCTGCCCAAGACCGTCCGTGCCATCGCCGTGATGGACCGCACCAAGGAACCAGGGGCGCTGGGCGAACCGCTGTTCCTGGATGTGGTGGCCGCCTTGGCCGAGCATTGGGCCACCCACTCCGGCAACGGCCACATGCCCAAGGTCATCGGAGGCCGTTATGGCTTATCCTCCAAGGAGTTCACGCCTGCAATGGCAGCCGCTGTGTTCGCGGAACTGCGCAAAGCGGATCCCAAACCGCGTTTCACCGTAGGCATCAAAGACGACGTGACCAACCTGAGCCTGGATTACGACGAGGACTTCTCCACCGAGGCAGACGACGTGACCCGCGCGGTGTTCTTCGGGTTGGGGGCCGACGGTACGGTCAGCGCTAACCGCAACTCGGCCAAGATCGTCGGCGAGAATACTCCGTATTACGCCCAAGCCTATTTCGTGTACGATTCGCGCAAGGCCGGTTCGGTGACCGTCTCGCACGTGCGCTTCGGGCCGCGGCCTATCAAAGGCTCGTACCTGATCCACAAGGCCAATTTCGTGGCCTGCCACCAGTTCCATTTCCTGGAACGGATCGACGTGCTTTCGCTGGCCGTGCCGGGCGCTACCTTCCTGCTTAACAGTCCCTATGGGCCAGACGAGGTGTGGGACCACCTGCCCGCAGAAGTGCAGGAAGAAATCATCGGCAAGAAGCTGCGGTTTTACGTGGTGGACGCATATCGGGTAGCGCGCGACACGGGCATGGGCGTGCGCATCAACACCATTATGCAAACCTGCTTCTTCAAGCTGGCCAACGTCATCCCGCCCGACCAGGCCATCGCCGAAATCAAAGATGCCATCAAACAGACTTACGGCAAGAAAGGGGGCGGCAAGGTGGTCGAGCAGAACTTCGCCGCCGTAGACGGCGCCCTGGCCGCCTTGCACGAGGTGAAAGTGCCCGATCGAGTCACCTCCAAACTGCATCGCGTGCCGCCGGTGCCGGAGGATGCGCCGCAGTTCGTCAAGAACGTGCTGGGAATGATGATCGCCAACCGGGGCGACGAACTGCCGGTCAGCGCGCTACCCAACGACGGCACATTCCCCACAGGCACCACCAAGTACGAGAAGCGGAGTATCGCCCAGGACATCCCCATCTGGGATCCGAATCTCTGCATCCAATGCGGATTGTGCTCGCTGACCTGTCCGCACGCCAGCATTCGCATGAAGGTTTACGACCCGGGGCTGCTGACCGGGGCGCCGGAGGGTTTCAAATCCGCCGACTCCAAAGGCAAGGAGTTTCCTGGCTGGAAGTTTACCCTTCAGGTATTTCCCGACGACTGCACCGGCTGCGGACTGTGTGTGGATGCCTGTCCGGCCAAAGACAAGGTCAAGCCTAAACACAAAGCCATCGACATGGAGCCCAAGCTGCCGCACTTGGAGCGCGAGCGTAGGCATTTGGACTTCTTCCTGAGCATTCCCGATGTGGACCGCCGCCAAGTCAAGCACGACACCATCAAAGGCTCGCAATTGCTGTTGCCGTTGTTCGAGTTTTCCGGCGCCTGCGCTGGCTGCGGCGAAACGCCATATGTGAAACTGGTCACGCAGCTTTTCGGCGATCGGATGCTCATCGCCAACGCCACGGGCTGTTCCTCGATCTACGGCGGAAACCTGCCTTGCACCCCCTACACCACCAACGCCGAAGGACGCGGCCCGGCTTGGTCTAATTCGTTGTTCGAGGATGCAGCCGAGTTCGGGCTGGGCTTCCGGTTGGCCATCGACCTCCAGATACAGTATTGCCACGAGCTGCTTCGTCGGTTGGCCGGGCAGTTGGGCGATGAGTTGGTCGGCCGGTTGATCAATAACAAACAGGAAAGCGAAGCGGAAATCCAAGAACAGCGCCGCTTGGTGGCCGAACTGAACCAGCGATTGGCCACCATCGACAGCCCGGACGCTAAAAGTCTACTGGCCTCTTCCGACTATCTGATCCGCAAGAGCGTATGGAGCTTCGGGGGCGACGGCTGGGCGTACGACATCGGCTTCGGCGGTCTGGACCATGTCATCGCTTTGGGCCGCGACGTAAACATCCTGGTGCTCGACACCGAGGTGTACTCCAATACCGGCGGGCAGGCCTCCAAATCCACTCCGCGCGGCGCAGTAGCTAAATTCGCTGCCGGCGGCAAACCGGTGCGTAAGAAAGACCTAGGCCTGATCGCCATGTCGTACGGCAACGTGTTCGTAGGCCAGATCTCCCTGGGCGCCAACCCCGTGCACGCCCTGCGGACGATAATCGCCGCCGAGAGTTATCGCGGGCCTTCGCTGTTGATCGCCCTGAGCCACTGCATCGGCTGGGGAATCGACATGGCCCAGGGCATGAGCGTGCAGAAAGATGCCGTAGCTTGCGGCTACTGGCTGCTTTATAGCTTCGATCCGCGCAACGAGGAACGCCCCTTGCAACTGGCCAGCAAGAAGCCCACCGGCAGCTTCAAGGACTTCGCTTTGAAGGAGGCCCGTTGGGCGATGTTGGCCCGCTCCAAGCCCGCCGAAGCCGAGCGCTTGCTGGCCCTGGGACAGCGCGACATCGACGAGCGCTGGACGCTGTACGAACAGTTAGCGAACATGACCCGGGCAGGCGTAAAGGCGGCCGTGGGCGGCGACGGCCACGGACAGTCGGAGTGAAAGGCCCACGACGGTTGAGCGCACAAACTGTGGCAACCAATTGTTTTGACAATCCCCATGGCGGCAGATGATCGAGAGACTCGGACAAACCAGAACCCGGTAGAAGGTTAACCGGGCAATCTACTTGAGATACAGTGCCAGGAAAGGTGGTGTTATTAAGGCTCTTATTCGGGCGGATTTACCAACCGTCCGCGCCGCCCGTTCACAGGAGAGGGTTGAATGAGTGTCGATCTGAGCACGCAGTACCTGGGTCTGAAACTGAAAAACCCGCTGGTCGTGGCCGCCTGCCCGCTGACCGGCAATATCGACGGGCTGCGCCGCGTAGAAGACGCCGGCGCTTCGGCCGCCGTCTTGCCTTCGCTGTTCGAGGAGCAAATCGCTCACGAAGAAGCGGAGCTGGCAAAGGTCCACGAGTTCGGCGCGGACAGTTTCGCCGAAGCGCTGACTTACTTCCCCCAACCCCAGGACTATCGCACCGGACCGGAAGAGTATCTGGAACTGATAACCGAGGCCAAGCGCGCCCTGCGAATTCCCATCATCGGCAGCCTCAATGGCGTTAGCACCGGCGGTTGGACCCGCTACGCGCGGATGATCCAAGACGCCGGCGCCGACGCGCTGGAACTGAACATCTACTATGTGGCCACCGGTATGGACGAGTCGGCCGAGAGCGTGGAATCGCAATATCTGGAGCTGGTCGAGGCGGTCAAGCAGTCGGTTTCCATTCCCTTGGCGGTGAAGATAGGCCCATATTTCAGCGCCATGGCCAATATGGCCAAACGGCTGGCCGACGCAGGCGCCGACGGCTTGGTTCTTTTCAACCGCTTCCTCCAGCCAGACATCGACCTGGAAAGCATGGAAGCCATGCCCAGACTAGTGCTCAGCGATCCGTGGGAGCTACTGCTTCCCCTGCGCTGGATAGCAATTCTTTACGGGCGGGTGGACGTCTCGCTGGCGCTGACTCGCGGCATCCACGACAGCCAGTCGCTGCTAAAGGCCCTGGCCGTGGGAGCCGACGTGGCCATGGTGGCCTCGGTCATCTATCGCAAGGGCTTCTCCGAGCTGGGCAAAATGCTTTCGCAAATGCAGGACTGGCTGGCGGAGAAAGAGTACAGCTCGGTCGAGGAGTTCAAAGGCTGCATGAGCCAAGAGAATTGCCCGGACCCAGCCGCTTTCGCCCGCGGCAACTACATGAAGGCGCTGACATCTTTCACCGGCAAGCCGATCTGAGTTGGGCCCGCTCGAAACCGTTCCGCTCCCGCCGCACGATCGCAGCCAGCCGCCGTGCCCGATCGGGTCGTGAGCACCGCGCGCGGCTGGCCAAGCCGACGGCGGCAGTCTCTGTCGTCACGTCTACCACTTGCTCGTGCGTTTCCATATCGGCCCAGTGATGTAGAATGAGCGGCAGGTCTTTCGCTGTACCTGCTATTGCCACGCGAGGCGCGCCGGCTGTGCTTGCCGGCGCGCTGAGCCGCCGAAGACCGAAAGGGTCTGCCATGTCCTTAGCCGGGGTTTGGGCCGCGTCCCTGCCGTCTGCTGTTAGGGCGCTTTATTTGCAAGCTATCTTCGCTGTGTGTCTTGTGTTGATTTTCGGTGTCGCCGCGGGGGCGCCGGCGGCGGACGGTGCGGGCGAGGGGCCGACCGGGGCCTTGTCATCGCAGCAGCCGCTCAGCGCGTCAGCCGTATGTCTCGATTCGCCTCCCCAAACCAGGACCGAATCGCGCTACACTTCCGCCCCAGCGCTGAAACAGGTATCGGCGGAATCGTCGGTGGCGGCCCCGCCCGGCTCGCTGGTCGAACAACTTGCCCGGCTGAACGGCGATGTGCTTTCTGCCGAGGATCGTCGCGCGCTGGGTATTGACCAGATGCTCCAGCGCGACGTCCTAGCCCGTACCCGCGCGGCAGCGGCCCGGGAAAACAAGGTCTGGCAGACCGTCGCTAGCCGCGAAGACTGGGCGCAGTTCCGCGATCGGCGGATTGCCGCTTTGCGTGCATCTTTGGGGCCGTTACCCGAAGCGGCACAAGCGCCCGCCGTTCAGCTTGCCGGGACGCTACCCGGCGAAGGTTATACGATCAAGAACATCGCCTATTGCACTCGTCCGGGTGTGGTGGCGACGGCCAATCTCTACCTGCCGGAGCCGCCCGGCAAGTCAATGCCCGCCATCTTGATCTCCCACAGCCATCACAATCCGAAGACGCAGGCCGAATTGCAGGACATGGGCATGACGTGGGCCCGACAGGGGTGCGTGGTGATGGTGCCGGACCATCTGGGGCACGGCGAGCGGCGGGCGCATCCGTTTGACTCCGCCGAAAAGTATCCCAAGCCGTTTCGCGTCGGCCGGCAGGATTACTATTTCCGTCACATGCTGGGGCTGCAATTGCACGTGCTAGGCGACAGTCTGATGGGGTGGATGGTCTGGGACCTGAGACGCGCAGTGGACGTGCTGTTGGCCCAACCGGGAGTGGACGCCGAGCGGGTGATCTTGCTGGGTGCTGTGGCCGGCGGGGGCGATCCGGCGGCCGTGGCGGCGGCGCTGGACGAGCGGATAACCGCCGTGGTACCGTTCAACTTTGGCGGCCCTCAGCCCGATTATCCCATTCCCGCTGATGCCGAAAATGATTTCTACTGGTTCGGCGTGCCCTACTGGGAAACTACCCGCGCGCTGCGCTGCGGGGCACGCGACGGCTTCGCACATTGGGTGATCGTAAGTGCAGTCGCGCCCCGACGGCTGATCTACGCTCACGAGTTCTCCTGGGAGCAGCACCGCGACCCGGCCTGGCCGCGGATACGTCGGGCCTTCGAGCTGATGGGCGCTGGGGAGCACATCGATTACGTTCAGGGTACGGGCACGCTGCGGGGCTCGCCCCCGGAAAGCAGCCACTGCAACAACATCGGCCCGCTGCACCGCAGTCGCATCTACCCAATATTCCAGCGGTGGTTCGACATGCAACCGCCAGCCCACTATCAACAGCGGCGCGAAGAGGACCAATTGCGCTGCCTGAGGCCGGAAATCGTTGCCCGCCTGCAACCTCGACCGTTGCACACTGTGCTAGCACGTTTGGCGTCCGAGCGTGTCGCCGCGGCGCAACAGCACCTGGAAGCACTTCCGCCCCAGCGGCGCCGCGCCGAGCTGCGCAGCCGCTGGAACGATCTACTGGGCAACACCGAGCCGAAAGCCCAACCTAAGCTCCTCCAGCGGCGCACCCAACCGCTGCCTCAGGCCGTTGCCGAGTGGGTGGCGTTGGAAGTGGAGTCGGGTATCGTCGTGCCCCTGATCCTGCTTATTCCAGCCGGAGAACACATTATTCCAGCCGGAGAGCACAAGCCGCCGTTCCCAGTGGTGATTTGCCTTTCGCAGTCAGGCAAGCGCGAGCTGCTGCACAGGCGGGCCGAGGAAATCGGCGACTTGCTCCAGCGCGGTGTGGCCGTTTGCCTTGCCGATGTGCGCGGCACGGGAGAAACCTCCCTCGACGACACGCGCAACTTCCGCGGCAGTTCGGCGGCCATTTCGCAAGCCGAGTTGGTGTTGGGCCAAACGCTGCTAGGCTCGCAATTGCGCGACCTGCGCTCGGTGCTACGATACCTGCGGCGGCGCAGCGAGCTTGACTCGCAGGCCATGGCGATCTGGGGCGAAAGTTGCGCGGCCGTAAATCCGGCTGCGAGCGATCCGACCGCGCCGTTGGACCTTGCTGAGGCTATCCCGCACGCCGAGCCTACCGGCGCATTATTGGCACTGCTAGGCGCTTTGTACGACGATGCCGCGCAGGCAGTGTTGGCGCGTGGCGGACTGGCCAGTTACCAATCGCTCCTGGAAAGCTACTGCTGCTATGTGCCTCATCAGGCGGTGGTGCCTGGTGCGTTGACCGCCGGCGACCTGGCATCCATAATAGCGGCGATTGCTCCGCGAGCGGTGCGGCTGGAACGACCGGTGGACGGGCTGAACCGGCCCTTGTCCGCAGCGCAAGCACAGGCAGCGCTGCTGCCCGCCCAAAATGCCTACCAGCGACTCGACGCCGGCCGGCAGTTGGAAATCCACCAGCAGCTTCGTCCGTCGGCTGAAATTGTGCAATGGCTGCTCGGTGCGCTGCGGGCGGCCGGTCGGTGAGCGTCGCGGGTTGCCAACATCGAGGACCATGCCATGTGGGGATGTACCTGCGCAGCGTTGTTGAGCGTGGCGCTGTCGGCGACTGAGGCTCAAGCCGCGGTGCCCCAGCCAGCCATCATCCCGCAGCCAGAGATAGTTCACGTCGGCCGCGGTTCATTCAAGATCGACGCGGCAACACGGGTAATCCTGGGAGTCGATCGGCCGGAACTGACGGCCATCGGCAAGATGTTGGCCGAGCAGCTCGGCCTGCCCGCCCCAAAGTTCCACCCCCAATCCAAAGCGCTGTTCGACCCGCGCTCGGCAGGCACTATTTTGCTGACGCTTGCCGACGAAAGCCAGGCCCCCGCTAAAGGGCCGGAAGACCCTCGCCGCCGGCTGTGGGAAGAGAGCTACACGCTGGACGTCAGCGCGCAGCAGGTGGTGATTCGCGGCGGCGGGCCGGCCGGGGTGTTCTACGGGGTGCAGACGCTGCGGCAGTTGTTGCCGGCGGAGATCGAAGCTGGGTGCCCGGCGCAGTTGCCGCTGGAGCTGCCGCAGGTGAAGATCGAAGACCGCCCGCGCTTCCTGTGGCGCGGAATGCATCTGGACATCGCCCGCCATTTCTTCCACAAGGAGTTCCTCAAGCGGTACATCGACTTTCTGGCCGCGTACAAGATCAACGTGTTCCATCTCTATTTGACGGATGACCAGGGTTGGCGAATCGAAATCAAGCGCTACCCTAAGCTTACCGAAGTCGGTGCATGGCGCGACGGCACGGTGCGCCACCGGCTCGATGGCCAGCGCGACACGCAGCGCTACGGCGGCTTCCTCTCTCAAGACGATGTGCGCCAGCTCGTCCACTACGCCGCCCAGCGGCACGTGATGGTAGTGCCGGGAATCAGTATGCCCGGTCACAGTCAGGCTGCGCTGGCGGCCTATCCGGAACTGGCTGCCCCACCCACCAAGCAGCCTATCCAGGTGTGGACCGACTGGGGAATAAGCTCCTACATGATGGACGTGGGCAAAGAGGAAGTGTACCGCTTCATCGAGGGCGTGCTGAGCGAGGTGGTGGAACTGTTCCCCAGCCCTTACATCCATACCGGTGGCGACGAGGTTCCTCGCCAGCACTGGATGCAAAGTCCCTTCTGCCAGCAGTTGATGAAGCGGGAAAACCTTCGCTCGGTCGAGGAATTACAAGGGTACTTCACCAAGCGGGTAGAACAGTTCCTCAATTCCAAAGGACGGACGCTGATCGGCTGGGATGAGATCGTGGAATGCGGCCTGCCGCCGCGCGCGGTGGTGATGTCGTGGCGGGGAACGCAAGGAGGAATGGCCGCGGCTCGGGCAGGGCATCAAGTAATTATGACCCCCAATGCCGAAACTTACTTCAATTACATGCAGCACCGGGAACGCAGTGGACCTGGCCATGCAGCCTTTTTGCCGCTGCTGAAGGTGTACCGGTTCGATCCCTGCGCAGGCATGTCGCCGGAAGAAGCCCGCCATGTCCTCGGCGGCCAAGGGTGCCTGTGGACGGAATATGTCCCTACAGCGGCCGATGTGGAATACTTGCTCTTTCCCCGATTGCTGGCGATGGCTGAGGTGTTATGGTCGCCGCGCCAGTCGCGCAACGAGGAAGATTTCCTGCGCCGGGTGCGCGAGCATGTTACCCGGCTCAAACAGGCTGGTGTGAATTGTTACCAGGGAGAGGAATATAAATAGGTTCTCTGCACGTCAGTGGGGGCGGGAAGGGGGAATATGCGAGCGGCAATCAACCTGATGGTTGGTATGTTGGGTTCTACAAACAGTCGATAGGAGGCAATATGTCTGTGCACACACACAACAAGGCGATTGGCAGTTGCGGCACGAGGGCGGGCCGCGGCGGTGGAAAAGCAATCGGCGGCGGAACCGGTGCGATTAGCAGGCGGCAATTGCTGGCCGCTACCGCCGCCGGGGGCGGACTGTTGGCGGCGCCGCTGGTGGTGCCCGCCCGCGCGCTGGGGCTTGCCGGCGAGGTGGCCCCCAGCGAGCGAATCGTGCTGGGGGGCATCGGTATCGGCGGCCGGGGTTCGGGGGTGCTCAACTGGATGATGGCCGAGAAGGACGTGCAGATGGTCGCCGTCTGCGACGCCAAGCGCGTGGCCCGCCAGCGCGTCAAGCAAACCGTCGATAAGCATTATGGCACGACCGACTGCAAAACGTACAGCGACATCCGCCAGTTCCTGGCCGAGCGCAGCGACATCGACGCCGTGCTCATCGCCACCGGCGACCGGTGGCACGCCCTGGCGTCGGTCATGGCCATGCGGGCCGGAAAAGATGTATACTCCGAAAAGCCTTCCAGCATGACCATCGCCGAAGGCCGGATGGTGGTGGAAACGGCCAATCGCTACCGGCGCATCTATCAAACCGGTACCCAGCGGCTGAGCGAAGCCAATTTCATCTTCTGCATCGAGATGGCTCGCAGCGGCCGGCTGGGCAAGATTCATACGGCTTACGCGCACATCGCCCCCTGGGACGCGGCCGAAATGCGCCACGACTGGTTGCCAGCCGAACCGGAACCGCCCAAGGACGAGGTGGATTGGGACCAGTGGCTCGGCCCGTGTCCCTGGCGGCCGTACAACCGCACCTACGTGGGCGGCGGCTGGCGCGGACACTACGACTTCCACACCAGTTGCATCGGGGAATGGGGAGCGCACACCTTCGCGCAGGCGCAGATGGGCATCGGCGCCGAGCGAACCGCAGCCGTGGTTTACCATTACGTCAACAACACCACCGGCGACGGCATGGTGACCGAGTTCGCCAACGGGGTGAAGATGATTCTCTCGCGGGGCGACAAGTACTGGCGCGGCTCGTGCGGCATGCGCTTCGACGGCACGGAAGGCTGGGTGTCGGCGGCCGACGGCTACAGCAAACCGGAGGTTTCTAAGCCGGAACTGCTGGCCGATTTCGACAAGATCGTCCGCGATTACGTGGAGCGGACCGGGCATGTAATGAACCATGTGCGCGACTTCTTCAACTCGGTCAAATCGCGCCGCCCGACCGTGGCTAACCCCGAAGTGATGCACTACTCGATGTCCACCGTCCACGCGGCCAACGTGTGCATGTGGCTGAAGCGGGACGTGCGCTACGACCCGGTAAAAGAGCAGTTCGTGGACGATGCCGAGGCGAACCGTTTCCTCTCCCGCGCCATGCGCGAGCCGTGGACGTACTGAGCACCGACCGTGCGGCGGTTTCGCTGCTCGGTTTGCGCCGTTTTCAAGAGCACGACATACTCGAGGAGAACCAACACCATGTTTATGACTATCGGTTATGCTTTGCTGGGTTCATCGTTATTGCTGGCCGCCGACAAGTCGCTCTCGCAGACTGTTCCACCGGAGGGCAAACAGGCCGAAGCCCGGCTGATCGCCGTCCTCCAGTCGGCGGACACTTCGCAGAAGGACAAGGCGGATGCTTGCCGGCAGTTGGCCATCGTGGGCACAAAGCAGGCGGTGCCGGTATTGGCCGGGTTGCTAGCCGATGAAAAACTCTCGCACATGGCCCGTTACGCCCTGGAACCGATTCCCGACCCGGCCGTGGACGACGCCCTGCGCGATGCGCTGGGCAAGCTCAAGGGCCGGTTGCTGGTGGGCGTGATCGTCAGCGTAGGCGTGCGGCGCGACGCTCAGGCCGTGCCTGCGTTGGTCAAGCTGTTGGAGGACCCCGACAGCGACGTGGCCCAAGCCGCGGCACGTGCGCTTGGAAGCATCGGGACGCTAGAGGCGGCTAAGGCGTTGCGGGCCGCCCTGGGCAAGGCCGCCGACGCGGACCGCCAACTGGCCATCTGCGAAGGACTGCTGCGCGCGGCCGAGAACCTGGCCGCCAAAGGTGACCGTGATTCGGCCCGGGGTATTTACGATCAGCTTGCAGCGCTGCCCAAGCTGCCGCGTCACGTCCGTACCGCAGCGCTACAGGGCAAGTTGACCGTCAGCGGCAAGCAATAGCCATCGGCACGAACTGCGTCGTAGTCGGGTAGCATCGGGCCGCACTCGAAACAGACGACTGGCGCGAACCAGGCGCGTGGCGCCACACAGCGCCATGGCCCGAACAGACTCTCTGTCCGAACAGATGCCCGAGGTGTGCAGACGCCTGGGCCGAACAGGTAAGCGGCGCGACCGATGACCCGCGCCACACCGATGACTCGCGCCACAGAGGTCTGGCACGATGAGCTTGCCTGGCGGTAAGCAGGCGCGAAGAGCGATTGCGTACAGACCGAGCAGTATCAACTCGCCGGCGGCGCGCGTTTTGCCTCCGGCCGACACTATGCCCGATAGCCACGCACCAGCTCCATGGTGCGGTTGGCCGTGGCTATGTCCGGGACGTTGTACACGCGGTAAAGAACACCGCCGGGCAACCGGCCGCGGCGTAGGCGGTCGACGAACGGCTCGTAATCGGCGTTGACGCCTACCGGCACGTCGCCCAGTTGTGATTTGAGCTGCTCCAGCACGTCGAAGGCCCGCGGCCAGCCCCGGTCGTCAAGCAACAGCACGGCCTTCAGCCCGGCCAGCGTCGCCACCGCAGGGAGCAAGTGTCGGCCGTTGCCGTGGATGTGTACCACGCCTCCGTCGAAGTGTGTCATTATCCGCTCGGCCGGCTCGCGGCCCCACTGCTCGAAGTACGCCACCGAGGTCATGTGATACGGATCGACGCTTTCCGACACTATTCGGCCAGGCAGCCATTGGCAGAAGTTGCTTAGCGTCCCGCCGCACAATAGGGGTACGCGATCGAAGAATGCCTGCTGTACGGCCACGTTCAGTTTGAAGCCCAGCTCGAACGCCTGTCGCACGCGCTGCGGGCAGTCGTGCAAACACATATACGCCTTGGTAGCGCCGACCAGCTCGAAGACGAAGTTTAGTCCGTCGATCAAGATGAAGTGGCTCGTGCCCCAGCGGCCTCGGCTTTCTGTCACAAACACTTCCAGTTGGTGCAAGTAGCGCTGCCACCACAACCGGCCGGACTGCCGTCTGTCGCTTGCCGGGGCGGGTTTTGCGGGGATGCTTTCGGCGGCGGCCGACGCATCGCCGGCAGCATAGCGCAAGTACGGGGCTTCGGCCAACTGGGCTTCCAGCCAGTCGAGCTGCGCCAGGTCGTCAAGCAGCGGCGGGACCATGGAGGAAATCCAGCCGATGTCGTGATGCACCATGAAGCGCACCTGCCCGCCCAGCAGTCCCCCGTAAAGCCCTTGGTCGAACTCGCTTAAGTACGCTGCCGGCAGCGAGTCGTCTTCGATCGCCGCGCGCTGCTGGAAGAACTCGTCCCAGAATCGGGCGCGACGCAGCGGGTCGGGATAATCGCATTCGCTAAATGGATGCTCGGCGGCGAAGCGCGCCACAGCGGCGCTTGGGGTGAGCATCACCGCGAAGATGCGGTCGGCCGCTTGACGGCAGTACAGCGCCCGTAACCGCTCGATGACTTCCGACGCTGCCGGCTTGTACTGCAAATCGACCATCGCTCTGCCAAAACCTTGGGTGAAGTGGGCAGTTCGGTTTCCCCGACCCGTCGAGCGCCGCGATCATGCGGGGCGCTGGAGGAGTTTACTCAAACAGTTCTCCATCGTTGCAGATCTGTGAAGCTTGCGACTGCACTGGGGCATCGGCCGATACCCCAGACACGATCCAATACGGCCAGCACACGCCCCTCGCTGCTTCGACAATCGACCGCGACGTGCCAGTGGCCACGGCGCGCTGACAGTCATGGCGCGCTGGCAGGCATTGGGCGTGCTACAAGGCGATGTCGCTACCAATAGCAGTATAGTTGCTTGGCAGACGTTTTCCATAACTGTCGATTGGCTAGCTAGTTATAGCTTTTGGCAAAAACTGTCGCGGCGCAGGCAAGACTGCAAGCTATGTATTGTTGAGTATTGTTGAAGGCAGTATTGTCTGGGTTTTACTGGCTTATTGGAAAGGGCGACAAATATGCCGATCGTTTGGGATGATTCGCTTCGCACCGGCGTCCATTTGGTCGATAGTCAGCATCAGGAGCTGTTTCGGCAGATAAACGGCCTTCACGAGGCCATGACGCTTGGCAAGGGCCGCGAGGAAGTGGCTAAGCTGATACAGTTCCTCGACAACTACACCAAAAAGCACTTTGCCGAGGAAGAGCGCCTGATGGAGCAACGCAAGTGCCCCGTGGCCGAAGCCAACAAAATGGCCCACAAGCAACTGCTGGAGCGGCTGGCGCAACTGAAGGCGCAATTCGAGCAACAGAAGACAGGCACGACCGTGACAATGGAAATCTATCGGCTGATGTCCGAGTGGTTGGTGCGGCACATCAAGGCGATCGATCTAAAGTTGCGGGAAAGCGAACCGGCTTTGAGCCTCGCTGGCCAAAAGGGGTAAGCCTTACATCGGCAGACTCCCGCTGGTTAGAAGCACCGACCGGTCGTCGGGGGCTGTTTGTTCTTGTTACTTCCGCATTAGTTGCAGAGACGATACCAAGCCGACGTGCCGCCGTCGAATCGGCCACTGCGGCCCGGGGGCCACTACCTGTGACCAAGTGGAGTTCGGGTCGCAGGCTGGGCGGGCTGGCCTCATGCCAGTTGCACAAGCCTCAGGGCAGTTCGACGATTTCGATGTCTTTGAAGCGCACTTCCATCTTCGTGCCGGAGTGCATTTGCAGGGCGAAGTGACCCTCGGGCCGGCTGGGGTCGTCGCGCAGCTCGGCGGTCTTTTCGCCATTGAGCCACACGGTGACATTCCCGCCCTGGGCGGCGATGGTCATTTCGTTCCAGCCGTCGGTCTTTACTAGCCGCTTTTCGTCTTCCAGCTTGGGCTTGACCAGCCAGGCTCGGCCGTAACTTTCGTAGATACCCCCGCAGCCGGTGCCCGCCGGGCCGACTTGAACTTGCAGTCCGTGTGCTTGGTCGGGCGGTTTGATGATAGTGCGGATGTAAAAACCGCTGTCGCCGCTGTTGCACTGGAACTTGAAGCGGACGCGAAAGTTGCGGAACGTCTTGTCGCTGACCAGCAACCCGTACAGTTTTTCATTGTTGGCTCGGCCCACGAACGCCCCGTCCTCGACAGTCCACTTGCCCTGTCCGACGGCGTGCCAGCCGGCCAGGGTTTTGCCGTCCATCAGTGGGCTAAACTGTTCCGGCTGGGCGGCCCAAACCGCTGCGGCTGCCGCCACGACAAAGACCGTCCACAAAGCCACGATACGGACGATATACCGCTTCATGTTGCATTCCTCCAGAAACTGGTTGTACTGAAGAAGTCCGTGCGTTCACCGCGGAGACGCATACAATCGCGGCGCAGTTGTTCGATTTGCATGGCTGCCGTAGGTTGATGCCAAATTGCTGGGCAAGCCATGCGCAATTGGTCGCTTCTGCTACAGCGTCCATCCCTGCCGATACGGCTTGCGGATGTAAACGTCGGCCTCTGGGCATCCTACTGCCTTCAAACCAACCGGGTCCCAGTAGAGCTTCTTGCCAACCCGATAGGAAACATTTCCTAGCAGCACCGCTTCGGTCAGGGTGCCCGAGTAGTCGAAATTGCAGGTAGTCGGCTCGCCGGTGCGGCAGGCGCGCAACCACTCGGCGTGGTGACCGATGGAGTCGGGAATGGTCGGGGCCGGGCGTTTGAAGTCGGCGTATTGTTTTTCGGGCAGAAGCTGATGGCGGCTGTAATCGGCGATCAGCATCCCTTTGCTGCCCACGAATAGGACGGCAGCGTTCCACGCAGGGACATCCTTTTCTTTGAGCAGTGGCGGTTGCTTGCCGCCGTCGTACCACGTCAGGCGCACCGGGGGAAGGCCGTCCCGGGCAGGAAACTCGTAACGCACGATCAGCCCCGGCGAGGTGCGCTCCGGATGCACCGGCGGTCCTTCGGCTTCGACCGTTGTCGGATGTCGCAGCTTCAAAGCCCAAAACGGCAAGTCCATATAGTGGCAACCGAAATCGCCCAATCCGCCGCTGCCGAAATCCCACCAACTTCGCCAACTGCCTGGCAGATAACAGGGATGATATGGCCGATAGGGGGCCGGGCCGAGCCACAGGTCCCAATCCAGCTCGGGCGGAACGGGAGGAGTTTCCCTGGGCCGGTCGCCACCGCCGTAGGCCACCGGATGCCATACGTGTACTTCTTCGACCTGACCGATCGCGCCCGATTGCACCAATTCCACCACCCGGCGGTAATTCGTGCCAGCGTGTATCTGCGTTCCCATCTGCGTAGCCAGCTTTTTCTCCTTGGCCACTTCGATCATGGTGCGCACCTCGGCCACACAGTGGGCCAACGGCTTCTCGCAATAACAGTGTTTTCCCATCTTCATGGCCATCACGGCCGGCGGGGCGTGAGTGTGGTCGGGCGTAGCCACCACCACCGCGTCGATCTGGTTGGCCATTTCCTCGAGCATTTTGCGGAAATCGCGGTAGCGCTTGGCCTTGGGGAATTTCTCGAAGGTCTTGCCTGCCCGGCGGTCGTCCACGTCGCACAAGGCTACGATATTCTCGCCGGCGCAGTTGCCGATGTTCCACGCGCCTTGCCCTCCGACGCCGATGCCGGCAATGGACAGTTTTTCGTTGGGCGAGCGGGGCGGCTCGGCCGCAACCGATCGTCCGACTACCCAAAACCCCACCCCAACTGCCGCAGCGCCGCCGAGCAATTTGCGACGGCTAAGCGTTTGGCGACCGCCGATACGCTCGACTTGACGAGCACCCTTACGTCCGACCGAAACAAGCGCGCAGCCGAAAGACATGTTAGGACACTCCTTGGATTACCGAGGGGAGGAAGGCCGAAGAACTTCCAGAACTCTTATAGGCGGGTATGTGGGCTTTCGAGCTTCTCTAAAGGACAATACTCACTCGTAGCGGGCCGATTGTCAACAGGCCAGAAGCCTGGAGTTTACCCAGTGTCACGCTAGCACGAATAACTGTTACTGCTGAAAGTGCTTAGAGTCAGTGTGCTTCGCTGGGCACTGCAAGCGTTGATAGCACCGTTGCGTTTTGGCTATCAGCTTCAACACCTCGAGCAGTTAAACACCTCGACCAGTCGCTCGGCGCACCGTAAATTGCCGCAAATCCAAACCCAGTAACAAAACCTGGGAAAACCACACCGGGTAAACTCCGGCAACACTGGGTAAACTCCAGCGGCCGCATAGGCTGGCGCCGGACGCGATCGCAGCCGCACAGCCTTCCCCGATAGCTCAGTTGGTAGAGCAAGCGGCTGTTAACCGCT
>CALLPE010000022.1 GCA_938015445.1 uncultured Pirellulales bacterium
GCAACCATCACAAGGGCAACCATCACAAGGGCAACCATCACAAGGGCAACCATCACAAGGGCAACCATCACAAGGGACATCATCACCAGGGGCATCATCACAAGCCGAGCCGCCCCAGCCCCAACCCGCACCGCATTCGCCCGAGCGGCAATCCCCAGCCCAACCGAACGACCAACCAGCCGATTCTGTTTCCGAGCCTTCCGATGAGGAGCTAAGCCCATTGCGGGGTCCGAGTTTCGCGCGGCTGTTGGATCCCGAGCTTTCCAAACAGGTGCAACTGACAGAACAACAAAAGACGCAGGTAGCGGCTCTGTTGGCGGAGCGCGCCCAGCGGCTGGCGCGCGTACCGACCGCGGAGCGCCAGCAGGTGATCGACTACTTCGAGCGTCGGCTGGCCAGGGTGCTGACCGCCGAGCAGCGGGAAAAATGGTCGCAACTGCGCGTGGAACCCAAGCTGAAGTTCAATTTCCGCTATGCCCGATGGCTCGACGTGCTCCAATGGTTCGCCGAGCAGGCCGACATGTCGCTGGTGTTGGACGCCCCGCCGCCAGGCACCTTCAACTACAGCGATACCCGCGAGTACACGCCTGCCGAGGCTATCGATCTGCTCAACGGCGTGCTGCTGACCAAGGGCTTTACGCTGGTGCGCCGTGGGCGGATGCTGCTGTTGGTGGACCTGAAGGACGGCGTGCCTGAAGGTCTGGTGCCGCGCGTGGAGATGAGCGAGCTGGACCGGCACGGCAAGTTCGAGTTGGTAACGGTGCAATTTCCGATCGGACGCCGGCCGGTCAGCACGGTAGTCGGCGAGATCAAACCGCTGCTTGGGCCGCACGGGAAGATCGTGCCGTTGGCGGCTGCGCAACAGGTGCTGGTGACCGATACGGCCGGAGTGATGCGTTCGGTGCAGGCCATCATCGCCTCGATTCCCGAACCAGAAGGAATCACCCCCCCGGTTCCAGCCGGACCTGTTGTGCTGGCCAATTATCCGCTGGCGCCTGCGCAGGCCAAGACGGCCATGAAAGTGCTCAGCACGTTGTTGCCCACGGCCAAGATAGTAGCCGACGAGGAGACGGGCCAACTGCACGTTTCGGGCACTGCGGGCGAACAAGAGATCGTCAAGAAGGTGCTGGCCGACATCCAAGCCGCCCGCGCACCCGATAAACAGCCCCAGTTAGAAGTGTATCCGGTCGCCGAAGCGGCGGCGCAGCAGGTCATCGACGCGCTGAAGCTGGCCGTGCCGGAGGCGCGGGTGACATTCGATCAGTCGGGCAATCGGCTAGTAGCCTGGGCCACCACCGAGCAGCACGAGCTTATCAAGAAGACGATCGAAAAGTTGGATGCGGAGCGTGCCCCGGGCCGCACCCGGCAATTGGAAGTCTATCGCCTCAGCCGCATCGACCCGCAAACTACGTTGGAAACGCTCCAACGGATCCTGCCCGATGCAAAGCTGGCCATCGACCCGCAAACCAAAATGTTGGTGGCGCTGGCCGTGCCGGCCGACCACCAGACGATCCGGCAGACGCTTCAGTTGCTGGCTCCCGAGAGGCCAGGCGAGGAACCGGCAGAGTTGCGGTTCTATCCGCTGGCTTTCGGCATTCCGCCGGAGGCGCTGTCGATCCTGAAGCGCCAGGTACCCGATGCTAGCATCGCCCTGGACAACACGGCCGACCGCATTGTGGCCGTGGCCACGCCGCGCGAGCACGAGCGGATCAAAGCGGCCATCGAGCGGTTGGAGAAAGTAGCCGGTCTGGAAGGACGGAGCAAACTGGTGATCTATCCGGTGACGCCCGCCGAACGAAAACGCTTCCTGGCGGTGATCAATTCTCTCAAGGCACAAGCGGCGGGCATCCAGGTGATTGTGGATGCCGAGCCGGGCGAGCTGGCGATTTGGGCCAAACCACAACAGCACGACATGGTGGCCGAGATACTCAAGGAACTCCGCCGCGACGTGCCGCCGGAGGAACGATTCCAGCTTGTCGGCTACTCGGTCGAGGGCACCGATGCCAACAACGCCTTGAGCATCCTGCAAAGCCTGTTTCCCAACACCAAGCTGTTGCTGGACGCCAAGACCAACCGCATCCTGGCCTGGACCAAACCGGCCGAGCAGGAGCAAATCAAAGCCTCGCTGGAGCAAATCCGCCAGCAAAGCGGCGAAGAGGGCCAAGCTCGATTCGAGGTGTACA
Source organism: uncultured Pirellulales bacterium (assembly GCA_938015445.1). Classification (GTDB taxonomy): domain Bacteria; phylum Planctomycetota; class Planctomycetia; order Pirellulales; family Thermoguttaceae; genus CALLPE01. The sequence goes on from CALLPE010000022.1 coordinate 2,184, forward strand.
AGACCGCCGGGGCAGGCGGATACCAGTTGCTCACCACGCTACAGACGCTCGTGCCGGGAGCGAAATTGAGCACCGATCCGAAGACCGGGAACCTGGTGGCCTGGGCCACAGCGGCAGACCATGACCGATTGAAAGCGGCGCTGGCAAAACTCACCCGCGGCCCTGCCGCCGACGACGAGGCGGAAATCGAAGTGTATCGCATCACGCGCGGCGATCCAAAAGCGGCCATCAACCTGCTACAGGAAATGCTGCCCGGGGCAAAGCTATCGCTCGACCCGCAGACCGGCAGCGTCATTGCTTTGGCGCCGCCGCAAGACCAGAAGCGCATCCGCGACGCACTGGATCGGCTCCAGCAAGCCGCACCCGAAGAAGAAAAACGCTTGGCAGCCTACCCCCTCAACTCAGCCGACCCGACTTTCGTAGCGGAAATGCTCGAAAAGCTCTTTCCCGACGCGAAGTTCATCTCCGACCGCCGCAGCGGAAAAGTGGCCGTGCTGGCTCGGCCGGCCGATCAGGAGGCCATCAAAGCGGCGGTACAGGAGCTAGACTCGGGGCCGGCCCAGTCGCAAGGGCCGGAAAAGGTCGTCACTTATCACGCGCCCAAAGGCAGCACCACGTTGGCGCTGGAAGTGTTGCGCGAAATGATACCTACAGCCAGCTTCCAGGCAGATAAGTGGAGCGGCGCCATCGTGGCCCGGGCGCGTCAGGAGGAGCACGAGACCATCAAGCGCGTCCTGGAAGACCTGTCCGGCGAAAGCGATCCGGAAAAGAAACCCCGGCTGGAAGTGTACCCCATCGACTCCACCGCCGCCCAGCGCCTGTACAACGTCCTGGCGGCCATCGTGCCCAACGCCAGAATCTCCCTAGACACGGCCGGGGAGCGGCTGGTGGTGTGGGCCACCGGCAAAGAGCACGAACTGGTCAAGCAGACCATTGCCAAGCTGGAGGCCGGGGGAACCGCACCCGGCGGCAAGCGGCTGGCCGTCTATCGGCTTACCAAGGCCGATCCGACCAGCCTGGTCAATCTGTTGCAAACCGTGGCGCCCAATGCGCGGGTAGCGGTGGACCGCCCGACGCAGAGCGTGGTGGTCTTCGCTTCGGAGGCGGATCAGCGGGCCATCCAGCAGACGATCGAGCAGTTGGAGAAGTCTGCCGAGCCGCAACGGGATAAGTTGGTTAGCTATCCGCTGAAGTCGGCCGACGCCACCACGATGCTGACGGTATTGCAGAAGATGTTTCCGCGGGCGCAATTCGTACACGATCGGCGGGCGAATCGGCTAGCGGTCACAGCCCAGCCGGAAGATCAGGAGGCGATTCGCGCGGCGATCGAGGAGTTGGACAAGGGGCCAGCGGCCGCCGAAGGACCGGAGAAGGTGCAGTCGTATCAGTTGCCCAAGGGCGGGGCTACCTTGGCTTTGGAGGTATTGCGCGAGTTGGTGCCTGGCGCGCGGCTTCAGGTGGATCGGTACGGCGGCATGCTGGTGGCCTGGGCGCGCCAGGACGAGCACGAGACGATCAAGCGCGTATTGGAAGACCTCTCCGGCGAAAGCGATCCGGAGAAGAAGCCACGGCTGGAAGTATACCCCATCGACGTCAGCAACCGTCAGCGGCTGTACTACATGCTTTCGCCGATGGTTCCCGAGGCGAAACTGACGATCGACTCGGAAAGCGGCAACCTGGTAGTCTGGGGAACGGCCAAGGACCATCAAACCATCAAAGAGGCGATCACCAAGCTGGGCATTGGCGGCACCGCCAGTGGCAGTCGGCAGATGGTGGCGTATCAACTGACCAAAGCCGATCCGCAAGCCGTGCTCACCTTGCTGCAAACTCTGCTGCCCACGGCGAAGCTGGCCGTGGACAGTCGCACGCAAACGCTGATAGCCGTGGCCACGCAGGCCGATCACCAGAGCATCCGCAATCTGCTAGAGCAGCTTCAGCCGGACAAGCCCGGCCCAAACGACCCCGAACTGCGGCTGTACCCGGTCAAAAGCGCCGACCTCGACAATATGGTCAAAGCGGCTGGCAAGTTGTATCCCAACGCGCAGTTCATCGTGGACCGGCGCGGGCGGCGGATACTGGCCATGGCGCGGCTGGACGATCAGCCCGGCATCCAAAAGCTCTTCGAGCAACTCGACTCCGCACAGCCCGGCGATGCCGACGAAACGCTAGCCGTGTACACCATCCAACGCGGCGACGCCAAGACCATCGCCACCATGCTCCAGCAGATATTCCCCGATATGTATTTCGGTGCCGATTTGAAAACCGGCTCGGTCATCGCCCGGGGCACTGGCGCCGATCAGCAAGCGCTGGCCAAAGTGATCGACCGACTGAATCTGCCCGATGAAGAACATCGGCCGGTGGTCGTATCCTACGGCAGTGGCAGCGCCGATCCGGTGAACTTGCAGGCGATGATCGCCAAACTGGTGCCCACGGCTACGGTAACAGCCGACCCGAAGACCAGAACCGTAGTGGCACTGGCCACCAAACGGGAACACGAGCTGATCCGCGATGCGGTAGATCGGGTGGTCAAGGGCGGGGAGGATACGGCCTTCAAGGCGGCCACTTACAGCATCGAGGCCGCCACACCCGCAGCAGCCATCGCCTTGCTGAAGGAAGCTGCACCTGGCGCAATCATCGCCGAAGGGGCAGAACCGCGGCAAATCGTGGCCTGGGCACGCCCAGAAGACCACAAAGTAATCGCCGCACTGGTGGCCCAGCTTGCCAAGCAGGGGCCGGACGAGTCATCGCCACGGGTGGAAGTTTACAACCTGCGCTCCGGCTCCGCCGCCGGAATGGTCATGGCGCTGAAAGTCATCCTGCCAGAGGCCCGCTGCGGCGTGGGCGCCAATCCGCGGCAACTGGTAGCCTACGCGCGGCCAGCCGATCACAAGCGGATCGCGGAGATCGTAGAAAAGATGTCCCAGCGCGAGCCGCCCGAAGAAGCCCCGCACATCAAACTATACACGCTTCGCAACATTGGCGCTGCCGCGGCCGCCAAAGCGTTGGCCGCCGCACTGCCCGAGGCGCAACTGTCCGTCGGCGCCGACCCGGCGCAACTGATCGCCTTCGCCCGACCGGCCGATCAGGCGATCATCAAAGCGGCCGTGGAACAGATGGAGGCCGAAGGGTTGGCCGACAGCCGCCGGGTGCTGGCCGTCTATCCCATGAAGGCCAAGGATGCCCAGGCCCTGCTGGGAGTACTGGATCCCAAGTTGCTGGCCGATGCCCGCGTGCTGGCCGATCCCGACCGCGACGGCTTGGTCGTCTGGGCGGAACCGCGCCAGCAGGAGGCTATCCGCCACGCCGTCGAGCAGTTCCAGAAGCAAATGCCCGAGGCCGCTGAGCCGACCGCCCGGGTCTACCGTTTCCGTCACGCAGAGCCGAAAGCCGCGCAGGCGGCCATCGCCAAGCTGGTGCCCAACGCGCAGGTGGGTGTGGACTTGATCAATCGGGCACTTATCGTCAGCGCCCTGCCGCAAGACCACGAGAAGGTGGCTCAGGCGGTCCGCCAACTCGACGAAGAAACCGAAAACTCGCCAAAGCTCCAGATGCACCGCCTGGCAAGCGCCGATCCGCTGGCTCTGCTGCCGGTGCTCCAAGGGCTGTTCAAGCAACGTACCGATGTGCAACTGGCCGCCGATTCCAAGAACGATGCGATTATCGCCGTCGCTCCGCCGGCCGAACACGACCTGATCCGCACCTTGATCGAACAGGTTGAAAAAGCCGCCGCCGACAGCGAGGCCAAGTTGCAACTGTACTCGCTCAAGGATATCGACTCTACCGCTGCCTTAGACGTAATAACCAAGGTGCTCGATAAACTGGGCGGCAAGGCAGAATTGACCGTCGAGCCATATAGCAATCAGCTCATTGCCATCGCGCGCCCGGAACACCACGAGCTGATCAGCCAAACCCTGGAACGGCTGAAAAGCGACGAGCGGCACTTGGAAATCATCGCGCTGGATAACGTTGATCCGAACACGGCCACATTGGCCATCAACCGCCTGTTTGCTGGCGAACGGCTCAACTCGCCGGAAGTGCAGGTCGATCCGGCTACGCAGCAGCTTTTCATCCGCGGCAGCAAAGAGCAGATCGCCAAGATTCGCCAGTTGCTGGTGAAGCTGGGCGAGACTTCGCTGGCGGTACAGCCCACCGGCGACGGCCCGATTCGCACCATCCCGTTCCCAGGCAACGCCCAAGAGGCGATAGAGGAGTTGCAGCGCATCTGGCCGCAGTTGCGCGACAATCCGATTCGGGTGGTCACTCCCTCGGCCATTGCGCCGCTATTGCGCAAGTCGCGCCAGGAACAAGCCGACGGGCCAGCACCAGAATCTCCCAACCCGCCGGCACAATCTCCTCGCTCGGCGTCGCCAGAAACGCGCGGCCCGCCACAACAACCGCCCACCCCTGCGCCGAACCCTAGCGACCAGCAGCCCAAGGATTCGTCGGCGCCAGCGGAAATCCGGGACAACAAGCCAGCAGACAATCCCAACCAACCAGCGCCGCCTGACGGAGCCAAGCAGCCTTCGGGCGCCGCGGGCCTGATAGAGCCAGCCGCTGGGCTGTTGGCGATCGCCGCCGCGCGCGGCATTGTTACCGGCGTCGGTTGTATCTTGGCTGCCGAGCCGCCCGACACTGAGCAGACTTCCCAGACAAAACGCCCGCCTGAGCCGCCATCCGAGCAGCAACCGCCCCAATCGGCACAGCCGCCCCAGCCGCCGGCCGCACAAGGGCCACCAGAACCAGCGAAGCAAACACAATCCACGGCCGCAGACGAGCCGCCGCAGTCTAAGCCCGGCGCCCCGATCCTGATCGCCATCAGCGATGGCAACGTGGTGATCGCTTCCGATGACCTGGAGGCGCTGGATCAGTTCGAGATGCTGTTGCGGGCATTGTCGCAACGCAGCGGGACGCCCGGACGCAACTTCGCCATCTATACGCTTCGCAACACTAGCGCCGCCCGAGTGGCCTCTACTTTGCAGCAGGTGTTTCGCAGCGGACAGGGTAGCGCGCCCGATGGAACCCCCATGCGCACACAGCGTGCTACCAGCTCGGTGGTTATCGTGCCAGACGAGAGAACCAACTCGCTGCTGGTACAGGCCAATCGCACGGACCGGACGACGATCGAGAATCTCATCAAATTGCTCGACGTGGGCGAGTTGCCCAATGCCGACCAACGCAAGCCGCGCACCATCGCTATCAAGAACACCAGCGCAGCCCGGGTAGAGCAGATGATACGCAGCGTGTTCCGGGCCGATTTGGGTGGCAGTGGCGGTGACGGCACTCGTCGCGCTAGTGGTGGCTCGAGTTGGTTGGCCACAGAAATCGTGGTCGACGAACTGACCAATTCCCTACTGGTCACCGGACCGCCAGCGCTGCTGGAGCAAATCGAGCAATTCGCCCGGTCGCTGGACGAGGCCGCCGCCGAAGACGCTTCCCGCGAGCTTACCATCATTCCGCTCAAAAGGGCTAATGCCGCCCGGGTACAGGCAATCTTGGACGCGGTGATGGGCAAACCCTCTTCGCCTTCGGCTGGGCGTCCCCGCTCGGTCGTGCCGACGTCGCCACGCAGCTCCACCGGGCGGACAAGAGCCGCGTCGCCCGGCGGCCACAGCCCGCCGACCGCGCCTCCACCAAAGAACTATTGAGCTGGCCATCCGGTGGTTCGGCCGGCGCGGGCCAGGCTATCGGCCCGATAGTTCTGCGCCGCTGCCCGGTTGTCAGTTTGCCCGTCCGCTGATTACCATAGACGGCATGGACCATGTAATCTTGGAGCGCCTTGCCCGGCAACTAGTGGCCGGAGCGTTGTCGATCGACGAGTTTGTGCGTCAGGCCGCCGCCCCGGCTACTGCCGACGTCGGCGATGCGCAGGTTGATCTGGACCGCTGCAACCGTTGCGGTTATCCGGAGGTTGTATACGCGCCGGGCAAGACGGTACCGGCGATGGAAAAGATTTTCGCTGCCTTGCTAGAGCGCGGCCACAGCGTGTTGGCTACCCGCGTATCGCCCGAACAAGCCGCCGAGCTACTGGCCAAGTTTCCTCAAGGGCGATACAACACGGTGGGCCGGACGTTCGTGATTTCTGCGCAGGGTGCGGCCGAGCAACCTGCCGCAAGGCCGGCCGGCCGCGTGGTGGTAGTCACCGCCGGCACCACCGATTTGCCCGTAGCCGAGGAAGCCCGCGAAACTGCGCTATGGACCGGGGCCGACGTGACGCTGATCCAGGACGTGGGCGTGGCCGGCCCCCACCGGTTACGCGCCCATCTGCCGGTGCTGGAAAACGCCGATGCAGTGGTGGTGGTAGCGGGGATGGAAGGGGCGCTGCCCAGCGTGGTGGGCGGATACGTGGCCTGCCCGGTCATAGCCGTGCCGACCAGCGTTGGCTACGGCGCTAGCTTCGGCGGCGTGGCCGCATTGCTGGGAATGCTCAATAGTTGTGCGTCGAACGTCACGGTGGTGAACATCGACGCCGGTTTCAAAGGCGGTTACATCGCCGGCCTGATCGCCCGAAACGTCGCCGCGGCTCGCGCCGCCACAGGAAAAAACTTGAAAGCATAACTTGCCAAGACAATTGTTGGCCCATTAGATGACCGGCTGTCCAGGCCAAAACAGCTACGGCAAGGAAAAAACCCTCATTTGCCAGCCGCTAGGCAGCCAGCGTAAGATGATTCGGCCCGCATGCCAAAAACGTTCGTCTCGGCCAGCGTCCAAAAGTCGTAGGTTGCGATTGGTGGGCCGAGCTTCGTGCTGCGATTAGGTCACGAGTTTCGAGACTTCGTTGCAGGTGACCAAAGTGAGCGGTTCTGACTCCAGCGTGCCACCGCTGCCCCAATTGCCGTCGCGCCGCCGCGATGCCCACAAGGGCGACTTCGGCACGGTGCTGCTGGTCGCCGGCTCGCGGGGAATGACCGGGGCTGCCGTACTGGCCGGGCTGGGAGCGTTGCGCGGCGGCGCAGGTCTGGTGCGCTTGGCCGTCCCCGACGTCTGCCTGCAAACCGTCGCCGCTTGCCAGCCTTCCTACTTGACCGCGCCGTTGCCGTCGGACCCCGCCGGGCGGATCGCCGCCGAAGCCTACCAGCCGATCCTAGCTTTGACAGAAGCGGCGACGGTAGTCGGCTGCGGCCCCGGACTGGGACGCTCCTGGGACCTTGATCAACTCGTCTGCCGCCTGTACCAAGAGCTGGCCAAGCCAATGGTAGTCGATGCCGATGGACTGAACGCCTTGGCTTCCGACCCCGACGTGCTCGACCAACCAGCCGGTCCCCGCATCCTCACTCCCCATCCCGGCGAGTTCGCCCGACTGATCGGCCGGCGGCTGGAAGCCGAAGCCCGACGCACCGCAGCCGTGGAACTGGCCGCCCGCTGCGGAGTGGTCATAGTGCTTAAGGGCTTCCAGACTTTGACTACCGATGGGCGGCGGCAGGCCATCAATTCCACGGGCAATCCGGGCATGGCCACCGGCGGCTCGGGCGACGTGCTCACCGGACTGATCGCCGCCCTGGTGGCCCAGGGACTCGAACCTTTCGAGGCGGCCCGGCTGGGCGTTTATCTGCATGGACTTGCCGGCGATCTGGCTGCCGCCGAGCTGGGCGAAATGTCGCTTATTGCCAGCGACCTGCCCGACTACCTCCCCCAGGCATTCCGCCATTATCAGCAGAGCTGGCAACAGCAAGCGGCAGATTGAGGCCGCGCACTGGCTGGGCTCGTTCGACACTGGCCGGGGTCGTTCGAGACCGGCCGGGGTTGTTCGACACTGGCCTGATGCGGCTCCGATCCGAGGCGCAATCCGAAACGGCGTGCCCACTCGTGCCGCGCCGAAACGTCCCGCCCTCATAGGCCCAACGACAAGCGTCGCCACAGACCTCCAACACCCACTGTGCGAGATTCGTTCGCAAACGGTGTGCAAGCAATTTGTTTGCAGACGGTGAACAAATCGTCAGAACCGCTATAAACCATCCGCCGACGGGCTTCGAGCAAAAGAAGATACCCTTTCTGGCACCGATTTTCCCTTGCCCGGCCTACCCCAGCTTGATAACATGATAATGGCCTTCTGCCATGCTCGTGATGAGGATGCGACTTTCCGGTGAGCCGATACGTTTGCCCGTTGGGTACCTGTAACTTCAAAGGTCGTGGCCGCGTGTATAGCCGTTGACCGCGCGCGCAGGCAACGGATCACACAACCCACGACCCAGGTCACCGCCTTAAGCATAACGGGCTCTCGAAATAGCATCACCACGGCATAACGGCGGGGGCCTTTATTGTTTCTTGCCGCGTCTGGGCGGAAATCTCATCTGCTCCGCCTGCCTAGCGCCGGATGTCGCGTGCCGCCATTCAATGGTCTGAAGCGGCGCACTGCGGCCTTCCCGTCGGAAAGCTGCGGCCTTAGCGTCAGAAAGACCACTAGCAAGTAAAGACCACTAGCAAGTATCGCCGTGGTGATCGCACTGGGGGGACCCGATCGGCTTTCCGGCGCGCTGGTCGCACCAGACGGCGCGCCCGCGTAAAGCCTTGGCAATCACCTCCGGGAGCGGGCGTGCGGAGTTGCCCCGGCCCTGCTATTCCACCCGCCGGAAAAATCGCTTGCAAAACGCTTGACGCCTTACAACTACTTTGGTAGTATTACTGTGGTAGTTGTGCCCGTGCAAATGCGGTTTCATGGGAGCCGAAGGCCATGAAAGGCCATCGCAAGTACCGATTGGGCGATCTTCAGTTGCGAATTCTTCAAGTGCTGTGGCGGCACGGACCGGCTAGCGTCGCCGAGGTGCAGGCCAAGCTCGAAGGCCAGCCGTTGGCCTATACCACCGTGGCCACCATGTTGCGAAAGATGGAAGACCGCGGCTTGGTGCAGCACACGCAGGAGCAACGGCGGTTCGTCTACCGCCCACTGGCGACCGTCGAAGACGTAACACGGAGCATCGCTTCGGACCTGGTGGACCGGCTGTTCGCAGGCAGTATCGCGGCAGCCGTAAACCATCTGTTGGACTACCGCCAAGTAAGTCGCCACGAACTGGAAGAATTGGAACGCTTGATCCAACAGCGCAAAAAACGCGAGGGCTGATCTGTACCCGCCAACGTTTGCCACGCCCTCCACGGCGGCAAGCGCTGGCGCCAAGATACGGGATCGACTCATGGCAGCGAGCAGCACGCTGGCAGTAATCGGCGACTGGCACATAGCTTCGCCCATCGGCCCGATGTTGAGCCTTGCCGTCGGCGCAGCGCTGATCGTCGTCGGCGCAGCGCTGATCGCCCGCGCGGTCCGCTCCGCAACCTGGCAGCGGGCCGTGTGGCAAACCGCCGTGGCGGCGATGCTGCTTCTGGTGCTGCTCGAGGCCAGCGGCGTCGGCGCCGCGACCCGAATACTGGCGTTGAAGTTCGCCGGCTGCTCAGGCGCGGGCGATTCGGCAAGCGTTGCGCTGGCGGGTCAATACGCCAACCCCCTGGGTTTCGAAAGCGAGATGATGTTGCAGCCCGGCGCGCCGCCCGCAACGGGCGTTCAAGCTGCGCCGGCGGCGTCGGCAATGCCTTCTGGTTCATTTCCGGCGTCGGAAAGCAGCGCCGTTGTTTCTTACCAGCGTGCTTCGCCTGCGGTTCCGCGACCGGCCGGCGTGAAGCAAGCCGCGGTGGACGGGTCGGAAACCGCCCCGCCTGTGCGCCCGCCGACCGATGCCGCCGCTGTCGTCTGGCAGGAAAACACCGTCGCCGCGCCGGGGTCGTTTGAACTGTTGCGCCTTTCGGCCGATGCAGGAGGCGCCCAGCGTGCCGCAGCCGCGCGTGTTGCCAGCGCCAGTGCGGAACTTCTACTGGAAAGCCACCGGGGCGTTGCCTTCGGAATGCAGGACCAAGCGAGTCTATGGCTGCTGTTGGCATGGGCAGCCGGGGCGACGGTCGTGCTCGCCCGGCTGTGTTGGGCGTGGCTCGGCGTGGTGCTGTTTTGCCGCCGCTGTCAGCCGCTGGAAGATCAGCGACTGGCACAGGCGGCGCAGCGGATAGCCGCCGCGTTGGGCTTGCGCCGGCGGGTGGTTCTGAAGCTCACACCCCGACTGACCGCCCCTGTGGCCTGCGGTCTACTGCGGCCGCAGGTGGTAATGCCGGAGCAGTTCGCCGCCGACTTCTCGCCGCAACAGCAGGAGGCCATCTTGGCGCACGAATTGGCACACCTGGCCTCGGCCGATCCGTTGTGGCAGATGCTGGCTGCGGTGTGCTGCGCGGCGATGTGGTGGCATCCGCTGGTATGGTGGGCCAAGCGGCGGTTGTCGGCGGCCTGCGAAACGGCTGCCGACGAAGCCAGCCTGCTGCTGCCGCACGGTCCCGACCTACTGGCCTTCTGTCTGGTGGCTATCGGACGGAGGTTGGCCGAATGCCGCCCGGTGGGAAGTCTGTCCGCCCGTGGTGTCGCATTCCGTTCGGCTTTAGGCAGGCGCGTGGAGCGGCTATTAAAGCTCCCGCCTACTACCGGGCAAGTTGCGTGGCCGCGCGGCAGCCGAGGGGCGATGGCCTTCGGCAAGGTCGCGCTTCCCATAGTGTTTGTGATACTTGCCCTTTTATGTACCGGTTGGGTTGAACCCCAGGTTCCTGTTTCAGAAGGAGGATCGACGATGAGCGTGATGGCAATGTCGTGGCGCTGTTCGCTTATGGCCGCGGCGCTGTGGGGCGCCTTTGGTCTTAGCGGCAATTGTGGGCTGGTTGAGGAACCAGCGGCAGACCAATCAGCCGGCGCACTGGTGATGGCGGACGACCAAGGCCCTGAGGCCCGCGACGAGCGGCCCACCGCAAGCCGCCACGCAGACGGCCCGCGCGAAGATCGCCGCCCCGAAGGCGATCGGCCTGGACCGCCGGGCCAAAAACGTCGGGCCGAGGCCGAGCGTCCGAAGGACCGCCCGCCCGAAGGTGGCCGCGAGCGGGAAGGGGACAGGCCGGAGCGCGAGGTTCGGGAACGGGAAACGCCGCGCGAGCGTGCCGACCGCGAAGCGCGTGAGCGTGAGCATCCCGACCGGCCCCCGGCAGAAGCGCGCGAAGGGCAACGACGCGACGGTCCGCCCGAGTTCGTCCAGCGGCGACACGAGTTGGAAGCCAAGGCGCGGGAGATTCGCCAGCGGTTGAAGCAGCTCGGGGAATCGCAGGAGGCTGAAGCCCGCCAGTTGCGGGAAGCCCTGGAACGGATCATGCGCGAGTTGCGCCCGCCAGTGCCTGACCCTGCGGAGCGGGAAGGGCGCGTGGACCGGCAGCGCCTCGAACAGCATATCGGCCAACTGGAGCGGCGGCTAGCCGAGGCACGCGAAGCCCGTCGGGCCGACGAAGTCGAGCGGCTGGAACGCGAGCTAGATCGGGCGACACAGGCCCTGCGGGCTGGTCCGCCTGCAGGCCCTCGCCCTGTTCCGCCCGAAGTCGCCCGGCGCTTGGCACATCTGCACGTGGCCATCGAGAACCTCCGCGCGGCCGGTCTGCCCGAGCTGGCCGAACAACTGGCCCGAATGGCCGAACGGCTTCGTGCGGGCGAGCCTTTCCCCAGACCTGAACCGCGGCCCATGCCGCCACGCGAAGGGGGACCGGACCAAGAACTATTCCGGGCCGTGCGCGAGCTGGATGGTCAACTGGAACAGATGCGGCGCGAGATGCAGGAAATCCGCGAGAACCTCCGCAAACTGATGGAGAAAAAGTGACCGACAGCAAGCAAGGGAAAAAAGAGAAACTCACGGAGGAAAATCCGCGAAAAGAAAGTCGCGGACAAAAGATGAAGACAAACTGATACGGGAAAACTGCTGCACAAGTAATCGCTAGCTTTTGTCCGCCCGACGCACTGACGACACTTGTGCCCCAAAACGAAAACAAGCCGGGACAGCGGATGCTTCGGACCCGCTGTCCCGGCTGTTTTTTCTCGTCTATACTCGGGGACAGCTTGGGTTGGTCATGTACAGAAGAACTAGAAGAACTCTGGAAGGCACGGACATCAAGCAGCCTTCTTGGGGCAACAATGATCGAGCAAAGCGTGAACACGTACATCCAAGTACTGACGACGATCGACCGGCGCGAAGCGGCCGAGTCGATCGCCCGCGCAGCGGTGGAAGAACGTTTAGCGGCGTGCGCGCAGATAGTCGGGCCGGTGACGAGCATCTACCGCTGGCAAGGACAAGTGGAAACTGCCCAAGAATGGCAACTGTGGATGAAAACCCGACAAGAGCTTTACGGTGCGCTGGAGCAGCTCATCCGCCAGTCGCATACATATCAAACGCCGGAAATACTGGCAGTGCCCATCCTGGGCGGCGACCACAATTACTTGCAATGGCTGGATGAATCGCTTGCCACCGGCCAGTAGCCATCTGACGGGCAGTCAGAGCGGTATTGCCGTGGTGGCGGTTCGAGTTTGCCACACTGCGGCCAACAGCGGAGACACGTTCGCCAGTTCGAGGCATGTGTCGCTGGTTTGAACAACAAGGCGTCTTGCTGCCCATACAATCGTGCGTCCGACCGCGGCCGGAACGGTTAGCAGCGGCCGGTTCGGCTACATCGGGCTGGCCTGTTGCCAAGGAGCGAACACCAACATCGCTCCCAGCGCTATGAGCACGAACCCGGCCAAATAGTTCCACCTGAACGGTTCGTTCAAATAGACGACCGAAAACACCGCGAAAACGCACAGCGTTATCACCTCTTGCATCGTCTTCAATTGCGCCGCGGATATGCCCGCCTGGTGGCCCAGCCGGTTCGCCGGCACCTGGAAACAGTATTCCACAAAGGCAATCAGCCAGCTTACCACGATCGCCGCCCAGAGGGGCGAGTCTTTGTGCTTCAAGTGACCGTACCAAGCGATGGTCATAAAGACATTCGAGGCTACCAGTAGCAGCAGCGTAGGCAGAAACATAGTTGGGTCCGGTTTGGTGAAGGTGCAACAAGGAAGCGTAATAGTGGTAACTGTAGCCAGTCGAGCGTCCTTCCTCGGCTGGAAGGCCGCCTTCAGAGACTACCGACAGACCGGGGTCGCCACCCCAACAGGCGCGCTACCCCGTTAGCTGAATAGGGTGGACACGAAAAAGGCAATTACGCCGACCACCACCCCTAGTACGATCGCAATGACCGCAGTGCCTAGAAACGCGCCGACACTCCACGGGTCGGAGCGGCTCAGCACAGCGTACAAGGCATATATCATCACCGTCAGGTTGAACGCCACCACGGCGACCATGAACCGCTGTTTGGTTTGTTCGTCCATTGTCCAAAGGCCTCGATAGCCATCGACTGTACGATAATCCGAGTCTGCCCGGCAAAAGCGCGATGCGGCGCCATCCGTGGCCTGCCACCAGGCACGCTTTATTGTAGATACATCGGCTGCACGGTAACAGACCGACTACTTTAAGCGCCGTTCTAGCCGATACCCCCGCAAAGTAGCCATCGACGGTTTGTGAACACCGGCAGCCAGACGCGTGCAGGGCGGCTGGCTGAACAGCGGGCGCGTGGATTGTCGCTTTCCCGGCTACGGAATAGAACTGCCCCCCACCGACGGCCACTACTGGCCGGATGGGTCGACCGGCGAAGTACTAAGCCGGCCCGGCGGTTATGGCGAAGTGGCTTCTTGCGAACTGGTCTGTTCGGCCGGTTCCTGACCCGGTGTAACGAATTGCATCCCCTCGACGACCGCCACCAAGTAGGGCCAGTACTTTCGGGCGGTTTCTCTGGTGGACTGTAGTTCCACCGCGTATTTGCGCCCTTTGTGAACCAGCTCGATCACTCGACGCACGACCTCCTGTCCGTCGTATGTGCTGCGTAGGGCGTAAGTCGCACCGACGAAACGCTCTCGTAACAAGGGTTCCACGCCGGAGTCGAGAAACTTTTTCTTGTCGGCCTTTTCCAGCGCGGCCGCCACGTGCTTGCAGAACTCCTGAACGTTGGAGCGGGTGGTGTCCGGAACGGCTTCAAAATCTTCGGCTGTAACCACTATTGCCGGCAGCCGCTGCTTGCGGTCGATGCGATAGCGGACCACGTAGTCGCTGCTGCGCGGATCGCGGTACCAGCCTTTTGGCGAAGCAATCTGCACCCGGCCGTCGTCGTAAGGCCCTAACGGCTCGTCCAATTCAGGCAACTGTTCCTTTTGCGGTTGCGGAAGCTTTTTTTCGCCCGTAGCGACTTGCTCCGCAGGCTCTTTGCATCCGCCGGCCATCAGCACAACAGCCAGCGCCACCTGCAAAAGACTGCACGCCAGCCGCACATCGCCCCACAGGCCAAATCTGACGGGCAAAGCCGAAATCAGGCGACACATGGCTACTGCTCCTGAATGACCTCCTTGACCAATTGCACAAAATGCGGACTTTTGCTGGACTGGGTAAGTTCTTCGGCCTTCTTCTCGGCCTGCGCTCGCTGCGCGTATTCAAAAAGCGCTACTCGTTTTAACGACTGGTTGAATACCACCCAAAAGGCCTTTAGGCGTACTTCCGCCACTGCCTTAGCGCGACTCTTGCGCTTCGGCTTGCTGGCGGCTTCCTTGCCGGCAGCCTGCTGCTTGGAGCTGGTGGTTTTCTTCGCCTTTTGTGCGCGCTCGGCCGTTTCCGCTTCCTCGCGCAACTGTTTGCGATTGAGAACTTTACGGGCCATTACCACCTCCCGGGCGAGGTCGTTCGCCGACAGCCGGGCCGCAGGACTCCCACGACCGGCGGTCTTGCTAGCGGCAGATGAACTATTTTGCCTCGGCACCTTGGTCAGAAGCGCCAAGATCCCTACAACAAGCAGGCGCACACCCCTAGCGCCATTACGACGCCAGCGCCGCTTTTACACCAAAATAATCGATATAGCCGGCAATTACCAGTAGCGCGCAAAGATACATCCGCTTGCCAGTCGCGCAGAAATATCACCGGTAGCCCAAAAATACATCTGCACCGCAGCCGAACACCCCTCAAAGGCGCTGCCCATGGCCCGCCCGTAAGTCTCCCCAGTCCGTCCGGCGCCACTCGACCCGCCGGAGACGCAAATTCATCGACCCAATAGGCAGCATCATACGCCGACGAAGCTGCTTCATCCCCCGACAACGCGACTTCACCCGGCTACCATGCCAGTTCATCCACCGAATGGCCGGCGGGGGGTTGGCGGCGGGCCGTCGTAACTCGCTGCGTCGGCCGGTTGTTGGCCGGCGGAGCCAAAAGAGTCACGGGCGTGAATCCCCAAAAGTCAGTTCCCACAGCTCACGCCGCAAGTACATCGCCAGAAACACATTCGGCCTCAGCTCCCAGCCGAGCGGTTGTTCTGCCGCTGGACCGGCCCTGACGTACTGGAATCGCTCGCCCGGTTTAGGCCAGGTATACACGTACTCGACGACTGCTTCTTCCATCTCCGGCTGGGTGATGATAAGCGGCGCGGGCGGGGCGTCGGGAGGCTGACCGTACCAGCCAATGCGACGGTACTCCCGCAGATACCACGGCAGCGGCCAGTAATCGTCTTCCGGGCAGATCACCTGAACGTACAATTCAGTCGATAACCCTGAACGTTCGGCTATTCGCTGCACCTCAGCTACCAGTTCCAACAATTGCGGACTAGTGTGCGCGTACACGTACGGATTGTCCGGATCCGCCGGCCAAACGAAGCTCGCCCGATATGCCTGCCAAGTCAATTGCCCGGCGGCAGCCAGTAATGCCACCGCCAGCGCGATCTTGCCGGTGGCGTGGCGCAACACACCTAGCAATGCCGCCGCGCCTAGTGCGGCCAGCATTATCAGCCCGTGCAAAAAACCAATCGCGCACCAAGGGGTCTTGTATGGGATTGCTGCGTAGGCTGCCGTCATCAGCATCGTGTACACGGCGAAGAAGCGCGCAGCAGCCAGTTGGATATGGTTCACTCCGAATCGCCCCAGTGCGGCCCCTATGCCCACGGCAGCCAGTAGGGCGATGAGCGCTTCGCTGCACACTGCGCCGCCTGGCCCCCGCCAGGCTAGCAGCCAGCGCAAGTATTGCCACGGTGGATAGACGTGGGGGCCTTCGCTGCCCGCCCCGCCGGCGCGGCGAAAGTAGGTCAGATATGTGGCATAGGAATCGAGCACACCTTGAGGGTGTTGGCCGAAGCCCGACATCAGCAGGGCGGAAACTCCTGCTGCTACGAACAGTACGACGACTGCCGCCGCGGTCAGTCGCCGCAGACCGAGCCGGCGCACCTCGGGCAAAGCGACCACCGCCGCAACTACCATGGCGAGAAGGGCGATTACGCAAGTCTCCTTGGTAGCGTGCATCAGTCCCAGGCAAAGGGCCAGTACTACGAGCCACAGGATTGCTTTCCGGCTGACCGGGCTGAAGTGGGGACGCTCGATTGAGGCTGGCACCGCACTTAGCCATACTGCGGAACCATCCGGCCGGAATTGCCAAGCCGCCCGAAGCCGCCACAAAGCAATAATCGCTGCAAAGCTGAATGCAACCAGCAGCATCTCCTGGATGTAATAGCGGCTGTAAAAGACCATCGCCGGCGAAATGGCCGTCAGCAGCATGGCAGAAAGACATGCGGTCGCTCCAAGCTCACGGCGCAGCCCCAGCGGCATGACGACCAGCAGCAGGCCGAACAGTGCAGCGACTGTGCGAAGGTGGCGCTCGGTGATGTCGGGCAAACTGCGTGCGCCGCAAAGCCAAGCTATCGGCAGTGTAGCGTAGTTGAGCGTCGGGCCGTGGAACTCGTGCGGATCGTAGCGGTACTGGCCCTTTTCCAGCAACAGGCCGAACTTGACGGCATGGACGGCCTCGTCGCAGTGCATGGGGCGATTTTCGAGCTGGGCCAGTCGCAGACCGGCAGCGCCCAACAGCACCGCGCCGAAGACCATGCCCACGCCAAATACTCTTGTGCGATTCAACCTTTTGCTTCCCGCAAGCAAGCGGTCGCAGTTGGGCCGAGCGGCGCTGGCGGCGTCTGGGCGCGGCGCCCGACCGAGTCAGCGACGTTTACGCCGGGGGACTCGGCCAACGGCACGGCCGACGCTCGATGGACGGCCCGGGCAACCGATTGCCGCGCAGTCGTAGAAGTGGCCGCAGCGCGAATCGCACCGGTGCGGCGGCAATTACTTAACCGGCCGGCCGTACACTTCCACTTCCGCGTAATGATTTTTGTCGTCCATGTGGTTGCCTCGGCTCCACAGGCGGACGTAGCGACCTTCGACGCCCCGGCAATCGATCAGCTTTCCTTCAGACGTTTCGACGTAGCCCAAGTCGCGCCCGATGCCTTGCCCCGATGTATTATCATAATCGTTATTGAAAACGGTGGTGAACTCCACGAAATCCGGATCGTCGCTGATTTGCACGATCACATCGCGGTACACGCGGGCCTCGGAATGGTTATGCCATATTACCACGGCATAGATCGTCGCCCGCTCGCCCAGGTCTATTTGTACCCATTGGCTCCCCGGGCGAAGCTCCAGGTAACCGAAGTCGGAAGCCTCCTTGTCGCCGTCGGTCACGAAATCCAGTTCTCCGGCAGCAGGCATGGGGTCGCTCGACCGCACCGGCTTGCCTCGGGCCAGATTCACCGTACCTACCGGTGCCAGGAAGGGCGGCCGGGGTTTGCCGGTCGGTTTCTCGACGTGCGGTTCTTTCAGCGGTACCGGAGTGCCGCGGAAGGCCGGCTGCGGCAGCACGATGTCGATCGGCACCAATTTGCCGGCCGGTGCTTTGTCGGTTGTGGCCGACTCGCCGGCCTGTACTGCAATCTGTACCAAAAGGCCAATTGCAAGCATGCCGCCAACCAATGCGGCCAGCACCATCAAGCGGTTAAGCGGTTTCAAGCGATACGCCATTTTCTCACCCCAGGGCTAACTAAACTTTGTCAATTGTGGCTTCAACTTTGGCTTACAATTTCGGCGGATCGGCTGATGTGGTTTGCCGATACGTGATCGCTCGCCGGCACGATCGGCGCGCACAAACAGCCCCTTATTGCGAAGACAAAAGCTTCTTTGCCCGCTCGACAGTCTCGGCGTTGGCCGACTTGTGCACCACACGCTCCAGCACGGTCCGGACCTCGCCCTTGGTACCGTCTTTAATTTTTTCGGCCACGTGGACGGCGGCAAGGGCTGCTTCTTCCACCAGGTCGGCGTCGTCCAACAGGGGAGCGATCAGACCGACGGCCTTCGCGTCGGCCGCCATTCCCAGCGCCCCGAGCACCAGACGCTTTTCTTGCGTCCGCTTCGATAGTCGCAGTGCTGCGGCAAGCAGCTCCAGATCGGCGGGTTTCTTTCCTACCGGACTGCCCAACTGCACCAGTCCGCGGATGGCCAACACTTGATCGCGCAGGTTGTCGGTTTGTTGTCCCAGCGCAAGCAAGTGGGGCGCCGCGGCGGCATCGGGCCACGCGGCCAGCAGGCGCACCGCCTCGTCGCGCACCGGTTGTTGCGGGTCTTTCAAGCCGGCGACGATCACGGGCAACGCCTCCGCACTGCCAGTTCGAGCCAAAACGCGCAGTAGTGCCGCTTTAGCCGGTGGCTCGGCAGTTTTCAAAGCCTCCAACACTGCCGGGGCGATCTTCTCGCGCTGCCGGCTTGCCAACGATAGCAGAGCCAGCTCAGCCGCTTGCCGCTCGGCTGGTTCTTGCGCTCGGCAGACGGCGGCTGCCAGCGCCGGTGCCTGTTCCGCGCTGGCCAGTGCTCGCAACGCACCGATGGCCGCCAAGCGGACCGCTCCATCTGCGTCATTCAGAGACCGGACGATCACCGCAAGCGCGTCAACGGCGTTGCGTCCGGCCAAGGCAGATAGCAGCACTGCACGTTGCGCCGCCGGGGCCTTTTCCATCGCCGCCACGATGACCTTGTTAATGCCTTCGCCGCGCAGCCGAATCAGGCTTTGCCGGGCGGCTTTCTTTTCAGGCTCGGCCCCCGAGGCAGCCCAATGCGCAAGCAGCGGCACATCTTCGGCTCCGCCTAATGGTCCCAGGGCCTTTAGCGCCGATACCCGCACCGCTGGCTCTTTTGACCCCAGCGCCTCAACAATGGCCGGTTTAGCCGTGGGGTCGCCGCGGTCGCCCAGGGCTTCCAGCAGCCCGGCCTGCACTTCCGGCGGTAATTTGGGCAAAGCGGCGACGAACTTTTTGGTGGCGTCTGCACCCGGCACTTCTTCACGTATCTGCTGGAAAGCCAAAGCCCGCATGTCGCGGTCTGCTTCTCCCAGCAGGCCGATGATCAAATCCACCGCTTCGTCATCGGCCCCGAAGGCAGCCGATGGCCCAGCGACCCAACAATTCCCCAACAAGCCGACACATCCTGCAATCAACAATACCGCAATACGTTTCAAGGCAGTTGCTCCGATACAAATTGCAGCCTGACTACAGGCTGACAGTTTCGACCCACGACGTGAGACATTGCTGTGTTGCCCTGGGCCGCCGGCCTACAGTCAGCCGACGGAACCAAGCGTGCACGGCGCGTGCAGGGCCTTTGGGCAATTGTAGCACACGGCGCGGTAGCAGTCGGCCCGATAGCAGCCGGCGCTAAAGCACCCGAGCCGTTAAATCAGCTACCGGACATCCCCGGCAGACGCCTGTGGGCGATATTGACAACACACGCAGAGCCCAATGCTGCCGCTTGGATCACTGCTTCTTGCCCATCACGCTCATCATGCCGCGCGTAGCGGCCAGTTTGACGTGTCTGATCTCGGACTTGGTCAATTCCTTGTAAATGGCTAAGGCTTCGGCCTTTTTGCCGGCGGCCAATAGCGCTTCGGCGCAGGCCAAATAGGCATCGGCGGCAGCCAGTTTCAGAGCCTCCGGGGCTTTGCCCTGGAAGTCGGCCAAGGCCTTGGCGGCTTCGCTGGTGCCGATGGCGCCTAGCGCGGCGGCAGCCGCGGCGGCGATCTGCGGGTCGCTGTCGGCCAGCAGCGGCACGATGGCCGGTAGGCTCTCGGCGTCCCGCTTTACGCCCAGCGAGTTGAGCACGCCCACCTTCTGCACGCCTTTAGTCTTGCCAAGTGCTTCGCGCAGGGCTTTGGATGCTTCGGGCGCGGGGATGCGTTCCAGCACATAGCGGGCCATGTGCGATAGTTTTTCGTCCGGCAGCAGTTCGGCCACCGCCGGCACGCAGTCGGCGGAGCCTACCAGGCTGAGCTGGCGACAAATCTGGTCCTTGGCCGCCTGCGACACGTCGGACTTCAGCAGCTCTACTAGTTTCTTTTCTAGCGCTTTAGCCAAAGCCGCATCTTTTCCGGCAGCCGCTACAGCTTCTTCCAGCGGCCTGAGCGGCGCACGCTCTTTACCCCAGTCGTAAGCCTTTAGTGCCTCGAATGCCTTGTCCAGGGAATCGTCGGCTGCAAGTGTCGAAATGCCGGCACCGCATAGCGCCGCCATCAGCCCGACTGCCACCAACAGTTGCCTCAACATCGCATGTTCTCCTTATCTGATTACAAAGTGCCGATCACTTGACCAAACAAAGCAATGCAGTAAACGACGCAATGCGCAAAAGCAACTCCGCGCGGTAAAGGTACGCCGAAATATCGTCGATCTACCACAAGTCAAACGTTGGCGCAGTCGCCGGCGGGTAGCGCTTCAGCGTTGCAAGAAACTCTGCTTCATACCCTACTTTTTGGCCAATTGCCGAACGGCAGCCGCCCTTCAGCACCGCCGACGGCAGCAGCCCACCCACCGCGGCCCCTATACTGCCTTGAGCAGATTCCACGGTTCGCGCCATGCGCGGGTCATCATCCGCGTGGCTTGCTCGTCGCCGATAAATTGTTCTTTCACCGGATCCCATATTACCTTGCGACCGCAACGGATAGCAATGTCGCACACATGGCTAATGATGTCGCTGCGGACAGCGTCGTCGATATTGCTGACCGGGTCGCGCCGGGCCTTGACCGCCTCGGCGAAATTGCCGCCGTGGTTGTGGCTTTCCACCAGCCGGATGTCGCTGTCTTTCAGTTTGACCGTCAGTAGCGAAGGCGGCTCGGCCTTGATGCGATCGCCGCCGCGCGATAGCCCCACCCACCCCTCCGTGCCAATAAACTGCGTGTAATCACCGCCGGGCCGGAAGGTCATTTTCACTCCGTTGCCGAAGCGGAGCGTGCAGTTCCACTTCATCACCACGTTGTTGCGTCCGGTGGTGGGTATGTGGGCCGTGCCTTCGACTTCCCACAGTCCGGCCTTGTGAACGTCGTATCCCCAGACCAGAATGTCCAGCGGGTGCGCCCCCCACCCGGCGATAAACCCGATGGCATAATCGTAATCGTGCCACCAGGCGTCGCCGCCGACGGCTTGTCCGCAGTACGGTCGCCACGGGGCAGGGCCGAGCCACATATCGTAGTCCAGGCCCTCGGGTACCGGCTGCGGGGCTAGCGATCCGCCGGGATGGCTGTCCGGGGCATAAACCACCAGCTCCTTTACTTCGCCGATGTACCCGTTGCGCACCAGTTCGCAGCCGAAGCGGAAATGCGCGCTGCTGCGCTGCTGCGTGCCGTACTGGAACACCCGATCGTAGCGGCGGATCACGTCGCGGCAGATCTGGTCTTCGCGGATGCACACGCCCAACGGTTTTTCGCAGTACACGTCTTTGCCGGCTTTTGCCGCGGCGACGGTGTGATGCACGTGCCAGCAATCGGTGGACGCGACGCACACGGCATCGATGTCGTCGCGGGCGAGCATCTCGCGGAAGTCGGCATAGGCCTGGCAATTGGCTCGTTTGGCCCACCGCTCGCGGCGGTCTTTCCACACGTCGCACACGGCCACCACCTGCCCGCCCACGCCCCCCAGGCCGGTACCCTGCCCGCCACAGCCGATCTTGCCCACGGTCACGCGCTCGCTGGGTACGGGCCGGCCGTCGGCCCCCAGTGCGCCGCCGGGGACGAAGTACGGCACGGCCAAGGCCGCACCGGCCAATCCGGCCACCTGCCGGATGAACCGACGCCGTTTGATCGCTGGTTGCTGTTTCATGCTCAAACCCCTTTCTCAGTCGAGCGTTGGCAACGCCGTGCTGGTTGCCCAGTGCTAGCGTACCCACGACAACGCAAACCAAAGTGTCAGCGTGCTAGCCACACCGTAACTGACACAGTGCACTCTGCGGCAGTTAGGTGTTGTCGGTAATGAAGTGCTTTCGGTGTGGTTAGCGTGGTTAGCTGTCGGTGCGGTTATAAGTCGGTGCGGTCCTTAAGCGATGGCTTTACAGCCGAAGCCGCTTGCCCGATCACACTAAACGCCACGGCGGCCGGTAAGCGCGCCATAACATGCGGTCGGCCTCGGGGTCGCCGACGAACTTTTCTGTTTGCGGATCGAACCGCAGCGGGCGGCCCAACAACATGCATATATTCGCTATCTGGCAGGTGGAATTGGCACGGTGCGCGCCTTCGGCCGGTGCGATAGGCCGCTGCCGGCTCTTGACGCAATCCAGGAAGTTCCGCACGTGGTTGGCCTGGGGATAGCCTTTGTCGAACTTGCGACCGGCCAGCAGCGACTCGGGCTTGGAGCGCATGTTGCCGTCGTCATCGACGTAAATCTCCCCCTCGGTGCCCACGAATCGCACGTGCAGCGGCCAGACGCCTTCCTCGAAGACCAGCTTCACGCCGTTGGCGTAATGGGCGATGATGGTGCCTTGGGCCGGCTCGAACTCTACCGGGGTGGTATCGTCGGCGTTGTTGGCCCATTGGCACAGGTCGACGGTGTGGCTACCCCATTCGGTTATCATTCCGCCGGAAAAATCGCGGTGCCCACCCCAAAAGTTCCTCTCCGCGTACTTCGGATTGTAAGGTCGCCAGGCGGCTGGTCCGAGCCACAGGTTCCAGTCGAATACTTCCCGGGGCGGCTCCGGCTCCGGGGGAAGCGTTTTTTCGTGGAAACCGCCGAACCAGTCGGGCGATTTCTCGGCGTACAGCGTCTTCAGTTGGCCCAACTTTCCCGTCTGCGCCAGTTCCACGGCGAAGCGGAACCGGGCGATGCTCCGCCGCTGCGTGCCGCACTGGAAAATCACGCCGTAGCGCTGCATGGTTTGGCATAGCACGCGCCCCTCGCCCAGCACAACCGACATCGGCTTTTCGCAGTAGATATCCTTTCCGGCCCGGGCAGCCAGGATCGATGCCATCGTGTGCCAGTTATCGCCGGTAGCGATCATCACGGCGTCGATGTCGCTGCGTGCCAGCAGCTCCCGCAGGTCGATGTACGCCGCACAGTCCTGGTTGCCGTAGTACTTGTCAACGGCCGCTTTGGCCGCTTTACGGCGCTGGCCGCGCACATCGCAGACGGCCACCATCTGCACGTCCGGGTTGGCCAGGAAGTTGTTGATGTTATCCATGCCGCGCGGGCCGGTGCCGATGGTGCCCATCACGATCCGCTCGCTGGCAGGCGCACGGTTGGCAGCGCCCAACGCCGTGCCAGTAATAACGTAAGGCACCGCCAGCGTCGCGGCCGCACGACGGCAAAAACTGCGGCGGGAAAGCACCGCCTCGCTACTAGCGCGATGTTGTATCTGGTTCATGACAGTTGGTCCTGACAAGAGTTGGTTGGGCGCTATGGAAGATAATCCGCGCCGCGCGGTTTAGCAATAGTTTGCCGATTTTCGCTTTGTTCCGTTTTCCCGACTTAGAGGGCGTTTCTGATCCCAGCAACCCCGGCCCCAGCAGCCACAGTGATTGACAACCAGCACCTATCAAGGCAACATCATTAGCGCAATTTAGGGCTTAATCATTAGCGCAATTGACGGCTTAACCGGCAGCCGACCGGGGTGCCAAACCGGCGCCGGAGCAGACTGGCCCAGCGCACAACCGACCGGCAGGAACAGTTCACATGATCGACGGCAAACTCGGCGTGGCGATTCATGGCGTGGGCAAAGTGGCATACGCACATGCGGCAAGCTGGCTGAAGAACCCGCACTGCCGCATTGTCTCGGTATCCAGTCGCCGCCGGGAAAGCGCCCAGCGGCTGGTCGATAAGCTGCATCTGGATTGCGAAGTGGCCGACAGTTTCGACGCCGTGCTGGCCGACCCGCGCGTCGATATCGTCAACATCAGCGGCCCGAACCATGTCCACACGCCGCAAGCCATCGCAGCCGCCGCCGCCGGAAAACATTTGATGATCGAAAAGCCCATGTGCATCTCGATGGAAGAAAACCTGTCCCTGCGCGAGGCAGTGGCCCGGGCCGGCGTGCGCAGCCTGGTCAGCTTCGTGCTGCGCTGGAATCCGCTGATACTCAATCTCAAGTCGCTGCTGGCCGCCGGGGCCATCGGCGAGCTGTTCTACGTGGAGATCGACTACTGGCACGGACTAGGCGAATCGTGGACCGGTTGGGAATGGGGCCACACGCTGGCCAGCGGCGCAAGCACCATGCTCACCGGCGGCTGCCACGCCGTGGACGCCATCCGCTACCTGACCGGGCTGGAAGTAGCCGAAGTGTCGGCCTTTGCCAACAACAAGAAGGGCAAGTTCGAGTATCCGGCCAACGTGGTGGCAATCTTGCGCTTCGCCGACGGCACGATCGGCAAGACCTCGGCCCTGTTCGACGCCGAAATGCCTTACACCTTCAACATCGACCTGGCCGGCACCGAAGGTACGCTGCGCGACAATCGCATCTGGTCCAAGCGACTGCTACCAGCACAAACCGGCTGGAGCACCATGCAGACCATCCTCCCCGACTCCGCCGCGGTGGACCATCATCCCTTCGACGCCCAAATGAGCCACCTGGTCGATTGCATCCTACAAGGGCGGGAATCGCACTGCAACGTGGCCGACGCCTACAAGACCCACGAGGTGTGCATCGCCATCGACCGGTCGATCGCCCAGGGCGGCCGGCCGGTCAGACTGCCCCTGGAACTGTAAGTCCATGTCGCGGCAGATGACCCCACGCGAACGTTGGCTGGCACTGCTGGCCGGCAGGCAGGCGGATTGCATCCCTAGCGACTATCAGGCTACGTCGGAGGTCACTGCCCGGCTACTCGGCGAGCTGGACTGCCCCGCCGAGGAATCCCTATACCGCAAGCTACAGATCGACGCCCGGCGGTTCGTCTCCGCCCCTTGGAAGCTGCCGCACCATCCGCACGATCCACAGGCCGACATGTGGGGTGTGCGTTATCGCAAGGCGGATTATGGGGCCGGTGCGTACGACGAGCCGTGCTGGCATCCGCTGGCCAGCGCCCAGTCGCCCGCCGATGTTCACTCCTTCGGCTGGCCCGACCCCAACCAGTTCGATTACGCGGCTATCACACAGGCACTGGAAAAAGACGACGGCTACCGCCCGATCCACTGCGGCTGCTACGAACCGTTTCTGCTTTACGGATACATGCGGGGCCTGGAGCAGGCGATGGAGGACCTGGCACTGCGTCCCCGGCTGGCCGACGCTATCCTGGGCCGCATTCTTGATTTCTACTGGGAGTACCACCGACGGATGTTCGTCGCCGGCCGCGGACGCATCGACCTGACTTATGTGGCCGAAGACCTGGGCACGCAGCGCGGCCCGCTGATGAGCCTGGAAATGTACCGCCGGTTCCTGCTGCCCGGTCAAATCAAAATGGCCGAACTGGCGCGCAGCTTCGGCATCCATGTGATGTACCACTCCGATGGCGCGATACGCCCTTTCTTGCCCGACTTGATCGACAAAGTGGGCATCGAGGTGCTCAATCCAATTCAGTGGCGCGCCGCGGGCATGGAGCGGGAAGCGCTGGTGCGCGACTTCGGCCGACACGTGGTCTTTCACGGCTCGATCGACAACCAGCACACCCTGCCGTTCGGAACCGTCGAGGACGTGATCCAAGAGGTGCGCCAGAGCGTGGAAATCTACCGCCACGCCCGCTGGATTTGCGCCCCGTGCCACAACCTCCAGCCGATCACCCCCACGGCCAACATCCTGGCGATGTATCGGGCAATACGCGAAGCCACCTGCTGGCCGGAAGCGTGAGCGCGGATGTACCCGCGTTGCAAAAGTAAGCAAGCAAATTGTCGCGCCGGGCGAGTATGCCAGAATGAATCCGCCCCGCAGGAGTAGCCAACGCCCCATCCGAGCCGGAAGCGCAAGCCCCCGGCTCTTGGAGGCTCTACCAAAACAGAACCCCGAAAAGCTTTGGTTAGCCACCGTGCTAGGCGTACAGTGCCAGGAAAGGTCGTTTTGTTAGAGCCTTTGACTCGGCGCGCTATCGCCTCACCCGCGGCGGCTTACAACTGCCACGGTTCGCGCATGGTGCGGCCGCGCATGCGGTTGGCCGTATCGTCGCCGATGAACTCCTCTTTCACCGGGTCCCAACGGAGCTTGCGGCCCAGTTCCATGGCGATGTTGCCCAGGTGGGCAATGGTGGACACGCGGTGACCGAACTCGGCAGGGAAATACGGATCGCGGCGGCTCTTGACGCAATCGAGGAAGTTGCGATGTTCGCCTGCCGGGCAGGTGAAAAGATGTATCTCGTCCGGACCGATGACGCTGGTGAGTATCTTTTCGTTGCTGGCCTTGATGGGCTGACACCAGCCGTCGTTGCCCAACCAGCCTTCGGTTCCCTCGAAGCGCAGTCCGGTGCCGCCGCTATCGACGCGCAGTTCCACGCCGTTGGCGTAGCGGTACACAAGATGATACTCGTAGAACACGTCGTACAGGCCCGACTCGTGCCGCTTGCCTGTGCCCTCGACTTCTACCGGCCCGGTGCGCTCGGTGTCGTTGGCCCACTGGGCGGTATCGAGCTGGTGTGCTCCCCAGTCGGTGAGATTTCCACCAGAGTAATCCCGGTTCCATCGCCAGTGGAACATGTGCAGTCCCTCACGATAGGGTTTCCACGGCGCAGGCCCCAGCCACAGGTCCCAATCGAGTCCTTGCGGGACGGGTTTGGGCTGCGGATTGCCGGGGTTATGCGGCCCGGCAGGTAAACTCACCAATATCCGCTGCAACTTGCCGATCCGCCCGTTGCGCACCAGCTCGGCCATGCGGTGATAGATGGCGATGGAGCG
The DNA here is from genome assembly GCA_938015445.1 of uncultured Pirellulales bacterium. GTDB lineage: Bacteria > Planctomycetota > Planctomycetia > Pirellulales > Thermoguttaceae > CALLPE01. Next base: position 29,013 of record CALLPE010000022.1, read on the forward strand.
GTCCTCGGTCGATGTCTGGAATACCGCGCCGTAACGTTTTACGGTATCGGCCAGCAGGCGGCCTTCGGCGATGCAGTAGGTGGGCTTCTCGCAAATTACATCCTTTCCGGCGCGGATGGCCGCCAGCGACATCGGCGTGTGCCAGTGGTCGGGCGTAGAGATCATCACCGCGTCGACGTCGGGTCGGGCGATCACTTCCAGCCAATTCTGGGTCATCGGACAGGTGAATTGCTGTCCCCGACTCTGCCGACACACGGCCAGCGCGGCCTCGATGCGATTCTTGTCCGGGTCGCACAGGCCGACAGGTACGGCGTCGGGCTGGGCCAGGAAGCCGCGCAGGTTGCGGTCGATGCCGTGGCCACCCAATCCGATGAAACCCACGGCGATCCGCTCGCTGGCCGGCGGTTTGCCTTCGCCACCTAGTGCGGTCGAAGTTATCACATACGGTGCGGCGGCCACGGCAGCGCTTGCGCCGGCAGCCGCGGTGATGAACTGTCGTCGCTGGCAGGCTCGTGCGGTATTGACTGCCATAGTGGGATGCTCCGGTACTAGTGGTGTCGGACCAATGTTACGGCGCGTCGGATCGAGGCCACAAAGCAAGACTTCCGCCGGGCGGAACTTTGAAACGCCGTGCTTCAGTTTGAAAGCTGCCCCGGCGAAAGTCAACAGCAGGCAATTGTCAGTTTGGCGAAGATGCGAGTTGCGCTGGCTAGTTCTTGTTGCCCGAAGCCCGCCAGCGCAAGTAAGCGTCCAGAAAATCTTGGATGTTGCCGTCCAGCACGCTGTGGAAGCTGCCCACCATGTGTCCGGTGCGAGTATCCTTTACGCGCTGCTCGGGGTGGAGGAAATAGCTGCGAATCTGCGCGCCGAAGCCGGTCTTCGGCATCTGCTTGTATTTGGCGGCTTGTTCGGCTTCGCGTTTTTCTTCTTCGATGCGGGCCAGCCGGGCGCGCAGCATCTTCAGGGCCATTGCCCGATTCTGGTGCTGGCTGCGCTCGCTCTGGCACGAGACGGTTACCCCTGTAGGCACGTGCAGCAGCCGCACGGCGCTGGAGGTCTTGTTGACGTGCTGTCCGCCGGGACCGCTGGCCCGATAAACCTGCTCGACGATGTCCTCTTCGCGCAGTTCCACTTCGATTTCGTCGGGCAAGTCCGGCGAGACGTCCACGGCGGCGAAGCTGGTTTGCCGTTTGCCTTCTGCGTTGAAAGGACTAATCCGCACCAACCGGTGGATGCCGCTTTCGCCCTTAAGGTAGCCGTAGGCCATCGGCCCGCGAATGGCGATCGTGGCGCTGTTGATGCCGGCCTGTTCGTTGTCCTGGCGGTCGAGCAGCTCGGTCTCGTAACCGTGGTCTTTGGCCCAAGCCAGATACATCCGCAGCAGCATCTCGGCCCAGTCGTTGGCGTCGGTGCCGCCGTCGCGGGCGTTGATGGTCAGCAGGGCGTCGCAGGCGTCGTGCGGGCCGTTGAGCAGCCCCTTCAGCTCCAGCTCTTCGACCAGTTTGTCCAGGCGTTCGACTTCGGTGGGCAATTCGGCGGCGAAGTCGGGGTCTTCGCGGGCAATTTCCACCATTGCCGCCAGATCGTCGGCCGATTTGATTGCAGCTTCCATCGGCTTCAGGATCGCCCGCAGCGACTTCAATTCAGCCACCACCGCCCGAGAACGCTCTTGGTCGTTCCAGAAACCGGGCGCGGCCATTTGCTCTTCAAGCTGTGCTTCGCGGGCTTTCTTGCCGGCGTAGTCAAAGGGAGTCCCGCAGTTGAAGAATGCGGTGGCGGATGCCCTCGGCCTTATCGACAAGTTCGCGCTCCATACGGTCGCTCTTCCGATGATTTTGCGAAACAGTGGTTTGCCGGCTTCGCGCCTCGGCTCGACTGCCGAAAGAATCTAACTATTGCCCCCTTTTGCCAACAACAATTGTACCGTTTCCCCGCCGCAGGGGGAAGGCGTCTTGGCAGGCTGGCATATTATCATGAATAGCGAGATACCACTTATCATGAATAGCAAGATGCCACTTATCATGAGTAGCAAGATACCACACCGTAGTTAGCAACCTGCGCGCTGCGCATGGGTGGTACGCCGCTCTGTCCGGCCGGCAAACAAGCTCGAGTTGGTCAGGCACAGATGCGCACAGTGATTGCAGCCAGCACCAAGCAGCGCGGCAGCTAAAGACAACCTCGCGGCGAAACTGGTGGTGCGAAAATGGGGCGGGTTATTGCGGCGATGTCCGGCGGCGTCGACAGCAGCGTAGCAGCCTGGCTGCTGTGCGAGCAGGGCCACGAAGTGATCGGCGTTTTCATGCGCCACGGGATCGACGTGCCGCAGTACCCCTCCCCTGAGTCGCAGCATCCATCCCCTGAGTCGCGGCATCCATCCCCAGAGTCGCAGCATCCATCCCCTGTGCATTACACGGATCAGCATTGCACAGCTCGGTGCGCTAGCCCCACCGAAGGCGGCAGCGCCCCTTCCGCTAAACTGGCCTCGTCGGCAACCGCATCAACTGGCCAGGGGTGTTGTTCGGCTGCCGACGCCGCCGACGCGCGCCGCGTGGCTGATCGGCTGGGAATTCCGCTTTACGTGCTGAACTTCGAGCAGCAATTCGAGCGGCTCGTGGATTACTTCGTGGACGAGTACGCCGCCGGTCGTACGCCCAATCCGTGCATCAAGTGCAACACCTGGCTGAAGTTCGGCAAGCTCTTCGAGTACGCCAACGCGATAGGGGCGGAGCTGGTGGCCACCGGGCACTACGCGCGGCTGATGGTCTGTGCGGATGGGCAGTTGGGGCTGTTTCGGGCCGTCGATAAGCACAAGGATCAGTCATACGTGCTGTTCGGCGTGCAGCGCGACTTGCTGCCACGCCTGAGGTTCCCGTTGGGGGAATTGACCAAGACCGAAGTGCGCCGTCTTGCACAGCGGCTGGGCATGTCTGTAGCCCAAAAGCCCGATAGCCAGGAAATCTGCTTCGCCCCAAAGGGCGCTCACTGGCGGCTGGTCAGGCAGCGCCGGCCAGCGTTAGACACCTCCGGGGAAATAGTCGACGCCACGGGACGCTTGCTGGGGCATCACCAGGGCGTGGAGCGGTTCACCATTGGGCAGCGCAAAGGGCTGGGAGTCGCTCTTGGCCGACGGCAATACGTGGTGCGGATCGAGGCCGAGTCGCGCCGGGTAGTAATCGGCGACAAACAACAACTGGCCCGCAACCAATTGACCGCCTCAGATGTCAATTGGTTGATAACGCCTCCCCCTGGCGAGCTTGCTTGCAAAGTCAAGATTCGCTACCGCAGTCCTGCCCTGAATGCGGTAGTCACACCGCTGGGGGAGCGACAAATGGCCGTCCGCTTCCTGGAACCTTGTTACGCTGTAACGCCCGGTCAGGCCGTTGTGTGCTACCAGCACGATCAAGTTCTCGGCGGTGGCTGGATCGACTAAAGCCGTCCAGTCCGCCGCAGCCATCGCGCCGCCTAACTGTTGCTGCTGTCCAGCCACAGATGCTGATGCCCCGCCATGCGTGTAACGGCTACCTCCAATCGGGTTGTCTAGCGATTTGTCGCCCCATGACGTACGATCGGGAGAACAACTACGACCACCGGCTGCTTCCTTATACCGCTGGCGGGGATAATCGCCGGTGAACAGCCGACATGCGCGCAAAATTTTGACAATCAGCAGTTGAAAATCCCCTTGTGTCGATTAGGCTAAAAAACGGGCCGTGTGCGACTCAAAACTTGTAAATAGGCGCAGAAGATCACGCAACGGCAGGGTATGCAACCACCAAAATCCGCATTCCCCGACATACCTTTGTTTCCCAAATCGTTGACAAATTGGTTGAAATAGTTACGGTAGATTTCGCCGAGCGGCTGAAGGGGACGCTCGAATAAGCTGTTAAGCAAGCGGCATGATCTTCCTGCTTGGCGTAGACAGCAGGTCTGTGGTTTTTCCGGAGGCAGCGTTGTAGGGAGCGGCAGCCTTGGGCACCGAGGTCCGGCAGCCGCCGATAGTAACCCGTCGAGTGAACTAGGCCGTGGGCGATTCGGTCAGTGTTCCCACGATCGTAGGCGTTTCGCGCCAAATCCGCGAAGTGCTTCGGTTGGCCGACAATGTCGCCGCCAGCGACTGTTGCGTGCTGATCGAGGGCGAAAGCGGTACAGGCAAGGAGTTGGTGGCGCGCTATATCTGCGCCCATAGTCCCCGACGCAACCAACCGTTCATCCCCGTCAATTGCGCCGGTATCAGCGAGTCGTTGTTCGAAAGCCAGTTTTTCGGGCACGTGCGTGGGGCGTTCACCGGGGCCGAGCAGGACATGCTGGGCGTGGTTCGCACGGCCAACGGGGGCACGGTGTTTCTGGACGAAGTGAGCGACATCCCGCTCAACCTCCAACCCAAGCTGCTGCGCGTGATCCAAGAGCAAGAGGTGATGCCGGTCGGCAAACCGGTGCCGGTCAAGGTCGATACCCGCTTTCTGGCCGGCACCAATGTCAACTTGCATGAGATGGTTCGCCAGGGGAAGTTCCGCCAGGACTTGTACTACCGGCTGAACATCGTACGGATCGTCATTCCGCCTCTGCGCGAGCGGCTCGAAGACATCACCGTGCTGCTGGAGCACTTCACCCAGCTTTTCGCCCGCCATTACCGCCGGCAACCGATCGCCCTTTCGGCTGAAGTACGCAACGCTCTGGTGCAATATCCCTGGCCGGGCAACGTGCGCGAGTTGGCCGCGTGGGTCGAAAGGTTGTACGTCACCGGTCTGGCGCCCGAAGAGCTGCTGTGCATGCTTTACAGCGACGCGGATGCCGCCGGTCTGCCTCCGCCGGGACAGCCCATGACGCTCAAACAGGCCGAGCGCTGGGCAATAGTGCAGGCATTGCAGAAGGCGGATTTCAACCAGCGAAAAGCAGCGCGGGCACTTCAGGTACACCGCGCCACGCTGGCCCGCAAGCTCCGACAGCACAAG
>CALLPE010000023.1 GCA_938015445.1 uncultured Pirellulales bacterium
TGCAAGTGTCCCGCCGCCGCGGCCGCTTGTATCATGTAGCTGGATGTAGGCGGGTGTGGTTGCAGGAGCTGGCTGCCACTTGCGAGGGTGCCCAATGCGGATGCTGTTGGTGAATATGCCGTTTGCCAATCTGCGCTGGCCCAGTCTGGCGTTGGGCTTACTGAAGGCGGAGCTAAGGTGCGCGGGTATAGGTTGCGATGTAGCATATTTCAACTTCGATTTCGCCGAGCGAGTAGGTCTGGAACTATACCACTGGATAGCCGACAGTTTCGCCTTCGTACTCGGTGGCGAAAGGTTGTTCGCACGCGAGCTGTTCGGGCGGCAACTTCCCGACGACGACCGTTACTGGCGCGACGTGTTGCTGGCCGCCGATCCGCGGCTGACTGATGACGAGCGGCGCGACTTGCTGCGCGTGGCAGCCGAAGTCCGACCGTTCCTGGACGACTGCACGGCAGCGGTCGACTGGTCGCGCTACGCGGCGGTCGGCTTTACGGCCTCGTTCCAGCAGACGCTGGCCGCGCTGTGTTTGGCCCAGCGCATCAAACGCATTCGACCGGAGATAAAAGTGCTTCTTGGTGGGGCGGCTTGTCAGGGGCCAATGGGCTTGGCACTGCTGCAAAACTTCCCGCAATTGGATTACGTCTTCTTGGGCGACGCCGACGCCCTACTGCCGTCGGTGGCAGCTCAGCTCGCCCAGGGCAAAACTGTGCGACTGCCGCCGGGAGTGGCGGGCAGAGAGAACATCGCGGCCTTGGCACATGACCTAGCTGACAGCCCGCCGCTGGTGGCCGACCTGGACGAAATTCCCTATCCGAATTTCGACGATTACTTCGCCCGGCTGGAGCGCAGCCCACTGCGCACGCACATCGAGCCGATGTTGTTCTTCGAGACTTCGCGCGGCTGCTGGTGGGGACAGAAACATCAATGCGCCTTTTGCGGCCTGAACGGGGCACAGTTGTGCTTCCGCAGCAAGAGCCCTGCCCGCGCATTTGCAGAATTGGAATTCCTCGCCACGCGGTACAAGGTGAGGAAAGTCAATACTGCCGATAATATACTCGACATGCGCTACCTGGATACATTGATGCCACAGCTCGCCAACAGCCGGCTGGAATTGGAGTTCGTTTACGAGCTGAAGACCAACCTCGACCGCCGACAAGTGGAGCAGTTGCTGCGTGCTGGGCTGCGTGCGGCGCAATTGGGCGTGGAAACCTTCAGCACGGCGATCTTGCGGCAGATACGCAAAGGCGCCACTGCGGCCCAGAACATCCAAGCCCTGAAGTGGTTCTCCGCCGCCGGGATCGAAGTGAAATGGAACCTGTTGTACGGCTTTCCGGGCGAAGACCCGCAGCAATATGCAGCTTTGGCCGAGTTGTTGCCTGCACTATATCATTTGGCTGCGCCCACGGCGATTGGTCGGGTGCGCGTCGATAGGTTCTCGCCGTATTTTTGCAATCCCGAGCAGTACGGAATCGTGAATGTTCGTCCGCATCGAGCCTTTCGGTTCGTGTATCCGCTGGCCGAGCACGTCGTGCAGCAACTGGCGTATTATTTCGAGTACGACTATGACGACGGCCGCGATCCGCTGGTTTACGCCGCGCCGCTGATAGCCGCCGCCGAAGCGTGGCAACAGCTCGCAGGCAGGGCAGTGCTGCATGGTCTCGACCGATCCGACGGCGTGTTGCTTCTGACCGATACCCGACCGTCGGCCGAGCAGTTCCAATGGCGTCTGACGGGGACGGAAAGGGCGGTGTATCTGTTTTGCGACACAGCGCGATCATGGGATAACATCTGCCGCTTCGTCGGCCAATACGACACGCAGCAACAGATCCATCCACCCCAGTTGAAGCGGCTGCTTGATCGATGGATAGCCGGTCGCATCATGGCTCACATCGATGATCGGTACCTTGCGCTGGCCACTTTCGACTGGCAGTCGCAAGTCGCGCGGAGCTATTGAAATAAGCCGTTGAAATAAGGAACCGCTGGTGCAGCCCGAGAAAGGCTTGAGGGCCGCCAGGGGGTGCCAATGTCGGTTTGCGGTCGGCTGTCTGATTGGCCCTTTGGTGGCTGGGGCGGCCAAGGCCGCCTCGCCAGTGCTGAACATACAGTGAAGTGACTCGACCCAAGCCGCGGCCATTTACACTCCGCAATCAGAGAAGTATGCTTCAGTAGGCCGGTGGAGGGCCGCGGGAGCCGCACCGTCGGGCCACTGCCGGTTTGGGCTTTGTTATGGAATTACTTGGTGGACGCAGGCAGAGAAAAACGTTGGGTGGCGCTGACCTCGGTCGCAGCCGCGATAGGGCTGACCGGCATGAAGCTGGGTGTTGGTCTATGGACCAACAGTTTGGGGTTGCTATCTGAGGCAGCGCACTCCGGCTTGGACTTGCTGGCAGCGCTGATGACGCTTTGGGCGGTGCGAATTTCCTCTCGCCCGGCGGATGCCGATCATACTTACGGCCACGGCAAGTACGAGAATCTTTCGGCTTTGGCACAATCAGCACTGCTGATAATCACCTGCGGCTGGATAATTTACGAAGCGCTTGCTCGGCTGCTGGGCGGTTCCGGCGAAGTCAGGCCGAACATTTGGGCGTTTGTGGTGGTGCTGGTGTCGATAGTGGTGGATTTTTCCCGTGCCCGAGCATTGAGGCACGCGGCCGAGAAGTATCACAGTCAAGCCTTGGAAGCCGATGCTTTGCACTTCTCGACCGACATCTGGTCGTCGCTGGTCGTGCTGTTGGGATTGGTTTGTGTGGTAGCGGCTGAGAAACTCGAGCTGCCCTGGTTGGCGCACGCCGATTCCCTGGCCGCCTTGGCTGTCTGTGCAATCGTCTTGGTAATATGTTGGCACTTGGGCAAGAAGGCCGTCGACGACCTACTGGACCGCGTGCCGGCCGAATGGCGCGGACAGGTGATCACGGCCACGAGCCGGGTACCAGGCGTCGAGCAAGTCACACAGCTCAGAATGCGCCGCACTGGCCCGGAAATCTTCGTCGACCTTACCCTGGCCGTCGACCGCGGTACAGCGTTCGAACGCGCCCATCATATCTCTCAGCAGGTCGAAGAAGCCATACGCGGTATTTTTCCCGCGGCCGACATCATTGTCCATCTGGAACCGGTGGTAGTGGAACAGGAAGAGTTCTCGGCGGCAGTCCGGGCGATAGCAGGCCGTCACGGATTGGGTGCCCATGCCATCCAGGTGTATCAGCATGGCGACCGGCGCTGGGTGGAGCTGCACCTAGAAGTAGATCAGTCGCTCACGCTGCAACAAGCCCATCAGCAAGCTACCGCTTTCGAACAGGAGTTGCACGCGGCCTTTCCCGAAGTGGAACGGCTCGTCTCGCATCTGGAGCCAGGAGGCACCAGTGCGTGCAACATCTCCGCCGAACCGGTGGGACAACTGCAAGTTTACAAGGCTCTCAGCGAGTTCGCAGCCAACAACAATTCAGCCTTGGGAACCCATGACGTGCGTGTTCAATCGACCGGCGACGAACTGGCCGTATCGCTACACTGCACGCTGCCAGCAGATACTGCCATCACCGCCGCTCATCAGTTGACCGAACAATTGGAGCATTACTTGCGCCAGCGTGTGCCGGGAATAGGCCGGGTGGCCATCCACGTGGAACCGGAGCACGGCTGAATAGCCGGCATCCGGTAACCACCCCTGCCCCGTCCCGCTGTCGCTGCCACTGGAGCTTTGATGGCATCGTTGACGTTTTACTTAGTATTTCGTCCGCTACCTATGACTCCAATCTTCGCGGAGCGTTTGCCATGATGCGCCACTTCATATTCCACAAGTGTGCTAGTTGGGGTACGCTTGCCGTAGTGCTGTTTTCCACCTGCCTGGCCGCCCCGCTGCTGCTGGCGGCGCTGCCCGGCGAGACCAAGGAGGAAATGGACAAGCGCATGGCCTGGTGGCGCGAGGCCAAGTTCGGCATGTTCATCCACTGGGGACTATACGCCATTCCAGCCGGACAGTGGAAGGGGAGGGTGGTACCCGGTATCGGGGAGTGGATCATGCACCACGGCCGTATTCCGAAAGAGGAATATGCCCAGCTCCAGCATCAATTCAACCCTGTAAAGTTCGACGCTGCCGAGTGGGTTTCGCTGGCCAAGCGTGCCGGGATGAAGTACATTGTCATCACTAGCAAGCACCACGACGGCTTCTGTTTGTTCGACTCGAAACTCACCGACTATGACATCATGGGTACCCCTTTCAAGCGCGATGTGCTCAAGGAGCTGAGCGCCGAATGTCAGAAACAGGGCATTCGCTTGGGTTTCTATTATTCCATCATGGATTGGTATCATCCACAGGCCAAAGGGGCAGAGTTTCCCAAGTACGCTGAGCACATGCGCGGCCAATTGAGGGAACTTTTGAGCAACTACGGCAAAATTGGGGTATTGTGGTTCGATGGAGAATGGATCGGGGAATGGACTGAAGAGCAAGGAAGAGAGCTGGAGAAGTACGTCCGCGGCTTGCAGCCGGACTTGATCGTCAACAATCGCGTGGGCAAACGCACCCGTGGCCCAGGCGACTTTGGCACCCCCGAGCAGGAGATTCCCGCCACCGGCTCCCCTGGCTGGGACTGGGAAACCTGCATGACCATGAACAACACATGGGGATACCGCAAGGACGATCATAATTGGAAATCGACTTCGGACATCATTCACAAGCTGGTGGACATCGTAAGCAAAGGGGGAAACTTCCTGCTTAACGTAGGCCCGACCGCCGAAGGAACCATCCCCCAACCAAGCGTCGAACGGCTGTTTGAGGTCGGCCAGTGGTTGGCCCGGAATGGGGAAAGCATCTACGGGACAGGCCCCAGTCCGTTCCGGCGACTGGCATGGGGACGTTGCACTCGAAAGCCTGGGAAGCTGTACCTGCACGTGTTCAACTGGCCCACCGGCGGCAAGTTGGTGGTCCCAGGGCTGGAAAGCCCGGTGACGCAAGCTTATCTGTTGGTCGGCGGCCAGAAGCTGCCTTTCCGGCGCGCAGGCGAGAACGTGGAGATCGAACTGGCCGCGGTGCGTCCCGACCCGATCGACACGGTCGTAGTGTTGGACATCGAAGGCGAGCCGAAAGTCACGCAGCCGTCAGTGGTGCAAACTACCGGTCAACCGATGGTCTTGCACGCCCGCGACGCCCTGCTTCACGGCAATCGCATCCAATACGAAGTCGGTGGCGGCAAAGATAACATCGGCTTCTGGACCGACCCGCAGGATTATGCCGAGTGGAACTTGCGGGTAGCAACCGCCGGCCAGTACGAAGTCCAGGTCACCTACGCCTGCCCGAATCCCTCGGCAGGCAGCGATTTCGTGGTGGAAGTCCTCGGACAGCAACTTGCCGGTAAGGTGAAAGGCACGGGCAGTTGGGTGGCTTTCAAAAGCGAAAGTTTAGGAAAGGTGAAGCTCACGCCGGGACGACACATTCTGACAGTGAAAGCCAAGAATTGCACCGGCGAAGGAGTCATGAATCTGCAAGCAGTGACGCTGACGCCTGCTAACTGAAGCTGCTGCGTCTGGAAGCGCCGTTTTGGTCAGCCAGGCTCGCTGGCCGCACGTGGCAAGACTGCGGTTGGCCAAGCCAACGGTGTCGTTTTACCGGGCGACTTTGCCGATAGGCTTGCTGATGGGCGGGTATTTTGGCTGGGCAAGCCAGCCCGGTCGGGCCGATCAGTCCCGCGCGCTGTGCCTTCGCAGGGGTCCTAAACCGAAACTGCTTGGACTGCTCGTCGGTTTGCCGCTACAAGCCGTTTCGCACCCGGGGATACGGACGAACCGCAACAGCCACGGCTAACGTGACCAGCAGCCCAAGCCCCAGCAGCATGGCGACTATCAAAGGCGACATCGTCTGACGTCCTTTTTCTCGCAATGCTCTTGGTCTTTTTTTGTGGCTAAGTTTTCGTTGAACTGCTTTTATGGCCCTCTCTTCGCCTTGCCCTCTCGCTCGCCAATCCATTTACCATAGTTGCTGCCTATTTTGCGTCTGCGGGAAGGACAGTCGATTTCCTCAACGTCGGTTTTCGCCACCGCCGCAGGCCGTGCCAACTGGCGATCGAGGATCGTGTCCCATGTTATCGCGCTTAGATGTAACATGTTATCGCGCTTAGATGTAAAAGGCATTTCGTCTAGGCAGCGGCCGGACGCACTCTAGGGCAGCGGTAGCGCCGACAGCAAAGGCGAGCGTGATCAGCAGGGCGATAATCATGGCCTCGTCCTTTCCTGGTCTTGCTTGTTTTCTGAGGTGACCTCCTTTTTCCGGAAAGCCAGTACCGCACAGCCCATGCCAATCCGCATTGTCGCTTTTCGGCTGTTGCATCTATCATTTTGCTACGCAATGGCTTACACATACGATGTTCCTAAGTTACGGCTGCTGCCGCGGTCGAATGTGTAATCATAATGATTGTCGTGTTATCAGATAGACTACATGTTCAGCATAATTGTAGTCTATACGACCACAGCAGCAGAATTGTAGTCTATACGACCACAGCGGTCTGCTATATCGGGCGAACTGGCCTTTTACCCGCGTCCACTCGAAGCGCGCAGTAGTGTCGCGGAATCTAATGCAAGTCGCGGAATCTAATGCAAGAAGCAGCCAGCGTAGGGCGTTGCAGCCAGACGCTTCGCGGCGCGCGGTGCAGTACGTGGAAGCCGATTCGCACATCCGTTGAATGCGGCTCTATTTGCGCGCACCGACAAGCTGCTAAATCGCAGCAGGCGATGTACTGCTTGCTGGCCGATCAGTGCATCGGGAAAGGATTCGGCGTGAAGCCGATGACAGCAAAAGCCAGCGTCAGCCAACCCAGCACGTAACGCGAGGCGCCCAGCGGTTCGTAGTCGTTGGCCGTGGGCGGGTGCGCCGGGCCCATGAAGGCCACCAGCATGAGCATCAGCAGCCAGTTCCACAGCCTGAAATAGGCGATCCCCACAGCCGCGGCCAATAGCACGATCGTCGCCACCTTGGCTGCTCGACGGAGCAACAGCGCATACAGAATGTGCCCGCCATCGAGCTGCCCGATCGGTATCAAATTAAGCGACGTAATCAGTAGTCCCACCCAGCCGGCCATCGCCACCGGATGCAAGAATACGTCTTGGCCGGGGGATAACGGACCATGTATCCAGTCGCTCAGCGCTGCGAACAACAGCGAATCGCCTAGGCGCACCGCCGAGTGGGCGATCTCAGGCGTCACCGCACGCACCTCCGACAAATAAAGTCCCAAGATACAACAAAGCAGAGTCGGAACCAAACCAGCTAAGGGGCCGGTGACGCCAATATCGAACAGCGCGCGCCGGCTGCCTATTCGGGAACCCATTGCGATTACAGCCCCGAAGGTGCCGATGGGAAAAATTGGCACCGGGATGAAGTATGGCAAACTGCACGGCACGCCATGACGGCGGGCTTGCAAGTAGTGGCCCATCTCGTGGCAGATGAGAATCGTCATTATCGGCCCGGCGTACAAGAAGCCCCGCCACAATCCGTACGCCACGCCGCGCAGCGGCCCGTATATCGTCAGGCCCTCCAGCAGCGGGAACAAGCTGCCGACGAACATCGTGCTACAGCAGGTAGCCAGTAGCAGCAACAACGGCAGCCACACGCGCTTCCGTCGCGGGCGTTGTATCTGAACCGCCATTACCGGCGGACCATCAACCACCTCGGCCCGAGGGATATCCGACAGCGTGCTTTCCCACTGCGGAAGGCCTGCCGGTTGCGAATCTCTGTGATTGTCGTTGCTCATCGTTATGTGTTATTCTAGCTCCGGTCAAGCGAGCGACAAGGAGGACGCGGTCATGTGGGAGCGAGCGTTTCAGCTTTCGCGCCACCAGACGACTGTGCGCACCGAGTTATTGGCCGGGCTGACCACATTTCTCACGATGGCCTACATAATTTTTGTGCAACCGGCGGTCCTGTCGGGGCAGATGTTCGGCATTAATACCGGAATGGATTTCGGCGCCGTGACCACGGCCACTTGCCTATCGGCCGCAGTGGCCTCGGCGATCATGGGCCTGTACGGACGTTATCCGATTGCTCAGGCCCCAGGGATGGGAGAGAATTTCTTCTTCGTGCTCACCATGCTCCCTGTTGCTGGTGGCATGATCGCCCAGCAGGTGGCCGCCGGCCAGACCGAGCCAGGGGCAACTTCTCCGTGGCAGGTCGGGCTGGGAGTGGTGTTCCTCTCCGGCGTAGCCTTCCTGGTGCTGTCGCTGATTGGCGTCCGCGAAAGGTTGATGGAGGCCATCAGCCCCAGCATGCGCAACGGCATTGCCATCGGCATCGGTCTGTTTATCGCCTTCATCGGGCTGCAAACAGCCGGGGTGGTGCAGAAAGACCCGGGCACGGCTGTGCGGCTGAACCACAACTTCGCCTCGCCCGATGTGCTGATCTTTTTCTTCGGACTTCTGACCACCGCCGCGCTACACGCCCGGCGCGTCCCCGGTTCGATAGTCTGCGGCATTGTGGCCGCCACGTTGGCTACGTTGGCCGTCTGGTATGCAGTGCAGCATGTAGCCAAAGACCACCCCCAATTGCCGCCAGCCATCGAAGAGTCGATGCTCTACCAGCGCTTCCAGCCGGCCAAGCAGGTTGTTTCAGCGCCTCCTTCGATCAAACCCACGCTGCTGCGGATGGACCTCCGCGGCGCGCTGTCGTGGACCATGCTGCCGTTTGTGGTGATCTTCCTGTTCATGGTGCTGTTCGACACCATCGGCACATTGGTGGGCGTGGCTGAACAGGCAGGGCTGATCCGCGAGAACCGTTTACCCCGCGCCAAACAGGCCTTTGTTTCCGACGCTTTGGGCACGGTAATCGGCGCTGCCTTGGGCACCAGCACTGTCACCAGCTTCATCGAAAGCGCCGCGGGAGTTGCTCAAGGAGGGCGCACAGGTCTGACTGCGCTAACGGCCGCGGTGTTGTTTCTGCTAGCGCTGCCGCTCAGCCCGCTGATCGCCATGGTCGGCGCTTACCCGCCGATTACCGCCCCGGCCCTAGTGGTTGTCGGAGCAATGATGGCCCAGAACGTAGCCAAAATCGACTGGAACAACTATGCCGAGTCGATACCCACTTTTCTGATTATGATTGGCATCCCGCTGACGTATTCGATAGCTGACGGGCTGGCGATCGGGTTCATTGCATATCCGATCGTCAAGTTCGTCGCTGGCCAAGGTCGGGACGTTAAGTGGCTAATGTACGTGATGGCCGGCGTGTTGATCCTGTACTTCGTGTTTGTGCGGGGCCTGGCGCCATAAGCCGATTTTCGCAGGGGCTGGCGCCACAAGGGCATTTTTGCCGGGACGGCCGCCGTAAGCCGATCAACAGTTCCCACCGGGCCTTACGAACCGCCCGAACTCACCTCTTGCGCCAGTTCGGCCTGCACGCGCTCCAAATCCGCGTCGACCATCATGCGCACCAATTGCTCGAACGTGACCGTCGGTTCCCAACCCAGCACCGTGCGGGCCTTGGTGGCGTCGCCGCGCAGGCGGTTCACCTCGGCGGGCCGAAACAGCGCCGGGTCGATCTCCACGTGCTCCTGCCAGTCAAGCCCCACGTAACTGAACGCCAGTTCGCAAAACTCCCTGACGGTGTGCTGCCGGCCGGTGGCCACGACGTAATCGTCGGGCTTGTCCTGTTGGAGCATCAACCACATGGCGCGCACGAAATCGCCCGCGTAGCCCCAGTCGCGCCGGGCATCCAAATTGCCCAGCTTGAGTTTGTCCTGCCGGCCCAGCTTGATCCGCGCCACCGCGTCGGTGATCTTCCGCGTGACGAACTCCTTGCCCCGCAACGGCGATTCGTGATTGAACATTATCCCCGAACAAGCAAATATCCCGTAGCTCTCCCGATAATTCACCGTTATCCAGTGCCCATACGCCTTGGCCACTCCGTACGGACTGCGCGGCCAAAAAGGGGTGCGCTCGTTTTGGGGTTCTTCGCGGGCCTCGCCGAACATCTCGCTGCTGCTGGCCTGGAAAAACCGGATGGTAGGGTCAACCAGCCGAATCGCCTCCAACACCCGTGTTACCCCTAAGGCCGTAAACTCGCTGGTCAACAACGGCTGAAGCCAACTGGTCGGCACAAAGCTCTGGGCCGCTAGGTTGTACAGTTCTTGCGGACGAACCTCGGAAATCAGGGTGATGATCGAAAGCTGGTCCAGCAGGTCGGCCTGATGCAACACCAGCCGGTCGCGCAAATTAGCAATCCGCTCGAAGTTTTCTGTGCTGGCACGTCGGACCATGCCGTGTACTTCATAGCCCTTGTCCAATAGAAATTGAGCCAGATAAGCGCCATCTTGCCCGGTGATGCCAGTAATAAGCGCCCTGCGTGCCATGCTATTCCTATGCTTGCTTGTAGTTTCTTCCGGTCACACGGCGGGTGCTTCGCCGCTACCACGGTTACGACCACTCTTGCCCATTGGTTACGGCATGCGCCAGCCAGCCAGCAGCGAGGACCAATTGGCAGGTTGCGTCGTCGAGCCGATTGCGACTGGTCATCACACGTTCACAGCGCCGCGCTCGAACATTCCCCGGGAACGCTGCTTCGGTCCGATAGTTCCCAACAGGCCGGCTGGCACCGGCAACGGCTCGACGTCGACTACGATAGCAGACCTTGTTAATTATCTTACGTTAATTATCCGCGCCCGAAGCTCCATTCGCAACACGTCCGGCGTCGTAGACATCGCGCGTTCCGGTTAGCCCTCACGCCTCGAAGGCAACCGATTCCATCCCGCCGGCGCATGGCCCGTGATCCTGAAACTCCTCCACAAAAGATTGCCGTAGCCAGCAAATTGTCTTAGCATCGTTGCTGAGGCTCTTTTTTTCGCCGCTCCATCGCCAGCTTAATGCCCCGAAAACCGCATGATTACCCCACGATGCGCGCCGGCTACCGACCTACCGCCTGCAA
>CALLPE010000024.1 GCA_938015445.1 uncultured Pirellulales bacterium
GGCCGGAACCACGCCAAGGTATTTCGAGGCACAACCGACGGTATCCGTCGCCACGCCCACCAGTACTCAGCCTGCGCTTTTGCCTACCCTCGGCCAACCGGCAGTCGAGAGCGCAGACGGATGGGACCGTGAAATCTATGACGCAACCTGGGAGTGGTTTTTGAGCGAACAGAACGCCATTTGCGGGAATAAGTCGTCGAAACGGAGTATACTGGAGTTGCAGGCCGTTGACGCGGCCATTGCCCAGTTGACGTGCTAAGCGGGCGGCGCGGCGCCGGAAGCTGATCGTGCGGCGCAGCCCCCGAACTCGATTACTCACTGCCTGTATTCACTGCCTGATACAAAAACACCGCCCGATCCAAAAGCAATGAAAAAGCTACCACTTCTTGTATTTGGCGTATGGTTGACAGCCAGCAGTCTTGCTAGCGGTGCACCGGTCATCGACGTAGGGGTTCATTACATTCGTCCCGGCGAACCGCTTCGCACTATTCCGATCGATGTGACCGGCGGCGACATCATCCAGGCGATGGACTGCTGGGTGGAGATCAAGTACACCGGCGGCGAGCCGAGCGGCCCGGCCAATACGCCATTCATCGTGCAAGTGGATACCACACGGACAGGCACGCTTTTCTCAGTCGATTACGACTATTCCGACACGCTCTATCCTGACCCACCTGCCCCGTCGCGCATCTGGAACCAAGACACTGCGCTAAAGCCTGGCGTGACGGTGCAGGCCCGGGGCACCGTGGCCTTCATCGACGTGCAAACTATCGCTGGTGTGCCGCTGGGATGGAAGTTCGACCTGTTGCTTAAAGGCGTGGCGGTCAGTGACGATTGGCCCGAGGGACTCGATACCCAATTTTCCTACATCTACGAGATTCCCGCGGTCATCACCAATGGCGCGATTGTGATGTCGGACTGGCACACCATGACCTGGGCCAAGGCCGGCGACGGCTTGTGGTTCGAAACTGGGCCTAACCCGTGGAGCGATGATTCGGTCTTTCCAGAGCCGGTTCCACCTCCTCCGTCGTATCCCAATTACACCGCCGACGTAGTCATCCAAACGCCGTACACTGTCACCATCGACCGCTACCATGCTTCGCGACAGTGCCGATCGGTTGCGCTGGGCGGGGGCGCGACATTGTACATCGAAGCCCCCCGGTCGCTGACGGTCACAAATAACATCACGATCGGTCAAGAGGCGAAATTGCTGCTGGAACCAGGGGCAAGCGTAACCGCCGACGTGTTCAACCTGACAGGCGGGACTTTGCAACTAGGCGGCGGAAGCACCTCAGGCAGCCTGACGATCGACCGGCCTGTCAACGTCGCTTCCGGCGCGATTGTTCCATCGGCCGCAGCAGACCAGATTACCTTGACAGGCGAGCTGACGCTGGGCGGCAGCGCGCCGGCCTTGCTGACCAAATTGGGCGAAGGACTGCTGCTATTGACCGGCTCGCAAAGCTGGACCGCCGACGCCCAACTTCTCGCCTCGTCGGGCAAAGTGCGGTTCCAGTTGGCTGCCGACAAAACTGTCTCGCTAGCCAGCGGTGGCCGAATCACCATCGCCCCCAACGCCGTGCTGGAACTGGCCGGCGAGATCTCGGCACTCAGCGACGGTTCGCATTACGTGGACGTGACCAACCAAAGCATCGCTGCGGGACTGAAAATCTTGCCCGGAACAATTCAACCACTGGGCAAGCTCGACGGTTCAGGGACCACATTGATCGAGGCCGGCGCTACGCTTTCGGCTAGTTCGATTTACCAGTCTGAGCTTGTAGTGGGCGGAACGGCCGGGCAGCCTGGCAAGCTGATCTTCCGCTCCTCGACTGGCGCTGGCACAGAATTGACCGTAGCAGCCAGCAACATACCAGGCGGCGATTGGCTGGCCGGACAGTACGTTGGCGGCACGGCACAACTCGGCAGTACCGAAAACGCCACCGGCACCGCCGTTCCCGAACCAGCCACCGGCATGATGCTTGCCTGCATAGCCGCAGCCGGGGTTGCTCTCTGGTTGCGCTGGCCCCCGCGCCGCTTGCCCGCCTCGCCGTGCATATAATCTGTGCACGTAAGGCGATGCACAAAATCGGGGCAGATCCCAAAAGGTCGTTCTGTTGAAGCCTTAACGTGTCGCCAGTTCCTTGCCAGCTCTTCTGGCAGGCGGCTACAATCAGGCAATGTCGTGCAGGGGTGCGGCAGCCTGTGCCCGGCGGCGGCAACTCATCTACGGGGGGCATTGGTCACGCCTCGATAAACGGTCTCATACGGAAAACAGTCGCCGATGAAGGTCAACTGTCCGGCGTGCGGTCAGGTCGTGCCTGCCGAAGGGATCGCCCTGAATACCGGGTGGGGCAAGTGCGTTGCGTGCAACGAGGTGTTCTCCCTGGCCGATGTGATCGAAGGCTACGTACCACCCGCCGGTAGCAACGTTGCCGGCAAACCGGAGCGGCCGTTCGACGCCTGGGCGGTTGTGGAGCGCGAGCCAGACCGGCTGATGATTCACATTCCGCCGCATGGGATGCGGGCCGGAACGGTAGGCTTGTTGCTCTTCGCCATCTTTTGGCTGGGTTTTGTAGCCTTCTGGACAGCCGGCGCGCTGGGCCTTTTGTTCGCCCAAAAACCGCAAGGACTGAACATCGGTTTTGCCTGCTTTTCCATACCGTTTTGGTTGGTGGGTTTGGGTATGTTGGGCGGAGTGCTGTGGGCCAGTCGCAGCAGCCGCACCGTGTACTTCGATGGTGTGGAGATGGTGACCGAACTGCGATGCCTATTGTGGCGGCGGCGCCGGGCGCGCGACTTGGCCTCGGTGCAACACGCCCGAGAGTACGACGCCACGGCACGCAGCGACAACCAGCCTGCTTCTTCCAATTGCGGCGTGGAGATCGTATATACTGGCGGCTCTTTCACGCTGCCGTGCTCCAGCCGCGCCGAGCAGCAGTGGCTTCTGGCTGAAATCAACGACTATTTGCAGAGCCACGCCTGGCGACTGCGGCGGGTATAGGCAAAAAGGACAAGTAGTGCGCCCTGCCATCCCGGACCATAAGTACCGCTGGCCGTCGGATATTGTCCGAAACGCATCGCCCCCGGAGGCCGAAAACATAGGCTAATACGACACAGGTGCCCGCAAGCGAAACTATGTGCTTGCTTGCGGCTGCTGGATAAGTTGCAGGCAGACCTCCTGCACCCGCTTAGGGTTGACGTTGGGGTTGACCTGCTTCGCCTGGCCGACCAGTTGGGCAATTCCCTTGAGCTTTCCTTGTCGGGCCTCGGCGACGATCTTGGGGTTGGCCGTTACCAGCCGGCGGCACAGTTCGAGCAACTCGTTCTCGTCAACCGAAGACACGCCAAGCCGTGCCAGGGATTCTTCCAGCGAGCGTCCTGAAGTGACCATTTCCGCCAACACGTCGCGCGCACGCGCGGTAGTCAGCTCGCCGCCCAGCACTTTGAGTATTAGTCGTCCGAGTGCTTCGGGGGGCACGGGAAACTGCTGGATTTCTATCTGCTGCTGATTCAAAGTGCGCAGCACGTCTTGTTGAACCCAGTTGGCGGCCGTTTTACCATCGCCGCACGTCCGGACTGTTGCTTCGTAGTAATCCACCACTGCCCGGCCGGCACTGACGATCACCTCGCTGTCGTAAGGCGTAATACCATACTGAAGCTGGAGGCGCTTGCGAATCGCTGCCGGCAACTCTCCCAAGGAAGCCCGCGCCGCTTCGATCTCGGCTTCGGAGACGATTACCGGGGGCAGATCCGGCTCCGGAAAGTACCGATAATCGCTGGATTCTTCTTTGGTTCGTTGCTCGCGAGTGACTCCAGCCGAGTCGTCCCAGCCCCGGGTCGACTTGGCAGCCTCGCCCAGCCGCTTGCCGGTCCGCTGCCACTGTTGATATTGCCGCTGGGCTTCGTAGGCCATAGCGCGCTCCACCGCCCGGAAGCTGTTCATGTTCTTGACTTCCACGATCGGGGTGGCCACCGTGCTTTGCGGAGTATCGATGTGCAGGTTGATGTTTGCATCCACCCGCAACGAACCCTCCTGCATGTTGCAGTCCGATACGCCAAGATAGTTCAACAACAGCTTCAGTTCGCTCAGAAATGTCTTGGCCTCAGCGGGCGAGCGGATGTCGGGACGGCTGACGATCTCCAGCAGCGGCGTGCCCGCCCGGTTCAGGTCGATGCGGCTGGCTCCGACGCCGCTGGGCTGGTCGTGCATGCTCTTGCCGACGTCTTCCTCCAAATGCACCCGGATGATGCCGATGCGCCGGGCAGTCGCTTGACCGTCTGCATCCGTCAGCTCCAACCAGCCGTCGCGACCGATCGGCAAATCGTACTGGCTGATTTGGTAGCCCTTGGGAAGGTCAGGATAATAGTAGTTTTTGCGGTCCCATTTGGTCTGCCGTCCTATCACACAGTTTAGCGCTACGGCGGACTTCAGCGCCAACTCAAAGGCCGCGCGATTCATCACCGGCAACGAGCCTGGCATACCGATGCACACCGGACAGGTTTGCGTGTTCGGAGGGGCGCCAAAACGGGTGTCGCACCCGCAAAACAGCTTGCTACGGGTCAGTAACTGAACGTGTACTTCTAGGCCGATTACGATTTGGTAAGGCTCGCTCATACTTGCTCCTGCCTGTGGGCGAGTCTCCTCCCGCATAGCCCCTGCGACCCGCATAGCCCCTACGAACCGTCGCTATAGGTGCGTTGGGGGGCGATTACCAACGCCCAGTTCTATGCTGAATCCAGTTAGAACGCTGGCCGCTCAGATTGGTCTGTTACCCATTGAGATTGGTCTGTTACGCATTCGGAGCATTACTTTGCCGGTCGCGCGCCAATCAGCGCAACCGCCGGCTTTAGCGGCGCGCGACATTGCCGCGAACCTGGTGTACGCGCCTCAGCGTCCACGCAATCGACCGGCCGCGTAACCCAAACCAAAACCCAGTAGCGCCGCCCCCACAGTAGATCCGCCGTACAAGGTTGCGTCGCCGCCAAAGTAATTCGCCAGGCTCCCAAAGACCGAGGCCACTGTCAAAATCAGCATCAGCGCCATCAGCAACACGGCGGCCGTTAGTCCTCCCACTTGCCTTTGAAGTCGGCGGAGGGTATCGACCAACATCGCCTGGGCGGCCCAATCGGTCTGCTGTTGGTTATCCGGTTGCGGCCGAACAGATTCCGACATTTGATTTCCCTTCCACTGCGATTAATTTGATTTGTCTTCGACGGCGATTTAACCGCCACGCTCCTCGCCGCCCTCGAATCGCCTATTTTTCAGTCGGCCTGAGCGGCCGCAGCCAAATGTTTCGGTACGCCACCGGTCCGTGGTCCCCCTGTAGCATCAGCGGCCCTAGCGGTTTCTCGTCGTTGAAGCTGGCAGCGCGGGTTGGTCCGGTCACCTCGACATTCTCGTGAATCAGTTTGCCGTTGTGAACCACTTTGACGAACTTGGCATTGGCAATTTTCTTGCCAGAAGAGTCGAAACGCGGGGCCAGAAATACAACGTCGAACGACTGCCACTGGCCGGGCGGCAAGCTAGCGTTTACGCGCGGAGCGTAGCCCTCGAAGCCTTTTCCGTCCTGCCACCGCTGATAGATGCCGCCGCAATCGCCGAAGCCCGGCTTCTCTACGCCCCAACTATCGAGAATCTGTATCTCGTATCGCCCTTGGAAATAAACGCCCGAGTTCGAGCCTTTGGGCACCATGAACTCGATGTGCGCCTCAACGTCCCCATGCTCCAACTTGCTGTGCAGGTTAACGGTCCGGCCCTGCGGGCCATTGTACAGAATGCCTTCGCCAGGTGTGACCGTGAGCGACTTGGGGGTATCCGGATTCATCTGAGCGCTGCCGACTATCTGCCACTGGCCCGCGTTGGCTTGCCAAGCTGAAAGATCGCTCCCCACAAGCATGTGCTTTTCAGCCTCTGCTGCCACACCTAGCCCGGCAACAACAGCGCAACTAAACACTAACAGTGGCACGGCCGCCGCGACGCCAGGTCGTGCGAAGGCCATCGAGACCCTAGCGCACCCTGAGAGCTTGGCGCCCCCCAAAGGCGCAGCCCACAAAGCGCGCAGATAACACTTCCGACCGATGTTGGTTCGGCATTCCATTCGTTAGTTCCTTGTGATGAAGGTTTGCAAATGTATTGTGCTTCTTTGTGACTGAGGATGATAAATGGATGGAGTAACCGAGTGCAAGTACTTCGGGTGGTGCTACCGCAGGCACCTGGCGCGCTGAGACTTGGTTGACCTCACCCTACTCGCAAATACACAGCCGTCAGCCGCCTGGCGAGTCGATAAGTGCTCGTGGAACGACGGGCGGCAAAATACATCCTGACTCATTATAGCTGCACCGATCGGTGCCGGTCACAGGGGCAATCGGCCGTCGGTCATCCCGCGGGCGCGCCTGGGAATAGGATCGCTTAGCAGTGTGCACAAAAAGATCGAGTGATCTTTGGTCGCAACATTGTATTGTACTTCTGGTTGCGCCGCCCGGTGAGCGCAAGGACCAGGCCGGCTGGTCTCCGCTTGTCGCCCGTTCGCAGAGTGTGCGGGCCGGTAAACTGACGTAAACTCGCCGGGATAGGTGGCTTTAATCCACAGCTCGACGGTCGGACGGTGGGTAAGCCAGTAGGTACTCCAATGATCAGGGCGATACGATACCCAGCAGTGGCAAGTAATGCCGCTTGTTTGCGTCGAGTTATTTGGGTCCATGTTGTCACTGTCGATGTGTCTGGGTGTTGAGAATGTAAAAATAAGCACTCTTGACATACGGGATAAAATAAGTAAAATAGGGGATGCTGGAAAGTATGGAAGGAGAGGCGGTATTCGGCAAACCTTGGCCAATCTAGCGATTTGCTTGACAGGTTTGCAGCCTTCAGTAAGATCAAGGGCGCCGAATGGTTCTTCAAAACCGGTGCTTCGGTATTTGTCGGGTCAAGCAACTGGGTGGTTTTAGCCGGGCTAAAAGCCTAAGGAGGCAGCGGTGTATTCGGACAACCTGACGAGGGCGCTGAAATATCGCGCTCTGATTCTATGGCTTGCCATCGCTTTGGCAGCCTGCGGTGGTATAGCGCGCGGCGATCTAATATCAAACCATGCCGGTCCGTATACGCCGCCAGCTCCAACGATCTTTGAAGACGTTACTGAGAACACTATTACAAACGTCCCGCAAACAGCGCCCGGCGGTTGTCAGCTCGGCAATCCTGAGTCGCCTGCCAGTGCCGTGTTGCGCTTTACCGTAGGCAATGGTTTGAGCGTGCTTTCGATGTCGGAAGGCAGCGCTAATTTTACCGACAGCGTCTTGTACACCAAGATTATCGCCCCGGTTGGGCAGTGGCTCAACAAGGTTTGGATCGAAGAACGCGGCGATTACATCGTCGGACCGGGCGGTTCCGACACCCTGGCTTTGTGGTCGCTGGGCAGCCTACTGTTGCAAGTGACCGAAGTAAACGGCAGCCCCTTGGCCCTTCCGATTACAGTACCGGCAACGATCAACTGGATTCAAGCAACCGGGGGAACTCCCGTGGGCAGCTCGGCGATGAAGTTCGAGGCGGGTAGCTTAGTGAAAGTCGGGGACGTTCATGTGAAGGTGGAGTTCGATATCGCTTCCGCGTTGCAGCCCGGCGATTTTGCCACCAAAGCAACGCTTGTCTTCGACAACACTCTGGCAACCCAAGCTGCCGCCGACAGCTTCGCATACGTCCGCAAGAAAGAAGTAGGCGTTGGTGCTGAAGTGGTTCCCGAGCCGGCTAGCCTCGCCCTGCTGGCCAGCGGTGCAATTGGTTTGCTGTGGGGTTTACGCCGCCGCCAGTGATCGCGTGATAGCCGATTCGCAGTTGGGATATGGAGTTTCGCTTTCTTTCTCGGTTGCTTGGGTTTGCCAGTTGCGCTGATTAGTCCGGCACAAACCGTTTTCAGTTCGTTTAGGCCCGCCAATCGGCGGGCTTTTCGTTTCTTGCTATCCGCTTCGGAAGCCGTGTTGTGATAACGCTGTGCCGTTACTTGCCCGCGCCATACACAGTGGCCAGCGGGCAACGGCTTGTCGCCGTGTAGTGCGCGCGAATGGTGGTCGCCTAATGCACTATTTCCAATATTTGCGTTGTGGGCGGGGTCCAATATTTGCGTTTTGCGCGGCGATAGATGACCAACTCGTGCAGTGTGCACAGTTTATCGGATAGCCTGGCGGACATGGCGGCCTTTCGCAGACACCTGTGGGTATCGCGGCCTTTCGTATCGCAAGGCCCACACAGGCAAGCGGAAATTGTACGAGGTGCAATAGGCCAAGGCTTGATGCCCCCCCAATTCTTGCAAAAGAGTGTAACTGTTTCGCACGCGATTGCCGAAAGAGGCACCGCCAGGCAAAGTCTCCCAATTCTTGCAAAAAACTGTACCTGTTGCGCACCTTGAGTACATTGAGGTTCCGGTCCGTCCCGCTGCCCTGCCCGACCAAGCGCGTGTTAACCAGTGAGCTTATGGCGCACTGCATCAGAGCATTCACCAGCATTGCTAACATGCCTAAAATCACCCGCAATCCCACTTCCACCGCACGCCTCAGGCGGCAACTCGATGGCTGGCTGTTCTGGCGGTTCTCCGCACGCGACCGGTCGTTCTGCGGCTGAAGTTCGGCGATCTACTCCGTCGCGCGGCGGTGCATGGCGTGCCAATAGCCGACCTGCTGCCGTAGTTCGGGCAGCTCACGGCGGAGTCGAGCAATCTCGGCTTGTAGCCACACCACCCGCGCCCACAGCTCGGCTTGCCGAGTACTCTCTGCCCCGTCCGGCAACATCGCTGGCACCGTCTAGGTGGCTGTCGACAAACAACCACTGAGCACGGCCTCAATGAAGGCCATGCTTTACCCGAAACGTCCTATCCGCACAAACCCAGTTTTTCCGCCAACTGCCCTCCCAAAGACGAGTTGGACGAATCTTTACACTCATCTTGCGTCGACTACCGTTCCAAAAACAGGTTGGGCGAATGTTTAGACAGGTTGGGCGAATGTTTACCTTCCAAGCACTTGCCGCCTTGCTGCGAGCGATTCTAGCCGAG
The DNA here is from genome assembly GCA_938015445.1 of uncultured Pirellulales bacterium. Taxonomy (GTDB): domain Bacteria; phylum Planctomycetota; class Planctomycetia; order Pirellulales; family Thermoguttaceae; genus CALLPE01. The sequence goes on from CALLPE010000024.1 coordinate 9,033, forward strand.
GCCAAAAGCTGGGGATAAGTCAGGGCCAGCCGATCATTGTTGCCACGGCTGCCGGCTGGTAGGCTGTAGTTGGTCGCAAAAGCGAAAATGACATGTGAGCGTTGCCGATTGCTGGGCCGTATTCGCCGGAGTCAGCGAGAACGAGTTGTTACGCCTTTCGACAGTTAGGATGTATTGGGCCGAGCAAGCCGAGACGACTTTCCGAGTGTGACTGGTTATCACTGTTTTTCATGACCTGTCGGAGCTGGTGAATCATGCGTCCATCAACTGTTTTTGCGGCTACGCTAATTTGTGCGATGCTTGTCGCCTGGATGCCACTTGCAACCGCCGCGGGCGAAAGGCCCGGCCAACAGCCGAACATCCTGTGGATCACCTGCGAGGACATGAGTCCGCTGCTGGGATGTTGGGGCGACAAGCAGGCCGTCACACCGAACCTGGACCGGCTGGCTTCGGAGGGCGTGCGGTACACCAATGCCACATCGGTGGGATGCGTATGCACTCCGGCACGCTCGGCGCTGATAACCGGGATGTATCCGGTGGCGTTGGGTTCGCAACATCTGCGCGGCGCCGTCACCCTGCCCGATCACATCCGCTGCTTTACCCATTATTTGCGTCAGGCAGGGTATTACTGCACCAACAATTTTAAGGAGGACTACAATTTCGTGGCACCGCCGGGCAGTTGGGACGAGTCGAGCCGCACGGCGCACTGGAGGAACCGCAAGCCGGGACAACCGTTCTTCGCGGTGTTCAATATCATGGTTACCCACCAGGGACAGATACGACTGCCTGCGGAAGCCTTCGACAAGCTGACCGCGCGGTTGTCGCCCAGCCAGCGGCACGACCCGGCGAAGGTTACCCTGCCGCCGTACTACCCCGATACTCCCCCGTTCCGCCGCGAAATGGCCCGCTTCTACGACCTGATTACCCTGATGGACGCGCAAGTAGGCGATCTGCTGGAAGAACTCGAGCGGGCTGGACTGCGCGAGGAGACCATCGTTTTCTTTTATTCCGACCACGGTTCGGGGATGCCACGGCACAAACGGGCGGTGTACGATTCCGGTCTGCTGGTGCCGCTGATTGTCAAATTTCCCGCCAGGTTCCAGTCGCTAGCCCCGGCGCCGCCCGGCGCAGTTGTCCAGCAGCCGGTAAGCTTCGTCGATTTTGGTCCGACGGTGCTCAGCTTGGCCGGCGTACCTATTCCCAAACACATGCATGGTAAAGCGTTTCTCGGCCCGCAACGCTCAGCGCCGCAGCAGTACGCTTTTGGGCTGCGCGACCGGGTGGACGAGTGTTTCGACATGAGCCGCGCGGTGCGCACCTCACGCTACAAATACATCCGCAACTTCATGCCACATCGCCCTTACATGCCGGTTAGCGCATTCTGTGAGCCGGCCGAGATGGTCAAGGAGCTGCGTCGGCTGGCGGCGGCCGGGAAGCTCGACCCAGTCCAGCAGCTCTACATGCGGCAAATCAAGCCTATCGAGGAACTTTACGACTTGAAGGAAGACCCCCATGAGCTTAACAACCTGGCCGATTCGCCGGCACACCGCCAGGTATTGGAGCAGTTGCGCGCGGCGCTGCGCCGCTGGATGATCGAGGTCCGCGACACCGGTCTGCTGCCGGAGGCCGAAATCTTCCGCCGCGCTGCCGGCGATCCGCCGTATGTGATGGCCCAGGATCGGGCCAGGTTTCCAGTGGAACGCATCCTGGCAGCGGCCGATCTGGTGGGCCGTCCGAACGCCGAAGCCAGGCTGATCGAATTGCTGGATGACTCGGATAGCGCCGTGCGGTACTGGGCGGCGGTTGGCCTGATGGCGCCGGGCGCAAACGCCACACCCGCCGTCGCAAAGCTGAAAGAATTGCTCGCAGATTCAGCACCGGATGTGCGCATTGCCGCCGCTGAGGCGTTGTGTCGGCTTGGCGCAGCCCAGGACGCCATACCGGTGTTGGCCGCCAGTCTGCGACACGACGACCAGCGCGTCCGGCTGCACGCGGCAGCCGTGCTGGCTGCGGTGGGCGAGAGTGCCCGGCCGGCGCTGCCCGAGGTGAGCAAAGTTTATCTGAACCCGCCGACCGCTGACGCCGATTTCAGCATGTTCTTCGAGTGGGCACTGGAACACGTGTTCGAGAACCTCCGGGTCGCCCCGCCGCGGCCGCCGAAGGGCCTCCCCTAGAATTGCCAGCCTGACATACCCTGCCGGCTGGCAAAGTCTTCAGCAGCGAGCCTGCCTTAGCAGCGGGCTGCGTTCGGCGCCTTGTGCCGCCATAGCGATAGGTAGACGAGTAACATACCATCAAGACAGTCGATCACGCCTTCGCAGATTGCCAAGCTATAGATGTAAGCCCTTCCTCCGTAGAGTATAGCGAACCCCTATCCAGCACCGAGGAGACGCAATGATGTGCACGTCGATTAGCCAAATGCTTCTTGGCACGGCTCTACTGGTTCTTGCGCTCGGCGGCGCGTTGTGTTGGACGGCCGGCCAAGCAGCCGGCGAAGTGATCTGGATCGAAGGCGAACAGCCGGTGCAAAGCCGCGTGACGCGCCATCCTTGGTACACCCAGGTCAAGCGTGAGGAGTTGTCGGGCAGTGACTTGCTCAGCCACTTCGACAACGACCGGCCAGGCGAGGCCGAGTATCGGTTTTCGGCCCAGGCAGCCGGGCAGTATGACTTTTGGGTGCGGGCCAATCCGGTGTTGGCCAAACTTTCCTACCGCCTCAACGACGGCCAGTGGCAAGAGATTGATCTCCAGCGCAATCAATTTGGCAGCCTGAACATTGCTGCGGACGACAAGCCCGATCTGCGTTTTCTGGTCTGGGTCCACGTGGGCAAAGTCGAACTGCGTAAAGGGGAAAACATCATCCGGTTCCGGATGCACAGCCAGAAGCACAACCATGGGTATTTAGATTGCTTCGCTCTGGCCAATGAGCCTTTTCGGCCGCTGGGAAAACGCCGCCCGGAGGAAATCGCCGCCTACCACCGCCGGCTGGCAGAAGAGAACAAAGGCTGGTTCGCCTTCGCCCCGGTCGAAGAGCGCTTTGATTCCTCCAGTGGTTTCGATTTGCGGGAACTCAACGAGAAGCAGGCCGGCCAGTCTGGGTGGATAAGCGCTCGGGACGGGCAGTTTGTACACCCGCGCACAGGCAAGCCGGTGCGATTCTGGGCGGTCAACGGACCGCCGGAAGACCACAAAGACCGCCAGAGCCTCCGCCGCCACGCCCGGCTGCTAGCCAAGTACGGGGTGAATCTGGTGCGGGTGCACGGGGCGATTTTCGACGGCCGCGGCGAGCCGGACATGGCCAAGGTGCGCCACGCGCAGGAGATAGTGGCCGCCATGAAAGAAGAGGGTATCTACACGCACTTCTCGATTTACTTTCCGCTGTGGATGCGCCCGAAGCCAACCGATCAGTGGCTGGAAGGCTACACCGGCAACCAGCATCCTTTCGCGGCGATTTACTTCAATCCCAAGTTTCAGGAAAAGTACCGCAACTGGTGGAAAGCCCTTTTGACGACTCCTGATCCGACCAGCGGCAAACGGCTGATCGACGAGCCGGCGGTCTTCGGCGTGGAGCTGGTCAACGAAGATTCGTATTTCTTTTGGACGTTTGCCGAAAAGAACCTGCCGGAGCAGCAATGGGCGATCCTGGAGCGTCAGTTTGGCGATTGGCTCGGCCGGCGCTACGGATCGCTGGAAGCGGCGCTGGACGCATGGAAAGGACAGAAACATCCGCGCGACAATTTCGCTGCCGGCCGCATAGCCTTCCGGCCCCTATGGAACATCTTCAACCAGAAAACCCCGCGCGACCAAGACACCGTGCGTTTCCTTTTGGAAAGCCAGCGCTCGTTTTATCAGCAGACCTACGATTTCCTGCGCAAGCTGGGGTTCAAAGGGCTGATCACCTGCTCGAACTGGACGACGGCCAGCCCGCACGTCTTCGGCCCGCTGGAAAAGTACAGCTACACCATAGGCGACTTCATCGACCGGCACGGCTATTTCAGTTGCAACCACGAGGGCGACAGCGCCGAATGGTCGATTCGCAACGGGCATACTTATAGCGATCGCAGCGCGCTACGGTTCGAGGCCGAACAGCCGGGCAAGCCGAAGGTGTTCGTCCACCCGGTGATGGACCCGCACTACGCCGGCAAGCCGTCGATGATCTCCGAGACGACCTTTTGCCGCCCCAACCGATACCGGAGCGAAGCGCCGCTGTACTACGCAGTCTACGGGGCGCTCCAAGACTCGGATGCCATCGTGCATTTTGCCATGGACGGCGATCGCTGGGAGGTCAAACCCCGATTTTTCATGCAGCAGTGGACGCTCGCCTCGCCAGCGATGATGGGCCAATTCCCCGCCGCCGCGCTGATCTACCGGCTGGGTCTGATCGAGCCGGGCGAGTTGCTGGTCGAACTGAATCTGAACCTGGAAGACCTATTGCGGCTGCAAGGCACGCCGCTGCCACAAGACGCGGCACTGGACGAACTGCGATTGAAAGACGTGCCGCTGACGGCCGACGTGCCGCCCGGCGGGATCATCGACCCGCTAGTTCACTACGCCGGACGCACCGCAGTGAACTTCACCGATAAACCGGCTGCGCACCGGATCAAAGACCTCCGCCCGTACATCGACCGAAAGCAACAAATAGTTCGCAGCACCACCGGGCAATTGGTGCTCGATTACGGCAAGGGCTTGCTCGCGATCAACGCGCCGGCTGCACAGGGATTGTGCGGCGCGCTGAGTGCCGCCGGAGTGACGAAGTTGGCAGACATGACCATACACTCCGACATGGAGCTGGGAGCCATTGTGGCCGTCAGCCTCGACGGTAGGCCGCTGGCCAGTTCGCAGCGGATTCTGCTTCAGGCCATGTCGGAAGAAAAGAATGCCCAGTGGCGCACCGAACCGGCCGGCGTTGGCGTGTACCGCATCGTCGACATCGGCCAGAGCCCGTGGTTGGTACGGAACATCAGCGGCACAATACGACTGCATCGCGCGGACGCTGCCAGACTGCGGGTGACCGCGCTGGATCACAGCGGCTATCCGGCTAAGCCCGTCGGTACCGCCGATCGAATCCAGCTTCAGCCTCAGGTGCTGTATTATCTGATAAGCCTCTGATGGTCCGTGCTTGCTTGTCATCGGCAGCCACCCTGCGGGTGTTTCGCCGCGCTTCTCGGCAGCGCCGCAACCATTATCTTCAGCGGCCGGGGCGTGTATCCTCCGTCTGCACCGAGGGGCAACAACCCAGGCAGTCGGCACAGCCTATGGATGCCGATGAGCACAGCCTATAGATGCCGATGAATAGGGAGCTACAGAGCCTATCGGCGGAGCTGAGCGATTAGCTGCCTTTGAGCTGCTTCGGCAAGGTGATCGAGTACAGGCACACGACCGCGCCGGTACCCATCAGCGTCCACGGTGCCCACGGGGGCGGATCGAGAACCTTGTTCGGCCCGATTTTGGGTGTCGTCTCGAACGGCAAACTGGGGGCTGGTGGAGGCTCGCGTTTGCGCAACACGAACTTGTCTACGGCCAAGCACTCCAACCCGACCAGGATCAACACAGTTCCCATGGCAAGAAACATTGCGCGCCACATGTCGTTTTGCGTCCTGGCGCAAGCTGCGCCGGTGAGGTGGGTTTTCGGGATAGTTCGCGTGTTGGGTATAGCTGTTTGGCATCCGGAACGCCTGCCGCGAACAGCGCCGCCGGTGGCTCGTTGTTAGTCTGTAAGGCGGGATCGCGCGCAGTGCCACCGAACGCACTCGTTGTTTGAAATCGGAAAAGCCAATGGTAGTTCTAAAGCGCCGGCGATTGCCTGAGGAATCGCGTTGACTTCGCGCTGGCCGGCAGGAAGGAGAGTAACGCGTCGGCGGACTGGGGGAACTTTTGCGCCAACGCAGAAGGGAGCAGTGCCGGAGCATCGTTGCTGCCTATTTCTACCGAGAAGACGTGCTTTATGCTCGCGCCGGTTGGCGCATGGCTGGCTAATTCGGGTTGTTCTTGGTGCGGGTGCAACTTATAATTCGGTAGACAACCGGGGCGATTGCACCGCCCATGCCGCGTGAAGCACCTGTCAGGGCGTCTATGTCGGAAAAAACTAACAAAATTCTGCTGTTGGCAAGCTGCCACCAAAGCGCCGAGCAGCTTCTGCTCCAGTCGTGCAAGTCGCACGAGATCGTCACGGCCGACAATCCCGTGCAGGCGCTGGAGCTTCTGGGCCGACACCAGTTCGACGGCGTCTTCGTAACCTCGGATTATTTGGAGCAAGTATTGCAGGTTGCCCGGCTGCTTCAGCACGAGCAAGTGCTGGAAAACATGCCTGACGGCGTAGTGCTGCTGGACGCCGACAGTACGATCATCTGGAGCAACGGCAAGTTGTGCGAGTGGACCGGCCAACAGTGCGTGGTGGGAAAGAAGTTCTACCAAGCCTTGAACAGCCCCCAGACGCTTCTATCGGACTTGTGCCCGTTTCGCACCGCGCTATCTACCGGGCGTAGCACCAGTTCTACCCTGCGGAGCAACGACAACCGGTACTATCGGGTACATGTTGCTCCGTTGCGCGATCCGGTGGCGCCACCCCGACACTTAGTGGTCACTGTGCGCGACGTGACCGAAGAGGTCCATCAACAGCAGAAGCTGGCGGCGATCCATCAGGCCGGAATGCAACTGGCCGACCTGACGCCGGAAGAACTCAGCCAAATGCCGGTCAAAGACCGCATCGAGCTGCTCAAGCAGAACATCCTGCACTTCACCAAGGACTTGCTCAACTTCGACGTGGTGGAGATTCGGCTTTTGGACCCCGCCACCGGTAAGCTGGAGCCGCTGCTTTCGAGCGGAATGGACTCCGAGGCTGCCGCGCGGGTGTTGTACGTCAGCCCACAGGGAAACGGGGTGACCGGATTCGTAGCTGCCACCGGCCAGAGTTATTTGTGCGAAGACACTACGCGGGACCCGCTGTACTTGCAAGGGGTGGAGGGCGCGAAAAGCTCGCTGACCGTTCCGCTCTTGTGGCGCGACCAGGTGATCGGCACATTCAATGTAGAAAGCCCGGAACCGCGCGCCTTCGGCGAAAGCGATCGGCAATTCCTGGAAATTTTCTCCCGCGAGGTGGCCGCGGCCCTGAACACGCTCGAGTTGCTGACGGCCGAAAAGGCCTCGACTGCCCAGCAAAGCGTAGAGGCGATCCATAGCGCGGTGGCCTTGCCAGTGGACGAGATTCTCAACGACGTCGTCAACATAATGGAACGCTACATGGGCCACGAGCCTGAAGTGGTCGAGCGACTCCAGCGCATTCTGCGCAACGCGCGCGACATCAAGCAGGTGATCCAGCAGGTGGGCCAGACGATGGCCCCCGTGCCCGCCAGACCGCAAGACGAGCAACTCGAAGAGCGTCGGTTGTTGTGCGGGCGGCGCATCCTGGTGGTCGATGCCGACGAATGCGTGCGCAGCACCGCCCACGTGCTGCTAGAACGCTACGGTTGCATAGTGGAGACGGCGCACGACGGAAACGAGGCTATCGGCATGGTGCGTGCCACGCTCGACGGGGCCTACGACGTGATAATCTCCGACATCCGCCTGCCCGATATGACCGGCTACGAGCTGATGCTCAAGCTCCAGGAGCTGCTCGAGGCACCGCCGCTTGTACTGATGACCGGCTTTGGTTACGACCCCACGCACACCATCGTCAACGCCCGCAAGGCCGGCCTGCCCGCCTGGGCCGTGCTGTACAAGCCGTTCCGGATGGACCAGTTGCTTTCGGCCGTCAAGCGGATGGTATGCGAGCCAGGACCGGTCACCCGAACGTGAGCGCGCTGCTGGATCAGGGTTGCCGTCGTCAGTATCGACCCTGGAACTGACCGGACATGGGTGTTTCCGCCCGGGACAACTGGGTGAGTTGCCGGCTTGTCTGGTGGTCTGGTTATGGGCTGGGTTGAAGCTCACCGCTGGCTACTGAGCTGTTCGGCTGGACAAACAACTCGTGTTGCCCAGTCACGGGAATCATTTTCCGGCAGTAAGAGGTCGCAGCAAAAAGCAAACCCGACAGGTTCAATTAGCCCAGCTCTCAGCACACAGTGCGAGGAGAGAACGTTTTCTTATAACGTGTTATGCGGCAGCCCTGCTAAGGGGGCTGTTGCGGGCTAGCGTGGATTCTCGACAGCGGGGACTGTCGGCGAGGGTGGTCGGGCCTGCTGCCAACCGGCCTTGAGTTGCCGACCGAGTTCCTCCACCAGCTTGGCGGCCTGCGGTGTGCCGGCCAAGTTGACATCGCCGTGCGGATCGGTCTGGTAGTCGTACAGTTCCACCGCTACCGGAAGCTCCGACTTGGGGTCGCGCCACTCGGTGTACCGGTAACGCTCGGTGCGCATCGAATAGCCCATCACCCTGCCCCGCGGATACTGGCTGAAGGCGGCGGTTTTCCACTGGCGGTCAGGCTCATCCAGCAGCGGGGCGATGCTCGTGCCTTCCAGTCCGTCGGGGATGGGCAAATTGCACAACTGGCACAAGGTCGGGTAGATGTCAACGAACTCGACCAAAGCGTTGCACTTCGCGCCCGGCTTTTTCTGTGCCGGCGCGCTGATGACGAGCGGCGAGCGGGTGGCTACCTCGAAGTTGGTGTGCTTACACCACAGGCCGTGTTCTCCCAGATGCCATCCGTGATCGCCCCACAGCACCACGATGGTTTTTTCGCGCAGCCCCAGCCGCTCCAGCTCCTCCAGCAGCCTGCCCACTTGCGCGTCGATGTAGCTGACCGATGCGTAATAGGCATGAATCAAATCCAGGGCAGTTTGCTCCGGAAGGGGGCCTTCGGCCGGGATGTCCTTGTAGCCGCGCAGTTCCGACCAATTGGTCAGCGCCAGCGCTGGCACATCCTTGGGCGGAAACGGATTAGAAGGCAACCGCAGTTGCTCGCGCTTGTACAGATCGAAATACCTTTTGGGCGCGACAAACGGCAAATGCGGTTTGAGATAACCGACGGCCAGGAAGAACGGCTTGTCCTTCAATTGCTGCAACACTTCGAGCGCCTGGGCGGTAGTCTTGCCGTCGGGCAGCGCGTCGTCGGGAACGTCTGGGGCTTCCCAGGCCGGCCCCCGAACGCGATAACGCGCCGGCGAGACTTTCAGAGGCATGCCCGTTTTCGGGTCGCGTTCCAGCACTTCGATGGCCGGCCCTTTAAACTTCTTGCGCAGCTCTTCCTGCTCCTGGCGAAGGGCGGCCAGTGTTTCCGCCTTGCCGTAGCCAGGGCCAGGTGGCGTCCAATGAGGCGTGCTCCAACTGTGCGGATCGTCCAGCCCGCCGTGATATATCTTGCTCAGCCCCTGCGTGTGGTAGCCGTGCTGTTTGAAGTGCTGGGGAAGCGTCACCACTTCGGGCAGGTACTTGCGAAAGTGAGTTTGCAGTTCGTAGATCTTCGTCGTGTCAGGGCGGCGGCCCAACAGCAACGAAGTCCGCGATGGACTGCAAACTGCCTGCTGGCAATAGGCTCTAAGAAACACAGTTCCCTGTTCGGCCAGCCGGTCTGTGGCCGGCGTGCGCGCTACCGGGCTACCATAGCAGCCAAGCTCCGGCCGAAGATCGTCGACGGCGATCATTAGCACATTCAGCTTGGGCTTTTCCGAGCACCAGCCCGACACTATCCCCAGCAACAACACCCCCAGCGACAGCACTACTGGTTTCATGCTAATTCCCCCGACGCGGTGAACCTCAGGCAGTTTACAGCGGTTCGATCGGCTGGCCAAACCGCCGCCATCAGTGTACTGCCCAGCCAGCCGGAGTGCCAATACTCAGCAATCGCTATGACGGAACTACTCGCGCGCTAGGAAAAATTATTCGCGGGCTAGGAAAAACTATTTGCGCGCTACGAAAAAGTATTCGCGCGCTAGGAAAACCGCGAAAGTCGCAGGGAGCCCCCGGAAAGCTAAATCCCCCAAGCGGCTTCTGCCCCATCTGGCGGACGTGATGTATAGTAGCCTAGGGTTTTGCAGCGCCCGACAAGTGCCGCATCGTGCGGCCGAGGCGTCGTTCAGCCACCGAGGTGGCAGCGCCGCCTGCGGCAAGCAGCGTTGCCCGCCAAAATCAGAGACTTCCCTGGAAACATACACATTTTTGGAAGGCGCACAGGTTCCTGCAAACCGCAGACACCCTTGGAAACCATTGACACTTCTGAAAACCAAAACGGTTGGATCAGAAGGAGCCTGCCATGAACCAGTTCGCCACTTGCCCTAATGGGCATCGGATAACGATCACCGAGGTCCACCTGGGCAAACGGGTGAGTTGTCCGATCTGCGGCGATTCGTTCCTCGTGCCCGAGGTCATCCCCGAAGTGCAACCAGTGGCTGCCTCCGCCGCCAAGCCACGGGCGTTGTTATCTTCGGCCGGTATCTCGTTGCGGGCAACGGAAGCCAAGAAGGCCGTGTTGCTTACCGGCCGGGTGTTTTTGGGCCTAGGATTGGTTTTGGTGATTCTCAGCCGCGGTTGCGAAGTGGTGGCGGCGCGGGCGGTCGAGCGTGCCAAAAGCCGGCTGAAGCTCGAACAACTGGTGTTCGACGAGAAATGGGACAGACAGGAAAACGACCTGGAGCGCAAATTGGATGCCATACGCCAAAAAGACAAGCCGGACCCCAACGATGCCCTTCAGATTGCCAGTCTTAATGAACAATTGAGCCAGTTGCGCAAGGATCGCAGCCGGGCCAGCGAAGCTTTCAGGCAGACAACCCTCCGGGACCTTCAGTTTGCCGCCACCCAAGCAAGTTATAGTCACGCCCTGAACACGTACTGGCACGCGGTGCTCTATGTGTTCGGCTCGCTGCTGTTGGCAATCGGCTTGATGGCCGTCAGTGGAGCGGCCGAAGGCCCCGAGCGCTGGGTATGTCTGGCCGCCATGGTCATTCTGATGTTCAGCCTGTACGTATTCGGATTAGGGTGGCTGCCCCTGCCCAGTCTGTCATTATCGAACTGACTGTCCGCGCGGCTTGACTCCGGCGGCTATTTGCGCCGGTACCGCGGTAGACAGGTGATGCAGCAACAATGAGCAGGTGATGCACAGGTTGGTAACAGCTAATGCAGCCGGGTGAGACGTTGGGCAAATCCTACCAGCGACGCAACACCATTACAAGCAACGTCGCGATCCATGCCGCCTCCAACGCCACGGCTGCCACGAGCAACCAAAAGTGAAGCCGGAAACAACGTCCGGCAGCGGGCCGAACCTGGTCTGGCGCCCCCTGGCCATCACGCTCCTCGACGCCGCGGACGCACGCGCCGCCCGACTCCCCCACACTGTTGGCCCGGCCGCCTTTAAGTGGCGACGACTTCGGGGCTTGGCTGATACGCTTGCGGCGTCCCATAGTCGATCAACTGGGCACTTGTTATCCACCTGGCTGCGGCGCCGTTTGGCTTGCTGAATAACCTCCTGGCAAGCCGATCACGGGGCACTATTCGGTCAACGTGGTGCGGAAGTCGGGTCGGAAGGCCTCGTCGAAATCGTACACGTCGTCGAAATCTTCGCGGCGGTCGGAGGGCGTCTTCCGCATGTGGCCGATTCGCAACAGATTGAACACGATCTCGCCGATGTCGCCGGTGCTGTGAATCCCCCAACTGTTAAGTACGATTTTCGCCATCAGCCCGTATTGCTCCAAAGCCAACTGCCGGGCGGCCTGGCAAAGTTCTTGGGCGGTTACATGGACGGCCGGTTCGGGCGGCTCTGTTTCGCCAGGCAACGGTTCGGTCTGGCAAGGGCGCCCCAGTCGCAACACTTGCTGAGCGTATTGCAGCGCCTCGAATACGAAGGCGTACGCCTCCAGCCGGTAGCGGCGATCCTCGCGCAACAACTTAGCGATAGGATGTTCGGGATCAAACATATTCACGGCAACGGAGACTCGCTTTGGTTGCGCTCGGCCTTGGAATCGGGTGGCGCCGGGGATCGATCGCTCGCTTGGCCACCAGAGTGATTCACTGTCTTGACCGCTTGCAACCCCACTTGCATCCGTCGCTGGTCCTCCAGTTGTACGATCACCTGCTCGGATAGCAATTCGTGGCCGACGACTTTGCCCACTCCCTCGGCGGTGCGTACCGTGCTGCCCAGCGGCGGCATCCGTTCTTGAATCTGTTCGTACAAATCGTATTCGTATCGCAGACAGCACTTCAGACGTCCGCAGCGGCCGGAGATTTTCGTCGGGTCTAAAGTGGCCTTTTGCAGTTTGGCCATTTTCATCGACACCGGTGGCATTTCCACCAGGTGCGTGTTGCAGCAGACCGGCAGGCCGCAATCGCCATAGTCGGCCAACAGTTTGGCTTCGTCCCGTACTCCGATCTGGCGCATTTCGATGCGCGTTTGAAACTCGCCGGCCAGCAAGCGCACCAATTCGCGGAAGTCGACCCGATTCTCGGCCAGGTAATAGACGATTATCCGCTCTCCGCCGAAAATGTGCTCCAAGTCCACCAGGTCCATTTCCAGGCCGAGTTTCTCCACGTATTGCCGACAGACCTGGAACTCGCGTTCTGCTTGCTGAGCGATGCGTTTGGCTTCCAGCGCGTCCTCGGCGGTCATCGCCCGAAGAATTTGTCCCTCGCCGACATCCTTTAGCTGAGCAATGACCTGCTCGGTGGCTTCGCAAAGCACATGGCCTAGTTCCAGACCGCGATCGGTCCGTACGATCACGTCGGTTCCGCGCGTGTACTGCCGGTCGCCGGCGGCTGTGAAAATCCCCAGCAGCCGCATGGCGCCATATCGCACTACGTAGCTAGCCATTTCACCACCGTCCGATTGACGTAGGCCATGAAGTATATCCAAACCCGCTGGGGTTTAGAAGGCAGGTAATGGCCGCTGCGCAAACCGCTGCTGCACTGATAAAATCCTGCAAAGGAAGCGTATCCGGCAGGGCTTTCGGACGTCGCCATTTGGCCAAGCCGGCCTCCGGCGACACCGCAAGAGGCCGCCACTTTCAGCCCGGCGGTCGCACGGCCAGAAGTGGCAGGCCGGAAGGCACAAAGCCTCGACAAGCACTATCAACGCTCAAGCACTGGCAGCGAAAGAGCATCGCCGATGAGCTATCGCAGGTAATCGGCTTCGATGGTGTACGGGATGCCGTTGGGAGAGTCCGGGTCGATTTTCAGTCGGCCGCCGACACGAACCATCTGCGTAGTGAAGTCGGTGCGCAGATCGCCGGTAAGTTTCACCAGGATCATTTCTGTCTTTTTGGGGTCGGGTATGCAGAAGGTGCAGTCGGGCAGGGCCGGGCAGAGGATGAACTCCTTCAGGTTCACCATGCGGCGCGACGGCGCCATGTAACCGCGCACGAATACTTTTTGGTCTTGCAGATCGTAGATCGCCGGCGGGATAACCTGGCCCGGCACGTTGCGGTCTGGCTGAAACTCGGCGTACTCTACCAATCTATAACCAAAAGGCACCGGTTCGAAATAGTTGTAGATCAACCATCCCAGCCCCAATCCGCCAAATAGTACCGACATCGCCATGCCAGCGTATGCTAGCCCAACACCGGTAAGTTCTTCGCGATTATCGAGGATGAGGCGTCGGGCTAGCCAACCAAGGATTAGACCGGCAGCGGGGATCAGCGCAAAAAACCAGCCAAGAAGCGTCAGCAGCGAAAGCCCGCCAAGCGCCAGACTCGTTACGGCCATGCGGCTAACGGCGCGGTAGCGTAGCGTCGCTGCACCAGCATCATCGCTCGCTACCCCAGGTCTAAGCGTAACGCCCGCGCTGAAGGAAGCCTGGGTTGTCATCGCTGAAGCTCCGCTTTGGGCAAGTTGACGACTCACGGTGTGCAATTTGCTAATAACCGGCTCCTGCGGCCATCATTCTTGCTATGCCACAGGTCAAAGTACTGGCGGTATAGCAGGCCTTAGAAATACTATGCTTTTTAAGGGTTGGCGGTCAACGCTTCAGCCACGTCGGTTCGATAGGCGATAACCGCCGGCAAATAGCCGACCACCGAAGCCAGCACGATCAGCCCTGGTACCAGCAACAATTCCACCAGGCGGAACTGGAACAGGCCGACCGACACGCCAGTCCACTGGGCGATCCAGGGGGCTAGTACGGTGACTAATCCGTGCCCCAGGAGCATGCCCAACGCACCGCCGCCCAGTGACAGCAGAATCGACTCCATCAACACTACCAACATCACTGTAACACGGTTAGCGCCCAGGGCGCGCATGATAGCAATCTCGCGGCGTCGCTCGCTCATCGAGTTGTACATGCTGACCATGATGCCCACTCCGGCCACCACCACGATCAGTACTGCCATCACCAACAGAACGGCCTCCAGCTTTCCCACAAAACGCTCGAACAGTGAGGCGACCACGCGGCCGGGCACCACGGCTTGAACCTGAACACCGTCGAAGGTGCCGTTGTTTAGCTCGAAGGCCACCTTTTCTACAAGTCCTGGCGGCCTGTCAGGAACGATCACCAGCAGGGCACTGACTTCCCGGTGGTTGTCGTGGTCGTGGTCATGCTGGTGGTTTTGGTGGTGAGTGTTGGAGCGATCGTCAGTGTGTGTTTCAGCTGCTGCACCCGTAACACTTGTTTCAGGCGTTGCGCCGTTAACATTGGCGGCCGCGGGGCGAGGCGAATGGCTGGCCTCGGCCCCCTCCGCGCTGGCCATTTGCCGATCAGAGTCGGCTTCGGTCGGGTCGGGCTTTTGGGTTGCCGGTGGCTCTGCATGACTGGCCGCAGTATCTGTGTCTCTGTGGCTGCTCTGGCCTACCGGGGAGTGAATCAGATAGAAACCTTCCATATTGACGAATATCGCCCGATCGACTGGGGTCCCCGTAGGCTTGAGCACGCCGGTGACGGTAAACTCTTCGTCGTGCTGAGCGGCACTCTGACCGGTTCCGTGAGTTGCCTTGAACTTAGCGCCGGGGCGCAAGCCGGTTTCCTTTGCTGCCACCGCTCCAGCTACAGCAGCGAAGGGGTCATCGCTGGCGAAGTTGTCGCCGTCGGCGAACTCGTAAGAGCGTCCGCCGAAGTAGGTCAGCCGATCGAATATTTCCGGGGTAGTGCCGATGACGCGAAAGCCCTGAAAGCTGTGGCCCAAGCACACCGGGATCACCGCTTCTACATTCTTGTTGATCCGCCCCTCTTCCAGGTCCTTGTAGAACTGGTAAGGCAGTTTGCCTACCGGGTCGCCGATGTAAAAGATGGTGCTAAGCACCAACTGTTCCGGGCCGCCGCGTGGGCCGACGATCAGGTCGTAGCCTTCCGCGCCGCGATGTAACGACTGGTACAGCACGCCGAAGAAGACCAGCACCGTAACCACCAGCGACACGCCCAGCGCCATCGAGAAGGCTGTCAAGCCCGAGGCCACCGCACGCTGCTGGATGCTCCGCCAGGCGATTTTCCACAAACTCATAGTTTCACGACTGCGCGATTGAACTTTTCCAGATACTCGATACGTTGGAACTGCTGGGCCACCTCGGGGGCATGTGTCACCAGCAGCAGGGTGACGTTTTCTTCCTGGCAGGTTTCACGAATCAAATCCAGGATGGCCTGCTGGTTGCCCGAGTCCACGCTGGCCGTTGGCTCGTCGGCCAACAGCAGTTTAGGCTTGTTGGCCAGCGCTCGGGCGACAGCCACCCGCTGCTGCTCGCCCACCGAAAGCATCGGCGGCCTATGCGACATGCGATTGCCCAGCCCGACCCGATTGAGCAACTGTTTGGCCCGGGCTTTATCGACATGGCCGCGGGCAAACCGCATGGCCACCAAGACGTTTTCCAGAGCTGTGAAGCCGGGCAGGAGATTGAACGTTTGAAACACGTATCCGATGTGCTCGGCACGGAAGCGGTCGCGCTCGGCCTCGCTCAGCAAGCTAATATCCCAGCCATTGACCTTCACCCGGCCCGAGTCGGCCCGGCTGATCCCTGCAATCACGTGCAGCAGCGTGGTCTTACCACAACCGCTGCGGCCGACCAGCACCACCTGCTCGCCAGCAGCGGCGCGGAATTCGGGGATGTCAAGCACGGAGAGTTGCTCACCGTTGGGTAAGAGAAAAGATTTGCGAACGTCTATAAGCTCGAGCATTTAGCGCTTCCCAAACATTCGGCGTTCACACTAGCAGACTTGACTTACTTGCCCGATTGCACATCGCATCTAGGCCCAGAAGCCTGCTTTGCGCTATTGCAAAGGCGCGCAGCGCAAGTGCGTCGAATCCAAGAAATGTACGTACCGTCGGCTACGGCGGTTCGCATGTCAGAAAAGTAACCCATATCCAGCATGCACTTGTGAGTTACCATACATGCCATCACTAGAGGGGGGGCAGTCGGCCGGCAAACATGTATCGCATTGTTTCCGCTTGGATTTATCGGCCAGGCGAATTATGCTGAATATTACCACCTGGCTGCACCGTGTATTATGGTGGGGAGCGGCGGTGGGCATCTAGGCAATTGCCTTCTCGGAGGGTTGATCGATGAGGTTCAAGCTCATATCGGTTTTGTCACTGGTGGCGTTGGCGTTGGCGACCGGATCGCTGGCGGCTGCGGATAAAGCGGGCAAAGGCCAGCAAGGCCAGCTCGGTGCCACTATAGATAGCGTGGACATCTTCGAAGGGATCAAGACCGGCAAGCTCGAGGTTCGAGTCATTCCCAAGGACTCTACCCTGTGCCGGATCACCATCCAAAACAAGACCGACAAGCCGCTTACTGTAAAGCTTCCCGAGGCTTTCGCCGCAGTTCCTGTGTTGGCGCAAATCGGAGGAGCCGCGCCAGGCACGACCACCACGTCCAGACAACCGCAGCCGATGATGGGCGGCATGGGAGGAATGGGCGGTATGCCCGGCATGGGTATGGGGATGGGCGGCGGCTTCTTCAACATCGCCCCGGAACAACTCGGACAACTGAAGGTACCCACCGTCTGCCTCGAGCATGGCAAGGCCGAACCGCGCTCCACCATGAAGTATGAGCTGCGCCCCATCGAGGAGTATACTCAGAACAAGGCGGTGCATGAGCTTGGCCGAATGTTAGGTCGGGGGCAGATCGGCCAACGGGCGGCCCAGGTGGCTGTGTGGCATCTAAACAGCAAGATGAGTTTCGAGCAACTGGCCGCTAAAGAACTGCGTTTCGCCAATGGTACGCGGCAGCCATACTTTTCTCCGCAGGAGATTCGCGCCGGAATGCAGGCAGTGGCAGCGGCGGTAGCAGCGGCGGACAAAGCCAGCAGTTCCGACTCGGCCAGCAGCGCCGTCAGCAGGAACTGAGTGATCGTAAGGCGCGACTGCAAAAACTCACCTTCTGTCGAGCGCGGATACAATTTCGGTCGCTGTCGTTCGGTTGGGCGAGGCGCATTCGTGGCCGATGGTTGCCGGGTAGCAGAACCGCTGCTCGCCGATCGCCCCGTGCACAAAGTTCGGTCTTCGCAAAGCCGGTGCCGGCTGAAGAGTCAATCGACGCTCGCCCCCTCGCTATACATCTGGGCGCTTACCGCTGCGGAGCCGGCGTTCGCGTAGCGTGCATAAGCCAGCAGGTCGGTCACCAACTCTTGCATTCCCGTGGCGCTGCCGATGACGTAGGGCACGATGTCTTCGTCGTCGCGGTAGACGCGTTGTTCCAACTGTTGGGCTTGGCGAGTAAGCTCGCGCGCCGTTTGTGCCAGCCGATGTTTTGAACGATGTGGATCAACCGGCTCGCGGTGCAACAAGTCAGGGTCTTCGATCAGACCTTTGCTAATCACCAGGTTGCGGAACCAACGCAACAGCGTTCCCCGGCTGATAGTTCCCGTTGGCCTCTTGTTGCAGGCGATCACCACTCGCCGTATCGTTACCCGGCACAAAAATTCGTATATGGTGCGAATCGGGGTGTCTTCTTCGTAAACGATTACGTGCTGTTTCATCACTTCGCGGACCGGTAGCCGCCAACAGTCCAGCGAAATCATTGCCCCCAGCAAGTCCTTTTCGGAGAGCATACCGACCAGCAACCCTTCCTCGTCTACTACCGGAGTGGAGTTGATCCGCAAGCGGAGGAAGAACTCGGCTGCTTGGCCGACCGAGTCGTCCTGGCGGAGGCAGGCTACCAGCGGCGTCATCACGTGGCGAGCACAGATGCCGCGGAACAGGTCTTCGTACCGCTGGGCCTCTTGCAGGGTCAATTCGTCGGCGTCGGAAAGCGATTCGTAGCGCACTACCCGGTCGCGGCCCGATTGCTTGGCGCAGAGCAACGCCTGGTCGGCGGCGTCCACCAAAGCCTCCGGCGTCTGGATGTCGTCGTGCGCCTGCGCGGTGCCGAAGCTCGCCGTTACGTGCAGCACTTTGTCGCCGCAGTTGATAGGCAGTTCGCTTATCAGGCGGCGTAGTCGCTCGGCCCAGGTGGCCGCGTTTACTTCAACCGTTTCGGGCAGTAACACGCAAAATTCTTCTCCTCCGTAGCGGCAGACGACGTCAGCACTGCGGCAGTTGGCTGCCAGCAGGTCGGCCACGGCTTTTAGCACGGTGTCGCCTGCGGTATGGCCGTAAATGTCGTTGATCCGCTTGAAGAAGTCTATGTCCATCATCACGCAGCTCAGCGGCAGA
This sequence comes from uncultured Pirellulales bacterium, assembly GCA_938015445.1. Classification (GTDB taxonomy): domain Bacteria; phylum Planctomycetota; class Planctomycetia; order Pirellulales; family Thermoguttaceae; genus CALLPE01. The sequence goes on from CALLPE010000024.1 coordinate 27,530, forward strand.
TGGTACCGCTTGGCGCGATGAAACTCGCGCTGGAGCATTTCGTAGAAGAAGCGCTGCGTGTACAAGCCGGTCAGCGAATCGGTGCGCGCTGCCCAGCTCAGCCGCTGCTCCAACTCCAGCACGCGCGTGCCGGCGCGCATCCTGGCCAGCAGCTCGGTGGAGTTGACCGGCTTGGTGAGGAACTCGTCGGCTCCCAGCTCCAATCCCTGGATTACCATCTCCCGGGCACCCTTGCCGGTGAGGAAGATGATGTACAAGTAGTGCGGCAGAGACATGGCGCGCACTCGGCGGCAGAGTGCTGGGCCGTCCAAGCGCGGCATTTCCCAGTCGGTCAGCAGAAAGTGAGGGCAGTCGGCCTCGATGGCGTGGAGCGCTTCCTGGCCGTCGGTGGCTTGGCGCACCTGATAACCCGCCCCTTGCAGCCATGCCCCGATGATGCGGAGCATCGAAGGTTCGTCGTCCACCACCAATACTTTGATTTCGGATGGTTCCATAGATTCAATATCAACAGATGCAAGCTTCCAAAACGACCCGTTCCGCCGGCTGCGGGGCAGCCGATACTTTGGCGGGGCAGCCGATACTTTGAGCGCTCAAATGTAGCTTTTTCCTGGGTGGGCGCAGGGCAAGAAAACAGCAAGCGCTACAACGGGATTGGAATTTCGCACCGGGTAAAGTTTAGACTGGCGGTCTTCCGACCGACGGGTTTCGCAGCGGCAGATGATTAGCTGGTCGGTCTTTTCCGTCGGTTCGCTACGACTGATAAACTCATCCCAGCCGGGATAATCGGCTGTACAATCGCAATTATCGACCGCCAGATGTATTGGTCAGTTCAAGCCGCAGCGCAGCCCATCCGTCTCAGCCCCGGGGTAGCCGACAAAAGGGCCGCTTCAGAGCAGTTGGTAACGTTCTAGTTTTGCGCGATCGATCTCCACACCCAAGCCGTAACCGCCGGGGATAGACATCATCCCGTCGGAAATCTCGATTCCCTCGGCCAACAAGTGGTCTTTCAGTTGGTGATAGGCGCATTCGCTGCATCCATCCAGTGCCGGTTCCGCGGCTGCCAATTGCAAAGCGGCTGCCGTGGCTATTCCCACCGAAGGTCCTCCGCCCAGCAAAGCATGCAATCCGCCGGCCGCCGCGACTGCGGCGCAGCGTCGGGCAGCCGCTATGCCGCCTACGGCGCACAGGTCTACTATCACATATTGTGCCGCCCCACATCGCACCGCCCGTAACACGTCGGCTGCTCCGCCGATCGACCGCCACAGGGCCAGGGGGACGTTTGTTTGTCGGGCCAATGCCGCCTGGGCATGAAAATCGCGCGCTGCCAGGGGATCGAGCAAGAACCGAGGACCGTGGTATTCCATTGCGGCACAGAGGTCGCGCGCCGCTTCCAACTCATATCGGCAGCCGCCATCGAAGCGCAGCTCCGTCCGCTGAGTAACGCTGGCCCGTACCGCCTCGAAGGTTCGCACGTCCTCATCCAACTGGCCGCAGGCAGTTATCATCTGCACGTAAAATCCTTGCTCTTCCAACGCATGGGCCAGTTCGGCCACGTGTTGCGGGGGGCCTTCCGGGAGCCGCACGGCCAGAGGAATCTGCTTGCGATAACGACCACCGAACAGGTTGTACAAAGGCTGGTGCAGGCTGCGGCCGATCAAGTCCCAGCAAGCCATCTCTACCAGCGCCCGAAGGCCGGCCGGCTGAAGCACGTCCAGGGTCAACAGGTCTTCCACGTCGAACGGATTGCGACCTTGCAGACAGGGCAACAAGGCGGTGCGGCGCTCGGAGCATTCTGGCGGACGCCAGCGCAGCGCTGCTTCCGCCCAACCTTCCACGCCCCGATTGGTCGCCAGGCGGAGCAGTACAGTCCGCAGCGGCTCGTTGCCGTCGGTGCGCGGCACTGAAACGCAGTAGAACTCCAGGTCGTTGATCACCATCGTAGCCAGACGGTCGTCAGGGTTCTCATGGCTGCTGCACAGCTACTTTTTCTCGCTGTTTCCTGCATACTTCCGAAAACTTTGCGCGCACCAGCCGGCGGCGCCACGCTACCAACCGCGCGAAGACGACGTTGCGTACGCCTTCTGCCGCGTTGCGGCTATCGCAGCGGCTCGGGGAGCGGAAAGACTACCTGCTCGCTACGCAGATTACAACATTCCACCGTGGCCGAAAAACGTTCTCGCAGCAATTGCACGCACTTCTCGACCAACAATTCCGGCGCGCTGGCGCCGGCAGTTATCACCACACGTTCGCCGCCGGTGAACCAACTCAGGTCGATCTGCTCGGGGCCATCCACCAGCCGGGCAGGCACGCCATGCGCCTGGGCGATTTCCGCCAGCCGCTGACTGTTGGAGCTGTTTTGGCTGCCGACGACCAACACGAAATCGGCCTGGGCGGCCAGCCGGCGCACGGCGTGCTGCCGATTCTGCGTGGCGTAGCAGATGTCGTCCTGCGATGGGCCGCGGATGTGCGGAAAACGCCGACGCAACCTTTCGATAATCGCCGTCGCATCGTCCAACGACAGTGTGGTTTGCGTCACGTATGCCACCTTCTGCGGGTCCTCGATCACCAGCCGGTCAACGTCGGCCGGCGTTTCTACCAAGCGGATCGCCTCCGGTGCTTCGCCCATCGTGCCCACCACCTCGTCGTGGCCAGCGTGACCGATCAGCACGATGGTATAACCCAGTTCCGCAAAACGCACTACTTCTTTATGGACTTTAGTTACCAGCGGACAGGTGGCGTCTATGGTTCTCAGTTTTCGCTGCGCTGCCTGTCGACGCACTTGCGGCGAGACTCCATGCGCCGAGTACAGCAGCACGCTTCCCGCCGGAACTTGCTCCACCTGGTCGACAAAAACCGCTCCCGCAGCGCGGAATTGCTCGACCACCCATTTGTTGTGCACGATCTCGTGAAACACGTATATCGGCGGCCCGAAACGCTCCAGCGCCTTGCGCAAAGATTCGATGGCCATATTCACGCCGGCACAGAAGCCCCGCGGACCGGCAAGCAAGATGTGCATGGCAGCATTGAAAGTGCTGGAAAAGAGAGCCGATTTCTGGAGGCAGGCGTGTTGCTTTGCAGTTGCTATGTGCCTGACATTTCCCACACCTTTACAACCGCAACTTTCCCTTCGTGGCAGCTTTGCTCGGTTTCTTATCGGTCAAGTCCCAGGCAACCAGCCACCGAGTTTCCGTAGGCCGTAGGGCCATCTCTTGCCGCAGTCGCTGGTCGAAGTCGGGCATGTGTCCACCGCCGTAAAAGATTGCTATTTTGCGTTTGCCTGCCTGGATCTGCTTGTGCAGAACTTGCATCGCCGCTTTATTGCGGTCTGTGATCAAGGCTGAACCTTCCGGGCCGTCCAGCACTGTAAGCGAACCGCCCATTTCCTCGAACTGATCGGCCATCACGCGCTTCAGCGCCAGTGCGCGGTTCTTGTCGAAAAGCGCCCGAAGCAAATCGATGTCGCTGGTCTTGCTAGTGCCCTCACGTGTCATCGCGTAACCCATTATGCGGAGCATCATCGTCAACCAGCTTTCGCCCCGGTCGCGCATCGCGGCGCTGAACTGTTCGGGCGATAGGTCTGCGTGGACTAGGTTGTTGGCGGTGTAGTCGATATGTTCCAGTTGGAATTCCAATTCGAGGATGGATTTCAGCGCCTGCTGAAGGGCCGAGACCGGATGTGCCGACCGTTGCCCGCCGCCTTTAGGAATGCGCGTGCCTTCTGGGGCGACAAGCTCATAAAGCACGCAATCGTACTTGGTGAACTCCTTGTTCAGTTGGTCGTAGTACGCTTTTTCTCCTACGTGTACCACCGAGATCAAATCGACTACTAGTCCGGGAAACTTCGCCGCCTTCTTGTCCTTGACTTCGTAGCGGACGATGGCCGTTTCCAGGGCCACCGGCGCGCCATTGTTGTCGCGGCGCGTGCGGATGAACTGGCTGAACTTCTTCTCGGCGCCCTGGGCCTCTGCTGTGTTGCCTGCTTTCACAGCCGGGGCCGCCGCCTCAGCCGTCGACACCGCAGGGGACAAAAGCACCCCCTGGGCTGCTAGCAACGCGAAGAACATTCCCCCGATTATGGTGTGGCCATTCATCACTATCATCTCCACGCAGCAGGGTTAGTGAAAAAATGTACTTGCCAGCGAATACTATTGTAATCATTTTATCGATGCCGCCCAAGGGGACAGCGGCAGTCCCAAAGAGGGACGAAACGCTCAGTGCTCTATGGCCTGACCAAGCGGTACCTGAGGCGATTGGCAAGACGTTGCAGCTTTGCTCCGGCGAGGCCAGCCCGCTCGGAAGCGCATTGCGTTGCACCCCACAGTCTCCGCTGTAAACCACGGTCACGGCAGAGGGTGAGCTACGGGCCGATGTCGCCTGTCCGTCTGGCCAGCAAACCGTTTCGCATCGGCTATAATTGAGCAGTTCAACCTGCGAGGCGCCATCGGTCAATCGTTGCTACATGCCGGCCCCGAGGACCTGTCGAACCAGCCACCGCATGGCTTGCCATCCCCTCAATTGGAGAGCCTCACTGGTAGTGCGCCAGACGATAGAAGCACTCATCCCGTAGATAATCCAAAGCATGACAGAACTTCTTGCGGCGCTGATGGGCATGGTCGAAGGGCTGACGGAGTTCATCCCTGTTTCCTCCACCGGGCATTTGATACTGGTCGGTTGGGTGTGCGGCTTCGAACAAGCGGTGGGAAAACAGGTCGCCGACACTTTCGATGTGTTCATCCAACTTGGGGCGATCATGGCAGTGGTGGCGGCCTATCCGAGTCGGTTCATGCTTCTGGCCGACTTGCGCCGGCGGTCGGGTTTTGCAGGCTGGGGCGGCCTGTGGCTGCTGGCCCTGACCACCTTGCCGGCTTTGCTGGTGGGCCTGGCGGCGCGCAAAGCCATCAAGATGTATCTGTTCAATCCCACGACTGTGGCCATCGGACTGGCCGGCGGGGCACTGTGGATACTGTACATCGAATGGCGAAAACACAATACCCGACCCATCGGACTGGACGGTCTGACGTGGAAACACGCTGTGGGCGTGGGACTGTTCCAGTGCTTGGCGTTGTGGCCCGGGGTGTCGCGGGCGGCGGCAACGATACTCGGCGGTATGCTGTGCGGCATAGATCGCAAGACTGCCACCGAGTATTCGTTCTTCGCCGCCGTGCCGGTGCTGACAGCAGCAGCCGTGTACGACCTATACAAGAGCCTGCCCATCTTAAGCGCCCAACATGTGCCGGTATTCGTGGTGGGCACAGTGGTGTCGTTCTTTTCGGCGTGGGCGGCGGTCAAGCTGTTGATTCGCTACGTCAGCCGCCACACGCTGACGCCGTTCGCTTGGTATCGGCTGGCAGTTGCCTTGCTGGTGCTAGCGCTTTTGTGGGGCAGGCCGATCAGCGGATAACCTAATTTGCTATCTCCCGATCAGCGCGGCAAGCCAGTTACATAACGATTCAGGGCCGAGAGGCACGGCTGGCTTGCCCAGCCTTGCATCTCAGGTGACCATGGTGGGCCGTACCCCAATGGACTGAAACCCAACTCGTGACAGCATTGCCGGACAAGCCCCCAGTGCCACGCAACCGCGAATGTGTACTAGGCCCAACACCAAACAAGATCAAAAGGGTTCAGCGAGCCGGTCTGCTGCGCACACAGTAGCAGTGAGGCTCGTTTCGTTGGAACGTGTAAGTCTTTGCAAATGGGGCAATACCAGCCAACGCCAGACTGAGTGAACGCCGGAGGAGGTTTGGTTTGACCGGCTCGCCACGTCGGGCTATAGTTAGCAGTTAATAGGTCGGAAACGTTATCAAAGCTCAACTCATGAACGCATCGGTGGTTGTGGTTGCCCGGGACCACAATCCGACAATCCTTCACCCAGCTTTCCTGGAGTCGCAGGGGATCGTCCGAAGCGATTGGCAACTAGCCGAGCCGCCCATTTGTGTGCCGCCTGCCTCCGTAGTCAAATACGCCAACGGAATCGTGTTCACGGTGGACTTGAATCGTTTTCAGGTGCTAGACAATGGAGTGCCGGAGGAAATTCTCGGGGGTCGTGTTCGCGAGTTGGCTATCGCCTATATCGACCGGCTGCCACACGTCCGCTACACCGCTGTCGGAGTTAACTTCCGTGCTTTTGCGGAGCACGCGGATCCGGAGCGGTTCCTGATCGACCGTTTTCTTAAGCCGGGGCCGTGGAATTCCAGCCCGATAGAGCTTCGGTCTGCGGTTTGTTTATCCCAGGGACGGTGCCACACTCTGGTTGTCTTGCGACTGCGGGACAGTCAAGACGAAGAGCGAGCAACAGAAAGCTCTCCTCATCGATTGCCACTACCACACCAACCTTGTCGAGCAGAACGTCGGCCATGCGAAATGCGCGATTGGCCGGTTCGACGATTGGGTACGCGATTTTGCTTACATTCTGAAGACGGTCATGGATTTGGAGCAGTAGCATGGCAACCTACTCGGTGGAAACCAGAACGGTCAGCCCTTCGCAGACTTTTCAGATAGAAGGACTGCCAGCGGGCTTTGCGTTCGGCAAAAAGCAACTGGCACACGAACCTCGCCTCACTCGGTCACATGCCGAGGATCATTGGGCAGTGCGCGTATGGTCTTCGTGTTTTCCTTGGGCAAGATTGTGCGCCGTTAAATTGTTACCGGTAGAAATCATCAGTTCACATTCGACTACCAGCACGACGGCTGGACAAACGCCGAGTTCCGTCCGGATCGAATTACAAGAGGCCGAAACAGCGACAGCGCAGCAGAGCTTCATCAAGATGGTGGAACGGCTGAGCAGTGTTCGACAGCCGGTCGGTCAGGAAGCAGCAGCAGAAGCAGCAGCAGAAGAATCAGCAGCAGAAGAAACTTGGGATTGGGATGTCGTGGTCGAACCTCCTTCCAATCATCAAATCCGGCGCGTCACCTTCCACTTGGTTCGTCGAGGTTACAAAGAACCCCGTATCATTGCAGAGTCGGATGACTAGGCCCAATGTCTGTGTCAGAAGCACATGACTACCCGTGGTACGCGGCGGTTTCAGGGAACACATTGGAGCAGGGCGACATTCTGCTGGGCTGTCCAGTATTGCAGATTCCGCCGGAAGCGCTTCGTGTGGACATGACTGAAATAGAGGTGGAGGTCTTCCATCGCAACGTGATTGTAATGTAGCAATCGTGCGATTTGGTTATCCGCCAGGGGGGTAGATGCAATCTGGATGAGGTTATCCTCTGTCCGATCTACTCGAAGACGGAACTCCGGTCTGATCCATGCTTTGGCAAGCAAGACCAGTGGGAAAACGCCCGCAAGGGGAGGTTTCCGGGCTATCACGTGCTCAACAAATGCGAGGTGGCGGGGCTGCAAATGGATTTCCTGCTAGTCGACCTGCGACAAGTTTACTCCTTGCCTGTGGCGCTGGTTCGCCAAGTGGCTGCCGCGCGGAATCCACGAGTCCGTTTGCTGCCCCCTTACCGCGAGCATCTTTCTCAGGCTTTTGCGCGGTTCTTTATGCGCGTCGGCCTTCCGGTAGACATCCCGCCTTTCACAAAGCAACTTGCAGAGGTGCGCTGAGCTGCCATCGGTTGCCAAACTGCGCTCGCACCGCTCAATAGCAAACGGATCTGAATGACCGCCCAATGGGAGACGGATCTAAATGATCGGTTCGATCCCAGTTGAGCGTGCCGGGTTGTGGGCCAGAAGCGCTATTGCCGGGCAGAGTGCTGCGAGTACTTATGGTGCATCACGCGTTGTTGCTAGTTGGTTTTCAAGGCCTTCGGTTGACGGCGCTTTCGTTGGCTGGTGCCAGCAAAGCACTGCGGCTTCCATCGCCGCAACCCCCCAACAGTGGAAGGGACGGGAGACGATGGCCATGCACTCATGCCGTCTTGTTTAGTCCGCCGAGCTGGTTGAGCTTGTTGTACAGCGTCTTCAAACTGATTCCCAGTTCCTGTGCGGCCTTAGGCTTGTTGCCGTGGTTGCGGTCCAGGGCTTCGTGGATGGCGCGGATTTCCAATTCTCGCAGAGTACACGGCCCACTGCGCTTTGAGGGCGACAAGCTGCCGGTTCTTGCTGGCGCCGATAGCCGGTCGGGAAGATGTTCCACGTCGATCGGCAAGCGATCGCAGAGTATCAAGGCGTGCTCGATCAGATTGGCCAACTCGCGCACATTTCCCGGCCAATGGTAATTTTGCAGCACTTCGAGCGCCTGGGACGTGAAGATGGGGTCTTGGCTGCCGACGAATCGGCCTTTGCGGATGAGGAAGTGCCGGGCCAGTTGCGGAATATCTTCGGTGCGCTGGCGCAGCGGCGGCAAAGGTATCTCGAAGGTATTGATGCGGAACCACAGGTCTTCGCGGAATTGGCCGGCGGCAACCATTTCGTCCAACCGGCGATTGGTGGCGCAAACCACCCGCGTATCGCAGATGATCGCCTGGTTATCGCCCACCCGGCGCACCTCTCCGCTTTCCAAAAAGCGCAGCAATTTGGCCTGTAGCGGTTTGGGCAACTCGCCGATTTCGTCTAGAAAGACCGTACCGCCGTTGGCCACTTCCAGCAGCCCAACGCGGTGTTCGTCTGCCCCTGTGAACGCTCCCTTGCGATGGCCGAATAATTCGCTTTCGATGAGCGTTTCGGGGAGTGCTCCGCAGTTGATTGGCACAAAGGGCATATCGGCCCGTAGGCTTTGGTCGTGGATGGCCCGGGCGACCAGTTCTTTGCCGGTGCCGGTTTCTCCTAACACCAGCACGGTGGAGTTGGTGGGCGCGGCTTTGGCGATCAGTTGTCGCACGCGGTGCATTTCCGGCGAGTTGCCAATTAGTTCCGAACGGCCTTCGATGCGCTCCAGCCGCTGTTTGAGCGCTCGATATTTGTTGTTCAATTCCCGTTTTTCAGCCACGCGACGCAGCACGGCCTGTAGCTCGACCAGCGTGCAGGGCTTCGTCAGATAGTCGAATGCACCGTAGCGCAGTGCGGCCACAGCCGACTCCAGAGAAGACTTGCCGGTAAGAACGATGGCTTCGGCATCGGGCGAGATTTGTTTTGCCCGGGCGATGACCTCGATACCACCCAGTCCTGGCATGTCCAAATCGACTAGCAAACAGTCGTAGGCGTTGCGTTCCAGGGCGGCCACAGCGGTCAGGCCGTCGGGGCAGACGGTTACTTCGTGCCCCATGCGCGGCAGCTCCATTCGCATCAGCTCTTGCAGGCCGCGTTCGTCGTCGGCGAAGAGGATTTTCAGTCGATTAGGCTGCTTGGCGATGGTGCTCATAAGCGTTGTTTTCCTCGGCGAGCGGAAGTGTTACCCGGAAAGTCGAGCCGCGGCCGGGTCCATCGCTATGGGCCGTGATATTTCCCCCGTGATCGGCCACGATGCGGTAGCTTATCGACAGCCCCAGGCCGGTGCCCTGCTGTCCGGCGCGGCGGCGGGTAAAGAACGGTTCGAAAACATGCTCCAGCACATGCTGGTCCATGCCGCAGCCGTTGTCGGCCACGACCAGCTCGGCCATACCGTCGCGGGCCGAAAGCTCTACGCGTACCAAGCCCCCGTCGTCGAGGCTATCCAGGGCGTTCACCAACAGGTTCAGCACCACCTGCTTAATTTCCCTGGCGTTGACCGAGGCCAGCAGCAACCCGCGCCGCACCAGCTCGATTTGTTTGTGCTGATATTTGCCAATGTGCCGCACCATGTCGATCACGTCCTGGACCAGTTGTCCCAGCTCGGCGGTCTGCCGCGAAATAGGGCCGATCCGCGAGAAGTCCAGCAACTTCTCGGTCACCGCCTTGCAGCGGAAGGCTTCCTCCTGGATCATCCGCAGGTAGCGCTTGAAGACGGCTAACTGCTCGTGGTCTGCTGCCGCGGCGTTTTGGCGCAGTTCGTCCATGCGGCTTTCCAGCGACTCGGCGCACATGGCGATCGAGGCCAGCGGATTGTTGATCTCGTGGGCCACACCTGCGGCCAGAAAACCCACACTAGCCAACTGCTCGGCGCGAACGACCTGTTTGGTGCGCTCCTGCACTTGACGGTCCAAGTCGTCGCGGATTTCGCAGAACCTGGCGGTCATATCGTTTAGTGCTTGCGCCAGCTCGGCAGTTTCGTCTTGGGTATCTAATCGGATACGGTACGAGAACTGCCCGGCCGCTACCTGGCGCGAGCCGGCAATCAACTTGCGCAGCGGTTCGATTACCCACGTCAACAACAGCCGTACATACACCAGGAAAAGCAGGCCGGCCAGCACGCTGGCGATCCAAGTAGCGATGATCAGCGTGCGATATTGTCCGCGCACCTGCTCGGCAAATCCGCACAGTTTCGCGTGCAAGTGGCTGGGCAGTTCGAAACTGAGTTCCTGCAACTGGGCTGCATCCGCTTCGAGGCGTTCGAGTTTGCCGGCCTCCAGTATCCAGTCGCTATCCACGCCGGCCTGTCGCAGTCGGGCCACAACGGTCTCGATCCTCCGGAGCGTCTCCCACTCGTGCTGGCAGTCGCCGATTTGTGGGTCGGGGTCTACGGTGTTTTCCAACTGCCGCCGATAGGAAGAAACGGTTTGTTCGATTTCGGCCAGTTGCGCACGGAATTGTTCACGTCCGAGCAGTAGCTGGGCAGACACCGCCTGCGATCGATTTTGCGAGGCCTGGGCAGCTCGAAAACCTTCCAGCTCGCTGAGCGTGATCCGCAATTGTCCGACCCGACGGCTCAGCTCGGCGGCCACCGGCAGCTCGTTTACCCGCCACGAGAGACTCTTCACCAGGCTGCGATACGCATACGTGGCATATAGCCCGCTGCTGGAGAGCACGGCTACCATCACCACCAGAAGTCCCAGCCCAGCAAGCAACTTCAGGCAGATGGGCCACTTGGCCGTCAGCCGCGCAAGCAACCGCGGCAGCCCGGCAGCATCCAACAAAACCTGAAGTGGTAGAAGCAGCCAGCGCATGCTCGGCGACCTCCATGTCGCACACCGAATTGTTCCCGGTTTGCCGGGGCGCTCAGAATGTACCGTTCAGTAGGCGGGCGAATCAATACGCATCTGCGGGCGATTTGTCGATTTCCCATCTTTCCTAATATTCCCTAGCATACTAACCATCCGTCTTTCTCTAGACATCTTAATCAGCGTAGTTTTCACACGTTCTCGTGGCCGGGATTTTTCGCGGATGGGAAAGCGATAAACTCTCCGCAATTGCACCGATCAGCGGCCTACCCAGATTGCGATCATCTTTCTCCCCCTTCGGAGGGCAGGACCTTCGACACTCCAGAGCGCCCACCAGAATGTGTAAAGTTTTTCCGACGAGGCGGAGGATTGACACGACAGCGGCCGTCTCGCAAATTGTGTGGTTCGAGCGCAGCATACAGGCCGTTAACAGCACGGGCAGCGGCGCGTTGGCCCGCGAGCTTGCCATAGCACCAGCTTGTATGCGCTACCACAATGCTTCGTGTTAACAACGTTTTCCTACTTTGATCTGAAGCCAACAAGAGAAGCAAATGGAAGTCATTGTCACCCGCGACTACGACGAAATGAGCAAGACGGCGGCCCGAGTGGTCGCGCAGGTCCTAAACCTCAAACCCAACGCGGTGCTGGGGTTGGCGACAGGTTCTACACCGCTGGGTCTATACCGCGAGTTGATCCGGATGCACCGCGAGGAAGGGCTGGATTTTTCGCAAGTGACCACCTTCAACCTCGACGAGTACGTGGGTTTGCCACGCACCCATCCACAAAGTTACTACTACTTCATGCAGGAGAACCTCTTCAAGCACATAAACGTCCCGAAGCAGAACATCTATGTTCCCTCGGGGACGACCAGCAACTACGCGGCCTTCTGTCAGTGGTACGAGCAGCGGATTCGAGAATGCGGGGGCATCGATTTGCAAGTGCTGGGGATCGGTACCGATGGGCATATCGCCTTCAACGAACCTTCCAGCTCGCTCGGGTCGCGCACGCGCATCAAGACGCTGGCTCGGCAAACCATCGAAGACAACGCCCGCTTCTTTGGCAGTCCAGACGAAGTGCCGGTATATGCGATCACCATGGGTGTGGGCACGATCCTGGAAGCCCGCAAGATCATGCTGTTGGCTAGCGGTCGCCAGAAGGCGCCCGCCGTGGCGGCGGCCATCGAAGGACCGGTCACCAGCATGATTACCGCCAGTGCTTTGCAATTGCACCGCGACGCGATGTGCATTATCGACCGCGAAGCTGCCAGCCAATTGAAGATGCTCGACTATTACGAATGGGTACAAGCCAAGATGCCCAACGCGCCCTGACGCGCACGATTTAATCGACAGCTTCCAAGGGCGGTGGTCGTTTCTGGCTTCATGTATGCTTTTTTTTGATAGTTCATACGCTGCGGAAATTACCATCAATCGCTGATACATCACCTTCAAAGTCCCAGTCTAGTTCCAGCCGAAGAACCACTGATGCGTTTGCTACTTTTCGATCGACCTGATGCGAAACGTTTGGGTTTCGAGCCGCTGGCGCTGTCGCGCCCTATTTGGGAGCTGCGCTGCGGAATAAGCACTTTGGGGGCGAAGCTGGTCGCCCGGGTATGTCCGTGGTGGCGGCCGGAGCCGGGCGGATCGCTACCACAGGCTGAAGTACTCGCCGGGGGGCAGCCGGCCAGTGGGGATTCAGCAGCGGCTGCGTATGCGAGTCTGTCGGTAGGCTGTTTCGTGCCCGACTACATGGCGGCCGCATACGCCGCGCAGACGGATTGGCCGGTCAACGACCTGTCGCTGTTGCGTGGCGATGATCTGCTTTTGCTCCACGGTCGATTGAAGGCGGAGCATTTCGACTGGTCGTGTGAGGGCGCGAGCATGGTCGGTTTGGATAGCGACGGGCAAGTGGTTGCCGCCCGCATCGCCGCAGCCGACCTCGAGCGTCTCGACACATCGACGCTCGAGGGCCTTTTGGCTTCCGCTCGGCAGGGCTTGCCCGCCGGCGATCGGCCCTTGCCCACCTGGAACTACACCTGGGAACTGGTACTGGCCAACGCGGAGCAGATTCGCGCCGATTTCGCCGCGTTGGGCCGCTCAGGCGTCGAAGGGGTCGTCGAGGAGCCGTGCGCGATCCGCGGCAGTCGCAAAGACGTGTACATCGCACGCGGAGCGGTCTTGCATCCCATGGTGGTAATCGACGCCGAGCACGGCCCGGTGTTCATCGACGAAGGCGCGCAGATACATCCGTTTACGCGCATCGAGGGGCCGTGTTACATCGGGCGGGGAAGCATTCTGCTGGGGACTAAGTGCCGCGAGGGGAACACCATCGGCCCAATGTGTCGCGTGGGCGGCGAAGTGGAAGAGTCGATCATCCACGGTTACTCGAACAAGTACCACGACGGTTTTTTAGGGCACGCCTATGTGGGCCAGTGGGTCAACCTGGGCGCGCTGACGACCAACAGCGATCTGAAGAACGACTACACCACCGTGTCGGTGATCCTCGACGGCCGCACGCCGGTCGATACCGGCTCGACTAAAGTCGGTGCGCTGATCGGCGACCACGTCAAGACCTCCATTGGCACACTGTTCAACTCCGGAGCATACGTCGGAGCTATGGCGATCATTGCCGCCACCGGCAAGCCGCTGCCGAAGTTCATCCCCAGCTTCGCCTGGTTCCTGGAAGGAGTGGTCACAAAAGGCTTCGGAAAGAAACAACTTTACCAGACGGCCAAAACAGTCATGAGCCGCCGCGGTTGCACCTGGACGGAAGCCGAGCAGAGCATGTGGGACGAGATTTACAACCTGACGGCTCCACCGCGCAACGAGGCCGTCAAACGCGGCCGTCGCACGCTGGCCAGCACGCAAGGCCCACAACCGTAAGCACGCAAGCAGAACCGAACTACAAGCGCCACCCAGCAATTGCCGTCAGCCCACCATCGCCCCCGAGCGAAAGTCGGCAGATTAAAATCGCGCCAGAGCTGCTCTGGCCGGGCAGCCGGACGGCTTGTGGCAGGTTCCACGGCAGCGCTGGGACGCCATTGGCGACGGCTGTATCGCCGCAGCCGCGCAGTAGTCGGCTACTGTGAAGCGCTTGTTAGGCCATCAGTGTTCGATTACACTCGGTTTATCGGAATTACGTGGTACTGATCAGGATTCGGTATTGGGTGATGTTTTTGGTGTTTTCTCAGGGGAGTGCGATATGTCGGATGTGGCCGAAAGAGTCAAGAAGGTGACCGCTCGCGTGCTGCGGCTCGACCCGGCGCAGATCAAGCTGGAGCACCATTTCACCACCGATTTGGGCGCCGAAAGCGTGCAATCGGTCGAGTTGGTGGCGATGTTCGAAGAAGAGTTCGGCATCGAGATGGACGAAGACGCCGCACTGGCCGTGCAAAGCGTAGGAGAAGCAGTGGAGTTCATCACCAAAGTGTGTAAAGAACAAGGCGTGGAAGTGTGAGCAGTGTGAAGAAGTGTGAGGAGTGTGAATAGGATCGCTGGCCGTCTTGAAAAAGCAACTGCGGGAGCTTGAAACGTTCTACCCACCGCGCTGCGCCGAGGGCGGGGCAGTCGGTGCGGAAGGTACAAGAAGCCCCGGGTTGCGTGGCAGAGGAGCACCATGTCGCAAGAGAAGTTCCCCTTGGTAGATCGGACCGAGCCGAACTTGCTGGAGGAGATTTTCGACTACAGTCTTCCGCCGAAGATTCGCTTCGACGGTCCGGTAGTGGAATACATCGACGGAAAACCGGTGGAGTTCGACCCGCAAGCGCTGCGAACACGCGACATTTTCATCACCGACACCACCTTCCGCGACGGCCAGCAGGCCCGACCCCCTTATACCGTCGAGCAGATGGTTCACATCTACGATCTGCTGGCCAAGTTGGGCGGTCCCAATGGCGTGATTCGCCAGACCGAGTTCTTTCTATACACCACCAACGACCGGCGGACGCTCGACCGCTGCCGGGAACTGGGGCATCGCTACCCGGAGTGCACCGGCTGGATTCGCGCCGACAAGGGCGACTTCCGCCTGGTGCGCGAGGCGGGCCTGAAAGAGACCGGCATCCTCACCAGTTGCTCGGATTACCACATTTTCCACAAGCTGAAGTTCAAAAACCGCCGCGAGTGTCTGGAAGCTTACTGTGCCATCGTCGACGCCGCCTTCGAAGCCGGCGTGCGCCCCCGCTGTCACCTGGAAGACATTACCCGCGCCGACATCGACGGCTTCGTCTTGCCCTACTGCGAACGGCTAATGCGCATGAGCGAGCAAGTGCCCGAAGAGCTTTCGGTCAAAATCCGCCTGTGCGATACGATGGGGTTCGGCGTCAGCTACCCGGGCGCCGAACTGCCGCGCAGCGTGCCGAAGCTGATCTACAAACTCAACCGCGAGGTGGGCGTGCCCAGTCATCGGCTCGAATGGCACGGCCACAACGATTTCCACAAAGTGCATACCAACGCCGTCACGGCCTGGTTGTACGGCTGCGACGCGCTGAACAGCACCCTGTTTGGGTTCGGGGAACGCACCGGCAATCCGCCGCTGGAGGGGGCGATCATCGAATACATTTCGCTCAAAGGCGACTTGTGCGGCATCCAAACGCAAGTAATCACCGAACTGGCCGATTATATGCGCTCCATCGGATTGCCGATTCCGGACAACTATCCGTTCGTGGGCCGGGCGTTCAACGTCACGCGGGCAGGCATCCATGCCGGCGGACTCCGCCAAGATGAACGCATTTACAACATCTTCGACACTACCGCGCTGCTGGGCCGACCGCCGCGCGTTTCCATCACCGACAAGACCGGCGCCGATGGCGTGGCGCTGTGGGTCAACGAATACTTCGGCCTGAAAGGCGCAGAACGAATCAACAAGATCAAAGTCCACAAGATAGCCCGCTGGGTCAACGACCAGTACGAACTCCACGGCCGCATGACCTCTATCAGCGACGAAGAACTGGAAGCCAAAGTCAAAGAATATCTGCCTGAGTATTGGGAAAAGTACAAAGGGAAAGCGGCCAGCTAGGAGGCTTGTAGAGCAATGGTAGAAGTGGGGATTCTTCTGGGCAGCGACAACGATTGGCCGAAGATCAAAGCCGCAGCCGAAGCGCTGGACCAGTTCGGCGTGGATTACGAAGTCCATGTGATGAGCGCGCACCGCACGCCGCACAAAGTGGCAGAGTATGCAACCGCGGCGGCCTCGCGGGGAATAAAAGTCATTTTGGCGGCTGCGGGCGGCGCAGCGCATCTGGCGGGCGTGATAGCGGCACATACTACCTTACCGGTGATTGGTATCCCGGTGCCTACGGAAGTGATGGGCGGGCTGGACTCGCTTCTGTCGATGGTGCAAATGCCTGGCGACGTGCCCGTGGCTACGGTGGCCGTTGGCGGCGGTGGGCCGCGCAACGCCGGTTTGCTGGCTGTGCAGATTTTGGCGCTTGCTAACCCGACGCTCCGGGAGAAGCTCGCCGCTTTCAAGAAGCAACTTGTGGAAAAGGTGGAGTCACGCGACGCGGCACTGCAAGCCACTCTGTCCGAGTCGCTGCCCGGCAAGTAACCCTTTGCGCCCCGCATCAGCGCATGACTGCCTGACGACCCGTGTGGCCACGGGCAATCTTCCGCTACTTCCGGCCCCCGGGCCGATGCTACTGCCATGGAAAATATCGAGCCAGTCTGTTGGATCGGCGGGGTGGATGGCTATCTTCGGCTGATTGACCAGACTGCCTTGCCCGCGGAACTGAAATGCATCGAGTGCCGGGACATTGCCACATTGTGGGAGGCGATCAAGATGTTGCGCGTCCGCGGCGCGCCGGCCATCGGGGTGGCCGCTGCGTATGGTCTCTGTTTGGCGGCGCAGTCGGCGTTGCGCTTGGACACCGGGTCGCAAGCCGAGCCGTCCCAGCTAGTTCACCCCTCAACCGATCAAGCCCAGCGATCAGCCGGACCGTTTCACACGGCCAGAAGCTCCACGAACGCCCGGGACGCTGCGGCGGCAATCTCCTCCGGTGCGCTGCTTGATCGCTTGATGGAAGCGGCCGATTATCTCCAGTCCAGCCGTCCGACGGCGGTGAATCTGTCGTGGGCACTGCGCCGCGTGCTTCACGCCGCCGAGGCGATGCGCGACCGCGAACCGCTTGATATTGCCGAGGCCGTGCTGGCTGAAGCCCATGCCATCTGCGAGGAAGACCGGCAGATGTGCCGCGAAATCGGCCGCCATGGGGCTACGTTGCTTCGCGACGGCCAAAGCGTGTTAACGCATTGCAACGCCGGGGCCTTAGCCACGGCCGGTTACGGCACCGCGCTGGGTGTTATCCGCGCAGCAGTAGAAGCGGGAAAGCGTTTGCAAGTGTTCGCCTGCGAAACCCGACCGCTGCTGCAAGGGGCGCGTCTGACCGCTTGGGAATTGCAACGCAGCGGCATCGAGGTAACGCTGATCTGCGACTCGATGGCCGCTGACCTCATGCGCCAGGGACGCATCGGAGCGGCAATCGTCGGGGCCGACCGCATCGCCCGAAACGGCGACGTGGCCAACAAAATCGGCACTTACTCGTTGGCTGTGGCAGCCGCCGCGCACGCAGTGCCTTTCTACGTCGCCGCTCCCAGCAGCACGTTCGATCTGTCGATCACCAGCGGACGGGAAATACCCATCGAGCAACGCGACCCGCGTGAGGTGACGCACGCTTTCGGGCGGCAGATTGCCCCCGAGGGCGTCGCCGTGTACAACCCGGCTTTCGACGTTACGCCTGCCGCACTGCTAAGCGCGATCGTTTGCGAGCGTGGGATCATCAGGCCCGTGGATGAGTCCAGTATCCGGCGGCTACTCGAAGGCCGCTGAAACATCGCACTCAGCAGATCGCCAGCTAATCGATCCGCATGAACATACAGAGCCAAGCCGCCAGTTACGACCGAACCACGCGGCAGCCGTGGCGGCGTCATTCGCCCCCGCGTGCAATCATCGCCGCAGCGTGATAGCTAGAGCGCACCAGCGGGCCACTGGCCACCTGCCGATAGCCGATTTTTCGAGCCAACTGGCCCAGGCGATCGAACTCTTCCGGTGGAACATATCGGGCCACTGGCAACTGGGCCGGCGAGGGCCGAAGGTACTGTCCAAGCGTGAGCATCTGGCAGCCGGCGTCGTGCAACTCGGCCAGCGTATCCAGCAGTTCGCCGGTGGTTTCGCCCAAGCCGAGCATCAAGCCGGTCTTCCGCTGTACCGCTGGTCTTTGCCGGGCGATGTGGCGGAAGATGTCGAGCGTGCGTCGATAGCTGGCCATGGCGGTTCGCACCAGCGGATACAGCCGGGGGACGGTCTCGCAGTTGTAGTTGTAAACCTCCGGAGCGGCCTCAAGCACCCGATCCACTGCCGCCAGGTTGCCGGCGAAATCCGAGGGCAGCACTTCCACGGTTGCTCCGGTAGCGGCGCGGACCGCCAAGATGGTGCGATAGAAATGCTCTGCGCCGCCGTCGGGCAGGTCGTCGCGCGTCACCGAAGTAATCACTACGTGGCGCAACCCCAGTTGCGCAGCGGCTTGCGCCACGCGCTGCGGCTCTTGCGGGTCCACCGGCAGCGGTGCCCCCTTGGGAACGCTACAGAACCGGCAACCCCGGGTACAGACAGAGCCGAGGATCATAAAGGTGGCCGTGCGCTGGGAGTAGCATTCGGGGCGATTGGGGCATCGGGCGTGTTGGCAGACCGTCGCTAACCGCAACTCTTCCAGCAGGCGAGACGTAGAGCGCATCGCCCCGCCGTAAGGCAGGCGGGCCTTCAGCCAGCGAGGCAATCGCGACGTGTTGGTTGCCTGATCAAAAGCCGCAGAATCCATCTGTTGTTGCTCGGCTGCTGCGGTGTTCATCAGGGGTGCAGATTTCGACATTGGTGTGCTGCGCTTGGCTTGTCTGCTCGCCCCGCAGCACATTACAGTGGATTATGCACGTCGGCCGCGGCGGCGCGAAGGACCAGTAGGATGGCGAAAAAAAACAAGCAGTACGACGACCCGCAAATTCGGCTCATTAGCCAGAACCGCAAGGCCAGTCACCGCTTCCACGTGCTCGACGAGCTGGAGTGCGGCCTAGTGCTGGTGGGCAGCGAGGTGAAGAGTCTGCGCGAGGGGCGCGTGTCGATCGAGGAGGCTTACGCCCGACTTAAAGACGGCGAATTGTGGCTACTCAACTGCGATATTCCTGAGTATCCCGACGCCAATCGCTTCAATCACCAGCCTAAGCGTCCCCGAAAGCTGCTGTTGCACCGCCACCAGATCAGGCAATTCGCCCAACAGGCCTTGGAAAAAGGCCTGACTCTGGTGCCGCTGAAGATGTACTTCCGTGGCGGCAAGGCGAAGGTGCTGCTGGGGCTGTGTCGCGGCAAGCAACGCCACGACAAGCGCGAGGCGATGAAGCGCGCGGAAATCGAACGGGAGATTCGTCGCCAGATGCTCCGCCGCACAAGACGCTGAGGCACGCGCCCGAAGGCTTGACCGGCGCAACGACATTATGCCGCTCTCGAACGCGCGGCGGTCTTTTGGCAGGCTCCCCGGCAGATTTTCCCGCGTGCGGCTTGTCGTTTTATCGAACTCTCGGCAGGGTGCCTGCACACTACATAGTTGAATCCCGGAAGTGTGCCTGCGCACCAGATAGAGAGACGCCCGCAGATTCCCAGTGCGCGACGTAGTAGAAGGCCCGGCGAGTTCGGTTTACCCAACGTCGTCGAACACCCAGCGGCTTTTGCTGCGGGGAGTCCCGCGGCCATGCGTCTGCAAGCCTGGGCACGCTGGAGCCTGTTGTCCGAGCCTCCAAAAAACGACCTTTTCTGGCAGTGTACCGCTAACACGGCGGTTAGCCGAACCTTTTTTGTTTCTGTTTTGTTAAGGCCTCTGATGGTCCTGGTGCCCAGGCTGATCGATAGGGGGATTTGAATCTCCACCTCCGGCCGATAATCTTCTGGCCGGTTTGTGGCAATGCTTACAGCAATGTGTTACAACAAGCACGGGGCTTACGCACTAATGATACCAGCACGGGTGGCGCGATGCAAAGCAGTCGCTATCCTCGCCCGGGCCACCGACTGGCGCCCAACACGCTTAGAGAGCTGCTCCTAGTGCCTTTGCCCAAGGAGTTTCGCAGTTTGCCTGGCGCGTCGGGCATGACGCTTGCCGACCTGGATGAAAGGGTTTGGGAGCGATTCAGCCAGTCGGATTGTCGCAAGCTGGCCGAAGCCGTGGTGCGGCAGGTGGCACGGGCGGTTCGCACCAGTAATCCGATCGGCGGCCGGCGGGTGCCTGCGCTACCGCGCGGGCTGACGCTAGCCGACCTGAATCTGGAGGTGCGCACCTTGCGCTGTCTGGCCGCAGCCGGCATACACCAGCGACCGCAGGACTTGCATTTGTTCACCATCGATGGGCTGTTGTCGCTACGTGGTTTTTGGGCTAAGTCGCTGGTAGATTTGCTCACCGCGCTGGAGTATGTGATCGATCATCCCGAAGCCCGTCAGCGCCGCCGCGCCGAAGCTTTAAGATCGCTGAAGCATCTGCGCACCGGGCATCGTTACCCGCGCCCAGGGCAGCGTCTAGCGCCCGTCACGCTTAAGGAAGTGCTGCTCGACCGTGCGCCGGCGAAACTGTTGCGAGCGACGCCATTGGCCGGCGCGCGGCTTTGCGATTTGGACGAATCGGTCTGGAAGCACTTGCCACCGGCTACCATCGCCCGGCTGGCAAAGTTGATAGTGGCGCGCAGCGCCAATTGCGTCCATCACCGGCAATTGCTCAAGCGGCGCGTGCCCCCGCTGCCTGTTGCCGTCAAGCTGGACGACTTGCACTTGGAAACGCGGACTTATAACTGTCTGGCGCGAGAGGGGCTGGCCGACCGGTTGGCCCGTCTTAGCAAGTACACGATCGGCGACTTGCTGCGCATCCGCTCGTTTGGCGTAAAGTCGTTGGTCGATCTATTGACTGCTTTGGAAAGCGTGGTCGCGCGAAAAGGCAAGCTCGACCGTCGGCTTACTACAGAAGCCAAACGCTTGGCCGCCACTCCTGGTGCCGTGGAAATATCTTTCGCCGATCCGCGGCTGGGTGGTTTATTGCGGGCGATGGACCCGGAGGCCAACACCGTGGGCCAGTTGGTGAACCGTCTGCTACGCCGCCGCATCGATCCGGTCGATCCAGACCGGCTGTGCCACCAAATGCGACAGTTGCGCCAGCAGATCGCGGCTTTGGGAAGACTTCCACTGGAGGAAGAACTCAAACAGGTATTCGGGGCGGAGGCCAGCCAGCGCGATCAGTCCATCGTGGCACAATACTACGGTTGGGACGGGCGCGGCAGGCGGACGCTGGAACAGTTGGGCCGCAAGTTCGGGCTGAG
The DNA here is from genome assembly GCA_938015445.1 of uncultured Pirellulales bacterium. Taxonomy (GTDB): domain Bacteria; phylum Planctomycetota; class Planctomycetia; order Pirellulales; family Thermoguttaceae; genus CALLPE01. Next base: position 48,766 of record CALLPE010000024.1, read on the forward strand.
CCGCGAGCGCATCCGACAGGTGTGCCTGAAGGCCGCTCGCAGAATTCGCCAGACGCCGGCAGCCACGCCGGTGCTCGACAGAACGCTCGACTGGCTGCGCACCTGCAAGTTGCCGCTTCCGGTATCCGAGCTTCAAGCGAGGCTCGACGCCACCGGGCTGACCGCGGGAAGAATCTCGCTGGAGGCCGTTCTCGAAGCAGCAAAGCTTCTGGGCCGAAAACCGCCGCTGTCCATCGTCCAGGTCGGTTCAACAGCATGGGCCGTTCGCCCTGAAACGGCAGCATTGCCGGGCATGGTGGTGACTGCCGTGCGCCGGGTAGCAGGCAACTATGGTGCAGCTACGCTTGCTCAGCTTTGCGCCGTTGTCGAGGAAAAGGCCGGAAAACGTGTGGATCGCAGTCTGGTTTGTGCCGTACTGGACACATTGCCGGGCTTCGCTTGGCTGGACTCCCGCCGCCGGTGGTTTAAGGTGGAGTGTTTGCCCCGCTACGGATTGGCGTACATGATAAACAAGGTTCTCGCGGTGGCTGAACGCATCGACGTCGGCGCTTTGCGCGACGCCCTCGCCCGACGCTCCACTGACCGCCGGCCGCCACCGCAGCACGTCCTGCTGGAGTTTTGCAGGCACATGCCACAGGTGCGCGTCGCTGGCAGTCAGGTATGGGGCGATCCGCCGCAGGACTGGCGCAAGTTCCTTTCAGGCACTGAGCGGGTGATAGCACACGTGTTGCACAAGCATGGTCCCGTGCTCAGCCGCGGCGAACTGGAGCGGATGTGCGGCGCCCTGGGCGTCAAACAGGCCAGTCTTAACGTCATGCTGGCGATCTCGCCAGTGGTGGTCCACCTGGGCCGCAGTCGCTATCGACTGGTCGGCTGCGGCGCTGCAATGTCGCGGCAAGCCAAAACGCGAAGGCCGGTTCCACGATAAGGGAACGGGCCGCCACACCCAGCATGTTGGCTATGGCCTGGCTCTGTCGGGACTGGCTGGCGACATTCTCACCGTGCGAGGCCGCCGGAGGCGGTAATGCCGCAACAGTCACTCGTACTGTAGCGCCAGCAAAAGGTTGAGCCGGGCTGCCCGTTCGGCCGGAACCCATGCCGCAAGCAGCACTACGGCCAATCCGAGCAGGAAGCACCCGGCGACCATTATCGGGTTCAGGGAGAAGGACACCACATGGCCCAGCATCCGCAGCGAACACAGGTTCATCACATAAGAACCGCTCAGTCCGCCGATGGCTCCGGTCGTCAGGCCGATCAAGGCGATGATCGCTGCCTGGCCCAGTATGGTGCGGCGGACCTGTGCGCGGGTCATGGCCACCACGCGGAGCATAGCCAATTCGCAGGTCTGCTCCAGCACGTTGATAGTCAGCGTGTTGGCGACGCCGAAGGCGGCCATAACGAAGCCCACAGCCACCAAGCCCCACAGGCTGCCGATCACGCCGTCGAGAATCGCGTCCAGCATCCGCCGCAGATCGGCGAACGAGTGCAACATCACGCCGTGTTGGTCGCAGAGCTGTTGCAAGGCGGGTTCCGCTTCGGCTAGTTTGTCCCGGGCAACCTGCACCACGAATACGTCCACGCCTTCGATGTTGAGCAATTGCCGGGCCTGCGCGCCCTGCATGTAGATGACCGATCCGCCCACCAGATAAGCATTGCTGGTACCAGCGACAGTGATTTGCCGCTCGCCGTATCGGGTACGCATGGGGAAGCTGTCGCCCACGCGCAGCCCGTGCCGCTGGGCTAAAACGGTGCTGATGACCGCTTCGCCTCTGGCCAAGCGGTCGCGCAACTGCGCCGGAGAGCCTTCTTTCAGTTCGATGGGCAGGGTGTCTTGGTCGGTAAAATCGCGTACTACCAACAATACCGACTGCCCCATGGCCTTCACGTCGCGGACGAAGCGGATGGTGTCCACGTTGGTCACTCCGGGCACGGCGCGGATCTGCGCGCCGAGTTCCTCCGGCATAGCGATGGCGGCGCCCGACGCCGGATCGACTTGCAGCGCGCGCACGAAGAAATCGCCCGACATAGTGTGCGCGTGCCAGTTACGCACTTCGCGCACGTTGTTCATGATCGTAGTGCCCATGGCAATCGCGGTACTAACTGCCATGTATAACACACCGATGGTCAGCGTGGTGCGCACCCGGCGTCGCAGCAATTGCCGTTGGGCTACCGCAGCTTCGGCGCCCAGCAGCGGACGCAAGGCTGTGGCGCCTGCCGAAGCCACCGGTCCGAGCACGATGGGGATCAACATCACGAAAGCGGCAGTGAACAGCGCCCCGGCCCAAACCATTGTTTCCAGCGGTAGCCAGCCGACCACGCTGCCGGCCAGCCACGTTCCGGTAATTACGAAGGCTGCTGTCGCCGCCAGCACATACCCCACGGGCAATCGAGAGCGAGATTCTTTAGCCACCGTCGGTCTCATGCCTTCCAGTGGGCTTATCGAACCGGCCAAGCGGGCCGGCAGATAACTGGCCAGTAAGGCAACCGAAGGTCCGAGCAACGCCACGAAGGCGAACGGTTCCCAATGTATTTTCAGCGCCGGGATGTTTGCGCCGTATGCCACGCTCATGGCGCGGGTGAGCAAATATGCGCCGCCCACTCCCAGCAGCGAGCCAAGCGCCGTGCCCAAAAGGCCCAGCGCAAGTCCCTCGGCAAGCATTGTGCGGATGATCTGAGCGCGCGTCGCACCGATTGCTCGAAGAATGGCAAGCTGCTTGCGTCTTTCGCCCACATTGGTCAGGAAGGTGTTGAAGATCATGAACAGCGCCAGCAATACGCTCAGCACTTTGGCATAATCCAGGCCGGTTTCGACGCTCCGTAGCGTATCGGCGGCCAGTTGGGTGCGGGCCTGTGGGGTGCGCAGGGCTAAGCCGGTGGGCAGTCGGCGCTCGATCTCGGCTGCCACGCGCCGCTGGTCGGCGCCGTCGGTCAGAACCACGCTGGTTAGATTGACCATGCCCGGCTTAGCAAATAGTTTCTGCGCCATCGGCAGCGGGAGAAATATCACACCCCCTTGATTGAACCCAGCCGCACCGCGCGGCGCAAGCAACCCCAGCACAGGCACCGATTTGCGTCCCCGACCGGCCAGCAGGCTGACTTCGTCGCCGGGGTGGACGCCCAGGGCACGGGCAAAACCCGCTTCCAGCAGGCAACCTTCGGTTTCGGGCGTAAAGAACTTCCCTTCGACCAACGTGTAGTCCCGCACTGCCTCGTCCAGCGCCGGATCAACGCCCATGACTAGCAGCGCCAACCGGTCCTGCTTGTAGAAGAGTTTGGACGGCGTCTGGATGGTGGGCACCAACAAGGCAACGCCTGGGACGTTTCGCAGCTCCTCGACCTCTGTGGCTGGGTAGAATCCTCCCCCTTCGGCTGCGATCTCGAAAGCCGCGCGGCCGGTCACCGCCTCGTACATTTGCTGATAGGCCGAGCGCGTCGTGCGCACTGCCAGCATCACCGAGACCACCGCCGCCATGCTGATGGCCAGGCTAAGCAAGGTCAGCAAGGTGCGGCCAGGCCGGTTGACAACTTCCCTGAAAGTGAACCGCCAAAGAACCATATTGCCGCAGTCGTTCCCGAAGCAATGGAAAATACAAAACTGTATGGAAAATGAAAAATATAAAATTATATAAGGTGCTACGTTGAGTGTTTACCGCTGACTCCTCAGTTGCCCAAACAAGCCGACAAAACGTAGCCTGTCGTATCCGGGGGGAGCGTAGCTGTTCACGGCCCTCGGCGGAAGGGAAACAGGCAGGAGCGGGCACTCGGACGTTGGGGGGAAGTTCGGCTCTCGGCATCCGCCAGGCGGATCGTTTCACGATGTTGATCGTGGCCCACCGCCGTGGCGCCGTCGCTTTCGATCAAGCCGTCGCGCAATCGGACGATGCGGTCGGCATAAGCGGCTACGTCGTGGTCGTGCGTGACCATGACGATAGTCTGCTGTTTTTCGTCCACCAAGTTCCGCAACAAGGAGACTATTTGCTGGCCGCTGGCGCTGTCCAGATTTCCTGTGGGCTCATCGGCCAGCACCAGAGCTGGTTGAACTACCAGCGCCCGGGCGATTGCCACCCGCTGTTGCTCTCCGCCGGATAACGTACTGGGGATGTGGGTACGGCGGTGCCAGATGCCGACGGTTTTGAGCATTTCTTCGGCCCGAGCGCGGGCCTCGGCGGTGGGCACTCCGCCCAATTCCAGGGGCAACGAAACGTTCTCTTCGGCCGTAAAGGCTGGCAAAAGGTTGAAAGACTGGAAGATGAAGCCCAGGCGCGTGCGGCGGATGATGGTCCGCCGATCGTCGTCCATTTGTGCCAGGTCCTGTCCCTCGAGGAAAACGTGCCCGGTGGTGGGGCACTCTACCCCGCCTAAGATGTGCAGCAAAGTGCTCTTGCCCGACCCCGATGGTCCCATTACGGCCAAGAACTCGCCTTTGCGTACTTGGAGGTTGACTCCCCGCAAGGCGTGGACTTGGGCCTCGTCTGAGCCATAAATCTTAGTAAGATCACGAGTTTCGATAACGACCATGCGGGGACTTTCCGCTGGGGGAGCAGGGGAGCTGTGCACGTAGTCGACTTTCGGGCGGTTCTCCGGGCGGCGAATCGTCATCGCCGGCAATGCAGACGCAAACTTTGGCCGGGCGTTTCCAACGACACTCGTCAGTCGCACCGGCGTGGCACCCAAGCATTTGCCGTGTTGCACAGATGCTTCGCGCGCCTGCGCACGCCCGACCGAATATCGAGTACCCACGTTGCTTAACCAATATGGCACCGATGTCATTTTACCCTAGCGGATTGGAAAAGGGGAGTCAAGGGGCCGAGAAATACCCTAAATCTCCTATATTGCTCATATTAACCGCAGGCAATGAGCATAAAGCGAGCGCTCAATTCTAGTTTTCGGGGATTACCGGCATCAAATATGAAACAATGTGCGCGAAACGCGGGCCGCCAGCCAGCGCACCAAACGTTGAATCGGCTCGTGCTTGGCGTCGAGCCGCAACCGCCCGCCCGCATGTCCGTTCGACTGTAGCTTCCGGTGAACCCTTTCCACCTGCAAGCAGAAGGCTTCCAGCTCGGCCTCGATCACCTGCGGCAAAGGATTGCCGTCGCACTCGACCGACAAGAAAGGCAAACTGGCCAAGTCCGAAAACTCGTCTGCACGGGGCAAGGCCGCCACAGTTCGATTGCCGTGAACCTTCGATTCCGGTGTAAGGATCGACTGGATAACCCTGGTCGGCAAGCAGGCGAACGGCCCGATGGAGATCAAACCGTGGAACTCGCGCAGGATGCCGGTAAAAAATCGGCCGATCACTAAGATTGTTTCCCCGCCAAACTTTGGGTGGACGAAATGCGAACCCACCTCGACCAGCGGCTCTACTTCCGCCAGCGATGGTTCGCATAGCCCAGAGCGGCTCAAGATTCGTTTGATCTTCCGCTCGATGTTCTCAAAGACCATCGAACGCACGCGCAAACGCAATCGGTCCAGCGCCGACAGTCCGCGACTGTCGATCTTCTGCGCCCAGAAGTCGATGTAGCGGAGCCATTCGATCATCGGGGCACGGTGGACGACGATCTGGCGGCGTTTAAGGGCCTCTACGACTTGCCGGGAGCTAAACTCGTCCTTTCGCACGAATATCTCGCCTGCTAGCGCTACCCGAGCGGCGGCATGCAGCGGTTTCACCACAGGCACTTGGCGCAACTGCTGGGCGACATTCTCTAACAATGGGTACAAGCCGCGGCAGCCCTCGGCGAAGCACTTCAATATTTCATTCCATTGCGTTTGCCACACGCGCAGGGCGTAGTGCTCGTCGACGGCCAAGACTTCCAAGCTGTTGCGGATGTCGTCCATCACATCGGCCGTGACGATGCCCTTAAGCAACGTCGTCACGCAACCGGCGCCCAGACCTCCGTAGCTGTTCTCCGAACTCAACGTGAAGGTGGCCACATCTTGCAGCCGGCGCTTGGCGATCAAACGGTTGAGGAAAACATGATATTGCGTAAAGCGGCAGTTGCCGTTGGTCGTGGGCATGAAGTACAGCAGCACCTCGCCCGGCTGGCGCCGCTGCTCGACATACTCCAGCAGCGAGCCGGTGGTGAGTATCAGTGGCAAGCACTCCTTGCAGCAGGTGTTGGCGCGGCCCCGCATTAGCGTGCTGAAGTCCGGCAGCGGCACCGCCTCGGCCTGCACGCCCAACCCTTGGAAGGCCGCAGCGGCCATCTCTGAAAGCGTCCGGCCCATCGAAGGAAATACCACCTTTACCTTGGGGTGGCGCAGGCTGTACCGCTTGCCGTCGCTGGCTACTACCGATAGGTCGCCGCTGCGCATGACGACTTGAGCTTTACGGAAAGGCGGAGCGGGTGGATCGACCAGCCCCAATTTGCGGTAGCGTTCCACGATATCCAGAAACGCTTCCACGCGCGTGGTCACGCCGGCATCGGCGGTGTGGCTGTCGATTTCCAGAGTCAGCGAGGGCTTGGTCTGCATGATGTCGCGGAAGTATCCGACAATGAAGGCATCCGGCCCGCAACTGAAGTTCGTCAAGAACACCCCGAACAACTGGGGATGCTTCTTCACGAACTGTGCAGCGCGCATCAGATCGTGACCCGATGCCCATGTCATCTTCTCGAACGGGGGCTGATCACCCAGGGGCAGACAATCGTGCGGTATGATGTGCACGCCACGGGAGGCGAACTTTCGAGGTATGCCCATGTTCGCTTCGGCAGCAAAGGCGTTGTACGCCCGGCCGAAAAACACCACGCCGATTCGCTCGGGCGAGCTTTCCAGTTGCCGAAGCGCCTCCAGTCCCAGTTGCTGACGGCGGCGGAAGAACTCGCGCAGCTTTTCCACGGCTTCGTCGTAAGCACGGCCGGCCCGAGCTGCCGCGCAACCGAGCTGCCGGGCCAACCGGACGAACTCGTCGCGCATGCTTTCCCAACCGGCGGAAAAGTTCAGCGTCGGCACAAGCAACTGGCTTTGCAAGTCTTTGAACGCGCTACGCAGATAGTACGGCTCGGCCAACACAGTCACACAGGTGCTTTGGTGGCCGGGATAGCGCTCGGGCAAGTCCGCCACGTGCATTTCGTTGATTTGCGGCAGGAAGATGTAATCCGGCCGTTTCTTGGCCAGATTCATCATCATTCCGTGCGCCAGTTCGGCCGGATAGCAGAACTCTGCCGCTGTGCGGCGAACCCCCTCCGGGTCTACACCGTCGGAAAGCACCACTCGAAAACCCAACGCTCCGAAAAAGTGGCTGTACAGCGGATACAGGATATTGGTCAGGAACGATCGGGAAATACCGACGCTGGGTGCATCGGGCGGTGCCTCCGGCGGTGCGAAACTATACAGCGCCTCTTGCCGCTTGGCCACATAGTCCAGCGGCGTGGGGTCGATCTGGATATGATGTGCCGCGTTGTAGTACTTGTTGCAGATGCCCCCGAAGGGAAAACTCTTTCCTTCCAATTTAATTACATTAATCTGGCACCCGCGATCGCACTTCTCTTTTCTGCCGGTACAAGTGAAGCTCTTGCCGTACGACACTTCGCGGGCGGCCAGCCGCCGTAAGTCGAACGCCGCCGGTTGGAGCAAGCCCATCCGCAGCCGCTGCTTGACCTCCAGGGCCACTCCGAACGCGCCCATCAATCCTGGCTCGGGCGGGACGATAAGCGGTCGCTGTAGCACGGCAGCCATCGCCAGCGGCACCGCCCGGTTGTAGCACACGCCGCCTTGCATGAAGATTTTTCGTCCGACGCGCCGCGCCCCTTTGACACGGTTGTTGTAGTTCATGGCGATCGAGTACACCAAACCGGCCACGATGTTTTCGCGGCTCATCTCGTGCGAGGCGTTCTTGATGTCCGAACTGATGAACGCTGCGCACTGGTCGTTGAAGTTCGGCGGAGCTTCGCCCTGCATGGCAATGTCCTGTATCTGGCGGTAGTCGATGTTCAGGCTTTCCTTGGCCGCCTCTTCCAGAAACGAGCCGGTGCCGGCCGAGCAAGCCTCGTTCATCGCGTAATCGCAAGGCACTCCGTTGACCAGAAAGGTGTACTTGGCGTCCTGCCCGCCAATTTCCAGGATGGTGTCCACCTCTGGGTCGAAGAAGGCGGCGGCGGCCGCGTGGGCGATGATTTCGTTTATGATAGCGTCGGTCTGGGCGTGCAATCCGGCGATGTACCGGCCCGAACCGGTCACACCCAAGGCGATAATCCTCACCGGCACGCTTGCCAGTTGGTCGGCGATGGCCGCGTAACAATCGCGCGAAGCGCGAATGGGATCGCCGTTAGTGCGCAGATAGACCGAGGCCAGTATGGCGTCGTCGGCCGTGCGCAGCAACACCGCCTTGGTGGTGGTCGAGCCGACGTCCAAGCCGAGGATGGTCTCGTCGCCTGGCTGGGCAACTCCCCGCGGATGTTCCCGAAATGTGACCATTCCGGCAGCATTTCGCAGCGGCGGCAGGGTGGGGTAAGTGCTTCCGGGCGGCGCGAAGCTTACCGGCCCGCTCATCCGGGTTCGTTCTTCCAGCGCGTACAGCGCTGCGCCGAGGGCCTCGAACACGTCGGCGTGTGCTGGGATGGTCAAGCCGTCGATCTGCGCCCGCAGTTGCTTGACCACGTACTGGTTGTTGGTCACCCCGCCGACGATTAGCACGTCGCGTCGCGGCAGCGTGCCAAGAATCTCTAACGCCTTCTCGGCGATCATCCTTCCCAGCCCGGCGCACACGCGCTCCTTAGGAATGCCCTTGTTGAGGGCGTGCGTGCAATCGCTTTTGCAGAACACACTACAGCGGCCGGAAACGGCATACGGCTGAATGTCATCGGCCAGTTGACAGGCTTGGTGGAGCGGGATGTCCATGCGGCGGATTTGCTGAAGGAAGAACTCGCCCGTACCCGAGGCGCACTTGTTGCCCGCCCGCACGCCGATGATCGTGCCTTCCCGGTCGAGCTGATAGACAATGAAGCTTTCGCTTCCCAAACTCAGCAGCGCCCGGCAGCGGTCGCCGTAGCTTGGCCAAAGAGGCCGCAAGGCGCGTTCGACGGCCTCTGGCTCGGTGATGCGGGGCAAGTTGACCAGGTCTTTGAACTTCCGCCCCGTTACGCACACGTAGTCGTAACGCGCCGGGTCGAACTGGTGCAATATCCGCTGCAAAGCGCCGCGCAAGTCGCAATCGTGCGGAAAGACATGCTTGCCGGCAACCTCAGCCGTGCCACCATCGCTACTTAGCTCCACGACCTTTATTGACGCTGCGCCGATGCATATCCCCAATGCCGTGCGCGTTGTGCTCATTCCCTGTGGTCCTTCCTTGCGACGACTAGCGACAAGCTCGAACAGCAATACCGCAAGCCCCTAGGTGAACGCAGATGAACTATGAAGTATACAAGTGGCCCGAAACGCGGTAAAGCTACGCGCCCCTAGACAGAGCCGACCCGTGCTGTTATTCCTGGCACCGAGCTAATGGTTCCTTTACAATCGACCACAATCGACCGCCGCTACAATCGACCACAATCGACCACCACTACAATCGACCACAATCAACCGCCGCTACGATCGACTACAATCGACCGCCGCTACAAGCGACCACGATCAACCAGTACACCCATTGGCCAATAGACGTGTAGCGGGACATGAGAGCGTGGTCGCTAGTGTCGCTGGCTGTGCACGCGGCAGCGCTGGCAAACTCCGCAGCGCGCGGCTCCATAAGCAACCTCGACAGCAAAGGAGAAGCGGGAGATGAAGACGTGCTCGATTGCTGTAGTTGTTTTACTGGTGCTTTGCCCCTTGCTGATGGCAGCCGAAGCAGCGCGTCCCGGATTGTCCATGCCGGTGTTGCCCGATGGCTTGGGAGTGAACATCCACTTTACAGATCCAAAGCCGGGCGAAATGAAGATGCTGGCCGAGGGCGGTTTTCGCTGGGTGCGGATGGATTTTGTCTGGAGCGCTACCGAACGCGAGAAGGGTAAGTACGATTTCAGCGCGTACGACCGGCTGCTTAAAGCCCTGGACGAATACAACATCAAGGCGCTGTTCATCTTGGACTACACCAACCGGCATTACGACGGCGGGCTGTCGCCGCACAGCGACGAGGGCCGCAAGGCCTTTGCGCGTTGGGCCGCAGCGGGTGTCCAGCGTTTTCGCGGCCGCGGCATACTGTGGGAGATGTACAACGAGCCGAACATCCATTTCTGGAAACCCAAACCCAATCCGCCCGATTACATCAAGCTGGCCATCGAAGTCGGCAAAGCCATTCGGAACGTAGCCCCAGAAGAAACGTACATCGGGCCTGCCACTTCGCAGATCGACCTGAAGTTTCTCGAAGAGTGCTTCCGGGCTGGGTTGTTGGAATACTGGGACGCCGTATCAGTCCATCCGTACCGGCAGAAGCCGCCGGAGACCGTCACCCCCGAGTATGCTCGCCTGCGCCAGTTGATTGCCCAATATGCCCCGCCGGGAAAACAGATACCGATTATCTCGGGCGAGTGGGGATATTCGGCGGTGTGGCGGAACTTCAACGCCGACATACAGGGCAAGTATCTACCGCGGCAATTCCTTGTCAACTTGATGAACAATGTGCCGCTATCGATTTGGTACGATTGGCACGACGACGGCACGAACCCCACCGACCCAGAACACCATTTCGGCACCGTAGCACATAAATACCACGCCGGGCGCGAGCCGGTGTACGACCCCAAGCCGGCCTACAAGGCCGCGCAGACCTTCGCCAAAACGCTGGAGGGCTTTCGCTACAACAAGCGGCTGATGCAGAAGGACGAGGCAGACTACGTGCTGCTTTTCAGCCGGCAAGGACCTGCCGAGCAGCTCGAAGTGCGCCTTGCCGCCTGGACGACCTCTACCACTCCGCGCGAAATCGCACTGCCGGTAAGTCCGGGGCGTTTCCGGCTCGTCGGTCATCTGGGAGAATCGCTGCCCGACTTGACTTCCGACGGCGGGCTTTTGCGCATCCGGCTGACCGATGCCCCTCAATATATCATCCCGCAAGGGCCAAACGAAATGCTGCTCCGTGCCGCGCGCTGGGAGGTGCTGCCGCTGGAGCAAGTCGTGAAGGCTCCTACAACAGTCGGAAACGTGGAAGTGCTGCGCAGCGCGGAGCCCTTGCCGGTACGCATCGGCTTAGACCTGGCGGAGGGCAAACGTTTCGAGCAACTTACGCACTACGTGGTCTCCAACCCGCTTCGGGTGACTATCTTTCCGCCCCTGGCAACCACGCTGTGGATTCGCGTGGAGAACCCATCGGGCACGCCATCGGACGAAACGTTGTGCATCGACGAAGCACACGGTCTGCGTCCTGCGACCCGGCAACACGAACTGCGTTTCGCGCAAGGTCAACAGGAATGTCTGATTGCGGTAGGTTTGCAGGACGCGTCGGACAACGACTACCGAGTGTCGCTGACGGTTCGGGACGCCGCTGGGCGAGTTTCGCTGCGGGTGCCGCAGCAGCGCTTCAGGCTGGTGGACGATTTCGCACGCTACACCGACCAGGCATTGGCGGCCGAGTACCGCATCATTGCTGACGGCGACGCCAAAGTCGGCTCCCAACAGTCGATTGCTCTTGCCGCGCCGCCGTTGCCCAACACCGGTGCAGCCGACGCCGCAGAAAAACAGTTGCCTTTTCTCAGTCAGTTGAAATCGCTGCGAATAAAGTACCGCTTCGACGCCGGATGGAAGTTCGTCCGCGTTACGCCCACCGATGAAAAACTCCGGCGAATAGAAGGGAAACCCAAAGCAGTAGGAATGTGGCTGTATGGCGACAGCTCGGGCAACATCCCGCGAGTGCGGCTAGTAGATTCCACCGGACAAGTCTTTCAGCCTACCGGCCCGCCATTGGACTGGCGCGGCTGGCGTTACGTTACGCTAGCGATCGACGATTTGCACACCGGCCACTGGGGCGGCGCGAACGACGGCGTGATACACTACCCGCTGCGCTGGGACACGCTGCTACTGCTTGATAGCGCCCGCCGCCAGCAAACCGAAGGCGAAGTCTATATCGCCTTGCCGACGTTGATCTACTGAATGATCTACCGAATGCGCGCAGCGGATTTGCGGGTCGGGGCAACATCTTTCTTCTGCGATCGATTGAAATTTTGTCGTCGAGAGACTGTAACTTTAGCTTCAAGAAACTGCATCTGTAGCTTCAGCAAACTGCATCGGGCAAACAGAGCTGTGCCGGATGCCGCCAGGGGCTTGCGCAGCCGTAATTTCGCGGCAGCGGCCCCTCCCCGGCAATGTCAGCACTGCTAAGCAAGCCGGCAGCGCCGTTCGTAGTCAACTTCCAGGCAGCGGCAACTGCCGGGAAAAGACACCAGCAACTGCCGGGAAAAAACAACACCTGGCAAACTCCCGAAGCTTTAATTGCCTTGACGATGCCGCGGGCCTTACGCACACTGAAGGTGAGTGGCCGGGTAGTTGATTGAGCGCGGTTAACGGAGCGGAAGGGGTTGCGGCGTGGTGTTGACGGTCAAATGCGAGGGCGGCCACTGGCTGGCGGTGGACGAGCGTCTGAGCGGGACGGTTGTGCGCTGCGGCGTGTGCAAGCGGCTGGTGTGCGTACCGCCGATGGCCATTCTGGTGGCGGAATCAGGTGTGATACCGCGCCCCCGGCCCGAGCAGCGCTCTGCGGTCGTCCACACACCACCCGGCGTCCACCGCGACGATTCTCCATGGTCGAATGCTCCGCCGCCGGTGGCAGCCGCTAGTCGGTCGGTGTCGTCGGAAAGCACTGTAGAACTGACGCCGTCAGTAGTTTTCACCCCCCAACAGAAGCGGCAACCAGTGGTTCCCCGGCCAGGCCATCCAAATCGGGTTGAGTCGCCGCGCAACGAAATCTGTGAAGCAATTGGGTCCGCGCCGCCTGCGGAGGGATATTCGAAGCTGCCAGTAGCAAACCTGTTGCCCGAGGCGGGCCGCTCGTTGCCCGTCGCGCCGCCGCGGGTCGCCGCAACTCAGGCAGAACCGGCGGTCTTGGCTGTTGTGTTGTCTGATGAGCCGGTCATCACCCCCGAAGCCGTCGCCACGAAAGCCGAGGCCTCTGGTGTCGCGTCTTCATCTGCCACTGCTGGTGTGCCGATTCCCTTCGGTGAACCTTCCCAACCGCTGCCGCTGATTGCTGGCGACGGGCGCTTGCGACGGCGGCGCTTAATGGCTCGGCGCTCAGTAGGGCGGCGCGCGTCGCCGACGATCATCGTACCACCGGACGCATATCAAGCCGAACAGCGCTGGATTACCCTGGTGAAGTACCTTAGCATTGGACTCGGCGCAGCGATTCTGTTCAGCTTACTACCAGTGCTGACGAGAGGCTTCCTCAATCTGGCAACTGCCCCGACCTGGGCAAGGGTGGTGCTGCTGGTTTCAGCCTTGCAGGCGACGTATGTACTGTGGCTAATGACTGCGCCGGATTGGGCGGCGCTGCGGGTGATGATGTACGTCTTCGCCGCAGCGGCGGCACTGTATGCCTTGGCCGGAGCGCTGGCGCTAACTGCTCCGGCTGAGCGGTTGGCGTGGCTAGGGATGGATGAAATACAGCACGCCGCGCGAAGTTGGTGCGGCGCCGCTATGGCCGTGATGATGCTGGCCAGTTACGTATGCGGCCGTTTCGCTGCCCGGTGGCGATCGGCCTGCCGGCAACAGTTAACCGCACGGCATCGCACTGCCTGAGCGTGTCACCTGTCAGCATCGACTGCATCACGCATCGGCATCGACGAGATCACGCACCAGGACCGACCGCATCACCTGCCAGCCCCCACCATATCGACTGTCAGTATTCACCACATCAAACACCAGTATCGGCTGCCGGCCAGAAACTTGGGCTGGCTGTGACGTCGCCGCACCGGCTTGGCGGCAGCATTGGGGCGGCAGAGCCGTGTACGACACTATGGCTACCGGGCCACAAAACTTGTCGGCACGCGGCTGTCGGCTCAATACTTCAACTGGTTGGCCTTCGGGGTAACTTTGTCGATGTTCGGCGTGACGTCGGCGTCCACGTTCCCCATCGCCCAAGCCATTCCGCCCAGCATGATCTGCTGCACCTGCTCGTTCTGCCAGATGTCCTCCCGATGGCCAAACGAGGTGTAGAACACCCGACCCTTGCCGTGCATTCGCGCCCAGGTGGCGGGGAAAGGCGGCCGCTGGTACTCGTTGCCTTTCATCCCTTCGGTCTCCTGGATAAGGATCACGTGCAGGTCTTTGGCGAACTTAGCCAAGGCGTACCACTCTTCCATTAGCGATAGCGACTCGTACTTGCCGATGCCGGGAAACTTCGGCGAGGCGACGGTGACTTTGGCCACCTGCTGCGGGCCGTGGGAGACGAACTCCCCGCCGATCATGGCGATGTACGGATCGACGCCTGGACCGCGGAACGAATCGGTCGCCGAATGAAAACCCACAAACGGCTTACCGCTGGCGATAGCATCGAGCAGTTTCTTCTTTCCATCGGGCGACATCGGTTCGCCCGGTTGATTACACGGCTTGGTCAAATCGCCCGAGGTGTAGAAGGCAATCAGATCGAACTGGGCCAGATCGCCGTCGAAGACTTTGCCGTCTTTGGTACACTCGACGTCGAAGCCGGCGCGCTTGCCCATTTCGATCAACGCCCGCTCCGAAAACCCCAGTTGGTCGCCCTTGCGCTTCACGGCTTCGTGTTCGAAGCCGGCGCTACGGGTGAAGTACAACACTTTTTGTTTTTTCCCCTCGGCGGCAGGCACCCAGCGCAAGGGAAACGACGACACACCGACCAGCGCAGCACCGGCCGACAACAGCACTTGGCGACGTTTCATGGCGACGATCTCCAACGATTACACTGCAAAAACCACGCAGCACGAACACGATAAATCGCTACGACAATCCACGACCATACACTGCTAGGGCAAACCGGCGGCAATCAGCCGACGATAATCAGCCTGCAACAACTAGCAGCCCGCAACCAGGGCAGTATAAACGCCCCACATGCCCGTGCCAAGTTTTTCGCCGTGCTTATTCCGCCGAGGAAGGCCGCCGGTTGTCGGCAATCGGAGGAAGAATTGGCAAGCGGAAAGAAGCAGTTTGTGGTTGGCCGTGGACGTTTGTACTGCGCTGCCCTGACAGATCGCACAGCACAAACCGCTTTACGGTAACCGGACAGCCGACAACAGCCAACGTGCAAAGCCGGAAATAGGCTGCGCCCGGCCATCCGGCCTCGGGCGGTGCGCCTGCTGGGTGATGCCACCACCGGCGAATGCTACCAGGTGGTTTCCAGCTTGAAGCTCATTCCCTGAAAGAACAAGAATCCGTTGGTAGTGATCTGATTAGCCGGATTAGTATGGAAATTGAGCTGCTCAGGCGCCAAGGCCAGGCCGGTGACCCACATCATGTCGTAGGACAAGTAGCCTATCACATTGGGCTTGAAGCGGTAGCTGCCAAACAGCGACAATTCGCCGATCAGCGAAACGACATTTGCTCTGCGGTGCAGGTTGATGTCCAGCTCGGTAGTGGCGAACGGATCGCCCGCGCCGTTAGTGACAACGTGCAACGACCGCTCGGTGAAATTGGCATAAGGTCCCACTTTGCCCGCTACACCCCAGTGGGTGCGGCAGCGGCGCATCGTCCAATCCGCACCGAAGTTCAGTCCCAGCAAATTGTTATGGGCGAAAATCGAGTAGTCGCCGCTGGTCTCCCGCGAGCTTACCAGTTGTCCCTGTGCATCGTATACGTCGAGCAGACCGCGGCTGCGGAAATAAAACGATTCGTTCAACAGCATGTAGCGGATACCCACGCTGTAAGAAAGGTACTGGCCCGGCTGACACTCGCGGTGCCAGCGGCCGTCGGGATGGAGCACAAGCCGGTCGGGCCGGCCACGAGGCCGCAGCCGCACGTTCCACTCGAAGTTGTGAATCTCGGAAATGTACTCCAACTCGTGAAAGTTCGCTCGGTTGAAACCGCCTATGGAGAGGTCGAACGGGCTGAACAAGGCGCCAAATACCACTTGCCCGAAGCTACGTGGATCTCCGCGCGCCTCGTGGGTGATGTCCCATTGGTTCATTCCCCAATAGGTGAACTCCAAAAAGTCGTCGCGGTTCTCCTTGTCGCGTCCCAAATAGCGGCTGATGGTCAGTACGTACCCTGGGGCCACGCCGTAGTCGATCGACCGGGTAGCCATCACCGGCTCGAGCCACGTGAGGTTGCTGCTGACGGCTTGCGAGGTGATGATGTCGCGCGGTTTGCTCCGGTTGAGCACGCGCACACCCTGGTTGAACGACCACAGAGGCGGAGTGGAGTCGCCGCCGCCGCAATGTTCACAGCGTGGCGGCAAACCCATGGCAGCGGAATTAGGCATGGCTTGGCGGCCGTGCTGCCCTTGGAAGAATGGCGTACCGTCGGAGATGAAATAGCCGTCCGAAAATGACCCTGCCGCAAGCGGACCTATTGGCTGTGAGTACGCCGGTGACGGCGGTTGAGCGGCGTGTTGCGCAACGACAGTACAGTGGATCGCCGTGGCGATCCAAGCGAGCATGACCAAGATGCATTGTGTTGCCGTTTTCACCAGCCATCCCTCCCCACTTGACAACCGCAGTCGGAGGCATTTGGTTGCAAACTTACGCGCAGGCTGTAGACAGCCGCAACTGCCTTATCGGCTAACCGCGGCCCGCACAATAGGAATAACCGGCAAATTTTTTCCAGAAGACAAGGTTAGCCCCTGCGGCAAATACTGCCCATTCATGGCCGACTCCCCGTCTATATACAGACGACGCATTTTAACGGCCAAAATGGCGCGTATTGCCGTGCGCATGGAGGGTGGGGATGGGTTAAGTACTGTCTATCCGAGGGGGTTGATGTAGCTTGCCGCCGACGAAAAATAATAGCAAATATGTCTATTTCAAATGTTCCAATTTCCTCGTAAACGCAGATTTTCCACCATTTCAATTACTCACCTCCAGAAGCAATACGGAGGCCGCAAATGAGCCAGTCGATCAAATCCTTGTTGGCAACCGGCACTAAACTGTGGCTTGATTCGGTCGACCCTGACTTGGTTCGCCGCGAAAAGGCGTTAGGCGCAACTGGCGCCACGTCAAACCCAATCATCATCTCCGACCTGATTGCCTCCGGCCGCTTCGATCCACAGTTGGAAGAGCTCGTCGCCCAAGGGCTTGAGGATTCAGAAATTGCCTGGCGACTGACCGACCAACTGGTCAGTCAGGCCGAAGCACAGTTTATGCCAATCTGGGAACAGACACGCGGAGACGATGGATACGTCAGCTTCGAGATCGACCCGCTATTGGAACTGCCGGATTCTTCGGTCGACCACTCGCACCGCGTTAAGCAGTACGTTGAGCTTGCCAGGCATTGGTCGGCCGGACATCCAAACAGGATGATCAAGATTCCGGCTACCCCGGCTGGTTTGGATGCCTTGGAAGAAATCGTGGCCAACGGCGTGAAGGTGAACGTAACGTTGATTTTCAGTCCAAGGCAATACTGCGCCGCCCGGGATGCTGTATGGCGGGGTGCAAACCGCCTAGGTGATTTGAAGACATTCAAAAGCGTCTACAGCATCTTCGTATCGCGGGTAGACGTTTATACGCAGAAGGCCGTGCCGCAATTGTCGCCCGCCGCACAGGGGATGCTCGGCATTGTTAATGCCAAACGGATTTGGGCAGAGAACCGGCAATTTTGGGCCACACATCCCACGCCGTTGAAGCAAGAAATCGTGTTTGCTAGCACGGGCACAAAGAACCCTAGCGACGTGCCATGGAAATACGTCGAAGCCTTTGCTGGCGGTGACATTCAGACTAATCCCCCGGCCACCAACGAGGCGGTCGCTCAAAGCGGCTTGGTATTTACCCGGCAAATCGAAAAGCTGCCGCCTCAGGACGTGCTCGACGAGCTGGACCGGCTGGTAGATATGCAGAAGCTGGAAGCCGACCTCATGGCCGAGGGTATCGACAAGTTCGTCAAGCCGCAGCAGGCTTTGCTGGCCTTAATCGCGCAACGACGCAGTTTACTGGTGCACAGATGACGCTGCCGAAGGGCCGCGCATATTTTGCATCCCGTTGCCTATGCTTTCCTGCTCTCCTATGTTCTCTAGGCTATCTGAGCTGTCGGCGCAACAATTCATTGCGCAACTGACACTTACGAAAATGTCCGAAAGGGCGCTTTTCGTGCTTCGTAATAGACGTTAGTTAGCTGTGGGTGTTCTGGAACTCAGCAGTCGCAAGTCTTTCCTGGGTAAAGGCTTAGGAATCGGCATTCGTCTGCCAGCGGTCCACTTTGACTTTTGCATGCCGCGAATGGATAAAGCATCCGCGTTTCAAGCAGTGATGTGGCGGTAACTTCGATTTCTAACGTCACGTCAATTCCCGAACACCCTCAGTTAATTCTCACAGTGGCAGCAAATAGCAGTTAGTAAAGAAAAAAGTAATCAATGCGGCAGCATTGACGGCTACGACGTAGCTGTCGGCAGGGCAGGTCAAGGAGTTTAGCAATAGAGCCTCGGTGCCCCGGCTATGCGGCTATGCGGCCCTTGGGCGAAACATGGGGAGCAGCTCGCTAATCGGGTTAACAAACCGACAATCATAGCCCCGTCACACAAACCCGCGAGCCGGCCCGGTGGAACAGCCCCATGGTAATGCGCGAACTTTAACTATTAACAATTCACTATTAACAAACTGATTGCCATTGGGCACACTATACGGGCCAGTATGAGATTCGCGCTAGTCACGCCATGCCATCGGCGTTAACGTAATTGCGGCTCGGGAGCGGTTATTGTCGTACGGACTGGGCATTGTCCGTTTAGTCAGGGAGGGCGCTTCTGATTGCTGGTCGAGTGAAGGAGCTAGGTTGGTTCTGCCTTAAATGGGCCGCTTTGCTCGGCGCCATCGGGGGCGCTGCGGCCATCGTGCCGTATTACTATCGGCGGGTGGACCGCGAAATGCGTGCCGAGGTGCAGCGCCGTCTGGCCGAGCGTTTTCCGAACCTGCACGTGGCTGTCGGTGAGGTCGATTTCCTCGAGGGCGAGGGCATTAGGGTACGCGATTTGAGGCTGTTCGACCCCGGTGCGGAAGCCGGGCAGGCGGAACTGCTCCATGTCGACGAGCTTGTGCTGCACAGCCAGCAAGAGCTGAAGGAGCTGATCGAGGGCGAGCTGCATATAACCAACATCACCCTGCGCCGGCCGGTTCTTCGGGCCGTGCGCCGCAACGATGAAAGTTGGGGGATCGAAAAACTGCTATCCCACCGACCCCATCACGAGCCACCTGTGGAAACCTGGGTCGAGTCTGGCACGGTCGAAATTCGCGATCCGCTTGGCGCTCCGTATGGCCTATTGGTGCTGCGCGACGTGAACTTGGCAATAACACCGCACGAGGGTCAGCAGATACAAACTCCAGCCGAGCAACCTGCGCCGCGCCGGGTTTACAAGTTCCAAGGGCGGTTCAAGGCCGATCAGGTGCGCAGCGTCGAGCTGGACGGTTTGTTCGACGGTGACACGCAACAACTGACCCTCGGCGGCAAAGCCCAGGGACTTGAGCTTTCTAGCGCACTTCTGGCCGCACTTCCCATCCGGCTGGGCGAGCAGGTGACCATTCCGGCCGGATTGCGCGCACACGCAGATGTACAGTTTTTCTTGGAAGGTTACTTAGGCTCTGAGCGACCGTGGCGCTACAGCGTTTCCGGACAACTATTCGACGGACGGTTGGACGACAACCGACTGCCGCATCCGGTGACGGACATTCGGGCAGTCTTCCGGGCCGACAACTTGGGCCTGGTAGTAGAAGAACTGGCAGCCAACAGCAACCAAGCGACTGTCAGGCTCTCGGCGCGGTTAGCAGGTTTACGGGCAGACAGCCCCAAACGCATCGAAGCCGACATCCGCCAACTGGAGCTTGACCGCCGCGTACTGTCCGTCTTGCCGGAAAGCCTGCAAGACCAGTGGCACAAGTACCGCCCGGCCGGGGCTGTAGACGTGCGAGCCGTGCTGGAGTTCGACGGCTATCGGTGGCGGCACGACGTCACGGTCCGCTCGATGAACTTATCGTTTGCCCATTACAAGTTCCCCTACCGGCTGGAAGAAGCACAGGGAACCATCACTTACCGCGACGACTTTCTGCAAGCCAATTTGTTGGCTTTCAGCGGCGCACAGCCGGTGCAATTGGAGGCCCACTGGCGCGATCCGACTGGCTTCCCGGTGGGCTGGGTGGAGGTTCGGGCCGACGACATCCAGATCGACGCCAAGCTGCTGGCGGCCCTGCCGGAGAAAACTCGCAAGCTGGTCCAAGCGCTTAACGCCCGAGGACAGATGCACTGCTATGTGCGCATGTGGCGCTCGCAGCCCGATGGGCCGATGCACAAGCACGTGCTGCTTACGCCCAATGGGTGCTCGGTACAGTACGAACGTTTTCCCTACCCTATACAGAACATCCGCGGCGTGCTGGAAATGATCGACGACGCGTGGAGTTTTCGCAATTTGGAAGGCTTCAACGGAAAGGCGCGGATCACCGGGCAGGGGCACTTGCGGGCCACGCTGGAAGGCAACGAATTGCTATTGAATCTCAGCGGTGCCGAAGTGCAGCTCGACGAGCAGTTGCGCGATGCCTTACGGCCCAACGAACAGCAGGTGTGGCACATGTTGCGGCCTCGCGGAGCGTGCAACCTTTCGGCCGAAGTACGCTACGTAGTCGAAAAACAACATCTCAGCGTGGCGGTACGGGCAGAGACCTTGCCGGAGACGACATCCATCGAACCGGCTCATTTTCCCTACCGGATGGATAAACTCCACGCCCTGCTGGAATACCGCGATGGCAAGCTGACGATCGACCGGCTTCGCGCCGAGCACGGTGCGGTACGGATACTGACTAGCGGAAACGGCCAATTCCATCCCGATGGCCGCTGGCGTCTGGCATTGGAAGGATTGGCCGTCGATCGCCTGCGGCTGGACCGCGACCTCATCCAGGCGCTGCCTGAGCGACTGAAACGACCGCTGTTGGAAATCAGTCCCAGTGGCCCGGTGAGCCTGTCGGGCAGTTTTCAGATGTCTTCGGGACAACGCCCCGGCGAGCCGGTGCAATATGCCTGGGACTTGCGTTTGGGGTTGGTGGCGGCCAGCGCCGATTGCGGCGTCAAACTGGAAAACATACATGGCAGCATTGCGTTGGCGGGCCGGTTCGACGGCTACAATTTCTATTCGCTGGGCGAATTGAGCATCGACTCGCTGAGCTATAAAGATTTGCAATTTACACATGTAATGGGGCCGATCTGGATCGACGACCAACAGGTGCTATTGGGCGGATGGGTGGCGCGACGGCATAATGAACTGCTCGCCGATCAGACGCCCCGCCCCCCGCAAAGACCCCGGCCGATTACCGCCCGACTGTTCGGTGGTCTAGTCGAAGGCGACTGCTGGGCTACCTTCTCGCCCGAGCCACGCTTTGGGCTCCGCGCCCGACTGACCAACGCCGACCTGGCGATTTGCTCCCGCGAGGTACTGGCCGGGCAACAGCAGTTGCGCGGGTTCTTGATCGGCGAGTTGGAACTGCGCGGCAATATGCGGAGCACCAACTCGCTTAGCGGTCGGGGACACCTTCAGCTTGGCGACGGCGATGTGTACGAACTGCCTCTTATGATCGCTTTGTTGAAGTTGCTGGCGGTCCGCAAACCGGACAGAAACACCTTCAGCAACGCCAACATGGACTTCCGCATCGAAGGGGAGCATATCTACTTCGACCGCGTCAACTTCCACGGCGACGCCCTTAGCCTTTTGGGCAAAGGCGAAATGGACTTCCAGCAGAACATCCGGCTGACTTTCCACGCTGCCGTGGGGCGCGGACAACTGAACCTGCCGGTGCTCAGGGAGCTGTTCGCCGGCGCCAGCCAACAGATAATGCTTATTCACGTCACCGGCACGTTGCAAAACCCGGAAATGAAAAAAGAGGCCTTCCCGGGCGTCAATCAGGCAATACAGCAGCTCCAGGGCGACGCAGCGAAGCCCCCTGGGCCGCTGGGCTTGCTACCAACGCCCAAAGTGTTCCGCTGATTCCCGTTGGCCGTCGGAAGGTACCGCTTAGCGAATGCCCGAAAAGGCAGCGCGAGAATCTCCGCCGGTATTCTGCCAGCCGAAGGGTGTAGTTGCCGCGCAGCAAGTGGCGGCCGCGACAATCTGGCACCGCGGGGAGATCAGAGTTGTCTTCTACGAAGTAAGTCAGCTTGTACCTAATAGGCTGGCGCAAGTCAGCTACGCCGTTGAAACATCACTATTGGACCAATGATTGCGGTTTGCGAGGCGTTTGGGAGAAATTGCGACGGCCAGGTAAGGTCGAACGCATGGCGCTAGTGTTTAGCTGTAGTGCGGATGGGTGTATTGAACCCCGTCTGGTGCCGCCTATTGGCCGATTTTGCCCAGGGTAGTTACAATACAAGGCTGTGGGGCTGGGTGTACGAGGCGTGGTATGCGCGTTGCTATTGGCAGCGATCACCGTGGTGTGCGACTCAGAGCCAGGCTGGCCGAGTTTATAAGAAGCATGGGAGAGGAAGTCATCGACCTGGGCACTTGCTCGACCGAGGAAGTGGACTATCCAGACATCGCCGAGGCAGTGGCGCGGATGGTCAGCAGCGGAGAAGCGCAGCGGGGTATTCTCATCTGCGGCACTGGTCTGGGAATGTGCATCGCCGCCAACAAGTTTCCCGGCGTCAGAGCTGCCCCTTGTTACGACGACTTGACAGCCGAGCTGAGCCGACGGCACAACGATCTGAACGTCCTGTGTCTGTCCGGAGATATTGTGGGCGAGAAGCTGGCCGATCACCTGGTGGAAATCTGGCTGCGCACTCCGTTCGAGGGCGGGCGGCATTTGCGACGACTCAACAAGATCGCCGAGTTGGAACGCCGCAACGGTAAACCGTCGTGAGTTGGGTTCCATGCCCGAACCGCAATCCACATCACCCACCTTCGCCATTTTCGGCAACCGGCTTTGCCCAGTGGCAGGGCATGTACGTCTTGGCAGCACTGCTGCGGCGGTAAGCTGTGCGATGCTGTTGGGGCCGCATTAGAGTGCGATGCTGTCGGGGTCGCATTAGAGCAGGTAGCCAGAAACCGCCAGCAGCTCCAGTGGAGGTCGCAAGTGGAGTTCTTTGAGCAAAAATTGCCCAACGGGTTGGAGGTCATTGCCGAGTGTAATCCGCGGGCCTATTCGGCGGCGGTGGGATTCTTCGTAAAGGCCGGTGCGTGCGACGAGGACGACCGCCTGGCCGGGGTAAGCCATTTTCTGGAACACATGACGTTCAAAGGCACCGCCACCCGCTCGGCCGAGCAAGTCAATCGCGAGCTGGACCAGTTGGGGGCCCATTACAACGCCTACACCAGCGAAGAACACACGGTGTACTATGCCGCGGTGTTGCCGGAGTGTGTTGAGCGGGTAGTAGAGCTGCTGGCCGACATCCTCCGCCCTGCTCTGCGCCACGACGATTTTGAAACCGAAAAGCAGGTCATCTTGGAAGAGATACAGATGTACGAGGACGAGCCGCCGTTTCGGGCCGACGAAAAGTGCCGCCAGTTGCACTTCGGTCGGCATCCGTTGGGGCGGAGCGTGCTCGGTTCCCTGGAAAGCATCAGTCAGTTGACCGTCCAGGCCATGCGCGACTATTTCGCCTGCCGCTACAGCCCCGGCAATATCGTGTTGGCGGCCACAGGAAAGGTCGATTTCGACGATTTGTGCCGTTATGCCGAACGATATTGCGGGCACTGGGAACCGGTGCAGGCCGCTCGACAGATGGAACCGCCGGTGACGGGCAACGGTTTCCACGTGCTGCACAAACCGACTGCCGCCCAGCAATACACTCTGCTGTTGAGCGATGCGCCCTCGGCCGAAGACCCCAGCCGGTACGCTGCCGGTCTGCTAGCGGTTATCCTCGGCGACGACACCGGCAGCCGGTTGTTCTGGGAGCTGGTGGAGCCGGGTCTGGCCGAAGACGCCGGAATGTACCATCACGAGTATCAGCAGGCAGGTTTGCTGGTCACCACGATGTGCTGCCGGCCCGAGCAGACCGCCGAAAATCTGGAGCGCCTGTTTGGCATCTATCGGCAGGCAGCCAGCTACGCGGTCACCCAGCAGGAGCTTCAACAGGCCAAGAACAAGGTGCGCTCGGCCATTGTGCTGGGGGCCGAATTGCCGATGGGAAGGCTGCGGGCGGTAGGTGGCAACTGGCTTTACTTGCGCCAGTACCGCTCGGTGGAACAGGAATTGCAGGCCGTCAGCGATGTGACCACCGCCGACGTGGCTGCTGTGCTCAGCCGTTATCCGCTCCAGCGCTACACGGCCGTGACCATCGGCCCGCTGGAAGAACTGCCGCCGCCGATGTGAAGCGCAACGCGAGTCTGCGCGCTTCCCGCCGTGTTGCCGTGCGTCGCCGTCGCCCTGCTGGCAGCGATTGCCTGGCAGCGAGTTTTCCGCCAGCGGCTAGCGCTTGGCTCCGCTGTAGCTCAAGTCCACAGTTGCCTGTCCAATAGCCGATAGTTGATGGCTTCGCACAGGTGCGCGGGATGGATTTCCGCGCTTTGGTCCAGATCGGCAATCGTTCGGGCAACACGGAGTATTTTGTCGTGGGCCCGGGCCGAAAGCCCCATTTCGTGCATGGCCGCCTTGAGCAGCTCGGCGCATTGCTGGTCCAGCCGGCAGAACTCGCGCGTTTGGCGGTGCGACATATGGGCGTTGTTGCGCGTCCCGGTGCCACGAAACCGCGCCGCTTGTATCGCCCTGGCCTGCGAGACCTGGCGCCGCATCTCGGCGCTGCCCAGGCCGGGCCGCTGCCCGGAAATCTCCTGAAACGATACTGGCGGCACTTCGATATGGATGTCGATGCGGTCGAGCAGTGGGCCACTGATCTTCGACATGTAGCGCTCGATCTGAGGCGGCGTGCAGTGGCAATCGCGGCGCGGGTCGCCGCGGTAGCCGCACGGGCAAGGATTCAGCGCGGCAATCAGCATGAAATTGGCCGGAAACGTGGTGCTGCTCAGTGCGCGGGATATCGTCACCATGCCGTCTTCCAGGGGCTGGCGCAACACTTCCAGCGTCTGGCGGCTGAACTCGGGCAATTCGTCCAGAAACAGCACGCCATTGTGGGCCAGGCTGATTTCGCCCGGCGCTGGCGTCGAGCCGCCGCCCACCAAACCCGCGTTACTGATAGTGTGGTGCGGCGCACGAAACGGCCGGGTGGCCAGCAGGGGCTGCCCGGGTCGCAATCGCCCCACCGCACTGTAAATGCGCGTGGTTTCGATAGACTCTTCGGGGGTCAGCTCGGGCAGGATGGTGGGCACGCGTTTGGCGAGCATCGTTTTGCCGGAGCCGGGCGGGCCGACCATCAGGATGTTGTGCCCGCCGGCCGCCGCCACGGTGATCGCCCGCTTGGCCATCTCCTGGCCGCGCACGTCGTGAAAATCCACGTCGTAGGTGGAATAGGTGCGAAACAGCTCATCCAACCGCGAAGGTGTAGGTTCAATGTCGAGCTGGCCGGTCAGAAAGGCCACCGCCTGCGCTAAGCTCGATATGGCGATCACCTCTGTGGTTTGCACCACGGCGGCCTCGGCTGCGCTGTCGGCGGGCACAAGCAACCCCCGGATGTTGTTTCCCGCCGCCGCGGCCATCGACATGGACAAAGCCCCTTTTGTCGGCCTGGTAGTGCCGTCCAGCGCCAGTTCGCCCACTACTGCGTAACGATCGAATCGCTCGGTTCCAATTTGTCCGCTGCCTGCCAAGATGCCCAGAGCGATGGGCAGGTCGAACGAAGCAGCCTCTTTCGGCAGATCGGCCGGGGCCAGATTGATCACCACCCTGCACTGCGGCCGCTCAAAGCCCGAATTGACCATCGCCCGTTCCACTCGGTGCGTGCTTTCCTTTACAGCCTGCTCAGGCAGACCGACCAGCACGGTCTTCGGCAGTCCGGCCGGTGAGACGTCCACCTCCACCTCGATCGGCACCGCCTCGATGCCCACCAGTGCGTATGTCTTCAGTTTCGCCAGCATGGCTTGTACCGACAAATGCGATGGGCCAATTGTACGTTGTTCTGACAGAAGCTGAAAGCGTCCTATACGGCGCGCGTGGTTTAGTGATGGTCACAGCCAGGCAGACGAAAGCACGCCGAACAACTCGCTTCATGGGGGCTGTGGTTGGTAAATCGGCCCCGCACACTGCCACTGTCAAGCTACCAAAATAGTCCACCAGCACGTAACCTGTACATACCCGTTCAGACTGCGTTAGCAAACAGTTCAAGGTATTGACCCGGAGCACACGGACGGCTAACAATCAAGGGTAGGTTCCCGTCAGAGCGCGTCTTTAGCAAGTTATTGGGGCGGCGAGTCAAGCTGTGACCTGGCGCTTGCTGCCCGGACTGCGGCAATTGCTCGGCCTTATTCGATTCCTAGGGTCTTCTTTTATATTTCGATAGGGCTTCTCTGTTTCGATAGGGCTTCGACAAGGCGTTCGACCGGCTTTTGCGTCGGCGAAGCGAATCGTATCTTGCTTCGATTCGCCTTTGGGGAGACACGGTCATGCGCATGGCCAGAAGACGTGGCTTTACGCTGGTGGAACTGCTGATCGTCATTGCAATCATCGCGGTTCTGGTAATGCTGCTGACGCCCGCAGTGCAGCAGGTACGCGAGTCGATGCTGCGCACCCAGTGCAAGAACAACCTGTGGCAGATCGGCAGGGCGTTTTCGCAGCACGTGGACAAGTGGGGATTCTTCCCGACGGGTGGTTGGGGGTGGGGCTGGGCAGGCGACCCGAACCAGGGCTTCACCAAGAACCAACCCGGCGGCTGGGCGTATAATATTCTGCCTTACATCGAGATGCTAAATCTGCACGACCAGGGCATGGGTCTGTCTGGCGATGCGCTGAAGCAGGCGATTACTGCTACCACCTCCACTCCGATAGCCATCTACCATTGCCCTTCTCGCCGCAGAGCAATCCCCTATCCTTACATCCATCCCAGCCCGTATTACAACTGCACTTATCAGCCCAACGGGGGCAGCGGCGGACAAGTAATCGGACGCACCGACTACGCAGCCAACGGCGGCGACGTTCCGCTTCAGTGGCCAAAAGGACCCAGTACGCTGGCTCAAGGCCTGTCGCCCAATTACAGTTGGCCCGCCGCTATCAACTCCAACGGAATCTCCTTTTTGCGTAGCGAAGTAGCGCCCGCTCATGTCCTCGACGGATTGTCATACACCTACTTGGTGGGCGAACGCTACGTCAATCCCGATGGAATGTTTTCCGGCGCCCCGCACGACGACGACCAAGGGTGGAACCTAGGCTACGATTGGGATACTATTCGCTGGGGAGGTGATATTCCGCGACGCGATCGGCCGGGCTACACGAACGGGTATATTTACGGCAGCGCCCACGCTACGGGCTTCAACATGGTGTTTTGCGACGGAGCGGTGCGGACCATCCGTTTTAACATCGACCCGAACCTGCACCGCATTCTCTCTTCGCGCAACGATCGCACTCCCGTCGATATGACCCAACTGGACAATTGACGGCGTTCGGTGCCCCCTCCCGGTCATATTGCCGCAAGCAGACAAAGCATCTGCCCGCTGGCACCTTGCAGCAGACTCTGCTACTTCGCCAGTTCCTGAAACAGCGGCAGGTGGCGGTAATAAACCTCCAGCATCAGCAGGTGCAAGGCAGTGACGTACAACCGCCCGCCGTGCTGACCCCAGCGATCGGCCACCGGACGTAGCGGATGCCAACTGCCGGCCAGCGGGCCTTGTTGAACTTGGGTCGGTTCCAACACGCGGCGCATCTGATCGTTCCACGCCTTCCAGTACTCGCCCTGCAATTGGAACATGGCCTGCGTGGCGTAATACCAGTAGTAGCAATCGCGCTGGAGGAAGTCTTCGCGGCCAAAGGTGGGCAAATTGGCCTTCAACCAATCGGCGCCGGCAATCAGCGATCGATCGTCCCGCTTTGCACCCAGGTAGATGCGCATCAACATCGCTTCGGCAGTCATGGCCAAGCTGGGTCTTAAGCCCGGTGCTTGTGCGCGGTTGTTCGGGTCGGCGTGCGGATTGTAGATGTACCGGCCTGGCTGACCCCGGGCTGCCGCCAGACTCAGCCAGTGCTCGATTTTGCGGAAGGTTTCTTCAGGCACTTCCAAGCCGGCCATCTGTCCGCTTTTCAGCGCCAACAGTTGCCAGCCGGTCACCGATGTATCGCTTTCGGCCGAGTAAGGCTTTCCAGGCGCCAGACTGTACCGCCAACCGCCGTCCTCCGGATGCTGAGTGCGCACGATGAACTCCACCGCTTTGCGCGCCGGCTCGCGCAGCTCAGGGTCTTGCGTCATGCCGTAAGCCTCGCACAGCGCGATAGCGGCAATAGCGTGGCTGTAGAATCGGGCGTAACGGTCGCCACCAGTGAACAAGTCGCCGTCCTCCTTTTGGTTCCGCACCAACCACTGGACACCGCGGCCAACCGTATCGCGGTATTTATCGTCCAAGTGCGTGTATCCGGCACCCAAGAAGGCGAGCAAAGCCAGTCCGGTGGCCGCCGAGTCCGACTCGATGGACCCCAAAGCCGGATCCTGCACTTCCACTCCCGGCGGCAGTTTGTGCAGGCTCCAGTTTCCCTCGGCGAATTGCCAACGCGCAAGGAATTCCAGACCGGCTTCTACCGCTTTCTCGGTTCCACCACCTCCGGCGGCTCTGGCCCTTTCAGCCCGTTGGCGTGGATCTCGCTGTTGGTAGAACTCGGTCGGCTGGCTGACTACCCCGGCCACTGCCGGCGGTGTGCCACTACGGGGAAGCAGAAAGCGGCCCGAAACGGGGTGAACCACTTCGCTTTCCGGTCTGGCCAATCGACTAGGAATGCCGGCCGTGGGCACAGGACGCACATCCAGCCCACCAGGCCCTGATACGGCGGCAATCTGCACCGGCAAGCCGCCGGATTGTCGGGCTGGCTCGCCGACGGA
Organism: uncultured Pirellulales bacterium; assembly: GCA_938015445.1. Taxonomy (GTDB): domain Bacteria; phylum Planctomycetota; class Planctomycetia; order Pirellulales; family Thermoguttaceae; genus CALLPE01. The sequence continues at coordinate 77,680 of CALLPE010000024.1, forward strand.
AGTGCCGATGGTCAAGTCGGCGCCACGTCCCGGCTGCGGCGTGGTCGCCCCGGATATATCCGCCTCTACAGCTTGCGGAAGTCCCCTGGGCAACCCCGGCACAGTGCTCTTGCCAAGCCGAGCGCCGCCAACTTCGGCGGCGATAGGCGGGGCGACGTCGTGTCCCTGCGCCAAGCGACGAGGCCCAACGGAATCGCCGGGCGTCAATGCCGTCGGCCCTGCCACACTTGCCGGCTCGAACAGGGCGGTGGTTTGGATGCCGCCGGCTAGTCCGGCGGGCTGCCGTCGAGTAGCAAGTTTTCCTTCGGCAGCCTGACCGAGCGAGGGCGACCAGCCCGGCAGTTGCGAAGGCAACGCCCCGGCAGCCGGCGCCGCATCACCCGACGACTCGGCTCCGGCGAAAACTACCGGCGATGGCCCCGCCTCGCCTCCGATGGTTTTGACGGCACTAGCAGACGCGCGCGAAAGCCCAACCTGCGGCGCCGCAGCCGCCAACTGGTCGGCCGAGGTGCCGCGGGCGGCCCGAGGCAAGCGGGTCGGCCCTACTTCGCCAGAAGCCGTACCACCGGCAAGCCCTTGGGCTTCCAGTGTCCGCACAGCGGCAGCCGGTCCGTAACCGGCAGGCGCGCCCCGGCTGATGGTCGTCACGGCAGCCTCCAGCGCTGCCGTTCCACCACCGCTACTAGCTGGCGGAGCGACGCCCAGGGCATCCACCGGGCCTTCGATCGAAGCTGCGGGCAACCCCGCTACGGCTGAAGCTGCCGGGAGCGTCCGGCCTAGCGGGGAACCGACGGCCACGGCTACGCTGGCCGTCGCCTCCTGGCCCGAACGTAATCGGCCGGCCGGAACTGGAACCCTGGCAGAGCCGCTGCCGAAGTCCACATCGCCAGCCGGAATGGTCACGTTTGCGACAGGCGCGCCGCCGTGGGAGCGCGTGACTGAGGCTATCGAACCGGCTTCCAAACTGCTGGCTGCCCCTCCTTGGCTGCTTGCCACTCCGCCCCCGCCTGGTTGCGGTGCCAACTCTGCCTTGGCCAGCGCGACGGGAATCTCCGCCCGAGCCGGATGCCGCCCTACGGTAGCCGACAGGCTCGGAGCCGCACCGCTGCCGGGATTGCTGGGCTGGCTCGCCGCGGCCCGCCGTGCGATTGCCGCTGGGCCGGCCTGGCCTTCTACGTTCAGCGACGCCAGTGCGCCGGCGGCAGGCAGAGCGTCGCCCCCGGCAAAGCCAGCCGACTGCCGACCGGCCGAGACGGTTGGGGCCTCAAACGGGGAGCCAGCCCTCGGCGCTCCACGAGGTCGCAGCGTCGCAACCTGCTCGGCGTCGGGGCGCACATCGGCTGCTGCGGCAGTGCCTATTGCGGTGCGGGCGGGCATCGGGGTGCCCCCTCCGAGCGATGGATCATCCGCCCGCGCCAACGGCACTACTGCCCGCGCTACCCCCGCCACCGACGGCGGCGATGCCGACCCGCCCATAGGCGCAACCACCGGCCCATGCACCGTGTGTGGAGCCGGAAGCGCGGGTCGGCCTTTTCGGGCGGCAGCGGTGCTGGCAGCGTCGATCAGCGCGCTAGGCGGACCGCCGGTATCGTGCCCGGGCGGAAGGTCCGGCTCCGCGCTAACGGGACCAAGCGGCGCGGTAGTCAGCGCCACGCTGGCCGTGGCGCGCTGAACCGGGTTGGCAGGCGGTGCCGCGGCAACGGCCGGTTGACCCAATCCGCTCGATCGCGGCTGTCCTAACCGCACAGGAATCTGACTGCTGCCGAAAGCGAACTCCACGGCACCAACCGCGGCGATCTGCGGACCTGCCGGCGCTTGGACATCTGTTCGCTCCACGGCGGCTGCCTGCGAGCTAGCCTCGATCCTGCCGCCGGCCATGCTTCCCGCTGCTGCCGGCTGGGGATCGGCCCCTTCCAGCGGTATTGTCGCCGAAGGCAAGGCGATGCCTTTGGCCGCCCGCTGAGGCGATGATACCACCGACGGAGCGCCTTCAACTCCGCCCGGCTGTTGTTGGCTGGCTGCCGCGCGGGCCGCCGCTGCCGCAGGAAGCTGCGCCAGCACGCTGCGCGGCGACATTGCCGCACCCGGCGCTGAAGCAGCGATCACAGCCTGCGGCGAAGCGGCGTCAGACTTGGCCACCGCCAGTTGGCCTGGCTGAGAGGCGGCAAGTCCCGGCGTAGTCGGGGTAGGCGAAAGCGCAGAGGCGGCTGGCGCCTGGCCAACCAATTCTGAAATCGATGGCCTGACAGCCGGCCGGCGCGACACCGGCGCAGGCACAGCGGACGATTCATCGATGCTGGGTCCAAGGTTGCGATCGCTCCGACGCGGCTGATCAACGATTACCACCGCTGGTTGGCGAACCATAGATTGCACAGCGGAAAGCGCTGGGCTGCCCTGCGGAGGCGGGAGCGACATCTTGGTTACCACGGCCACCGTTTCGCCGATTGCTTCGGCCTGTCCAGTACCGGTGCGCGCCGCTTGCGGCACAGGCTCCTCGGCGATTACGGGCGCTTCGGCTTGTCGCGGTTGACGGGGCACTGGCTGGGGCAGCAGTTTCGCCACGGCCGTCGTTTCGACCGCCGGGCGCCGGGAAGGCATAGCCGTAGCAGTCCCCGATTGCACTACCTCTGCCCGCGGCAACGGTTGGGGCGGTGTCAGGGCGGTGGACAAATCGGCCGTCGCCCGGGCTACACCTGTGATGTCCGGCTGGAGCGGCGGGGCTTGGACAACGCGGGCCGGCTGAACCGGCTCGACTCCCGCCGCCTCGCTGCGCAACACTTCAGCCGCAGCAAACAACTGCTTGGAAGGCTTGGCCGTGGCAGGCGGCTCTGCCGAAGGTTGCGGTTGAACTTTGTGTCGGGCCAGCGCCGCACGCTCCACCCGCGTGGGCGACTGCGGTTCATCGATCGCTCGTCGTTCCACCTTTACCCCTGCTGTGTCTTGCTGCTCCAGCGGCGCAACGTTGGCTTGAAAAGTGCCCTGGGCTTTCTGAGCGGCCAACAGAGGTTTAGGCTCGGGGATCGGCTCGCCCAGTTCGCCGCGGTCTTTCAGTGGCTGGCGGGTCAGTGTGCCGCCGGCGGGCAATTCGGCCCGACGCGGCGCAGAGGTGGGCGCACGTTCCATGGCGGCCACCTGTGGCAAAATGGAACTATCCACCTCCGGTTGCACCGCTTTGGTTTCGGCAGGCTCGGTCTGGGCTAACTCGCGCGCGACGGTGATAGCCGGCGTGGCCTGCTCGGCTAGCACCAGGGGGACAGGCTCGTCGAAGACCTGTCGTTGTTCGGGCTGCTGTTCTGGATCGAGCGGATGATGGAAGACGAACTCGCGCGGCAGCGACTCGGCCTCTTGGGCGTACTGGTGTTCTTCCAGAACAGGAATCTCCATGCCGGCGTAATTCAGATACATCACCACCCATAGGTGACCAAGCAAACTCAGCATTACGCACAACAGAAAGTGCCGCAGCTTGCGCCCGTGGAGCTTGCTTACGCCCCACAGCGCGGCGGCCACGATCGCCCCGAGCACAGCCAGACGGAACCAGCCGTTGTAGAGCAGCCGCTGCTCGTCGAAAGAGCTGGCGGCGACGATCCAGCCGCCCACGAAAGCCGCCAGCATGAAGATGGCCAGGATCAGCGGCCAGAGATGGTCGTCGAAATCGACCATCTGCTGCGGTTGCACCCGGCGAATGGTACGCTTGGTAACCATGATTAGGAGTCCTTCTCACTCGGGCGTTGTTGGCGCGGGCGATAGACAATGCTGGGCAACAGCAGTGCGTGTCCTACGTGTCAGGGTGAAGTTTCCTCCCCGCCGACGCCGGCTACGTAGTCGCGGATATTGCACTCCAGGCACTTGTTTATTACTGCCACCACGGCCTGCCAGCGGCACTGCTGGTCGGCTCGGATGCGCACTTTGGCCCGGCCGGGGTTGTTGGCGTTTTCCCGCCGCAACAGCAGTTCCAAGTCGCTCAGCGTCCGGTAGGCGCCCTTGGCGTAATAGCGGCCTTGGGCGTCGATGTTTATTTCCAGTGGGGCTACTTGGCTGGTGACCGGTTTAGCGGCCGAGGCTTCCGGCGTCCGCAGCAGCAAGTCCCGCTCCACCTCGGCGAACTTGCTGGCCACTAAGAAGAAGATCAACAGATTGAAGACCACGTCGATCATAGGCGTCATGGGCACCTGATCGGCCGTGGTACCTTTGCGAATTTTCAACGCCATAAAGATCCTTCGCGGTGATTTACAGCCGAACGTTATCGTATCAACTAGCGACGGCACCTCGGAGGATTCTTGCCTTACGCCTCGTTTGGGGCCGATGCCAAATCTCGACGCAGTGTTAGCCTGCCGGCGGAGTGGCCGTGGGTTGTTTGCGTTTGGCTTCCTCGACTGCGGGCGTGCGCTGGCTGTCGGCATCGGCCGAATCGAGCTGGTCCTTGCTGACGCGCAGGCGGCCCTCGAATCGCTCCAATTGGGGCAGCAGGCCCATGACGATGTCGTCCAGCTCGCCCAGCAGCCGCAAGATGCGCCCTTCCAGCAAATGCGCCACGATGGCGCACGGAATGGCCACCGACAGACCGGCGAAAGTGGTCACCAGTGCAGTGTATATGCCGTGGGCGAGTTGCTCGGTCTTGCGGGCCTCCAGCGGCATGTTAGCCGTGACAAAGAAGGCGTAGATCATCCCCTGGATTGTTCCCAGCAGACCGAGCATCGGCGCTACGGCTGTGGAGATGTTCAGCCAGCGGACGTTGTAATACAGTCGCGCGGCCTCGCGTTCGCTGGCCTTTTCTACGGCTTTTTCCACCTCGGCATGGGGACGCCCGACTTTCAGCAACATGCTCTTCAGCACGTTGGCGGCTGCGGAAGGATAAGCCTGGCACAGCCGATACGCCTGCCGAGGATCTATCCCGCCCTTTTGCGACGACAAAGAAGCCAACGCGGAAATCAACTCGGTGGGCATCACTTTCCGCCGCCGCAATCCCAATATGCGTTCAAAAGCAAATGCTGCCGCCACCACCGATACAAAGAATATCGGATACATCAGCGGCCCGCCCTCTTTCACCAAGTCCCAATAGGGAATCGGCGGCAGTTCGCGCCGCGCGGTACCAGCCGAAGGTTCATCGGCGGCCAGGGCTTGCTCGGCCTTAGCCACCGGATCGACCTTTGGCGGGATATGCTGCGGTGCGCCGGGCGCAGGCTCCGCCGAGCCTTCCGCTCCAGCGTCGCCCGCCGTAGGTCCTTCTGCCGCTGCCAACTGCCGCTGGGCAGCGAGGTCCACAGCCCCGAGTGGCTCGAACGCCGCCGGCGCAAGCCACTGCGTGGCCATCACCACTGCCAAGCTGATCACCAGCCAAAACCATAACCGCATGTGAGCAGCAATCGGGATTTTCATGGTGGCCTCTGCGTCGAGCGAAGCACTATCTTTTCTGCGTACTGCACATTGTTTGTGTGGCCCGCACCAGTCTGTTGGGAAAATCGCCGGCGTAAAGCCTGGCCACAAACCAACAGGCCACTATATTAGATAAATGGTATCAACCACCCTGCGAGCCGACCTCGAGCGTGCTCGCCGGCCAACAACGCTGACTTGCAGGGCGGTCGCTGCCGCGGACCAATCGGGGTGGTGCCACTGGTTCGTTGGCCGTCGGTCACTTTTTCAACTCTTTCAGTCGCTGTTTGGCCAGCGGCGTCTTATCGCTGTCAGGATATTTTTCAATCAACTCTTCGTACTGTTTTATGGCCTGAGAGTGTTTGCCGAGTATCTCGAAGCACCGGGCAGCCTCGTACATTGCCTCAGCTTGCCAGATAGGAAAGCTGTATCCGTAGATCACCTTGAAGTAGCTCTTGATGGCGTCTTCGTGCCTTTGCTGTTCGAACTCGATGGCACCGATCATATATTGTGCTCGCGCAGCCAGCTCGCTGCTGCCTGCGGCGATGACCTGCTGGTACAGTTGGCGGGCATCTTCGAGTTTGCCCAACTTCTGATTGGCCCAGCCTTGCTCGTAGAGAATCTCTGGCAGGTGGCTGCTCTGCGGAAATTCCTTCGCTGCCCGGGCAAGAATGTCGGCGCTGGCTTTCCACTGACCCAACTGCGCGGCGGCCTGTCCGGCGCGGAGCAGTTTTAGCACGGCGAAGTCTTTTCCGGTAGGATTCTTGGCCAGATTGTACGCGGCCAGCGCCTCTTTGAACTTCTTGAGCTTGAACAGACACTCACCTTCCATAAAGGCGGCGTCGTCGGCCAGTGGGCCGTGGGGCCATGTAGCCCGCTGCGCGGCGAAGGTCTTGTGCGCTTCGTCGAACTGCTGGAGCCAGAACAGCGCCCAGCCGAGTTTGTGAGCCGCCTTCTCGCCCAACTCGGTGTTGCCTGCCCGCTCCATCGAATGCCGATACCCCTCAGCCGCCTGCTTGTAGTCCTTGTTCTGATAAGCCCAGTCGGCTACGTGATAGTGTGCTTCGGCGGCCAGGGGGCTTTGCGGCGATTGTTCCACCAGCTTGCCAAAGGCCTCGGCCGCTTGTTGCTCCTTTCCCAACGACTTCAAGGCCCAACCCAACTCGTAGTACACCTTGTCGGCGATTGCCGGCTGGGCATCCTCCTTGAGGAGAGCCTCCAGCGTTGTCACCGCTTCAGCATGTTGCTTCAGCGCCGCCTGACACACCGCTAGCAAATAGCGGGCCTCGGTCTTTCCTTGGACCGACTGCTCGTCGGACAAATAGGCCTTCAAGTCGGCAATCGCCTCGTGATGTTTACCCAATCGTTCTAGTGCCGCTGCCCGGGCCAGTCGGGCGGCGCTGACCAGCCGGGCGTCGGCCGTTTTGGCCAACAACTGGTCGAACGCCTTCGCTGCTTCTGCATAATCGTTCTGCTTCAGTTTTGCCGAACCCAAACCGTACAAGGCATACGCAGCCAGCGGAGAATCGGGCCACTTATCCACCACTTGCTGGTATTCCACTGCGGCGGCTTTCAAGTCGCTTTCGGCAGTCAGTAACTCGCCCAAGCGGTAATGCGCCCGATCCAGCAGGCTGCTTTGCGGAAACCTCGCAATCAGATTGCGGAGCACCTGCTTGGCTCGGGCCGGCTGTTTGGATTGGCTCAAAGCCTGCGCCAGCGACAACAGGGCTTCGTCGGCCTGTCGCCAATTTGGCGTTGCCGTGGCCGCCTCCAAGGCTTTCACGGCCTGCTCGGCCTGTCCCATTTCCAGCAGGCTGTTGCCCAGAATCAACTGCGCCTCGGCCTTTGCTGGCGGCAAATTGAGCGTCTTCAGTTCCGTCTGCAAAAACTTAACCGTCTCGGCATGCTTCTTTTCCAGAAACATGGTCAGCGCCAGCCGCACTTTCCAGGTTTGGACTTCGCCATGCTGGGGATGTTCTTGCAGAAGTTCTGTGAAGAGCTTCCCGGCCTCCGCGTATTGTTTTTTCTGAAGTGTGCTTTCCGCGGCGATGAATTTCACGTCGGGGGCCAGCTCGTGCGAGCGATGTGCGGAAAGGAAACCGGCCGCATACTTCAGGGCCGCGTCGAAGTCGTTTTGCCCTAGTGCTGCAAAACTGGCTAGATACAAGGCCTGCGGCGCCACGGAGTCGTTGGGATGTTGCTCGGCAATCTCGGCGTATAGCCGGACGGCCTCGGCGCGACGCTGAGGAATCTCGTACACCGCGTCGGCCCGATCCAGCAACAGCCGCGGCAACAGGCTGCTTTTGGAGGCCTGCGGCAGGGCCTTCTCGACCGTTGCCAGCGCGTCGCCAGGCCTTTTCAAAGCGAGCAAGCTGCGTGCCAACCAGTGCGCCGCCTCGATTGCCGTCTGGCCTTGCCCTTCTGCCAGCGGCTTAAGCGTCTTTACCGCGGCGTCGTGTTTGTCCGCTAGGTGGAACAGTCGTCCGGCGGCCAGCGCGGCAGCCTGCGCGTACTTCGACTGCGGATGCTTCGCTGGCAGCGAGGCGTATAAGTTGGCAGCTTCTTCGTACCGCTTCAAGTTCACCAGCGCCGCCGCTTGCCGGTACAAGGCGTGGTCAGCCAGAGCGAAATCGGCTTTGCTTGCAGCGGCAGCGAACCGGTCGGCGGCCTCCTGGTACTGTCCCGCCTGAAACAGCGTTTCCCCCTTGCGCATTGCGACTTCTGTGGCCAGTTGATGCCCGGGGAACTTCTCCAAGAACAGGTCGTAGCACTTGCCTGCCGCAGGGTAATCCTGAAGTTCCTCGTGACACACACCCAGCGCGTAAAGCGCATCGGCCGCGTTGGAGTCGCTGGGGAACTCATTCACCAGTCGGGCGTACATCTGACCGGCTTCGCGCTTCTTGTCTCGGGCGTAAAGCGCTTCGCCGGCATAAAACAGCGCCTGCGGCAGGTACTTGCTCTTCGGGTACTTGGCGATCAGCGTCTGGAGCGTGGCTGCCGCCGTGTCGTAGGTCTGCGGGTCGTTGGCCTGGCCGAGGCTGTACTGCGCAATGCCCAGGTAAAGCCAACTCGGCTCGACCAGCTCCGAGGTGGGGTACTTGTCGATGACCGTTTGGAATCTTTGCGCAGCCTGCTCGAATCGGTTGAGCTTCAGATAGCACACACCCAGATAATGATGCGCCCGGTCGCAGCGCGGATCGGTAGCGAAGCGCTTCAGGAAAGCCTCCCACTCGCCTGCCGCCAACTCGTATTCGCCGCGGTTTTGCAGGGCCACAGCGGCGTTGTACTGCACAATGGCCGCATCACTAGTGGCCTGTTTTTCCTGAGCAAATGAAGCGACGGGCACAAAAAACCCTGAGCCGGCCAACAACAGCAACCCGGCAAAAAACAACGTGCCGCAAAGCCGCGGACCAAGGCCAAACATACCGGCGAGTACTAGCGGTGCCACAGTGTCAGACTCAGCACACGCTCTGCGGGTCACGTTGCGTCCGCTGCGCCAGTGGCGCAGCATCCATCCAGATACATGACCATCCTTCATAGAGGCAACCTCGCAGTCAAAGGTGGGAATAGCTCTGTTCCGGAGCACGCAGCCACATCAAGCACCTGTTATTATTTCACCTGCGAGCGTGTTTTGCCAGTCGTACGGTGAAGGTAATTTGCAGCGGAACGGCAGTCCGACATCCTCGCCGTTTACTACCTCATCTTGCCCATCCACCCCCTACTGGAATGCCGTCTATGCACCATGCACAACGAAAAACCTTGTATAAACACAACTTAGCCGGTGGAGAGCGGCGTTTACGCGACCCCTGCCGCATAGCCGCATAGTCTCCTCGGGTATTCCGGTTGCGTGTTGCCGCTGTGCGTTCTAAGATGTTCTGCCAATCGTTGGGTAAAGCGGCCCAACAGCGGTGGACTTTGGCTCAACGGATGCGTTGCCACGCGCGAAGGCCGGCAGCAGGGCGTGCCAAGCAATGCCGCCGCGGCCGGTAGGAGGCTGCCTTGCAACACACTCTGTACGAATGGATCGGATTTTCCGCGATCGTCGTAGCGCTGTTGGTGCTCGACATGGTGGTCTTTCATCGCAAAGACCACGAGCCTTCGCTGCTGGAATCGGCCGGCTGGTCGGCTTTTTGGATCGTGCTGTCGCTGCTGTTCAACTGCTGGGTGTGGTTGAAGATGGGCGCTGGTGCAGCCGCAGCGTTCTTCACCGGTTTTTTGGTGGAGAAGTCGCTGTCGATGGACAACGTCTTCGTCTTCGCTGTCATCTTCCGCTTCTTCGGCATCCCCTTGATGTACCAGTACCGTGTGTTGTTCTGGGGGATCATCGGCGCGATTGTTATGCGCCTGGCGTTCATCTTGGCTGGAGCAGCGCTGCTGAGGCGATTCGACTGGGTGATGGTCGTTTTCGGGGCGTTTTTGCTTGTTACGGCGGTAAAATTGGCGCGCTCGCACGACGCCGAAGTACATCCCGAACGCAACATCTTGCTGCGCATCGCCCGCCGGCTGCTGCCGGTCACGCGCGGCGATCATCGTCAGTACGGCCATGCCTTTTTTGTCCGCGAGGGGGGGCGGCTGTGTATCACCCCCATGTTCCTGGTTTTGCTAGTCATCGAAAGCACCGATGTGGTCTTCGCTATCGACAGCGTACCGGCCATCTTCGGCATCACTAAAGACCCGTACATCGTCTTTACCTCGAACATCTGCGCCATTCTGGGTTTGCGGGCACTTTACTTCCTGCTGGCCGGAGCGGTGCGCATGTTTCGTTATTTGCACTACGGGTTAGCTGCGATACTAGCATTCGTGGGCTTGGTGATGATTGCCGACTACATCGCCGAGACCTGGTATTTCGATTATCTGGTCGAGAACTGGGGATTCGTTGAAGGACAGCACGTAGTTCCTACAGGGGCGAAGCTGGTCGTGGTCGGCATCGTACTGACGGTTTCCATCGGCGCTTCGATAATCGCCAACCGCCGGGAAGCCGCACGGCGCAGCGGCCAAGCCGCAGTGTGATCCTTCGCCATGCTGGAGACACTGCAAGGCGCTGACACGCAACTACCTAGGAGAACCACCAAGAGAGAAACACACGAAGTTCATCCTCGGTCGTGAGTTTTTGCTAACCGCCAACTTGGCAGCCGAGTTGCGATATAATTTGCGGCGATTAAACCGCAAGATTTGCGGCGCTTAAACCGCAAGCTGCAACCTGATACCCAGTTTGTGCGTTTATGGCTTGGTGGTTGACGAACACGTACTTTTTATGGGACGGCGATGCTCAATTGCCTGATAACCGGCGGGGCGGGATTCATCGGCAGCCACCTGGCCGAAGAACTCATCGCCGAAAGTCAGCGGGTGACCGTGATCGACGACCTTTCGACCGGCTGCCGGGAGAACCTGGCAAGCGTGTGGAGCCATCCCCGCTTTCGTTTCGTCGAAGGCAGCGTTTTCGACCGCCACCTAATCGCCGAGTTATTGGCCGAGGCCGACGAAGTTTACCACCTGGCGGCAGTGGTGGGCGTAGCGCGGGTGGCGCACAGTGCTATCCAAACCATCAAGACTAATCTACACGGCACGCTTGTGCTACTGGAGGAGCTGGCTCGCACGGCGGCAGGCCGGCAAGTTCGCCTTTTGCTGCCCAGCAGCAGCGAAGTCTATGGCAACAACCCGAAACCGCTGTGGCACGAAGACGACTGCCTAATGTTCGGCCCTACCACCAGCCGGCGATGGTGTTACGGTTTGGCGAAGGCTGTGGACGAGATGCTGGCACTGGCCTACTGGCGCGAAATGGGGCTTTCGGTGGTAGTGGTGCGGCTGTTTAACGTCAGCGGTCCCCGTCAGAGCGGCAAGCATGGCATGGTGCTGCCGAGACTGGTCGAGGCAGCACTGTCCGGCGGACCGCTGACGGTTCACGACGACGGCCAACAGGTGCGCTGTTTCGTACACGTGGCCGACGTGGTTCCGGCCATGATCGCCCTGATGCGGCATCCCGAGGCAGTGGGCTCGGTGTTCAACATCGGCAGCGACCAGCCGGTTACCATCCTCGAACTGGCGCGGGAGGTGGCGGCGCTAATCGATCCCGGCCTGCGGGTTGAGTTCCGCCAGTTCGCCGCTCAGTACGGTTCGAACTTCGAGGAGTGCACACGACGTGTTCCTGATCTTAGCCGGTTGCGCCAAACCATCGGCTTCGCCCCACGGCACACGCTCCAGGACATTATCCGCGACGTAATCGAGTGGACCAAGGCCCACGCTGCCCCCCAGCAGTAGCCTGCCGCAACCTTTCCAGTCTACAAACCCCAACGGGTGCCATACCTTTGCAGCTTTCCACCCTGGCGGAAATTGATTACCATTGGCAGCACCATGATTGCTGCGCTCGTCGGCCACCGGAATCACGCTTTCCAGCGTGGCGAAAATCGATTACCATTAGTAGGGCAAGCGGTTTGCACCACTGTGGGGCTGCAACTGTCCGGCGAGCGTGCCGCGGGGCCCACGGGGGCTTGGTGGTTGCAACTGCGTAATCAGCAGCCCTTGGCCACCCTGCTGTAACACTGCAAGCGTTTCGCGCCGCCGCGGTTTGATCGGCTCGATCTTGAAGTGCGGCTATTCTAACTTGAAGTGCGGCTGTTCTAACCGCAAGAGGAGCACTGCCAATGAGCCAACCCGGTATCACTTGCTGGAAATCAAGGGCATGTTGCTTGTTGGCCATTGTGGTTTGGGCGGGCGTGTTGGCGGCAGCCGAGAGCGACGACCAGTCGGCCCAGTTCCGCGCGGCGGTCGAGGCCGATTGGGCCTTGCAAGAGGCGCGCCAAGGTCGCAAAGCCGGCTCGGCGGAGTCGATTCGCGTGGCCTTGCACCGCGCCGAGCGATTGTTGGCCGCTTTGGCCGATGTACCCGGCGTTGCCGATCTGAACCGGCAGGCCGAGGAGTTGGAGAAGCTTAAGCGCCAAGCAGCCGGGGCCGACAAATTGGACAGCGCCGCACGAATGGAATTGTATCACCGCCTGCGTTGGTTCACTCGTCAATTGGCGCTGTCTAATCCGATGGTGACCGGCCAGCCGATCATCTTCCTCAAACGGCAGCGGTTCATCTGCCAGATGTTGCACGAATATCTGGGCTACTACTACGGGCCGGATGCCCCGCTGATGGACGTGCCGCCCGGCGGGGGCGTTTTCATCCTGGAGCAGCCCGGCCGCTCCACAGCAGTTCGTGATCTGATCGGCGGGCGGCTCCCGCCGGGAAGTTTTACCACTCTGGCCCTTTCGTACGACGCCCGAACAGCGTACTTCGCCTACTGCCGGCGCGATGCCAAGAAGCCGGACTACTATCAGCCGATCCCAGGCCGGAGGTATTTTCATCTGTACAGCATAAGTACCGACGGCCGGACACTGCGACAATTGACCGACGACCCCTACGACGACTTCGATCCCTGCCCACTGCCCGACGGCGGCCTGGCCTTCATGTCTGCCCGGCGCGGCGGCTTCGGCCGGTGCAACAACCCCTGGGAACCGCTGCCCACCTATACGCTGCACCGCATGGACGCCGATGGGGGCAACATCCGCGCTCTCTCGCTGCACGAGACCAACGAGTGGCATCCCCAGGTGCTCGGCGACGGGCGGATAGTTTACTGCCGCTGGGATTACGTGGACCGCTCGGCGGCGAACTTTCACGGGCTGTGGGCCACAAATCCCGACGGAACCAATCCGGTCATACTGTTCGGCAATTACACGATGCAGATTAACGCCTGTTTTCAACCGCGGTCCATCCCCGGATCGCGGAAGATCGCCTTCATCGCCGGCGCGCACCATGCGGCCGTGGGCGGCGCACTGGTGCTTGTGGACCCGTCGCGGGCGCATCTGGACCCGCGCAGCGGCGAAGACAGCTACAAGTCGATCGAGGTGCTGACGCCGTGGATCTGTTTTCCCGAAGGCGTCGGCTGGCCCGACTGCTACTTCCATAGCCCGTGGCCCCTGTCGGAGGATTTTTACCTGGTCTCGTACAGCAACGACCCGTTGCCGGGCATGTCGGCCAAGGCCCGACAGCAGACGCACACCGGCATCTATTACTTCGATCGCTTCGGCAACCTGGAGCTGCTGTACCGCGAACAGGGCATCTCTTGCATGTATCCCATCCCGCTGCGACCGCGACCTAAACCGCCGGCAATTCCCAGCACGCTGTATGCCGAGTTGGGCGACCAGGGCGAGTTCGTCGTGACCGATGTCCGGCGGAGTCTGTTTCCCCTTCCGCCAGAACGAAACATTACCCACCTGCGCGTTTTTCAATTGCTCCCCAAGCCAAACCACATAGTCAATCAGCCTTGGATCGGTCATGCCAACGCCGAAAATGCCAGGATGCTGCTGGGCACCGTCCCAGTGGAGGCCGACGGGTCGGCGTACTTCCGCGCCCCGGCGCGAAAACTGTTGTACTTTCAAGCCGTGGATGCCAGCGGTCGAGCCGTGCAAAGCATGCGCAGTGCCACTTACTTGCAGCCTGGTGAACGGCGCGGCTGCGTGGGTTGTCACGAGCCGACGAACACAGCGGCCGCACCCCGCGACTTGTTGGCCCTGCGCCGACCAGCGTCCGCCATCGAGCCAGGACCCGACGGCACTCGGCCGATGTCCTATCCCCGACTGGTTCAGCCCGTACTGGACCGTTACTGCATAAGCTGTCACGACGGCACACAGGGGCCGGGCAAAAGCAAGTTGGAGCTAACCGGCGTCATCGACTTGCCGTTTACCCGCTCCTACAAGAACCTCAAGCCATATTTGAATTGGTACGCTTGGGGACGAGGCCACCACATCACCCTGCCTGGGACGCTGGGCGCCGACACCAGCCGGCTGACCGCCATCCTGACGGATAAGAACCACGCCCACGTGAAGCTCGACGATCAGTCGTTGCGCAAGCTCTATCTGTGGATGGACGCCAACGTGCCATTCTATGGCACTTACTGGCCAGAGGAGCAAGCCGCGCAACTCCAGGGTAAGGCAGTAGATCCGCCGGCGCTGCAATAGCGACAGCAGTTTCAACCGGTGGGTTTCCAATGCGGCAGATAGGGCCTTCGGTCCCAGTTGCGCTTGCTCGCGGTGGTGCCCAGTGCGGTGTTGACAGCGAAAGAGACTGCGCAAAAAAAGCAGGGGTCAAGGCTGTGCCTGACCCCTGACTTTCGATCAGCAATCACGCAGCTTGTGCAGCCTGTGCAACAAGGCCGCAACACACGCGGCTTACGGCTCGATCAGGTATGCCTGATCGCCTACGCTGATCAGCACCGGTTCGTCGAACACCAGGTATTGCGCCAGCGTTCGGCCGTGTTTGGCGGCAAGCGCGAAGTACTCGTCGCTGAATTGCTTGATGCGCTTGGCCTTGGCCTCTTGCTCGGGCGTCACTTGCGAATCCACCCATTGGTTGCCTTGGCGGAAGAAGGTGCGGTTGCCGATGTTCCGCAGGTTCACCTGAACCTTGGCGGCTTCGCGCTGTGCCTCCCGGGCGAAGGCGATGCCAGAGTCGGCCTCGGCGGCCGGGCCTGCCGAGAACGATTCTAGCGCGGCCCGTGGTGCGGCGAGCCCCCCACCGCCAGGCGCCGCTGCCGCCTGCTGCAAGGCACTCTTCATCGCCCGCTGGGCGAACCCGCCCTTGCCTTCGGCGATGTCCAGCGCCCGCAGCCGGTCGTCGGCTCGACGCACGTTGCCGGCCATATCGCGCAGGCTGGCGCCGTCGTCGGCCAGGAACGAGGTGTACGGCGTAAGTATGCCGTGCAGGGTGGCAAGTTGTACCAGTTCCTTCACCAGCTCTTCGTTTTTGCCCTTCAGATCAAGCTCGTCGAGTATCTCGCCCACGCGGCGAATCGCCCACAGTTTCTCGATGAAGGCGTTGGACTCATCGGCGCTCTTGGCCGTGAAGTCCGCCGTGAACTCGACCTTCTGATCCTTGTCGCCCACCCGGCCAGTGACGACTACTTTGGCCGTGCCGGGCTTCTTGTAGCGGCCTACCATGACCAACTGCTCGCCGGCGAACAGGTCGAAGCTGTCTTTGGGATACACGCGGCTGACGAGCTTGCCTTCTTCAGGCTTGGCGTCGAAGACGAACTCCACCTTCACGTCGGTCATCACAGGCGATTCGATGCGGTTAAACAGCTTGGCCACGCGCTCCTCCACGTCCTCGTTGGGACGCACGTACTCGCTTTGCCCATAGTTTTCCCGCACCAGCCGATCCAGCAGCCGGCTGTTGACGTCGTAGCCCACGCCGAAGCTGAAGATCCTCGCCCGCACTTTGTTACTCTGCCGGGCGTTTTCGATGATCTTCATTTCGTTGGTCTCACCGGCGGTGGGCAAACCGTCCGTCAGGAACAGCACGTAGGAGGGCCGGCTGCTGTCCTGCAACTGCCCCAGGGCGGTCTTCAACGCCCCGTCGATATTTGTGCTGCCGCCGGCGTAGATGCTTTCGATGAATCCCAGTGCGGCTTTGCGCGTTTCCTCATCGTAGCGTTGCAATTCGGGCTGGAAGGCTTCCACTGCGCTGTCGTAGGCGATGATGTTGAACAGATCGCCCTTGCGAAGCTTGTTGAGGATGTCTTTAGCCGCGGCGCGAACCTGCTCGATCTTCTTGCCGCTCATGCTGCCGGATCGGTCGAGCACGAAGATCACCGTCTTGGGCGGTCTTTCGGCGTCGGGCGGTTTGACCTCTGGACTGGCCAAAAGCAGGAAGTAGCCTTCCTCTTCTTTGGCCTTTTCCGGCTTGTAGCTGAGCAGCCGCGTGCTCACCAAACCTTTGCCCACGTCGTATAGCAGCCGGAAATCGCTGGTGGGCACCTCGTTCTTCAGCGTAAAGCTGACCGTGGCTCGCTTCTCGTCGGTGCGTTTGATGTCGATCGGATGGGTCGGGCTGTAGATGTTTTTGATCGGGTCCTGGCTATCGATCGTCACCCGAAACTCCACCTTCTCCACCGGCTCGGATGTGTACTTGGCCGTGCTGAGCGGGAACAGGAAGTCGGTCAAACCGTCCTGCTTGCGGCAAAGCTGCGAGTAACGCAAGCTCACCGTTCGCTTTGCCCCAGGCGGAATCGGAAACACGCTGCTGCGGAACATCCCCGTGCCCATCCATTCCAGCAGTGCCGGGTCCTTACTTCGGCGGACGATCTCTTCATACACACGTCGGGCCTCTTTGGCGTCCATCAGCTTGGCCGGGTACTCTTTGCCGTCGACTAGCAGCGTCATCTGGTCGACAGCCCCGTCGTAGGGTAGCGGGAAAACAAACGAAGCCTCGATCTGCCGGCTGCCCTTGTTGTGGAAGGTTTGCGAAACCTGCACCTGGGCCACTTGCTCGACCAGCCGAGCTTGCACTTCGATCTGATCCACCTTGTAGGTCACCGGCGGCGGAGGCGGCGGGGGGATCGGCCGCGGCAGAGGAGGAGGATAAGGCGGCCACGGCGGCGGATAGATAATCACTGGCCGCGGGAGCCGGACGTAGTCCGTCCCATCCGAGATCACAAGCAATCCTTGGCCGTATGCTGGGGCTGACATCGCCCCGAACACAACCATCGCCGCCACAAGCGCAAACAGCGCCACAGGGATAGCAACCGACCTGACCATGACCTGTCTCCCAATAAATGAACCGCGTTAACTGGGTTCGCCCCTTTTTGGCTGCTACTCGGACACCACGACACTGGGAACTGCTATTTTCCTTGAGCTGACACTTTATTTAGACGACACCGGCGGCGGATTGGTTCCCTCGTCACACTTCTTGAGCATTGTGCTTGGCATGGGCAATTGTTGCCGAACTTTTTCCTCGGCACATTGCCTGGATTGCCCTGTTTTCCTGCTTTCTTGCCACCTTGCGGCGCGCCGTCCGGCCAACCGACACTTTTTGCCCCCATGCAGCATGTTCAGGCTCCGCAAGGGAGCAGAAGTAATCGTAAATTATTGCAATAGAATAATTTACTGCACAAACGGCCGCGGCGAAAAAAGCCTTCTCGGCAGACCAAATCGCCGGGACAGAATGACCTATAAGCGTCCCATCGTCGCGCGTCTGCATCTTGTTGCCTTGTGGCGCGTTTGCATCGGATTTAGATATAGACGGTGTTGGCACCCGCCTGGTTTTCGTTTCGTTGCATTGTGGCGCGGAACTCCGGCCAAGTACAATTGCGGCATTAGTCGTGCCCGGCGGTGTAGCTGTGGCACCCAGCGCGCATATCGTTGGCGCTCGGGCCGACCCAAGCGAACAAACTTGCAAACCGTAGCGGAGCCCGCAAAATGTCGCCCACCAGATGCAAGCGCGAGAATTTCTCAGTAGGTGTTGCCCGTACCCGGACGGTTGCCTGCCTCCGGGCGTTGGCTGCCCTGATAGCTTCTGTCGTGCTGTTCCAGCCGGCCGGGGCATACAATCCGCCGGTCGATAAGGCCGGACCAATTACCGTGCGAATCGAAGGGCCTGATGTCATCCAGCAACCCGACGTGCCGGTAAAGCTCGCCGTAGTGATCGAAAACCAGGGCGACGACCCGGTAACGGTCCAGTTACGGATGGCCGTGATCGACTCGTGGCGTATTGAACCACCTGAGGGCGAAGTCGCTGTGCCGGCCAAAGCATCGCGGCGGCAACAGTTTACGCTTACGCCTGGGGCAGCCACCTATATCGGCCATTATCCGGTCCACTGCTTCGCGCGGTTTGAGCTTGACGGTCAGCGGCACGAAGTACATCCCATCCTCATCGTCCAGTGCAAGGTTCCGCCGGCGCCGCCACCGG
The DNA here is from genome assembly GCA_938015445.1 of uncultured Pirellulales bacterium. Lineage (GTDB taxonomy): Bacteria > Planctomycetota > Planctomycetia > Pirellulales > Thermoguttaceae > CALLPE01. Next base: position 95,773 of record CALLPE010000024.1, read on the forward strand.
CCGTTCTGCCGGAGTGGAAACCATTCAAGGTGCCTCAGGGCGGTCAACTGGCGCTGTGGCAATTGCCGGTGCGTCGGGCTTTGCTGCAAGTGTTTGGCAAGCCGGTGCAGGTGATGCCGATTGGCTGGGAGAATGGCGAGGCACCGACGCGGGCAATTGTGCGCATCGAGGAGCCGACGCTGGCCGGGCAGCATCGGCCGGCCATCGGAATGCACCCGCCGTGGTTCGAAGGCCAAGTGGGCACAATCGCCTGCGAATTTCCCTTGCAACTGCCCTCGGACAAGCCGATCTGGCTGCGACTGGCTGGCGCGATGAGCGCCGGCGGCAACAGCGACGGCGTGACGTTCCGCGTCCGCGTAGCCGCCGCCGACGCTCCTGACGGCGCATGGGGCGAAGTGTTGTGGGAGCGGCACGTGGCCGAGAAAACTTGGCAGAATGCCGAAGTCGATCTGAGCCGTTACGCCGGACAGACGATCCGCCTGCAATTGGAATCGCATCCCGGTCCGAAGAACGATACCGGTTGGGACCACTGCTACTGGGCCGAGCCGACCATCTATTGCGGGACGCCGCCCAAACCGGCCGTCTTTCCGCCGACCAGCGCCGACAGTTCGGTCGTCCTGGGCAAGCTCGAGGGCGGCTACACCGTGCGCTATTGGCCGGGGCGGCGCGGGCTGCTCGACGGAGTCGTGGGATTCGAGCGTGAAGGACGCACCGTGTGCTTTCGCGGCTTTGAAGCCCGGGTACTGGGCAGCCGACTAGACGACCCGCGGTCGCCAATCGTGCTGACGGAGGTCAAACAACAGCCCATCGAAAGCGGCCTGCGCGTTTTGCACCGCTTCCAGAGCTGGCGGGGACCGCTGGAGCTGCTGGGGGAATTAAAAGTCCAGCGCGGCGTGCTCCGCGCCGCCTTCCGTCTGGAAAACGTCCCACAGCCGCTGCCGTGGAACGTGGTTTACTTGGAAGACTTGTCCGCAGGCCCGTGGAGCCACAAGGCACAGCGCGTGTACGCCGGACACGGCAACGTGGTGTGCAATCCGGGCGATTTCAGCCTCGGTTTCGACGGCCACCGGCTGGCCACGTCGTTTGTGGGGATGGACTTCGGGGATGCGTTCTCGATTGTCCAGGCGGTCGATTCGCCTCCGGACCGGTTCGAGGTCCGACCGGCAATGCGGCACTATTCGCTGCACGTGCCGCATCGGGCGGTGATGACCTTCATTGCCGCCGACAACGCCTTCCAAGCGGCGCGCAAGTGGCGCGAGGTCAACGGCCTGAAACCCTCTGCCGGTGTGCCCAAACTGGCCGGCCGGTTCGTGTTCGACCTGTGGGGAGGCCGCTATGCCGATAGCCGGGCGGCCCTGGAGCGGGCCTTTCGCTACGGGCTGACCGATGCGGCAGTGCTGTGGCACAACTGGCAGCGCTGGGGATACGACTACCGGCTGCCGGACATCACCCCGCCTAACCCCCAGTTCGGAACCTTGGAAGAGATGCAGCAGCTTATCGCCGCTTGCCGCCGGGCGGGCGTGCTGTTTGCCCCCCACGACAACTACATCGACTTCTATCCCGACGCCGAAGGTTTCTCATATCAAAAGCACATCGCCTTCGACCGCGGCGGGCGTCCGGTCCGAGCGTGGCTGAACGAGTCGCGCGGGGCGCAGTCGTACCGTTTTCGTGCCGACAGCGTGGAGCCTTTTCTCCGCCGCAACCTGGCCTGGATCCGCCAGCACATGCGCCCCGACGCCTACTTCATCGACGTGTGGTCGAGCATCAATCCTTACGACTACTGGACGGCCGACGGCCGGCTGTTCGACCGCATCTACACCCGCACCAGTTGGGGCGAGCATTTCGCCTGGATCCGCGACTACTTGGGCGACGATGCACCGCAAGTTTCCGAAAGCGGACACGATCAGCTTATCGGCTGGTTGGACGGCGCGACCACGAACCACTTGCGCGTCGGACAACCTCTGCCCGGCCGTTACGCCTGGAGCGTGTGGAACTGGCCCTGCGACGACGCCCAGCGCGTGCCGTGGTTCGATGTAGCCCATCACGACCGCTTTATCCTGCATGGGGCGGGATATTCCGTCCGCTACGAGGCGGGCTTGGACAGCCGGATGCACGGTATCTACAGCGACGATTACATCACTACCGAGGTGCTCACCGGCCATCCGGCGATGGTCAGCATGCCCTTCGGCCGCGATGTGGTGCGCAAGTACTGGCTGACGCAGCCGCTGATGCGCGCCCTGGCGCTGCGGACGATCGAAGCGGTGGAGTTGGTCGGCGGCGACATTCATCGCCAGCGTATCGCCTGGAGCGGCGACGGCCAGGTGTTTGTCAATCGTGGCCAAAGCGATTGGACGGTCGAAGGACACACTTTGCCGCAGTACGGCTTTTTGGCTCGCGTGCGCTTGGCCGACGGCAAAACGGTGATCACCGCGGCCATCGAGCGGCGCGACGGACAAATAGTCGAATGGTGCCGCACGCCCCGGTCGCTGTACGTCAACGGACGGCTGTTGGCGGCGGATAAGTCGCGAGCGGGCAAGTCGCCGGCCGAGCCGCCGGCAGAGTGGCTTGCCCGGCAGAATCCGCAAGGCAAACCCGTTGACTTCGGAGGCCTGAACACCGCCGGCGGGTGCCTGGTGAGTTTCGAGGAGGGCGCGCTCCGAGTAGTTCCGCTGCCAGCTCCAGCCGACCACAAGTTCACCGTGCGGTTGAAGCTCGCGGAGCTTCCGTGGGGCAGCCCGCAACCGACGCACATCGAAGCGCTCGACGAAAACGGAAAACCATTGTCGATCGAGCCTATCGAGCGCGACGGCGACGCGCTGCTGCTCCACTGCGCCGGCGATGTGTTCGCATATCGGCTAATTGTGCGGTAAAGCAGGGGGCGAATCGGAAGCGTTAGTGCGCGGCACCACAGCAAAAAGCGAAAACCATCAATCACCGAGCCCGGAGCCACGGCCAGGTGATTGCACCACTGCGACGAACACCCGCCTGCCGAATTTGTTCGCACGACGGCGCAGGGGAGGTATAATCGGTTGGGCTGCTGGCGATTGACCACCAGACTGACCAGCAATCACTGCCCCACGCATAGCTTTCAGACACAACCAACCGCATTCCCTCTCTGTGGCCTGGAGTAGCAGTCATGTTATGGAAACCAACTTCTGTGTCGCCTTGTGTCTGCTTGGCGCTTACCTTGGCTTGCTTATCGCAGACGGCTGCTCCCCAGCGCGGCGCGAGTGCCGAGATGGTCAATGAATCCGCCCGGCAGATTCCTGTGGCTTACCAGGTGGACGTGCTGGTGGTCGGGGGCGGCACGGGAGCGGTTTCGGCCGCGGTAGCTGCTGCTGAGCACGGAGCGAAGGTTTTCCTGGCCGCTCCGTATCCGTATTTGGGCGACGACGTGACCGCCACCTTGCGGCTATGGCTGGAGCCTGACGAAAAGCCGCAATCACCATTGCAACAGCGGCTATTCCACATTCCGGCCGATGCTGCCTTGGACGCCAACCGATTGAAGTTCACCTACTCTGCCGACGTTCCTAGCGCCGGCGTGCACAAAGATACCGACCCGCCCAGTGTGCTCTGCGACGGCCGCTGGGGTCAGCCCGCCAAAGACAGTGTGCAGTACAACAGCGACGTGCTGATCACCGCCGATTTGGGCAAGGCGGAGCCGATCAAGCGTCTCCGGGTGTTGGGGTACCATCGGGCGGCTGTTACCAGCTCGGGCGGCGCTTTCGACGTGCAAAGCATACTAGTTTCGGCCAGCCAGGACGGCCAGTCGTGGCAGAAACTGGCCACGCTCAAACCGGTCAAACATCAGGATGAATTGCTTACCGCGGAAGCCGACGTGGAGGCCACGGCCAGGTATTTGCGATTCGAGGTCAAAAAACCTCCCCAAGCGGAACGGATTTTGTTGGGCGAGCTCGAGATCATTGGGCCTGCGCCGCCGGATGCCAAGCCGGCTGCGCCGGCGCGGCCCATGCCGCGGCCGATGCACGTAAAAAAGGTGCTCGACGAGGCGTTGCTCAGCGCAGGGGTCGAGTTCCTCTACAGTTGCTATGTGACCGACGTGCTTCACGACGCACAAGGCAACCTGTGCGGCGTGGTAATGGCCAACCGCGCTGGCCGCCAGGCGGTGCTGGCCAAGACAATCATCGACGCCACCGACAGAGCGATTGTGGCCCGATTGGCCGGCGCCCAGTTCCGACCGTATCCGCCAGGAATACATACATTCAGGCGCGTGGTCATCGGCGGCCAGCCGCGCAGCGGCGAGAATATGACGGCTCGGGTGGTGCCGCCACCGTTCGTCGGGCCGTTTCCCAACAAAGCCAAGACCTCCAGCGGGTTGTTCCAGGTCATCGAGTACACGCTGCGGCTGCCGATGAAGGACGACAGCTTTGCCTCGTGGGCGGCTGCCGATCAGACGGCCCGCACGATGACCTATCATCCCGAACAACAGTTCACCGCCGACGCACTGTTCCAGGTTCCGCCGGACCCGATGATTGGCCGCGACTCAGCCGACGGCCCTTGGCAGGGCGTCGATAACTTGCCTTTGGGCGCATGTCAACCGGCGAAGATCGAGCGGCTGTATGTGTTGGGTGGGTGCGCCGATGTGTCGCGCCAGCAGGCCGAAAAGCTGCTCCGCCCGCTGGCTTTGATGGACCTCGGTGCCCGATTGGGTAAGGCTGCCGCCGAGCAGGCCAAACGCTTGCCCAACTGTGCCGGTGCGCAACTGCTCGGGCAGACAGTTGCCAAGCCAGTCGTAGAAGCCGATGTGCGCGAGCTGCTTGTGGGCGTCCGTCCGGTGCAGCAACTGCCCACCATCGCGCAGCAAGCCCGGGCGGTACCCGTGCTCGGCCGGTACGATGTGGTGGTCGTCGGGGGCGGGACCGGCGGCGCACCGGCGGCCATAGCCGCGGCACGCCAAGGGGCAAAGACTCTGGTAGTTGAATATCTTTACGGGCTGGGAGGCGTAGGCACGCAAGGCGCCATATCGAGTTACTACTGGGGAAATCGGGTAGGTTTTACAGCCACTGTGCCCGGCGGCGCTAGCTGGGTCATCGAACAGAAAATGGAGTGGTATCGTAGCGAGATACTCAAAGCCGGCGGCGAAGTGTGGTTTGGCGTGATCGGCTGCGGGGCGCTGGTGCAGGCCGATCGCGTCATCGGCGCTGTGGTGGCCACCCCGCAAGGCCGCGGAGTGGTGCTGGCCAAGGCGGTGGTCGATGCCACTGGCAATTCCGACGTGGCTGCTGCCGCCGGCGCCCAATGCTTATATACCGACGAAACCGAGTTCGGCATGCAAGGAACGGGCTTGCCCGGACGCCGTTTGGGCGAAACCTACAACAATACCGATTTCACCATCGTCGATGAGACCGACATGGTCGATATGACTCACGTGTTCGTCTACGCCAAAGAGAAGTACCCCGACGCCTTCGATCACGGCAAACTAATCGACACCCGCGAGCGCCGCCGCATCGTGGGCGATTTTACGATTACGCTTTTGGATCAGCTCAACGGTCGCACATATCCCGACACCGTCGTAGTAGCCCGCAGCAACTTCGACACCCACGGCTACACGATCGACCCTTATCTGCTGGTCGAGCATCCCGACCGTGCGGGGTTCAACGTGAACATTCCTTACCGGGCGATGTTGCCGAAGGGTTTGGAGGGATTGATCGTCACGGGGCTATCGACCAGCGCTCATCGCGACGCTGTGCCGCTGATCCGCATGCAGCCGGACATCCAAAACCAAGGCTACGCAGCCGGAGTGGCAGCGGCCATGGCCGCCAAGGCCAACACGCTGTTGCGGAACATCGACCTGCGCGAACTACAGAAGCACCTGGTGGAGATCGGCAACCTCCCTGAAAGCGTGCTGGCAGACAAAGATTCTTTCCCCCTGCCGAATGAGGCGCTGGCCAAGGCCGTCGAAACCCTAAAGCAAGGCCACGGTGCGGCGGCGCTGATGACCGATCCTCAGCGGGCAGTGCCTCTGCTGAAAAAAGCCTACCAACAGGCCCAGCCGGAGCATCGGCTGATTTACGCCAAGACGTTGGCCGTGCTGGGCGACAACACGGGGATGGACGATCTGCTGAAGGTCCTGACCAGCGCCGAAAAGTGGGACAAAGGATGGAACTACCGCGGGATGGGACAGTTCGGCTCGGCGCTGAGCGAGCTGGATACGATCATCATCGCGCTGGGGCGCACGGGCGACCGGCGTGCTCTGCCGGCCATCTTGGAAAAGGCGAAGCTGCTAGATGCGTCGGTGGAGTTTTCGCACCATCGAGCAGTGGGATTGGCCTGCGAGCTGATCGGCGATCGGCAGGCCGCTCCGGTGCTGGCCGAAGTCCTCCAGAAGCCCAACATGATGGGTCACGCCCATACCTCGATCGAAATTGCCCGCAAACGCGGCGTTCCCGGCGGCACCAACGCCGAGACTACCCGCCGCGAGTCGCTACGCGAGCTGATGCTGGCCCGGGCGCTTTACCGCTGCGGCGATCACAACGGCCTGGGCAAGCAGATTTTGGAGGAATATACCCGCGATCTGCGCGGCCATCTGGCTCGCCACGCAAAAGCGGTGTTGGAGAAGAACGGGCGCTGACCAGTGCGCCTTGCCAACCTGCCAATCATTCACACCTTTGCCAATTCCCTCTTGCCTGTGCGTAGTTGCAAGGAGAACAGAAATGAGCGCGAACTTCAGCCGTCGTCGGTTTCTGACTACAGCAGCCGCCGGTAGCGCGGCTATTGCCGCGGCGGTCAGTGCTGCCGAACAGCAAGCAGCGCCCGGCGGGGCGATGGAGAAGATCGTCGTCGGGGTGATGGGCATGGGAGGCCGCGGCACCGAGCTTGCCCGGCAGTTCCAGCAACAACCCAACACCGAAGTGGCCTACGTGTGCTGCGCCGACCGGCGACGGATGGAAGCCGCGGCCGACGTGGTCGAGAAAGTCTCCGGCCGTCGCCCGAAGACGGTGGTCGATTTCCGGCGGATACTGGACGACAAGGCGGTCGATGTGCTGGTGTGTGCTGCTTGCGATCACTGGCACGCGCCGGCCACCGTGCTGGCCTGCGCCGCTGGAAAACACGTCTATGTGGAAAAGCCCTGTTGCCACAATCCCCGGGAAGGCGAGCTACAGATCGAGGCGGCTCGCAAATACCGCCGGGTGGTACAGGTGGGCACCCAGCGCCGCAGTTGGCCGGGGATCACCGCGGCGATGGAGAAGCTGCGCGAGGGGGCGATTGGGCGGGTAATCTTCTCTCGTGCATGGTACAACAACATGCGTGGGTCGATCGGTCGCGGTAAACCGGCTCCAGTGCCCGAGTGGCTCGATTGGGACTTGTGGCAAGGCCCCGCCCCGCGCCGCCCCTACCGCGACAACATCGTACATTACAACTGGCACTGGTTCTGGCACTGGGGCACCGGCGAGATAGGCAATAACGGGGTACACGGGATCGACCTGTCGCGCTGGGGACTGGGCGTGGATTTCCCCCAGCACGTAAGCTCGGGCGGAGGCCGTTACCGCTGGGATGACGATTGCCAGACGCCCGACACCCAAGTGGTCACCTTCGACTTCGGCGATCGCATGATCGTCTGGGAATGCCGCAACTGGCACCCCCGTGGCCCTGAGGGCGAAGCCTTTGGCGCCATCTTTTACGGCGAGCAAGGGACACTGGCGCTAGTCGGTGGCGGTTACAAGATTTTCGATCTGAAGAACAAGTTGGTCGAAGAGAAAAGCGGCCCGGGCGGCGACACGCAGCACATCGCCAACTTCTTGGCCGCCATCCGCGAAGCCGCGACGGCCAACGCAGGCATCGAAATCCATTACCCCAGCACACTGCTGTGCCTACTGGGGTCCATCGCCCATCGTACCGGACGTTCCCTCCGGTGCGACCCGAACAATGGGCACATCCTGAATGATCCAGAGGCTGCTGCGCTGTGGTCTCGCGAGTATGCACGGGGCTGGGAAGTGAAAGTCTGATTGTCGCCGCGACAGAGTACGAACATCGCGCAGCCACAGCCGATCGGTTTACGGGTAAAAGCGCTGACACCGGGAAGTAGCACGCGCTTGATTTTTCACCAGCGGGGAGTTGGCGCGGCTGATTACGCGGAAACCGAAAAACGGTTACGCGGGCGTTTCGTTCTCGGCCGCCTGCTGGGCATTGCGGCGGACGGTCTCGATAAGCTGTGCAGGATTGATGGGCTTGCTCTGATAATCGTCGCAGCCGGCTTCCAGGCAGCGTTGGCTGTCGCCTACCATAGCGTGGGCGGTAAGTGCCACGATCCGCCCTTTGTAGCCAGCGGCGCGCAATTGGGCGGTCGCTTGGTAGCCGTCGCAGACCGGCATCTGCATGTCCATCAGTATTACGTCGAACGGACTGCCATCTTGTTGCGCCTGGAGCGCTTTTTCTACGGCTGCCTGACCATTGTCGGCCACTACCACCTCGGCCCCAGCTCGCTGGAGAATGTGGCGTATCAGGCGCTGGTTGTCCGGACCATCCTCGGCCAACAGCACGCGGCACGAAAGCAGCTTGGAGATTTGCAAACACGACTGCGTTTTTTGTGGCTGCGTCTCTGAGCGGAGCGTCCCGCTGGGCGAATCTAGCAGCGGCACGTTTTCCACGTCGCCCGCCGAAACGACTGCCCGAAGCCGAGTGCCAACGCCTGGTTCGCTCTCCACCACTTTCACGTAGCCGCCTAGCATTTCGGCGAGGCGCACACTTATCGATAGCCCGAGTCCCGTGCCTCCGAATCGGCGGGCCATCGAGGAGTCGGCCTGCCAGAAGGGCCGAAAGATGTGGGCCACTTGCTCGGGTGTCATCCCGATACCGGTGTCGACTACATCGAATTGCATCATCGCCGGCGGGCCAGGCCGATAGCCGACTATCAGCTTTACCTGGCCGACTTCGGTGAACTTTATGGCGTTGCCAATTAGGTTTATCAGTATTTGCCGCAACCTGGTGGGATCGGTGTGGATTTTTGCAGGCACTGGCCCATCGTACTCGGCCAAAAGTTTCAAACCCTTGTTCCTCGCCGGAACGCCCATCAGCGAGCACACCTCGGCCACCAGATCCACAACCGAACATTCGAGCGTTTGGAGGGCCAATTGGCCGGCCTCGACCTTCGACAAGTCGAGAATGTTATTGATGATCTCCAGCAGATGTTGCCCGTTGCGCTTTATTACTTCCAGCGTTTCCACCATTTTTGTGTCGTGATGGTGTTCTTGCAGCAGGATGTCGGTAAAGCCCAGGATGGCCGTCATCGGCGTGCGGATTTCGTGACTCATATTGGCCAAGAACTCGCTTTTGGCTCGATTGGCCGCTTCGGCCTGCGCTCGGGCCTCCTGAAGTTGGGCGGTGCGCTGCACGACGCGCTGCTCCAACTGGTTGGTAAGTTCGCGCAGCTCAGACTCGGCAAGCTGTATGGTTTGAAGCATGTCGTTGAAGCCATCGCACAATCGTCCCACTTCGTCCTCCGATTGTTTTTGCACGCGCACAGAATAGTCGCGTTTCTGGGTGACGTGTTCAATGGCCGAGGCCAGTGCCTTGATGGGAGTGACGATTGCCGCCTGCCAACGCCGCGAGAGCACCAAGCCGACCGCAGAAGACATTCCCAAAACGCTCGCCACGATCACCGCGTACTTGCGCATTTGTTGGCGGAGAAAATCCAGATTGGCCCGCACGTGCATCGTGCCCACGCGCGTACCATCCTTATGCTCGATGGGGTATACGACATCTATATAATCGTCCGCTATGCGCGCCCCGGCTTCCAGCATCATTCCATCGTGGTGTTCGGGCGAAGGGTGCAGGCAGTAAGCGGCGACGAGGCGCCCAGTTTCATCATAAAGGTGGGCCGATTCTACCGACGGCCGCCGAACCAGCGCGGCGAGCGTTTCGTGCATAGCTGCCTTGTCGCCGAAATCCAACGCCGCTTTGGCGTTATCGCCGGCCAACTGCGCCAGGCCTTGCACATGGCGCAGTTCCATTTGCCGGATAAGTCGCACATCGGCTGTGATGAAGCCCAGCGCACACAATGAAAGCGTGGTCCCGCTACACGCCAATAGCACGATCAGTAGTTTGGTGACGAGACTGCAATTGCGGAACGGGCACATCGGGAAAGAATCGACTTTACAGGACTAAATTTGTGTCACTGGTCAGCCAGCTTGGCCAGTTTTAACAGGGCAGAGCTGATGGTGAGCTTTTGTCGCTGGGCGGCTTTTAGGCTGATCTCGAACTTCACATTGTTCTCGGCGATGAAAAAGTTGATCACGCCTCCTTGCTGGCAAAACCCGGGCGTCTCGCCCACCAGCAGCACGTGCCGCTGGGAGGCTGCCTCGATCGCCGCCCGCTGCGTACGGGCGTCGAGCGTCCTGGGCAAGAAAAGTATATGACACGGCCCTATCTCTGAGACGTTGCGCCACCGGTAAACCACTATCTTGCTGCCGTCGATTGTTTGTGTGGCGGCTATGTAGTCTAGCGCCTTGCCGAACGGGTCCGGGCCGAGTATGCCGATTATGAAGGTTTCATCGCTTGTTCCGGCGCTGTCGTCGGGCCATTGCACGTACCGGCCGAACTTGTACAGGAATACCGCCTTCAGGTCGTACTCGCGATCGATGACTTCCGAGCTGCTGGGTGGCTGCGCCAGTACAGCGCCCGGGCAAGCGACGGCAATTGCCATAGCCGCCATCCATAGACTGAAATCTCTTGCCGATACGCCCATCATGAGCGGTGTTCTTTCTCGACGCGACTGTCGATGGACTGTTGGTCAAAGGCTCCCTGCGAAGGGGCGTGCCGGCGTTCGGCTCGGCAACTCAATACCGCCAGGTCAACTGCCCGTAAACGCTGCGGGGCACTTGGGTAGCGATTGTCCCGGCCCACATGTCGTCGCCGAACTCCAGGTGCGCAGAGTCGAGCAAGTTGCGCCCCACGAGCGCCAGCTCCAAGTTCCTCCGCGGCCGCCAGGCTGCCCGCAAGTCCATCACAAAGTACGAAGGCACGCTATGCGCGGGCAAGTTATCCACATAGCGCCAAATCCAGTCCAGTTCCCAGTTGCGACCCAAATCCCACGACGACTGGAGATAGAACTGGTTGCGGGGCACTTCGTCTTCGCCAACTTCGTTTTCCGGGGCCGTGCCGGGCGGAACATGCAGGGCCAATTGCAAGAACGTGTACGCCGCGTTCACGCGCCATCGCGGATTGATGCGATAGTCCACCGCCAGTTCGAAACCGTATGCTTCGCCGTCCATCAAGTTGCCGCTCGACAGCGGTAGGAACCACACGCCGCCAGGGCCGGGCACGGGCGTGCCTGGCTGGCGCGTAACCATCTTCTCGTAACGATGAAAGAACACGGCCAGGTCCCAACCCAAGCGCTCTGTAGTCTGCTGGCGCAACCCGACTTCGTACGCCAGCAGATCGACCGCGCTAAGGTTGCGACTGCCTGAAGCCAGCGGGAAAACCGGGGCAGGCCATAGGCTGATCGGCAACAGCAGGATGCTGGCATCCTCTTCAGTCCGCGATGGGATGCGCACCGCCCGCGATACGGCAGCCCAAAGCGCGTGTTTCTTGTCGGGCGTGCAAAGCAAACGAACGGTCGGCTGGAACTCGAAGTTCGTATAGTCGTTGTGCTCGAACTTCGAGCCAAGCGTCAAGTACCACGTATCCTCGCTGAGGGTAACCTCATCTTGGATGAAATAGCTGAACAGGTTATCCGATCGCTCCGTAGGATCGTAAACGAAATTGGGCGGAAAGTTGGTTATCCAGTCCTGCATCAGCCGGTAGCCGAAACCCCAAACGATTTTCTGCCGGTAACCGAGCGGAAATTGATGCTGGAAATCGATGTCGAACGTCTGGCGGTCTTCGGCAAATCCCAGCCACCCCCAATCGCGTTCGGTGCGATCGAAATACAGTTGAATTCGCCATTGCCGCTCGTCGTCGATGACGCGCGTCCAGCGCCACAAAATGTTCTGGCCGCTAGCGCGCACATCGTTGGGCAACTGTACGACAAACGGCGGGTCGAGTACGGGATAGCGGGCCTGCTCGCCCGAGTATCCGTTGTAGTAATCGCCCTGGAGAGTCATGGTGTTGCAGTCGTCCGGCGTGTAGTCCATGCGGAACCCTGTGCGCATCTGCCGCCAGTCGTCTTCGGCGGTTTGTCCGGGCAGCACGCCGGCGTCGCGCTCGAACCACTTGCCGTACACCCGATAAGCGAGGTCTTCCCCTACCCGACCGCCGTATCGGGCCGTGGCGAAGCCCAGTTCCTCGGTGCCCGTTCCGGCTTGCACCAGCACCCCTTGGGTGTCTTTGGAACTTTTGGTGATGATATTTATCACGCCGTTGACGGCATTTGATCCCCACATGGCGGCGCCTGGGCCACGAATCACTTCGATGCGTTCGACGTCCTCCAGCACCAAATCTTGCACGTCCCAGAACACCCCGGAGTACAAAGGCGTGTACACGGTGCGGCCATCGACCTGTACCAAAAGTTTGTTCGACCACCGATGGTTGAAGCCGCGCACGCTGACGGCCCATTTGTTGGCGTCGATGCGCGCCACCTGAACGCCGGGGACCATGCGGAGCACATCGGGGATGGTCTTCGCACCCGACCGGCGGATCATCTGGTTGGTGATCACAAATACCGCTGCCGGCGAGCGGCCCACGGTGCTTTCGGTGCGGTTTACCGTGCTGACCGGAGCCTCCATCAGCGGCGCGACAACTACCGGAGTGCGCGTAAGTTCGGCAATGTCTTTCTTCAGTAGGTCGTCCAGTCCGCTTGGTGCCGGTTGCGCCGTACTCTGTTCCCGCGAACCGTTCGGCGCAGCTTGTTCCTGTACCAATAGTGGGTGTTGCTGCACCAACCTGGCCTGTTGCCGCACCAGTAGGGAATCGTCGGATAGCGCGTCGCTTGATGAACCGGGCGCCGGCAAGTCGAGCCGATAAGAAGCGGTCGATTGAGAATTCCGCCACTCGTCCGCCCGCGCCTGTTGATGTGGTATGATTGCCGCCGCTGCCACAATAAAAGTCAGCGCAAATCCTTTGGCGACCATAAGACGCCCCCGGTGGCGCGCTGCCCCACACCGGCACGTCCGGCGACGACGCAGTGCGCCAATTGCTGTTCCGCCCGTGCCCGGCGGTTCAACTTCAGGGGAGCAACTCTATCGGGCAGTTGCGGTCGTAATTTGCGGGTCTGTTTTGGCGCAGGAAATTGGTAGGGGGGTAGTGTGTCGCAATCGAGCGCCATTAAGCGCAATCGGCCCATTTCAAAGCAGAACTTGAAACAGTCCCATGCGCAATGGCAGCGGTGGAAAGCCGCGGGGCACAATGGGTGCCGACAGACGAAATTGTCGAAAAAACGGCCGAACGCACGAGCCTCCCTCGTTCGGCGAACAAGCGCTGCTGATTCCGCTGGTTACAGGCTTGGCATGAAAACTATCCGCCACTTGCGTGTTTTGGCGCGCCGACCGCTGCGAGTAGTGGAGCGCTGCAAGCGTGCAGCCGGCCGTTTGTCGCCACCCGACTGACGCACATCCCCAATTAGTAAACGCACATCCCCAATCAATATACTCACATCCCCAATCAGTAGGAGCTAGCCCAATGCAGCCCTGGCCAGCGCCTCGTAAACTGGCCCGGTGCGTTCCAAGCGACTGGAAAAGACGACCACTTCGGCTACTTCCAACGTACCGGCGCTGAAATCCTTGTGCTGCCATAGCAGGTCGCTGAGCCGGCGCAGCGTCGGGCCGGGACGGCGCACGCGCCCGAGAGTCAGATGCGGCTGGAATCGCCGGTGTTCTTTGCGGAAGCCAAGTTCGCACAGTCCATCTTCCAAGGCGCTGTGCAATAGTTCCATCTCGGCTTGGCCCTGACCAGCGCCTAGCCAGATGGTTCGCGGCCGGTCGGCGTTCGGAAAAGCTCCAGCACCAAGCACTTCCAACAAAAAAGGTTGTAGCTTAGCCGCTGCCTGTGCCACGGCATCGCACACGTGCGGTATCTGCCGTAGAGGGACGTCGTCGAGAAACTTTAGCGTAAGGTGCAAGTTGTGGGGTTCTACCCATTTCACGTCGGCTGAAGCCGTCCGCAGCACGTCGATCAAGTCGGCGGCGCGCCGGCGCACGTCTTCGGACAGTTCTACGGCCACAAATGTGCGAATTTGGTCTTTCATCGGTTGACCTTGAAGCTCAGTGGTGGCAAACAACCGAGGTGATTAATTTTTCCCAGATTACCGCGCGGGCTTTCGCAACCATCGCCTTTCCCACAAGGCTGGCCGGTCAAAGTCGGTTCCTATTTTTCAGATGTGCCATGTTCGGATGTGCCCGAAGCTGCCGAAGGCACTGCTCGATTCGCCGCGTTACTTCGACCAACACTTCCTCGTCGCTCATTTGCGCGATCGCCTCTGGCGAGAGCGCATTTCCGTAACGCACGTGGATTTCGCCCAGCCGGGGCAGCATTTGGCGGCGGGGCCAGGCGTCGAATGCCCCTTCGATGGCCACCGGCAGGACGGCTGCCCCGGAACGTCTGGCCAGCGTAATGAAGCCGCCGTGCAACTGCCCCAGCCGGCCGTCATGGGTTCGCGTTCCTTCGGGGAAAAGGACTACGACTTCGCCGCGTTTTAGTCGGCGGAGCGACTCCTTGATCCCCCCCAACCCGATCCCTTCCCGCTCGATGCGGATCGCCCCCAACGACGTAATCAGCCAGCGAAAAGGCGCAAACCCGAACAGCGTGCCCCGGGCCACGTAATTCATCTGCCTGCGCGTGCCCATGCCTATTAGCGGCGGATCGAAATGGCTTTGGTGATTGCTGACAATGATCAATGGTCCGGCCCGCGGGATGTTCAACTGCCCGCTATAGCGCACCCGATACAACAACACCGCCGCAACTTGAACCATCACTTGCAGCGACGCATACCAACACCAACGCAACAGCGAGCGGAATTTGGCCATTGACTGGGGTACAGACGGGCACGGGACTGTATCGCCGGCGCCAATTGACTTTCGAGATCGTCTCCCGACACCAATTGGGCTTCGGCTCCGTCAGAGTTTAGGCAATCTCTGCCTGGCAAGCAATTCCAGGCGATCGACCACTTGGTCTATGGTCAAGCCGTCGGTGCACAGCTCAACGGCGTCCGGCGCGCGGCGCATAGCGCCCAAAGGACGTTGCGCGTCCTGCTGGTCGCGCTGCACGATGGCCTGAAGCACATCTGCGAACGTGGGCGATTCGCCCTGGGCCGATAGATCGCGCAATCGTCGGCGCGCCCGTTCCTCGGGACTGGCCGTCAGAAACACTTTCAGTTCGGCGTTTGGAAAGACGAGTGTGCCTTGATCGCGTCCCTCGGTCACTACGTTTTTGCCGAAGGCCAATCGACGTTGCAAATCGACCATGAGTTGGCGCACACGGGGATTGTCGGCCACGTGGCGCGTGACGGCAGTGACCTGCGAAGAGCGAATCGAATCGGATACGTCTTGTCCGTCCAGTAGCACCCGGTCTTTGTCTAAGCGGATGTCGACCGTTTCGGCCACTGTGGCGATTTGTTCGGGCACAGCCCAGTCGATTCCGCGCTGCAATCCTGCCAGGGCAACCGCTCGATACATCGCCCCGGTATCCAGAAAGCAAAACCCCAGCCTTTCGGCCAATAGCTTGGCAACGGTGCTTTTTCCTGCCCCGGCGGGGCCATCAATTGTAATAATCATAGTTATGTTTCGTTTTGGACTCTAACCGCGGAACCAGAAGCTACATTAGCGGCGCAGCAGCAAAAAGTACAAATGCATGTCAAAATCAGTGGCGCAAGCCAGTAACTACCGCATGTAATCACTGTGACTGCGCGCAGCAATGCTAGCTGTCGCTATTGCGAACTGATGGAGGCCAGTGGCGATTGGCCAATTGTGAACTATTCCCGATAATATGCATCATGCGCTAACAAAGCCCTGGACAACTTCGAAGTGAGCTACATCGCGGGCCGCGTGCAAAACGGTTTTCAGAATTATTTCGTCTTTATATGTAGCAGATGACTACTCCCGGCATCCCACGGTCGGCGGCAAGCGCCACCCCATACCACCCGGAAGGGCTGGAAGGGGCCTTCGTCGCTTGGCAAGCCGAACTGCTGGGTATGCTATACCACATGATCGGCAACGCCGAAGACGCCCAGGACGCCCTACAGGAGACATTCATCAAATGCTGGCGACACCAGGCTGAGCTGCCAGAAGTGGATAATCTGCGGGCCTGGGTTTTTCGGATAGCTATAAACACCGCCAAGGACTACCGCGCTACGGCGTGGCGACGGCGACGCCGCGGCATAGAACCGACGCAGCTTCGCTTGGTAGCCGCCGACGAGCAAGACCCCGGCCATCAGGCCCAGCGACAAGAGCAGTTGGAGGCCCTCCGCAAAGCCATAAGCCAGTTGCGGCTGGAAGAGCGGGAGGTGTTCCTGCTGCGGCAAGACGGCCAACTGACTTACGAGCAAATTGCCGAAGTACTGAACATACCCGTGGGAACCGTCAAGACCAGAATGAGGCTGGCTTTGGCCAAACTGCGCGAAGCACTGAAGCAATGACCGTCGATCCTCACACCGAACAAAAGCTGCTGGAGCTGATCTACGATCTGCTGCCGGAAGCAGAATCGGCAGAGTTGCGCAGTCGCATCGCTTCTGACCCAGCACTGGCCGAAGCTTACGCTCAGGCTCAGACGGCCGCCGGGCTGTTTGCCGAAGCCGCCCGATTGCACGCACCCAAACTTGCCCTGACGCCGCCTACGACCGCTGCGGTGCCTGCGGCCGCTGGAGTGTCGCTTCTGCCGGGGCCACCATCGCCTGTGCCGGCAGGCGTGCCGGCGAAGGCCGCTGCACGCAAACAGGTCGATTCGTCCCGCCGGGCGCGCAACAGGTGGGCGCATCTGGTCGTGGGCTTGGCAGCGTCGCTGTTGCTGGCGATTTCGCTGGGCGGATACTGGTATCATCGGGGACAGCTCGCTGAGATTGCGGCCGAGCATCTGCGGGTGATAGTAGTGGGGCCTGCCGTGGTCTATGCCGAAGCGCCCGCCGAGTTCCATGTACAAACCACCTCGGTCACCGGCGATGCGATGAGCGCCCAGGTTGAGTTGACGTTGTACAGCAGTGAAGGCAAGCGGCTTTGGGCGCATCACCAGAAGTGCGATGACGATGGACGGCTGACAGTAGGCATCCCGGCCGACGTAAAACTGCCGCCACGCGCTCGGCTGGAAGTGCTGGCCGTCCATCGCGACAAGTTCGAACGGTTCGATATGCCGCTGGCGGTTGAGCCGGCGCGGTATCTGACGCGGTTATGGACCGACCGTTCGCAGTACAGAACCGGCGAATTGGTCCATTGCCGCTCGGTGAGCATGAACCGCTGGTGGCAAACCGCTGAGCGAGCATTTCCCGTACGCTTCCAGTTGCGCGACGACAGCGGAAAGGTGGTGAGCGAAACGCCACTGGAAACCGTGACCACCCGCGGCGTAGCGGCTGACGCTTTGCGCTTGGCTGCCTCGCTGCCTTCGGGCCAATACGTGCTGACGGCTAGCAGTGCGGAGGGAGCTATTGTTCCGGGCACCAAACGTATCGACATAATGGCCGGAGATACCGGCAGCGCGGACAGCGGTGACCGCAACACATCGCCTCAGGGTGTGGCCGCCCCGACCGGCGGATCGGCGTTGGCTTCCAGGCCGGCATTGGTGCAGCCGCATGCGCTGGCAGGCTCGCAGCCACCTGCGCCGGCGCAAACATCATCGGATACCCAGGCGTCTGCATTTAGCGAGCAAGGCCCAACGAAAGCCGAACATGGCACATCGGCGCGACAAAAAATGCTAGTGCAGTTCTTTCCCGAAGGCGGCGTACTTGCTCCCGGTTTGGAAAACCGCGTGTATCTGAGGGCAGTTACCGCCGACGGCAAACCGTTGCGCATCCGCGGCCGCATTGTCGATTCTGCCGATAATCGGCTCGTGGACGTGCAAACCGGGGAGCATGGACTGGGCCGCTTCAGCATCGCGCCGCGGGTGGGCCAACAGTATCGACTGAAGATCGATAGTCCACAGCAGCCCGACGCCTATTTCGCCTTGCCACCGGCCATGGCGGAACAGAAAGCGGCAATCAGCTTGGCGCAGGGCGTGGTGGATGCCGGCTCGCCGTTGGAGTTTACCGTGCGAGTGTCCAAGCCGGGACTACCGTTGGTGGCAGCAGCTTACAACGGCGAAGTGTTGGTTGCGCAACAACCGGTCGTTGTCACCGATGAAACCACGCCGGCGTCGGCCTCTATGCCGCTGCCAGCGCAGGCGTCCGGCGTGATTCGTTTGGTACTGTACGATTTCAGCAGTGCCCCGCCGCGCCCGTTGGCCGAAAGAATGGTCTATCGCCGGCCTTCGCGGTGGTTGGATGTTCAACTGGCCGGAGTGCGTAAACATTACAAGCCCGGCGAGACGGTGGAGATCAGCGTGCAAACTACCAACGAGAAAGGTCAGCACGTCCCGGCTGTGCTGGGCATATCGGCGGTGGCGGAGCGCGGTCCTAGTTCCAGAACGCCCTCTGCCGGTGGTTCCTTTGATAGGCGTCACCCCGTCGATAAAGTGCAAACGCCGCTGGCCGAGCTGCTGAACGAGGCCGGTCTTCCCGATGGTAGGCAACTTGTGAGCATCGACCGGCTGCTAAGCGAATCGCCGACCGATCGGGATACGTTGGAGTTGCTGCTCGGCGCGCAACCGCCGGTTTATCTGAAGACTGCTGCGACGCTGGCCGAAGCGGCTCAGCGGGGGCCGAGCCAAGACGCCCAAGCACAACGGTCGCCGGCACAGATGTCGCCCATGCCGGGACATCTGGCGGCCACCAGCACCGTCGTGTTTCAGCCGCCGGCGCTGTACGACAATCTCCAACGTTTGCGGGAACAGTATGACGCCCGGCTACGACAGTACCAGGCCGACCGCACCCGACTGCTTAATACGCTGACCACCATAAGCTTCTTCGGAGGGTTGGGTTTGGTGTTGCTGGTGGCGATGCTGGGGGTGCTGCGGATCGTATCGGGCTGGCACTTATGGGCACCGGCAGTTGGAGCAACGGTCTGCTGCTTGATAATCGGCGCAGTGCTGATCGATCCCAGCCGTTTGCGGCCCGACGGCGCGGGACTGGTGGCGTTTGCCTCCTATCAGCCGACGGCCGACAAGAAAGCCTTACAGGAAAATGGACGCGGGCAAGACCAATCCGACCAACCTGGCAAGGCAGAGCAAGACCGAAGCATTCCCTCTGATGCGCACCGCGAAAGGGGCCAGCAGAATAATGCCTTTGGCAGGGCGGGCGCTACGCCTGGACTCGGCGGGGCGGTGCGGAAGGCGGCTCGCCAGAGCGAGGAATTAAGACGACTTAGCGAGCCTGAGATATTGGCGCGTCGGGCTGTGGGTAGGCTCTCCGACTCGGTCCCAAGCGAGGAAACCGTTTTCTGGCACCCGTTATTGGATACCGGGGCTGAAGGCCGGACAACCATCGCTTTTCGGCTTCCCGATCGGCCGGCGTTAGTGCGGCTGAGGATCGACGCTCACGCGCAGGGACGCTTGGGAGGTGCAGAGCTGGAGCTGGTGGTTTCGGCCCCGCTCGACTCGCCAGACACCCGTGCCGATGAGGCTCGGTAGTTGCACGGCCTTGAATGTGGAGCACTGGTGGTGTGGGTCACAGTGCGGCTGCGGTCATTCTTCGCGGTAGCTCAGGTCCAGCAGTTCCATAGGGTGCATTACCCGCAGCGGCAATCGCTGGCCTCGTATGGCTGCGGCGATTTGCAACATGCATCCCGCGTTGGCAGCCAGCACGACTTGCGCTCCGGTTTGGAGGATATTGTTTAGTTTTCGTCGGGCCAGCCGCTCGGCCATTCCCGGTTCCAGCAGATTGTAGGTGCCCGCCGAGCCGCAGCAGATTCCCGACTCAGGCAGTTCTATCAGTGTCAGCCCTGGAATGCTGGTCAGCATTTTCCGCGGTGCGGCGGTCACGCCCTGTGCGTGTGCCAGATGGCACGAATCGTGGTAGGTGGCCACGCAGTCGATGCGCCTTCTCGGCGGCACAAAGCCCAACTGATCGAGAAACTCGTGGACATCCTTGACCTTAGCGGCGAACTTTGCCCGGTGCGGCGTCAGACCATCCTGCCAGTGAAGCCCGTACTCTTTGAGCATTGCCCCGCAGCCGCCGTGGTTGACCACGATAGCGTCGTACCGGTCCAACTCGAAGGCCACCAGGTTGGCATGGGCGGCGAGTCGCGCCCCGTCGGGGTCGCCGTTGTGCAGATGGATTGCGCCGCAACATCCTTGGCCCGGCGGTACGAACACATCGCAACCGTTCTGTTGCAACACCCGCACCGTAGCCCAATGAACATGCCGATAGAATACGTCGGCCACGCAACCGACGAAAAAAGCCACCCGTGCTCGCTTTCTCCCCACGGCGGGCAGGAATTTGGGCAACCGCGGGCCACCGCTTACCGGCGGTGGCAACAGCCGCACTAACCTGCCCAATCGGCCCGGAACCAGTCTCAACAACCCGACCCGCTCGGCGGCATCGAAAAGCCCCAGCCGCTGTAGCAAGCGTATGGGAGCCAACAACGGGCGCAACCGATTAGGGTATGGCAGCAGCCGCAGCAGAATCAGTTCCCGAAACCAATCAAACCGCTTTTCCAGACGAGCGTCCAGTTGCTCGACGGCCTGCCGGAACGGCTCGATCATCCGACCGTAGCGCACACCCGACGGACACGCCGTTTCGCACGAGCGGCAGTCCAGGCACAGCTCCAAATGACGGCGCATTCGATCGCTGAGCGGCGTACGTCCTTCGGCCACCATGCGCATCAGTTGGATGCGACCGCGCGGGCCGTCGTTCTCGTCGCCCAGTTCGGTGTATGTCGGACAAGCCGACGTGCACAGCCCGCAATGCACGCAGCGCAAAAACAAATCGAAACCTATGCCCGCTGCGGGATTGGCGGCGACGATTTTTTCGCTGTTGCCGTTGCTCATGGGAAGATGAATCGTCCGGGGTTGAGAATCCCCGCGGGATCGAAACGCTGCTTAATCTCATCCATCACTGCACGCTCTTTGCCCAGTGGCCCCCACACATCTTCGCGCGTAAGTGCCACGCCGGGGGGAGTGCGTAGGATGCGTACCCGGCCGCCAAGTTCGGCAATCGCCGGCCGCAGCTTGTTGCGCACCAGCGCCGCGATGTGGGCCATCTGATGCGGCTTACCATGCCCTTCCGACGCATCCGCCTCAGCCACACCGGTGTGCGAATGGCCTTGGCGGTTTTCGCCGGGGGAGGACCAGCTTTCCGAACCGCCTGGTGCACTGTCAGGCCGAGCTTGCCCCTGCGGCGGCAAGGCCACGCATATCACACCGTTGCCTGCATGAGCCTGTACGCCAGCCAGGGGTACGATTTGCAGCAGACGGTACACGGCCGCTGTTGTGCGGCCGGGAAGCACGGCCATCTCGATGTCGGCCGGCAGTGCACACAACCATTCCCAAGTTGCTACAGCCTCGGCCGGACCAAAGCTTTTCGCCTCCGCTATACCTTCCTTGCGCCACTCGGCGGCCAACTGCTCGAGCATCCAGCAGACCTCTGCCTCGGTTCCTTCAAAGCCTACCAGTAACCTGGCCACAGTGTCGGCAGCGGCCTTCACCGGCGGTGCTTGCTCCAGGTAGGTGCCGGCCAGCAACTCCACCGCTGTCGGCAGCGTGTCGGAGCGGAGTATCGCGGCCAGAAGCCGTTCGGCTTGCTGCCAGTCAGGCACGTCGCAGGCCAACAAAGCGCTGCACTCCGGCTGCGGTCTCACGATCAGCGTGACCTCGGTGATCACGCCCAACGTGCCCAAAGCGCCGACCATCATTCGATGCACGTTCAAGCCGGCCGCGTTCTTGACAACTCGGCCGCCGGCCCGAAACCGCGTCCCCCTGCCGTCTATGGCTTCCAGCCCCAATACGTAATCGCGCAGGGTGCCATAGGCCAGCCGTCGCGGGCCGCTGTGCCCAAGGGCAATCAAGCCGCCAATGGTCGCCTGTGCGGCCATCGGCACGTCGATAGGCAATTGCTGGTGATGCTCGGCCAGCGTGGCGGCCAATCGCTTCGCCGTCAACCCGGCCTCGACGGTGATAGTCATGTCGTCGGCCGGATAATCCACCACTTTGCTTAGCTTGGCCAGCCGTAGGCCCAATCCGGGCCGCTGGGGCCAAGCCCCCCGACAAATCTGAGTCCCACCGCCGAGCGGATAAACCGCCTTTTTTTCGGCGAATGCTGCGCGCACAGCCTCGGCTGCTTCGCCCGGGTCAGCCGGCGCAAGCGTGGCTTCCAGCGGCAAAAATCTCGCAGGGTCCTCAGACATCGTTTGGCCAATGTTCATGCCGAGGCTGCGCCGCCAGCCTGCGGCAGTTTCTTTCCTGGATTAAACAGCAAGCGAGGGTCAAACGCCTCCCGAATCCGGCGCATCGCTTCCAAATCTTGTGGAGCGAAAAGGCGCTCCATCAGCGAGAGTTTTTCCACGCCGATACCGTGCTCGGCGGTGATACTTCCTCCGGCAGCAATGCACTCTTGCAACACTTCGCGGCCGGCTGCCCGAACCCGCTGCGTCTCGGCCGAGTCTCGCTCGTCGAACAGCAACAACGGATGCACGTTGCCGTCGCCGGCATGGGCCACATTGACTATGCGAATGCGGTGCGATCGGGCGATTTCTGCTATTCGACGGATGACCTGCGGCAGCCGGGTGCGCGGCACCACGCCGTCTTCGATGATGTAACTGGGGCTGAGCCGACCCGTAGCCCCCACGGCCAGTTTTCGACACTTCCACAGCAGTTCGCGCTGGGCGGTTGTGGCGGCGGTCAACACCTCCCGCGCCCCGAACTGCTTGCAAATATCGACAATCTGCTGTTGCTTGCGCTCGATATCGACGGCCAAACCATCGACCTCGATTATCAGTATCGCCTGGGCATCCAGGGGGAAGCCGAAACTAAAAGCCTCTTCCACCGCCGCCAAGATTCCCTGATCCATTAACTCCATTGCGGCTGGAATGATGCCGGCGGCAATAATACGGCTGACGGCTTCGCTGGCCTGCTCGACCGAATCGAATATCGCCCGCATGGTACGGTAGTCCTGCGGATTGCGCGTCAGTCGGACCCACACCTTGGTGACGATGCCCAAAATGCCCTCGCTGCCAACCAGCAGACCGACCAGGTCCAAGCCCGGCGGGTCCTCATACGGGCCAAGCTGGACGATCGTCCCGTCGCTGAGCACGACTTCCAACCCCAACACATGGTTGACCGTGACGCCATACTTCAGCGTGTGCGGTCCACCGGCGTTGGTGGCCACATTGCCGCCAATTGTCGATGCGCCTTGGCTGGAAGGATCCGGAGCGAAGTGATACCCGCTGCCTGCCAACGCCTGCGTAAGCTTCAGGTTGGGCACGCCCGCTTCCACTACTGCCATCCGGTTGCGCAGGTCGATCTCCAAGATACGGTTCATGCGGGTAAGCATCAGCACCACGCTGTTTGGTCCCGGCAGGCATCCACCGGCCAGGCTGGTGCCTGCGCCGCGCGGCACCACCGCAGCCCCATGGTGCCGGCACACACGCATTAGTTGCCCGACCTGCTGAGCGTTTTCAGGGAAAACGACCGCCACGGGCGGGCGGCGCTCGGCGGTAAAAGCGTCGCAGTCGTAAACGGCTAGCTCCGAAGGGGCAAAAAGCACGTTGCTCGGCCCCACGCACTGTCGCAGGTCGGTAATCAGCGGCGGAAGCGACATGGCAGCGGATCAGCCTAAATTGTTCAATCGAAATATTATAACTGGAGTTTAGCCGTTCGCGCGGCCAGTGCCGCGGTTTGATCGCCCCATAGCACTTTCCCCGTGGCTGGTTGAGCGGCGGCCGTGGTCCCCGCGCGAGCGCGAGTTGGCGCAGTTGGCTATGTCGCCGGCGTACTGCGAGCGCTTACCGGACGGTTCGCTACACAATTCTGCCATACAGCGGCATAACAGTTCTGCTGCGCAACGGGACTTCGATTGTAATTCTCCAGTGTAACGAGCTATTAGTCCGATAGCGGAACCAATAGCTTTATGATAAGCTATTCTTATGAACATCGAGAGTATGCGCATATTCTGTGATGTGGTCAGATACCAGAGTTTTTCCCGGGGAGCAGCGGCTAGCAATGTCAGTCAATCGGCTGCCACGCAGTGCGTTCACCGCGTGGAGCAGCACTTTGGCGTGCAGTTGATCGATCGCACAAAGCGGCCCTTCGTGCTCACGCCCGAAGGTCAAGCCTGCTACGAAGGCTTTCGCCAAGTGCTGGAAATCTACGACGCCACGGAGGCCCGCGTCAAAGCTCTGCGCATGGAAATCAGCGGCCTGGTCCGCGTGGCGGCGATCTATTCGGTGGGCTTGCACCACATGAGCCGCTGCATGAAGGAGTTCATGCAGTTGTATCCCAAGGCCAAGGTTCGTTTGGAGTATCTGCATCCGGCCAAAGTACTCGAGGCAGTGCTCGACGCCGAAGTCGATCTGGGCATTATTTCCTATCCGCACCCCACGCCCGAATTGGCCGTCATCCCCTGGCGATCGGAGCGGATGGTGGTAGTGTGCCATCCGAAGCATCCGCTGGCCCGGCGAAAGTCGGTTACCCTGGAAGATATTCGCGGCGAGGACTTTGTGGGGTTCGACCGCGAGTTGAGCATACGCAAGCAGATCGACAAACATCTGCGGCAGCGCTCGGTACACGTGCGGGTGGTCATGGAGTTCGACAACATCGAGACCATTAAACAGGCAGTACAAATCGGGGCCGGGGTGAGTATACTGCCTGAGCCGACCGTCAGCAGCGAGCACCGCAACGGATCGCTGGCTGTGGTGCGGTTGGAATCGCCGGAGATTCGCAGGCCGCTGGGCATCATCCATCGGCAGCGCAAGGTTTTCACGCCCACGATGATCAAGTTCATCGAGCTGCTCAAAGAGCGGAAAGAATCCTCGGCAGACAGTACCGGTTAGCTCAGCGCCGATTGCCGCCGTGATACAGGAATCCGAAATCGCCGTTAAGTTCCATCCCAGCGGAAGAACCGTCTTCGTGCTGGTCGGCACCAAATTGTACGAGGCGGCTGCGGCCGCTGGACTGGTGTTGGAACAGCCTTGCGGAGGCCAGGGGTTGTGCGGGAAGTGTCGCGCGATCGTACGCCATGGCGCTGCCCCACCGACGCCCAGCGAACATCGATTCTTTTCGGCCGAAGAACTTGCCGCCGGTTGGCGACTGGCATGTCAGACGCAGCTCCTTCAGCCGTCGGAAGTGGAAGTGCCCGGCGAATCGCTGGTCGGCCATGCACACAAAATACTCACACAAGCTTCGCCGCAGGCTGTGGCTGGGGACGATCCGCCGGTCCGCAAACTGCTCGTGGAAATGGCCCCACCCCGCCGTGGCAGCGATGAGCCAGATGTGGTCCGCCTGACGAGCGCTTTGGACGCGCAGTCTGATGTGTACGTTCCGCTGGGGTTGATGCGCGAGCTGCCCGCGCGGCTGCGGCAGGCGAGCTTTTGCGGCACCGCCGTGCTGGCCGGCGAGCGGTTGTTGGATTTCCAGCCCGGCGACACTACCGCTTCCTGCTATGCGGTGGCGACCGACGTGGGCACCACCACGTTGGTCAGCGCGCTGGTGGATACTGTCACCGGCGAGGAGCGAGCCGTTGCGGCGCAACTAAATCCCCAGGCCCGTTACGGCGACGACGTACTGTCCCGTATAGTCTTCGCTCGCGACAACCCGCGTGGACTTGCAGAACTTCAGCAGTGCGTGGTGGCAGCAATCGACCAGTTGATCGGGCAGTTATGCGCCGAGGCAGGTGTGCGGCGCGACGAGATTTTTCAATTGACCTTTTCCGGCAACACCACCATGCAACACCTGCTGTGTGCTATTGATCCGCAGTACCTTGCCGTAGTGCCATTTGTGCCTGTACTTGGGCCGGGTGTCGAGTTGGCCGCCGCCGAGTTGGGCTTCGATGTGCATCCCCAAGCCAGAGCATACCTCATGCCGGTTATCGGCGGATTCGTCGGCGGCGACACAGTGGCCGGCATACTTGCCACCGGGCTGGCAGATGCCCAACAGCCCACGCTGCTGGTCGACATCGGCACCAACGGCGAGATAGTTGTTTGCGCCGGCGGCAAACTGTGGGCGGCATCCACGGCCGCGGGCCCGGCATTCGAGGGGGCGCGCATTTCTCGCGGCATGCGTGGCAGCATCGGGGCGATCGAAAAAGTGGTTTACGACGGCCAATTGCGAATCAACGTCATCGGAAACGTCCGCCCAAAGGGATTGTGCGGCTCCGGATTGATCGATGCGGCCGCGGAACTGTTGCGGCACGGGCTGCTTGCTCCAAGCGGAAAACTGCTTTCCGGCACGCAACTGCCGGCCCACCTGCCGCCGGATCTGGTCCGCCGTGTTGTAGAGCAGGACGGCCAGCCAGCCTTCATGTTGGCCAGCGAAGAAGAAACGGCCGATGGTCAGCCGATACTGCTGACCCAGCAGGACATTCGCCAGTTGCAACTTGCCACGGGAGCGATACGCGCCGGGGTAACGTTGCTGTTGCATCGGGCCGGTTTGCAGCCCAGCCAGTTGCAAGCGGTGCTGCTGGCAGGCGGTTTCGGCAACTTCATCCGGCGTAGCAATGCGCAGCGCATCGGCTTGCTCCCGCCACAGATCGAGCGGCGGCGCATCCGATACCAGGGAAACACTTCGCTAGCCGGGGCGCGGTTAGCGGCCATGTCGCTTCAGGCGCGGCAAGTGGCCGAGCAGATCGCGCGGCAGGTAGAGCATGTCGACCTGTCCACCGACCCGGCTTTCCACAGTACCTTTGCTGCCTCGATGATCTTTCCCGAATCATGCGAATCGTGATCGACGACGCACGCCGTGCAGCAAAATCACTCGCCCGGCAGATGTTAATCCGACAGCGCCGAGTGGTGTCAACATCCTGATTAGCATCGAAACTCAAGGCGGAAAAGGTGGAATGGAGAAAATGCAAGGTCGAAAACCGATGTGTTGTCTTCTTTTTACCAGCAGCCGCGACTTAGCGCTGTTCTATTAAGCCCGGTGGCAGTGGCCGCTGCAACAAACCCATGAACAACACTCCGCTGTGCAAACGCCGACGTCTTTCGGTGTGGGTAGCGGCCACGGTGTTTGCGGCGGTTTGCTTGCTGGCGTGGCACTGGTCGCATGGGCGTCCGGCGGCAGCGGCCCCGTGGATAAGCATCCTTCCGCCGCTGCTGGCGATCAGCATGGCCCTGGCCACAAACAGAGTAATAGCGTCGCTGTTTGCGGCAGTGCTGCTGGGCGGAGTGCTGATTGCCCGTGAGTCATCGTCTAGCCTGTGGGCCGCGATCCCGGTCGGTTTGTGGCACGCTGGGCGGACGATCGGCGGCACGGTCATCCCCGCCGACTACGATTTCACGAATCTGCAAATCCTAGCTTTCGTGGTGCTGATGATGGCCACCTTGGGGGTAATGCTGGCGTCAGGCGGCTTGCAAGCAGTGGCTCAGTGGCTATCTGGTTACGCGCGCTCGCGTCGTTCCACGCAGTTGATGACCGTCTTGCTGGGCTTGATAGTGTTCATCGACGATTACGCCAACACGATGATCGTCGGTCCGACGATGCGGCCGCTCAGCGATCGTCACCGTATCAGCCGCGAGAAGCTAGCTTTTCTGGTCGACGCCACGGCTGCCCCCATTGCTGGGTTGGCGGTAGTTAGCACGTGGATCGGCTACGAAGTCGGCCTGCTAGGTCAACAGGCCGCCGCTCTCCAACTCGACCGCGACGGCTACAGCATCTTCTTCGACGCCATCGGCTTTCGCCTGTATTGTTTGGGCATGATCAGCTTTCTGCTGTGGAATGTGCTGACCGGGCAGGACTTCGGCCCCATGGCCACAGCCGAGCGACGCGCACGCCAACTGGGCAAGCCCCTTGCCGACAACGCCAGGGTGCCCGGCGCGAAGATGCTCTGGGCCGCCTCCTCGGTCTCGGATGCACCGCTGCGCGCTTGGGCCGGACTAGCGCCTATCCTGGCGGTATTGCTGTTCTTCCTGGGCGGATTGTGGATCGACGGTGGCGGCCTGGCAGCCCTGCAAGCCGATTGGCTCTCGCTGGCCCGACCGGCGGTGTGGCGCCACGCCCTTAGCACCGCCGACAAGAATCTGCTGTTGACTTTGGCCGCTTCAATCGGGCTGGCAGCCGCATGGCTGATGGCCTTGACGCTTGCGCGGATAGCATTTCGCCATGCACTACAAGCCACCCTTCGCGGCTTGCTGGCCGCGATGTTGCCCGTAACAATACTAGTGCTTGCTTGGTCGCTGAACAGTTGCTGCGGGCAGTTGCGCACCGGACAGTACTTGGCCGACATGCTCACCGGAGTGATTACTCCCGGACTGTATCCGCCGGTGGTTTTCGTGGTAGCTTGCCTGGCCGCTGTTTCGATGGGTACCAGTTGGGGCACCATGGGCATATTGATTCCCATAGCCTTGCCAGTTGCTGTCGCGTTGGACGGAGGAGTTTACGGCCGCGTGACCGTGCTAGCCGCTGCGGCAATTCTCGATGGCGCTATATTCGGCGACCACTGCTCGCCGATCTCGGATACGACTATCCTCAGCTCGGCGGCTTCCTCGTGCGATCACATGGCCCATGTGCGCACCCAGGCTCCTTACAGCCTATTGGTGGCTGCGCTGGCACTGGTGCTGGGATACATCCCTGCCGCACAAGGCGCGCCGTGGTGGTTGGGCCTGTGCGCCGTCACCGCCGCCAGCGGGGTGGTGTTCGGTGGCTTAGCGCTGCTACGCCGAAAGGGCTAAGGCATGTTACGTGAGGAAAAGTCGTTCGCAGCGCGGTCGCTAGCCGACACACCGGCCAGCCGCTGCCGCAAGCAATGGCGGCGCACGTCGATTATCTACTACTGGCCAGGCTCGGTGTGGAAGCAGGCTGTGTGTCAGCCGACGGCGTTAAAAATAAGGCGACTGCGGTGGGCATAAGCCAGCAGCGTTAGAAATACTTGGCAGCGATGAAAATAAGATGGCAACCGTGAAAATAAGATGGCAGAGATGAAAGTGTGGCGGCAACGACTGCACCAACCGGCGCAACAGCAGTCTCTTGGAGGTCAAGCAAGCTCCGATGGGCGAACCACCCGCAGTCAACTCTTCCCTATTGCCGCCAGGGGGAACTAAAATGTATGGTGTTGGTGCCTGAATGACCCTGCGGAGGCCGATTGTGAGCAAAACTCCCGTGCAAAGTACAGCACCTTCTGTTGCCGATAAGCGACTGGACGACCACTCACTAGCGCTGAAAAGGGCATTGGCCGCCGCCAGTACGGCGGCCGATAATCGGGGCCAAGACATCTGCGTGCTGGACATGCGCGGGCTGAGCGACATGTTCGATTTCTTTGTACTGGTCAGCGGAACCAGCCGTCGCCAATTGCACGCCATGAGCGAGGAGATCGACCGGGTTCTTACCCAACAGTGGGGCGAGCAGCGTCTGGGAATCGAAGGATACGAGGAGAGCCGCTGGATTTTGCTCGATTACGGCGACGTGGTCGTTCACCTGTTCGACCCCGACACCCGCGCTTACTACGCTCTGGAAGATTTGTGGGCGCACGCCAAGCGAGTTCCGCTTTCCCTCTGACCGGGCAACGCAACCGCCGGAGCGCTATTGCCACCGCGGCACAATCTGGGCGCACTGATTGTCGGAAGCTTACCGCCCCATTATCGGAACCCTAACGGGTGATTATCACAAGCCCAATGCGTGATTATCGGAATCTACCGCTGATTGCGTGAATCTCGACCGCTGATCGTGCTAAGCTCAACCGCTGATTGTCGTAAACTCACCGCAAGGTGTAAGCTAGCCGCAGGGTATAAGCTAATCGCAGGGTATAACCTAACCACAAGCTGTAACTTAACCACAGGGCATAAGCTAACCGCACGGCGTTGGCTGACCGCAGGTCTTAATTTCGCCGGCGTTCAACTGGAAAAACTTGATTGATGCGAAGAGTTTGTATGGGTATTCTTCCGGAACTGAAACATCGATTTCGCAACGCGCTGGCGGGATTCACCAATGCACCCGAGGAACTGCTTGACCAAGTGCGCCGCACTCAGGATGCGCGCTTTGGCGATTACCAGGCCAATTTCGCCATGCCATTGGGAAAACAATTGGGCCGACCGCCGCGAGAAGTAGCAGCCGAAGTAGTCGCCCGACTAGACGTGGCCGATATGTGCCATCGGCCGGAAATCGCCGGGCCGGGGTTTATAAACCTGCGGCTGCGCGAGCAATGGCTGTCGGAACGCTTGATCGAAGCGGTCTGCGACCCGCGTTTGGGCGTCTCGGTCGAGGCCCAACCGCGCACGATTGTCATCGACTATTCGGCGCCCAATGTGGCCAAGCCCATGCACGTGGGACACATCCGCTCGACGGTCATCGGCGACGCGCTGTGTCGCATTCTGCGTTTTCTGGGGCATCGGGTGATCAGCGACAACCACATCGGCGACTGGGGTACCCAGTTCGGCATGATCATCTACGGCTACAAGCACTTCTTAGACGCCGAGGCGTTTGCCCAAGCCCCTATTCGGGAACTGTCGCGTTTGTACCGCTTGGTGCGAAGGCTGATGGACTACCAGGGAGCCGAACGGGATGAGCAGGATGGCATCGAGGACAGCGCACAAGACGATCGGCTGGGGGAGCTTTCGGCTCAGCACCCGAACATCAACGCTCGTGTGTTGCACGAGACGGCCAAGCTGCACGCCGGGGATGCAGAAAACGTAGCCCTATGGCGGAAGTTCATGCCGATATGTTTGCGGGAAATCGACCGTATTTACGCCCGGCTGGGAGTAAGTTTCGATTACACGCTGGGCGAAAGCTATTACAACGACCGGCTGCCGGGCTTGGTCGAAGAGCTGATACGCCGTGGTATCGCCAGGGAAAGCGAAGGAGCGACCGCCATCTTCTTCGACCATCCGAAGACGCCGATGCTCATTCGCAAGCAAGATGGGGCCTTTCTGTATGCCACCACCGACTTGGCGACGCTCCAGTACCGCATGGAAACATTCCGGCCCGACACCATACTGTACGTGGTCGATCACCGCCAAAGTTTGCACTTCGAGCAGTTGTTCGCCGCTGCCCGACTGATGGGCTACACAGGTGTGGAACTGAAACACGTGCGTTTCGGGGCGGTGCTAGGCGAGGACGGTAAACCGTTCCGCACCCGCCAAGGCGATACCGTGGAGCTAGAAGCGTTGCTCGACGAGGCGGTGGCCCGGGCCTTACAAATCGTCAGCGCCAACGACGACCAAAAGCCCGACGGCCCCGAGCTGTCGCCCGAAGCCCGCCGACGCATCGCCGAGATCGTGGGTATGGGCGCCATCAAGTATGCCGACTTATCGCAGAACCGCGAGAGCGACTATGTGTTCAGCTTCGACAAGATGCTGGCCATGAATGGCAACACGGCTACGTATATGCAATACGCTTACGCACGGGTGCAAAGCATCTTCGCCAAAGGGGGCGTAGATGTGGAGCACTTACGCCGCTGCCCGGGGCCGATCAGCCTGGAGGCTGCCGCGGAGCGGGCGCTGGCCGTGGAACTGCTGCGTTTTTCCGAGGCCCTGGAGCTGGCCGCTGCCGATTATCGC
Organism: uncultured Pirellulales bacterium; assembly: GCA_938015445.1. Classification (GTDB taxonomy): domain Bacteria; phylum Planctomycetota; class Planctomycetia; order Pirellulales; family Thermoguttaceae; genus CALLPE01. Next base: position 127,380 of record CALLPE010000024.1, read on the forward strand.
CCGAACCATCTTACGGCCTATCTGTTCGAACTGGCCAATCGCTATTCGACCTTCTTCGAGCAGTGTCCTGTGCTTCGCGCCGAAACGCCCCAGTTGCGACAGAGCCGATTGCTGCTGTGCGATCTGACAGCCCGTACCATCCGCAAGGGACTGGAACTGCTGGGCATCGACGTGGTAGACCGCATGTAACCGTAGCAGGCCGGCGGTGCTTTGGCGGCGGGGGTAGTCGGGCAAGAGATTTGAGCAAATATCTGGAGTTTTCGCCCGCTGGAGTTTACGCCCGCGCACCAGCCTCCTGTTCGGGGATGCCTTCTGTTGGCGAGTCGTCTGCGCGAGCTTCTTCTTTGCGCCGTTGTTTGGAAGAATCGTCTTTACGTGCTGCATCGTGACGAGAGTCGTTTTCGCGTCGTTTTTCCTCTTCGCGTCGCTTCTGTTCGGGATACTTGATCCGCCCGTGGTAAATCGAAATCAGCGACATCGCCATGCTTTTTTCCACGGTGCGCAGCTCGCGGAGCGTCAGGCCGCTTTCGTCGAACTGCCCACCGCGCAGGCGGTTCTCGGCGATTTCCCGTACCAGACTTTCGATTCGTGCCGGCGCCGGATCGACCAGGGTGCGGCTGGCGCTTTCTACCGCGTCGGCCAGCATCAGCACGGCGGCTTCTTTGGTTTGGGGACGCGGCCCCGGATAGCGGAAGGTGTTCTCGTCCACCTCCCCGCCGTTGGGATCGGACTGCCGCTGCTCGTTCGCCCGGTCGTAAAAGTACTCCACCAACGTCGTGCCGTGGTGTTGGGCAATCATGTCGATGATCGGCTGTGGCAAATGATGTTGGCGGGCCAAATCGGCGCCGTCCTTGATGTGGGCGATTATCACCAACGTGCTCATCGCCGGCACCAGTCCTTCATGCCGGCTGGCCTCGGCCCCTTGGTTTTCCACGAAATAACCAGGCTTGAGCATCTTGCCAATATCGTGGAAGTAAGCGCCGACGCGACACAACAAACCACGTGCCCCGATGCTCTCCGCCGCCGCTTCGGCTATTGCCCCGACGGTAATAGAGTGGTTGTAAGTGCTTGGCGCGCGCCGCGCCAGCTCCTGAAGCAGCGGATGCGTCACGTCGCCTAGTTCCAACAGGCTTAGATCGGTCAGCACGCCGAAGAACCGTTCCACGAACGGCAACAAGCCAGTCATCAGAAAACCTGCCGCCAGGGTCCACATGGCGTTGCGCGCTGCATCGGTCGCCAAGGCCGCAGAAAGCGGCTGGTTGTCCAGCACACCCAGCCCGATGTGCAGCAGCGCCGCTATTCCGCCGGCGGTGATGCCCACATAGATCAGCTTGCTGCGGGTGCGGATGCGGGTCATGTTCAGATTGCAATAGGTGGTGATCCCGGCCAAAAGCAGGAACTCCGATAATCCCTGGCCGATGGAAATGGTCACCAAAAAACTCAACACGCCGCTGAGCAATAGCGCCAGTTCCGGGCTGTAAGCAATCGACATCGTCATGCCGAACAGCAGCAGGGGAAGGATTTCGGCACGCCAGGCGTCGTCGGCGGTCCAGCGCGAAACTGCCGCCGTCAGCACGGCCAACACCAGTACCACTGCCAGCCGGCTCACTTTGTCCAGCGGCCCACGCTGTCGAAAGCGCATGTACACTCCGCACAACAGGAACAGCGCAAAACTGATCAGCACGACTGCCGCTGCCCGCAGCAGCGCTTGCCAGCGGGATCGCTCCGCCAGCCAGGCCTGATGTTCCTCGCGCAGCAGACGGACTTGCTCGGCCGTCAGCGGCACGCCGGCTTTGCCCAAATTGGCCTCGGTAGTGTACTCTAGCGTCACCGGCTGAACTTCGCGCAGGGCCTTTTCGATCGCTTCGTCGGTACGCGCTTTGTCGAGAGTGAGCGTGGGTTTCAGCCTGGGCTTGATCCAGGCGAACAACCTGTCGGCCAGAACTTGCGGCTGGAAATGCTTTCGCAGGCTCTCGCGCACCGCCGTGCCATCGCCGATCAGCACATCGGCCACCTTGACCGTGGTTTCCAACGAGGGCAAATGGCGCGGATAAACGATGATCTCTTCCTGATTGCCGCCGCGCACCTGGTTGCTCAACCGATGCAGCAATCCGCGCTGCTCGAACGGTTTAAAGGCCTCTTCCAGCGCCCGTTCGAAACGTTGCAAATTCTCTGGACCTGCTAAAGCCGCACGGAGGATGCGAAAATGCTCTTCCTCCTCTTGGGGCGATAACGTTTGCCTGTTGCCGTCCTCCCCCAGCAGAGCGAACTGCTGCCACAACTTGGGATCGACCTCCGCCAGCTCCGACTTGGAGGCCAATTCCACCAGGGTGTTGCGCAATTGAGCACGCAATTCCACTAGCGGCAGAGGGTCCTGCACGTAGATGGTGCGTACCAGGCTCCGCTGTCGTTCCAGGGCGGCGTTAGTGGCGTCGGGCACAGCGACCGAGAAAGGTACGCGGGCCAATATGTCGTATTCCGGGGTATAACCGGTGCGGTAGGGAAAAGGCGGCTCCCACGCCCGCACTACCACGCACAGCACTATCGCCGCCACCAGGGCTAAGCCGATGCGTCCCAACACATCACGGCGGCGCAGACTGATCCATGCCCGCTCCCATTGCCCCGGAGGCAACTCCAGCGCAGCCACCCGCTCCCAACGCGTTCGCTTCTGTCCCCCTGTAGCCATTGGTCAGCGGCGCGACTTGCGCTGTTCTTCGTAGGCGTTGACGATTTTTTGGACCAACGGGTGCCGCACGATGTCGGCCCGCGACAGCCGCACCGAAGCGATGCCTTCGATCCCGCATAGCCGACGCAAAGCGTCGACCAACCCGCTGCTGGTTTTCGGCGGCAGGTCGATCTGTGTGATGTCGCCGGACACCACGATCTTCGAGCCATTCCCCATGCGGGTCAGGAACATCTTCATCTGTGGTACGGTAGTGTTTTGGGCTTCGTCGAGAATGATGAAAGATTCGTTGAGCGTACGCCCCCGCATGTAAGCCAACGGAATGACTTCGATCACGTCCTCGTCCGAAAAGCGCTTTATCAGGTCGTGGTCCATCACGTCGTGCAAGGAGTCCATCAGCGGGCGCAGATACGGATTGATTTTGGCCTGCAAGTCGCCGGGCAAATAGCCCAGACTCTCACCGGCTTCCACCGCCGGGCGGACCAACACGATCTTGCGCACCGCCGCGCGCTTTAGGTACGAAACGGCTGCCGCAACAGCCAGATAGGTCTTGCCTGTCCCTGCCGGCCCGTAACAAAAAACCACCTCGTTGTTTACAATCGCTTCCAAGTAGCGCGCCTGACCGACGGTCTTGGGGCGAATCTGCCGTCCCGGCTTGTAAACCTCGATCAGTGGAAACTGCTGCTGGGTTTCCCCCTCGCGAACGCCGGCAAGTACACGGGTGACGTCCTCGGCGGTCAGCACACCGTAACGATGGGCCAACGCCTGAAGTTCCTCTAATACCGCTGTGGCCGAAGCTACCGCCTTCTGATCGCCTTCGACGTGGATGCGGCCATCGCGGGCGGAGATGCTGACACCCAACGCGCTGCGTATCCTGCGCACGTGCTGATCGCACGCACCGAAGAGCGTTATCAGAGCTTTGGAGCTGACGATCGAAATAGCAGTTTCGCTCATCCCCCGTGCGCCACATAAGCTTTTGTGGCGCCTTAGCGTTGATCGATTATCCTACCGCTGCGTTCACCTTAATAAGTATATGCCAAGTCATCAGTATAGACTACGGCCACTGATGCTTGCCAGCGGCGGCCAGGTGTTGTTCGTAACTTGCTACTGGCACACACATTACGCTTCGTCGGCGGCTGGTCGGCGGCTGATAGGACGGGTGTACCAAAACGTGTCGTCTTTATTAAAACCTGCCGGACCCCACGCTGCTTGCGGCCGGATTGTCCTAAGCCAACTGCCAGAGGTCTCCTCCGCAGCACACGCCGTGCGAGTTTCTTTGGCACCCTGACATCATCAAGCCAGCGTTTTGGTCTATCGCCAGCCGCCGAAGACCGCTAGAATTCCCGCCCGGCACGCCGACCAACCTGTGCCACAGCAGTCTTTCTTGTACCGCAACAGTTGGGCCAATTACCTGTTGCCCTTGGTTGCTCGTCGCAGCGGTTCGGCAGGTGGAGCGGCTGCGACCTTACCAATTGCTTTTTGGCCGGAGGGTTAGTTCTGGCGATGATGAGCCGCCCTGCTGCCCGAAGCGCAGAAAGGCGCGACCGGGCAGTGGCGCGTCAATCGGCAATGCCGGTCGGCCAACACTGGATGTGGCGTATCATGGGAAGATTGTCGCTAGCGGCTTTGCTTTCCGTATCGATAGTCGCGGCCTGCGGATGCGTGCAGCGACGCATGACCATTCGCAGCGATCCGCCAGGGGCTTTGGTGTACATCGACGATCACGAAATCGGCATGACGCCTATCTCCACGCCGTTTACCTATTATGGCAAACGGAAAATACGGCTGGTCAAGGACCGGTATCAGACGCTCACCGTCACGCAGAACGTACCCCCGCCGTGGTACCAGGTATTTCCGCTCGATTTCATTTGCGAGAACCTGATACCAGGCGAAATACGCGATCATCGTACCTTCGATTACCAACTAGCGCCGCAGATGGTCACACCGCCAGAACAATTGCTGGACCGAGCCGAGGCACTGCGGCGCGGGATGCACTTATCGACCGGCACGGCGCCTTCGGCGTTTGCCCCGCCGGGAACAGCCAATCCGGCAGGAATAGCCAATCCGCCGGGAACGAACCTCTCGCCGGCAGAAGGCAATCCGCCAGCAGCAGCTTATTCTTCGGGTGGGGGCAACCCGCTGGGCGCGGGTAATCCGGCGGCAGCGGGGAATCCGCCACCACAGCCGGCTGCTGCTTCCAATTCAGCGCTCCAGCCTTCCACTTCGCCGCCGCTCGACGGACCACCGGCTGTGATGCCGCACCCGATGGCGCCTTCGTCAACATCGGTGCCTACAACGCCGCCGCCCTCTATGGCGTTGCCATCGCTTGCGCCATAGTGGGCAGTTCGCTCTACAGCGGACCTGACAGCGTGCAGTTCGCCATCCGATGCGTGCCCGAGTTTTGCCGTCCGATAGCCAGTCGATGCCCACTGCAAAAGCGCCCCCAGCCCACAGTTTGCGCCCGGTGCCCAACCTTCGGTGAACAGTCCACCGAAAAGCCGACGATAACACCCGATCTTATTTATTCTCCCGGTCTATCTTATCTATTCGTCCGGCATCGCAACCTAATTCCAGCCGCACGCCTACCGCCGGCGGTGACCGTTCAACCGCGGCCGACGCTATTTGATCCCCGGACCAGGACGGATTGCGTCGCGGACAATCACTCCCGGGTGACGGGAGACCTTGTCGCTTAGCACCCTGGCGTCGTCAACGATGGGGCGAAGTTGCCGGGTCAGGTCTTCGACGTTTCGGGCGGCGCGGTTAAGCCGCTGATAAAGCTCCGGATTGTACACCAATTGGCCAAGCGTGCCGCGTTGGTCGTTAAGCGCCTGGCTGAAAAGCATCAGTTCCTCTACCAAGGCGTCTAACTTCTGGGCCGTCTCGTCCAGACGAACCACCAAGCTACGGCCCCGCTCGCCTAACGGCTGGGTAAACCCTTCGACGTTCTTCAGGTTCCGGTCCACTGTGTCCAAAGTGTTGTTCAGCTTGTTGACGGTGGTTTGAACGTCTTGAACGATCTGCGGCAGCCGTGCGGCGGTATCTTTGAATTGTGCCTGCCACTTGGGGTCCTCGACCAGTTGACTTACGTGGGCCGAAATTTTTTCGATGTTCGACAGCGTAGCGCTCGACTGCTTCAGAAACGTGTCGATGTTCTGCTCATTTTTGGCGACCACTTCGCGCAGCTTGGAAGCCGCATCGCCGATCTGTTTGCTAGTGGTGGTCACTGAAGCGATAGCTTCAGCGACACCGCCGCGCAGGTCGGCCATAGCTTGCACCGGCTCGATCTGTACGGCTCCCTGGATGATCTCGCCGTCCTTGATCGGCATTCGCTTTTCGGGCACGGGTCCGGTGCGCACGAATTGCAGCGAGGAGTCTCCCAACAGCGTTACAGTAACCCAGCATTTTTCGTCATGGTACAGTTGGCGCTGGCCGTCGATTTTGGCGGTGACGCGCACTTTTTCATCCAACACGCGATTCCCACGGTCGTCGAGCACCGGTTTGCCCTTGTCGTCCAAGCGGGGCACCATCTCGAACTTCACGTTAGTCACGCGTCCGATGCGAATGCCGCTCTTGCGGATAGGCGTATCGACGGTAACGCCAGGGGCCTCCGAAAAATCGATGTAAATTGTATATGTGCCGCGCACGATCGAGGGCATTTCGCCGAACATTACCGCCAACACACCGGCGATAACCAAGGTGGCGAACACCAGCACTCCCACCCGAAATTGCATTACGCGCTCGTCCATGATTGCCGCCTTCATTTGCCAAGCTACAGACTTGTCGCCCGGTGCAAGATAACTTGCCACCCAGTTACATAACTTGCCACCTAGTTAACTACTCCACCTGTCCGCGCTGGCCGTCACAACAGCGCGTCGCTCCGCTGATATTGTTCCCGAAGTTCCATGATTCTTTCCCGCGCCTCGCCCCGCACAAATTGCACGACCCGCGGGTCTGCGGCGCGATGTATATCTTCTGGCGGACCGTCGTACAGTATCTGTGGCTGGTCGGGTTCCAAGCGGGCCAAGGGATAGAGCATAACAATCCTATCGGCAACCTTTTGTGCGGTACGCATGTCGTGAGTGACAACGACGCTGGTAACCGGATGGCGCTTGCGCGTGCTGATGATTAGTTCGTTGATAACATCAGCCATAATTGGGTCGAGCCCAGTGGTTGGCTCGTCGTAGAGGATAATTTCCGGCTCTAATGCTAACGCCCGCGCTAAACCCACCCGCTTCCGCATCCCGCCCGACAGCTCCGCAGGACGTTTAGCCACGATGTCCTCGGGCAAACCGACCTCGGCCAGTCGGGCAAGCACGATCTGCCGGACTTCTTCCTGGCTTTTGCTGGTGTGCTGCCGTAACGGAAAGGCCACGTTCTGGGCCACCGTCATGCTGTCGAACAGCGCTGCCCCTTGGAAGACGAATCCAAACCGTGCCCGTTGTCGGGTCTGCTCGCGCTCGCTGAGCGAGCACATATTCCGGCCGTCGAAATACACCTCGCCTTTTGTCGGTCGAATCAGCCCGATTATGGTTTTGAGCAACACGGTCTTTCCGCAGCCGCTCTCGCCGATGATGGCTACCGTTTCGCCGCGCGAGATGTCCAAAGTTATATCGCGCAACACCTCCTGCCGGCCGAAACTGACGCACAGTCCCGTCAGCCGTACTAGCGGCCCAGCAAACGTCTTATTGCTGTCCTCGGCGGTTGGCATGGCATCAGTCATTTTCAGCCGCCGTTTAGGGCAAGACCAGTTCGCAAAACGGCTGCCTGCTGCCCGGGGACTGAAGTGCGCGCTGCGGCAAGGCTGCGGCACACATCAGTATCGCGGCAGCAGTGGTGCGACGGCAGTGCCACACGCCGACTTACAACATGCTCAGGCAGCCGTCGTGCCACAGACAGTCGTGCCACAGACATCCGATGATCTTCGCCCCTTCAGGCCAGACGGTGTAGTAAATGGCATCCAGGATGATGGCCAGGAACAGGTCCAACAGAAGTATTGTCACAAACGAGCTTACGAAAGCAGCAGTGGCGGCCCGGCCGACGCCTTCTGCCCCAGGATCGCAGTTGAAACCGCGATGGCACGCGATCAGCGAAATTGCCGCCCCGAAGAACATGCTTTTCAGCACACCGGCGAAGACGTCGAAATTTCCCACGAAGTTACGGGAATTTTCTAAGTAATAGTGCCAGTCGATATCCAGCAAGTACACCGAGTAGAAGAACCCTCCGGCGATGCCCATCAGATCGGCCATAATCGTCAGTGCCGGAATCAACAACAAGCAGCCTAGGAAGCGGGGAACCACTAGATAGTGGATCGGATTGGCGCCGAGTGTGGTCAAGGCGTCGATTTGCTCGGTCACCCGCATGGTTCCCAATTCAGCAGCCATTGCGCTTCCCACCCGACCGGCAAGCATCGTCGCTGCCAAAACCGGCCCCAGTTCGCGGACGATCGCCATATTGACGACTGCGCCCAGCCTGGTCTCCATATTCAACATTCGGAATTGCACGTAGCTCTGCACCACCAGCACCATGCCGATGAACGTGCCGGTTAGCGCCACCACCGGCAAGCTGAGCACCCCAATTTGATAAAAGCACGGCAGCAGTGTTTCCTTCCGTGGCAAGCGCGTAAATAGCCAGCCGAAGGTACGGAACGTGAAAAGTGTAAAATCGCCCAACACCGTTAGTCCAGCGATCACCAGTCCGCCCAAGTCTGCTAGCCACTCGGCTGCCATTCGCAGCGGGCCGTGGCGTTGTGCGCCGACAGAGTTAGATGATGTGGCAGTACTCATCTGACAACACTTGTCCTACCGCGCATCAGTTTGCCTAGCGTAGCTTACACAGCCAGTTCTGCGGGCCTCGGCCACGCTCTTCCCGACGGCTCCGGCCAAATGCGCGGCCCCCAGTGCGTGGAGCCTCGCCAGCCCGTGGCCTCACCACCCTGCTGACTTCCCAGAAAGCCGCTCGTCGGCCGAAGTGCCCTCGAAGGCTTGCAGCTCCTCGGTTTTATCCGGCCAGTGTTCCCGATCGATGCTCCTCCGCCTCTTGCCAAGTAATATCCACCCTGCCCAAGGCGTGCAAGACGAAGATTCGTCGTCCGAAGGCACAGATGCTTGTTGCGGGCAGGGCGAGCGAGCTGCTTGCAGCAACGCGGCAGGCGATAAAGCGAGCAGCGTGAAGCAACACGGCAGGCGAGAAAAGGTCTACCCCCTGCTGTTCGTCGACCGGCCCGCCGCCAGGTCGTTTTACATAACCTGTTCGGTGCGAACCAGTTGCGCTGGCCACATAGGCCAAAAACCACGTCTGGCTAATCCTGCCGCTGCGGCACCCGCCTGCCCCGGCAACCGACCGATGGCCAGATGACCCATCTCGATTTGCGCTGCGGCCACAACGCGGCAGGGCAGCCACTGCGAAACAGATCGGCGGTTGTAACCGGTAGTTCCGACCCCAAGGCTGTGCCGTGGAAAGCTAGGAAAGCTGGCAAAAGCTTTACAATACCTACGGCGTTATGCACACCGCAGGGTAGCACCTGGGTACCAAAGCTGCCTCATTCGAACGCCTTCGGCACCGGGGGTAAGTCTTTGGTCAGCACAGGCCGGCTGGTCCGCCCGGCCTTCGTGTAATCGAAAGGTTTGAAACCCAGCTTGAGGGCCGGCGAGTCGGGCTTGAGCCGGAAATCCCCATTGGCGGGGTCGACGAACAGCGGGTCAGCTACTAGCGAGTTGCGGTCCTGCTGCCGCTCGGTTTGCCATCGGGCGAAGTCCAGACCGCCAGGAAAAGTTATCGGCTTGCCCGCGCGCCAATACAGGTTGTGGTCCATGCGGAAATTATTGTCTTTCCAATTGCTGCCCAGCAGCGGGCTGTCGTTATCCCAGTAAACGATGTTCCGCTCGAAGTAGAAACTGATGTGCGGTTCGGTTCGGGTGCGCTGTATCTGGTGTTCGGTGGCGAAGGCGAAGATGTTGTTGCGGATGCGGTTCTCCTTGCCGTAGTGCTGGTGGAAGCCGCCGGTCTTGGTGTGATGCACCAGGTTGTTTTCCATCACGATGTCGGTGGAGCCTTCGTCGGTGTACAGTCCCCAGCCGCCGTAACCGAACGATTGAATGTGGTGGAAGTGGTTGTTGTGCACTCGCGTGCCGGGAGATACGCCGAGCGTGTAAATACCCCCCATATCCGAAAGGACTCCTTGCCCGATCGTATGCACGTGGTTGAACCCGATGTCGTTGTGGGTGGCCTTGCTGTTGGCGTATCCCCACACCCAGCCCACCGAAATGCCGGTGTAGTAGAAATCGTATATATCGTTGTGTTCGATGCGGTTATGCGGGCTGTGCCCGATCCACACGCCGACCGCTGCCGGTTGAATGCGCCCGCCGTGCGCGATAGTGCAATTCCGAACTGTGTGATGGGAGACTAGGGCTTCGTCGTCGGGCAGTTTGGCGTGGGTGTCGGCCCAAGAGCCGCCGCCCATGTAACCGATCATCACCCCTCCGCCGCCCAAGTCGACCAACTCGCAGTTTTCCAGCCGGTTATCGCGGCAGGCTGTGCCGAACGCAATAGCATAGCCGCCGGTGTTGCGCACTGCGCAGGTGTCCAGCAAGATGTTCCTTGCGCCCACGGCAACGATGGCCGGCTCCATGTTGATTTCGGCCTGAGGGAAGGATTGGCCTTGCGGGCCGGGAACCCAATTGGCGTGTGCAAACGTCAGTCCATAGAACTGGATGTGCTCGACCCAGCGCCGCTCGGGCAGATTTCCTACTATCTCGACCAATCGAATGATGTATGGGGCGATAATCTGGGTATTTTGCAGCGTCTCGCCCGGTTTGGGAATATACGTAAGCATCCCGGTTGGGCGATCCAAATACCATTGTCCAGGCTTAGAAAGCGCTTCGCGCACGTTTTCCACGAAGTAACGATGCCCTTTGCCGAAGGCGGTCCAGCCAGACGTCCCCGGTGTAGTACCGGTGAAGTACACGACTTTCTTCTCAGCATCCACTCGCGCTATCCGCATCCGCGAGGCAGTCCACTGATGGAAGGGAATCACTTCCACGTCGGCAAGGTTTGCCCAGTCGCCCCTGATTTCCTCGCCAGAATAACCAAAACAGTCGAACCCTTTGCCCTTTGCTTCCGCCGAGGGGGGCAATTGTTCGGCAATCTTGTAATAGCCTTGTTCCGGCAACCGGGGTCGGAACCGGCGCTGGTCGTTGACAAAAAGCTGGCAAAACGTCCATTTGCCAGCCTTCACTTCCTCCAGAACAGCGCGCCAGCGGCCTTGCTGGTCGGTCTGCCAACCGGTGATTAGCCGGCCGCCGCTGAGGACTGGCCGCTCGTCGGGATATGCCCGGTACACTACCGGCGCCTCGGCTGTACCACTGTCCTCGGCACCGAAGCGAATTGGCTTCTCCAGAAAATAAGTACCGCCGCGCAACATGACCACAATTGGCCCTTTGCGCTGCGGCTGCTGCTTGCGCAATTCGCGCACTGCCTGTTGGGCGCGGTAGATGGTGGCGAATGGGCCGTCGGTCTTGGTGGCGTTCGGCTCGGCCAGCCGACCGGACCAATTATCGTTGCCCGCAGGGGACACATAGAAATCTGCCGCTTTCTCGGCCGCAAACGCCGCCTGCGACGGTGCCAGCGTCCCGATGCCCAGCAACACCAGCGAAAGCCCCACTGCAACCCCACCCGCAATGGAATAGGCAATCAGACTGCTTAGACCGCGCAACCTACCGCGTAAACAGCGCCCGGTGTGCTGTAGAAGGAAGTTCATTGTCGGCTCCTTTCTGCGAGAATCGGTGGTGGGATTGTCTTGCACACAAAGCGGCAGCTACCGCCCGCCGATTGCATCAGCAGCGGTTTAGGATCACTTCAACATGTTTAGGGTCACTTCAACATGTTGAGGCTCACTTCAACACGTTGAAGGTCACTACAACATATTACAGCCGCGCGCTAGCGGCAACACACACGAAGCCATTACATCTACGAAACGGCAACAACACCTGAAAAGCCATTACAGCCGAGCGGCAGCAGCCATCTGCAACGGGCTAAAAAATGCTTTGTCCTCCGGCAATGTCGCTCTATCGCCCATCCCACCAAGCGTCCAGCCGCTGGCGGAGTTGTTTGACCAAGTCGGGTTTCTCGGGAGCCAAGTCGCGGTTTTCGTGCGGATCGTTGCGCAGGTGGTAAAGCTCGGGCCGGGCAGCTTCTCCCTCGGTGGCCGGCACGATCAGTTTCCACCAGCCGCTAATCGTCCAGCGGTACTGGAGGCTGCGTGTCGGGTTGTCCACGTCGGCCACGTCGTGCGAGTATATTTCGCCGTAGATGGTGTCGCGTTGGCTCAGGGCTGCGGCATCCAACAGGTTCACGCCGGGGAGCTTTTCCGGCGCGGGCAACCCACACGCTGCCAGAATCGTCGGCACGATGTCGATACTGCTGGCCAGCGTCTGCTCGTCGCGTTTGGGGGCGATCCGTCCAGGCAGCGACAGCATGATCGGCGTGCGGATGCCTCCTTCGTAAACCGACCGTTTGGAACGCGGAGCGAACTGGTTGGGACGCTTGGGGTCTTGAATCCAACCGTTGTCGCAGATGAACACCACCAAGGTCTCTTGCCGCAGCGATTCCTTCTCCAAAAAATCGAGCAACTCGCCGCAGGTCTGGTCGAACCACTCGCACATGGCGTAATATCGGGCGACCGATTCGCTGTCGGTCAGCTTCAGGTAGCGGTCGAGCATTTTTGGCGGGGGGTTGTGGGGTGTGTGAGGCATCATTGGAGCGTACCACAGCAAGAATGGCTTGCCATCGGCTTTCGCTTGGCCGATGAACTGGAAGACCGGTTCCAATCCCTGCCGGCCGATGGTCAGTCCCGCGTCGCCATGGCGGCCGCCGCGCTGCGGGTCGCCGTGGGTCATTCCAGCCGTAAAACCACCCCGGCTGTAACTGCCCTCCCACCACTTGCCGCTTTGAAAAGAAACGTAACCCCCAGCCCCAAGCAACCGCGGCAAAGTAGGGTGCTCCTCGATACGCCGAATGAGCGTCTCGTAATATCGGGCGAACTGTGGATGTTTGCGCCCTGCGATCCCAGTGGCTTTGGCGTCGGGCAGTTGCGGGTCGTTGCCAGTGATGCCATGCTGATGAGGGTACAGCCCGGTAATCAATGTCGCCAATGATGGCCGACACAGACTGCTCGTCACATACCCGCGGGTGAAGGTCAACGAACTGTTTGCCAGCCGGTCGAGGTTCGGCGTGCGTATCGCCGGGTGCCCCATGAAACCAAAGTCCGTCCAGCCCTGATCGTCGGAGATTATAAGCACAACGTTCAAGGGCTTGACGTGTTTGCCGGTCGACTCGGCTTCTGCGCCGGCCAAGCACCCACCGGCCAGCCAAAGGCCAGAAAACAAAACGACCGCAAACGTACTGTTGAAGCTGACCATTAGGAAGTGCCTTTCGGAAAGCGATTATTCGCAGTGCTTGTATTTGCAGTGCTTGGCTTCTGGTTGTCGCTGCTGCGGCGAGAATAGTATGCCGCGGCAGGTGTTGTCAACGCGTGCACGACAGGCGGCCCCCCCTTGAAGGTCTATCCTTTTCCGCCTGCAACGCGAACGTATGCGGCCCGATAGACTCTACTGGCTCAAGCGCTGCGGTTGCGCTGTGCGCCGCAGCTCAGCAATGCCGCAACGTTGTGGTAGAATGGTCGAGCGTTCACGACGGTCTTGCTCTTGGTAAAATGATTTGGTGCAGACGGTTGCCATAACGTGTCCGGTCGAAACCGCGCCACAGGGCGCTAACTAGCACAAAGCCGCGCTACAGCGCGTTAACCGAGAGCAGTTGTCTTTGTAGGGCTGAGCTAGCACCCAATCAAGCGATGCCCATTTTGCCCCCTTCGCGCTACTTTCCGCCCGCCGAGACGGTCGACGGCGACGGCCTTGTAGGCTTCGGCGGAAAACTCACTCCCGACTGGTTGTTGGATGCCTATCGTCACGGGATTTTTCCGTGGCCGACTTCGGACCCGCGTGCGCCGATACCGTGGTGGTCGCCGGACCCTCGGGCGATTATCGAATTCGAACTTTTCCATGTGCCGCGGCGGTTGCAGCGGATCATTCGGCAGCGAAAGTTCGAGGTCACTTTCGACCGCGATTTTGCCGGCGTGATTCAGGGCTGTGCAACGGCTGGCAATCGCCGCGGACAAACTTGGCTTATTCCTCAAATGGTGGCAGCTTACCAGCGTTTGCACGACCTGGGCTTCGCCCACAGCGTAGAAGCGTGGTACCAAGGACAACTGGCCGGTGGAGTTTATGGGGTGGCCATCGGCGGTTTGTTCTCGGCCGAGTCGATGTTTTATCGCGTTTCCAATGCTTCCAACGTGGCTTTGGCGACCTTGGTAGAACACTTGCGACAACAGGGCTATGTACTGCTCGACATCCAACAGCTCACTCCGCACACGGCCCGGTTGGGGGCAATTGAAATTCCGCGCCGCCAGTACCTCCGTCGCCTGGCCGAAGCATTGGAACTGCCGGTGAGCTTCTCGTGAGCTTGCCGGCCCGGCGAGCATCTGCTAAGCCGTCTCGATTATGCGCCCGAAACACTAACTGCAAACGAACCGCAAACGCAAGGTCCAGCGATGGGTCCGTCGGCCGGCGTGTTGCGCAGACTGCTGGCTCGGCAGGGGGATAAGCCGTGCGGGTGGTTGCTTTATTGTCGGACGCCGCTGTATGTTTGAGCTCGTGTGGATGTTTGAGCTCGTTTGGCGACGGCCTTCCCATTTCAGCTAAACACGAAAGGTGCAGGCTGATGTCTCTGCCGCGAAAATTCCCCGCGTCTTGCGGACTGGCGATCCTAGCGATTGCGGCCTTGGTCGGAGCGGCGCTTGCCGGCGGACATATCGAGCCGGCACTGAAGGCCGGCATCATCAAGCTTGTGCAACTGGGCTGGGAAAAGCCAAGCGATGCCTTCGAGCAATCCCAAAAACTGTACAAAGACCTGGAAGCTCAGTTTCCCGGCAACGCCACCCTGGATTATGCCTACGCTCTGGTTCAACTGAAGCGATTTCGCTATGCGGAAGCGGCGCGGGCCATCGAAAAGGCTGTGGCAGTTGACAAGCAAAATCTAACGCTGCTGAAGCTCCGCTGTTGGTTGGCAGGGGTTTCGCGGCAATACGACGTTGTGCTTAAAGACCTGGAGCGCATAGCCGACCTGTTGGCGGTCGCTGCCGGCGACCAGTCCAAGCCGAAACAGGACGCCGAGTCCCAACAGACCGCACGCCTTGAAACCGTTCAGTTTTTGGGCCGGGTGTATGGTTTTCTGGAAGGCCCGGGAAGCAGCGGGGTAGATGCTTTGCAGCGCGCCAAAACCCGGCAGTACATCAGCGATCGGCTCGACGCACCGCAACGCGCGGCGTTCGACGAGGCCAGCCGCACCGTACGCGAACAGTTGTCCGCATTGGAAAAGGAAATCGCCGAAAAAACTGCGGAAAACCAGAAGCAGGCAGCCAAGCTGCGCCAAGAAACCCTGGAGCAACTATCTCGACAGGCCGAGTTGTTGCGCGGCGAGATCGCCACTGCCGAATCGCGCAACCAGCGTCTGAAGGAACAACTGGACGCAGAGACGGAAAAACTCGAACGACAGCGGCGCGAAATCTCTTTCAAAATGCAACGCATCGATGACGAAGCCCGGCCGCTTCGCAGCGAGATACGAGCACTGGACTTGCGTATTGGCACATTGCTGGAGCAGGCAGACCGCGAAAAAGACCCCAACACGCGCAATCGCCTGCTGCATGAGGCTGCGATGTGGCGCGCCACTCGCGACGCTCGGCTGGCCGTGCTCGACCGCCTGAGCCGCCAGTTGGCTGCATATGAGGCAGAAATGGTCTCGCTGAAGCAGCGTATTGCGGCGGCCATTGCACGCTATCAACGGAGCATTACGCCCATCGAGCCGTTGCTAAAGAACCTGGAGCGGACTGAGCGCGAGGCGCACAGGCTGCGGCGCGAGCCGGTTACCGGCCGCAATGCGGAAGTGGCAAATCTCGAAAACCGTGCAGCGGCATTCACCACCTATGTGCCGCTGCCGATCTCGCTGGAGGACGAGCGGCAGGTGCTAATGGAAAAACTACGCTAACGCATCGGGAACAACGGGCGCCAGAGGGGTGCGCTACACAAAGGGAACGTTCAGGTAGATTTGACAACGTCGGTGGTATCTCGACGAGTCATCCACTGGCAGCACTGGCGCACCGCCGAGTAGACGGCGGCATTGCAGGGTTCTATCGCCGGAGATCGGAGTTAGCGCCGGGGATTTCCGGCAAGCCGACAAGCGGTCGCCGGGTAAAGCATAATCGGGTTGGCACGAAAAGTCGCTTTGCGTGATTGGCTCCTTTTGATATACTGCTTGATATACTGCACCAGTGGTAGTAGCCAATCTACCACGTGGGATGTATCGCCACCGCAGTTGTTGAAAGGATCAGGCCCATGAGTCAATACGAGCGTTCGTATCCGCAATCGGTGGATGTATTTGCCGTCGAGGCCAGCAGCGAAGACCGCGCCCGTTTTATCACCAACACCTACCTGCACCTGACCGGGGCGGTTGGCTTGTTCATGTTGCTGGAAGTGGTCTTGCTGAACATTCCCGGCATCGAACGGCTTGTGGCCACAATGCTCAGCGGCCGGCAAAGTTGGCTCATCGTGCTGGCGCTGTTCATGGTGGTAAGCTGGGTGGCCAATGCTTGGGCTAGCTCGGCCATTAGCCCGGTAACGCAATACGCCGGGCTGCTGCTGTATGTTGTAGCACAAGCGGTGATCTTTGTGCCGCTGTTGTACATTGCGCGGGCGATCGATCCGGAAATCATCACAGCGGCGGCTTTGACGACCTGCGGACTGTTTGTGGCATTGACAGGGGTAGTGTTCATCACGCGGAAGGATTTTTCCTTCTTGCGGGCGGTACTGATCTTCGGCGGCTTTGCCGCGCTGGGGCTGATCGTCGCCGCCTTGGTTTTTGGCTTCTCTTTGGGTCCGATTTTCACCTACGCGATGATCGCCTTCGCTTGCGGATACATACTGTATGATACGTCGAACGTGTTGTACCACTACCGCATCGGACAACACGTGGCCGCGGCTCTGGCGCTGTTTGCTTCCGTAGCACTGCTGTTCTGGTACGTGCTGCAACTGTTTCTGTCGCGCCGGCGGTAGCGAGCAAAGATCCTCTGCCAAGTAGATGCCTTGCGACGTATTTGTATCGCGATCACTGTGACTGTCGCTTGGCTGCTTGCCGGCACAGGCGGTCGGCCCAGTAGAGCGGTTCCGGCAGCCGGCGCCCCTGGAGCATCGCTCGCACTACGGTCTGGCAGAAATGCAGATCGCATTTGTGGCCGGGGGAGATGAAGATCGGGCGTCGGCTGCGCGGGGTCGTCCGCAGCGCCAGTCCCACTAGCCGACCTTCGTGAACCACGCTTCTGGCCTCGCCGCAGTCCATTTCGCCGATATCAACCTTACCGCACAGCAGGCTCTTAGTGACTCCCACGGTGGTCAGACCGGTCAACACGCCCAGATGCGAGGCTATTCCGGCGTGGCGCTGGTGCAACACACCGCTGCCATCGACTAGCACCACATCGGCCAACTGCCCTGCGCGGCGCGCCTTTTCGATCGCCGCCAGCAACGGCGGCAGTTCCCGAAAGCCCAGAAAACTGGTGATGTACGGGAACACCACCTTACAGCGCACAGTGGTCGACCATCGCAATTGACCGGTGTGAAAGTCAACCAGCGCATAGCTGGCCACTGCTTCGTACTCGGAGGGGTACGCCACATCTACCCCCGCCAGCGTTACCGGCATATTTTCGCGCGGACACAAGACGATGCGTTCGGCTAACAAGAGCTGCACACGGCGCAACCGGTCCAGCGGTCGCCGACTACGAAAATCTCGGTAGCCGAAGCGGTCCATCGCGATGCGGCCTCCTTCCAGCACGATTCCTTCTTCGGCCAGACGCTTGATTTTCTCCTCCAGCGGGCCGATATAACCGCCCAGTTCTCCCCTGGCACGAACTACCCGGTGGCACACGCACCGTCGGTCGTGTTCGTGATGCAACAAAAAATGACCTACCCAGCGAACCGCCTGTGGGCTGCCCAGCGCTTCGGCCAGATCCATGCACGTGGTCGCCCGGCCCGGCGGGACTTGGGCCAGCAGCTTGCGCAAGTGGCTGCGCAGGTCGGGTAGTGGAGGCAGTTTTTCCATCTGCTCTCAGCGTAGTTCGCAGTGCCGTGCATTTAGTCAGGCTGTTCGGACCGTATCAGCCTGCGGCAGAGTCCGAAAAACTTCACGTCTATTATGGAGAATGTATAATACAGTAAGCGGGCACCAGGCAAAAAGGCGGCTGTCGCTTGCGGTTACACCGCGCTCCGACAGTCTGTAATAAAAGGCCCTTGCTTCGCTTAACCGGAACTTGGGGGGCACGATGGTCCATGGGCATTCGCTTCTACTGTCCTAACGGACACAAACTGAATGTTAAAGAGTTTCAGGCCGGCCGCAGAGGCATCTGTCCGTATTGCGGCGCCAAAGTCCGAATTCCCTTGGAAAGTACCCGCCCAAGCTCCAAGGAGTTGCGCGCGGCGCGTCAGCCGGCTACGGCCGGGGCTGGCAAATCCTCGGCGGCAATAGCACAGCCGCCCACGTCGCAGCTTGCTGCCGGAGGGCTTGACGCCGCGGGTACCACTTCCGTGGTTACTCAGCCGGTGTCGCAGCCGCTGGGGCCGTCGGTCTTGCCCGGCGGGCAACAGGCGGCCGACCAATCGCTCCAAGCAACTCCGCTAGAACCACTGCAACCGATCGGCTCCGTCGCCCCCACGCAGCCGAAAGGATTTATATCGGCCCCATTGACCGATGCGCAGGCAGCGTCGGCCAAACAATCTTTCGGGACGCCGGCCGGCGCTGGGCCGAGTGGCGTAGAGCCGGGCGGCACCGGTGCATTCGTCACGCAACCAGCTCCCACTCTAACACAATTGGCACCGCAGAGTTCGCCATATGCACCAGCGACTGGCATGGGGACGCCCGCTTACGGAGCGGCAATGGCCGGTTACAGCTCGCAGCCAACCGCCGGCCCAGCAGTCGCGGCCATGGGGGGAACATACGGTGCAGCACCGGCATCTATGCTCGCTGGGCAGCCAGGAGCAGGCGTGTCAGCAGCGGCCGATCCGCTGACCGAAGCGGGCGACGTGGTGTGGTACGTCCGCCCACCTTCCGGCGGCCAGTACGGCCCGGCCACACGCGAGATAATGCGAACTTGGCTGGCCGAGGGTCGGATAAGCGCTGATTCGCTAGTGTGGCGCGAAGGGTGGCGCGACTGGCAAGCCGCCGGCAGCGTATTTCCCCAATTGGTCGCGGCCCCGGCTTTTCCGGTGTTGCAGAGCACGCTGACACCGAGTGGGCTGCCCACTTATGCTTCCGCCAAGCGGCGGTCACGCTCCACTCACGTGATCATTCTGGTATTGCTGGTAGTGGTGGTATTGATCTCGGCTGCCGTGTTTTTGTGGGTACTGTTGCAAAGCGACGCGGGAAGCGGCACTGGCCAGAGGCCGAGCGGTCGCCGCGGGACGATTCGCGCAACGTCGATAGCCGTGCATACACCTCCAGCCCTCTTATCCGCGCGACTTCATTTCGGCGCGCACCACCGCCTCAGACCGACCAGTTCGAGTCGCTTGCGCACCAGCGAGATTTACGGACTCCTCGCCGAAATGCAGTCCACCGCAGCAGAGGAGCAACCAATCGAATCGTCTTAAGCTTTGGCTGCTGCGCGGAGACGACTGCGATTGATGCTCTGCGGTTGCTCGGCGCGCCGGTAATGGGCAGGGTGGCCGTCTACGAAGCGGCGAAGGCAGTCGGGTGGCGGCCTCTGGTAGAGCGCCTTCGGCAGGAGGAACAGCGGTGGGTGGTACGGCAGGAGCTAAAGCGGCGCCACAACATTGTACGATGGCAGGTGGTGGGATGCCGGTGGTAGAACGGCTAGCAGCCACAGGTTGGGTGCCGGCCGCGAGCAGGGTGGGGGGCGCATCAAGTCAGGTGCATGGCGACTCCATCGGTGGCGTCGTAGGAAATCGCTCTACCAATCGGCGATTTCGGCAAGCTGAAAAACTTTGTGCAGGCGAGAAATGAGAATCCAAGAGTTCCTCCAACACCACGGCGTTGCCGTCAATCCGTTTGCCGACGAAGACGCGCAGACCGATTTGGTCTTCAAGACCGCCTGCATTCGCAGCGTTTATCATCCGGCGTGGGATAAGATATACGGCGAACCCTCGGAACCCGCGACCGCGGTGGTGTTCGGAGAGAAGGGCTCGGGCAAAACGGCCCTCCGGTTGCAGATCGCACGGCACTTGACCGACCACAACGCCGATCATCCGCAACAACAAGTTTTCGTCGTCCCCTACGACGATTTGAACCCGTTTCTGGATCAGTTTCGCGAACGTTTTTCCGCCCGCCGGCGGCGACGGCCCGAGCGGATTCTATCGCAGTGGCAGTTGTGGGATCACATGGACGCGATTCTTGCGTTGGGCGTGACGCAACTAGTGGATCGGCTGTTGGGGGTGCGCGATGCCCGGCACCCGGCTGCCCGCCATGAACCGCTGGACGCCGCAACGCTCGACGACAGCCAAAAACGAGACGTGCTGCTGCTGGCTGCCTGCTATGACCAGTCCACTGCCGAGAATCGCCTAAAACGCTGGCACCAACTACGGCGCAAGCTGGGGCTATCAGCTTGGATGTCGTACTGGGACATAGCCGTCGGCATTGCCGTCACGGTCATCGTGCTGTTGGCAATCGCGCTGGGCGGATGGTGGAATTGGTTGGCGACTATTTGGCCGTATATTGCGATTGCCGCTGGATGGTCTTTCTGCGGGTGGCGACTGCTCAAATGGACGTGGACCGCGTGGCGCATCGCACGCAATACGCGCACGCTCCGCCAAAGCGTAGCCTTCTTGCGGCGGATGTTGATGCGGCTTCCTGCTAGCCAGCTTGTGGGCCAGCCGCTGCCGCTGCGTGCGGCCACCGACGATCGCTACGCGATGCTCGACAAGCTGCAAGGCGTGCTGCGCAGCTTGGGTTTCGCGGGCATCGTGGTGCTAGTGGACCGAGTAGACGAGCCGTATCTGGTCAACGGCTCAACCGAATTGATGCGCGCCTTGGTCTGGCCGCTGCTGGACAACAAGCTGCTCAAGCATCCAGGCTTGGGCGTCAAACTGCTGTTGCCCAGCGAACTGGAAGGACTGTTGGACCGCCAAGACCGCGATTTTCATCAGCGCGCCCGACTGGACAAGCAAAACATGGTCCGCAGCCTGGCATGGACGGGCGACTCGCTGCTGGATATGGCTCGCGCGCGGGTCAGAGCCTGCGCTGCCGAAGGTGCCTCGCCCGAGTTGCTGGAAATGTTCGAGCCAGACATTGACTCTGGCAGGCTGCGCGAAGCATTCGGGCTGCTGCGCGTGCCTCGGAACGTCTTCCGCTTCATGTACCGGCTGCTAACGGCTCACTGCAACGCCCACAGCCAGGACCGTCCGGCGTGGCGAATCTCGCGAGCGACTTTCGAGTCGGTACTTGCGCTTTATCAGCGCGACCAGGAGGCATTTGAGCGCGGGCTAGGAGCGGGATAGAAACGCATACTGCTACGGATAACCCGTACACGATCGGCATGCACGCCGCTACGCTATGTTGCCCTAGTCTGGGCGGCAGCAGCCTGCTACAGCACACGCAGGAAACGGCTTCGCACTACAGCGAGCATTCGTCCAAGGACAAGACCAGCTCCCGATTCTCGCGGTACCATTGGACGGTCTGCTCAATTGCTCGGTCGATGCCCACACGCGGCTCCCAACCAAGCAGTCGGCGCGCTTTGCTGATGTCGGCCCAGGTGGCCGGCACGTCTGCTGGATGGGCCGGCTGGGAAACGATGATCGGCTCTTTGCCCACGCACGCTGCGATCCGAGAGATCAGATCGCAAAGCTTCAGCGGACTGTCGCCGCCGAGGTTGATCACTTCGTAGCCCAGCGGGCGCAAAGCAGCGATGGTGCCCTCGGCAATGTCGTCCACGAAGGTGAAGTCGCGGCTTTGGCTGCCATCACCGAATACGGTAATGGGGCGGCCCTCAGAAATGTCGCGCACAAAGCGGAACACGCTCATGTCCGGCCTGCCAGCCGGACCGTACACCGTAAAATAGCGCAGCACCGTAACGTCCAGACCATAAAGATAGTGGTAAGTGTAGCACAGCACTTCGGCGGCCTTTTTCGAGGCGGCATAGGGAGAAAGCGGGCGGCTGGTGTGGTTATCCTCGGAAAAAGGCACCGGACTGTCAGCCCCGTACACGCTAGAAGTCGATGCTAGCACAAACTTCTTCACCCCATAGCGACGGCACATCTCCAGCAGATTCAAAGTGCCCTCGCAGTTGGTTTGGTAATATACCTCAGGATGCAATACCGACGCACGGACTCCTGCCCGGGCGGCCAGATTTATCACGGCTGCAAAGGGAGCTGTGCTGTTGTTCGTTCCGCGCGGTTCTGCGCCGTCGGGCAGCAGCGATTGACCGCTGCCTGAAAACAGCAGCTCTATCGCCTGGCGATCTGCCACATCCAGTTGGGAAAAGCGGAACCCTTCGTACTTCATCAGTTGCTGAAGGCGCCAGCCTTTCAGCCGTGGGTCGTAGGCATCGTTGAGATTGTCGGCGCCAAGAACATGATGCCCGGCCGCAAGCAGTAGCTCTGCGATCTTCGCGCCGATGAACCCGGCACAACCGGTTACAAGGTACCGCGATGCAACCATAGGTGCTTCCTGTTACACGAAGCTTTGCTCGTGGCGCCACTAGCGTTCGACATGCATTCGGGCACAGCGCCGGGGCGACGGCCGCCAGCGCCTACCCCCAACACCCCAAGAGATTTCAGGGTATACCGCGGACGATCGGTGGGCCGATCAGACGGGTCAGCCACACCGGCAGCTTCTTCCACAGCCGGATCATCCGATCGTACTTGCCTCCTTCGGGACGCATGTCGCCTATGGTTCCCTTGCGAAGATAGTATTGCCAGACTGCCGGCTCCGGCTGCGCGCCCCATTGCTTCTTGAAGCGAAACGTGTTGCTATCGACCGTGCTGCGGCCGAAATCGAACTTTTGCTGGCCGCGCTCAATGGCCCGTTGGAGCAAATGCCAGTACATCAGCATATTCGCGCAAGTGTGGTTGAACGTGCGCAGCGAGCTGGCGCTGGGAACTTCGGTGATACCGCGCCCGTGCAACACCAGCGCTGCGGCCACAGGGCGATCGTGGAGCGAGACGACGCACAGTTCGGCATCGCCTACAAAGGTTTCTAAAATAGAGCGAAATAGCTGCTGCGGAAACACGGGCGTGCCCAGATCGCGCATATTGTACGCGAAGACGCCGTAAAACTGCGGCAGCAATTCGACACCGCCCCAGGCGACTGCCAGTTCGCACTTTTCCGCTTTGCGGATTTGATTGCGAACTTTTGGGTCGAAGCTTTTCCATAACGCGTCGGTTGTCGGCGGCAACGGCAATCGCATGTGGTATTTGCTGGTGAGCGCTGCGCTTAGTGCCGCGTGTTCCACCGGATGCTCGTGGCGCAGTTCCAAATAGCGCACGTCGAGCTCGTCGGCCAGCTTTACGGCTCCGTCGATGAGCTGGCAGGCTGCATCGCGCCCAGCAGCAATCACGCCGCCGGTGTTCAGATACGGCAGGCTCACCAAGAACCGCCCGAATATCCACCCGCTGACTAGCGCCAACGGGAGAATCCCTAGGGTTTGCTGGCCGTCCGTTGCTTCGATGCAAAACGGCTTGTGCCTAAAGCCGTGCTGAAGCACCTTTAACCAGGACGGACGCCTACTGGGGAAGCCATCGGCCGAAGAGGCGACGAATTGCTCCCACCGGGGAAGATGCTCCCCTAAGGCTTCGCCCCTGTGACAGACCACTTTAGGCGCCGTAATTGCGGACATCGGTTGGGGGAGCGGTCTCAGTCGCGCGGCTATCGACGGGGCGTTGCGAGCAACTCGTCGAACACGTCGCGGACCTTCGCCATGCGGGCGGAAAACGTGAAATCTTGCAGTACTGTTCGGCGTCCGGCGGCGGCAAACCTCTGCCGCAACCCGGCGTCGAGCAACAGTCGCCGCAGCCCTTCGCCAAGCGACCGGAGGTCGCCAGGCACGGCCAGCAGCCCGTTGCACTCGTGTCGAACCAGGGAAGGCACTCCGGCAACCGCTGTGGCCACGACCGGCACTTCCATCGCCATAGCCTCCAGCAGCACGTTGGGAAGTCCTTCCCGAACACTGCTGAGCACGAACACGTCCATAGCTTCGTAGTAGTCCGTCACATCAGAACGATAACCGAGCAGATGAATGCGATCTTTCATGCCTTCGGCGGCCCGGGCCTGTTCGAGTTCGGCCCGTTGTGGGCCTTCGCCGATGATTACCAGCTCGGCCTCCAGTCCATCGCGTACCAAGCCAGCGAACACACGGATCAGGCCGATGAAGTTCTTCTCGCCCGACAAACGCCCGACGGCACCCACCAGCAGCCGACCAGCCGCTAGTCCTAGCCGCTGTTTGGCGGCCTGCACCGGATAGCGGCGCGTGTATTGGTCCGTGTCGATGGCGTTGTGAATCAGTACGCAACGCTCAGGCTTGACGCCCTTGCGGATGCACAAATCGCGCAGGTCTTCTGAGACGCAAATCACCCGGTCGAACCAACGGAGACAAAATAGATCAATCTTGTTGTACAGCGGCGCATTGCCCGTAAGCACCCCAAATCCGTGCAACGTGGTGGTCAGCTTCATCGGCCACAAGCGGCGGAGCAGCAGCCCGAGTACGTCGCTTTTGTAGTCGTGCCCGTGCCAAATCGCCACGCGATGCTGGCGGCATAGTTTCAGCAGTTTTGCTGCGGTACGGAAGTCCCATGGTCCGCGATCCTCTATACCTATCAGTGGAGCGCCAAGATTTTCAGCTCGGCGGCGTAACTGTTCGAAGCCGGGATCGCCAGGCGGATACATGTAGGCGCACAGCACATCGTACCCATAAGCGGTGAGGAACCGGGGAGTGTTGAGTATGGTCTTCTCCGGCCCGCCCCCGGCGCCGGTCACCACTCGAGTCTCCAAGATAAAAGGCCGCCCGTTGTGCATGTCTCGATTGGTAGCCACTATTCGGTAATCACTATTCCGAAAGCGATGTCAAAGCCAGGGCCTCGAACTGCCGAGCTTTTTCGGCCCAGCTTTCCGCAGCCAAGCGGGCGCGTGCCGCCGCCTGCTCGGGCGGCAACCCGGTGCTTAGCCGGCGCAGCACAGCTGCGGCAAACTCTTCCGGCGTGGACGCCACGTCCAAGGCATCGGCCCAGGCACGCGTCGCCGGCAGGTCACATACCACGGCCGGTTTTCCCGTGGCTAGATATTCCTTCAATTTAAGAGGTTGTGATTCCCACAAGCCGGACCTGTTAACGTACGGCATAATAAGCACACTTGCTTGTTGGGCAATGCCTGGCAACTGCGAATATGGAACCGGCGGCACGTGAATTACGCGGGAAAGGCGAAACAGCGACGGGCAGCAATCGGTGACGGGCCCTACAAATGCAATCGTGCCCTTCGATAAGGCGGCGGACAGGCGACGAACGACGTTCACATCGACTTGCCAATCCACCGATCCGAAGAACATTATCACCGGCCGCTGAGCCGCGCTAATTTGTGGGCAGGTGTAGTTGCCACGCGCAGACTGCCACATTTCCAAGTCGACGCCGTGCGTTAGCAGATGCGGCTCGGCTCCCCAGTTGCGCAGTTTTCGCTCGATCGGCTCGCTGACAGCCAACACCACGTCGGCTTTGGCAACAAGCTGGCGTTCGAGGGCATCCAGCACTTCGCCATCCATTCCCGGCCATTTACTGAAATCGTCCACGCAATAGTAAACCCATCGATCAACGGGCAGAAGACCACAAAGCTCGGCCGCTATGGGAATGGTGGTTATCGCCACAACCGGTTGTTGGCTGCGCCGCACAGCCGGGAGCAGTTGTCGGCACAGCAATTGCCGGTTCAACCAGCGATCGTGCTTGCGCCGGAACCAAGGCCACATAATCGGGTTGAGAACGATCGGATCGTCTTTTGAAGCTGCAACGTCTCCCGCGCCTCCCGGCCGGTGTCCAAAGCCCAGCCAACTTCGCGCCTTCTCCAGTCCTCTGCGGAATGTAACTCTATCTAGCGACGGCCGACGCATGCCGATCGTATTGACCCAAACGACAGGGTACCGCGGAAGCAACTGGCGGACCAGATGTTGGCAGCTCGACGGGTGCCGCCCCCAATCGTCCGAGAAGACCAGCAGCGTGCATCGTATCCGTTGCCGGTTAGTTCGTTCCCGTTCTTCCATTACCGAGCATTTCATCGTAATACAAGTGGTATGCGGCGTGCATTTTATGTTGAGAAAACAACTCGCGTGCCCGGCGTTGCCCTGCGCTACCGAGCGCGGCTCGCATTTCCGCCGAAGCGGCAAGCTTCACCAGCGCAGCGCCCAATGCCATGTAATCGCTCGCCGCAGCCAGCAGGCCAGTTTGGCTATCAAGCACCACCTCGGGCACTCCCCCCACGGCCGTCGCCACCACCGGCAACCCGGCGGCCATCGCTTCGATTACTGTTACAGGTATGCCCTCGCTGATACTGCTGAGCAGGAAAATATCCGACGCCCACAGCAATCGTAGCACATCATGCCGCAGACCGAGCAAATGCACATGCGTTTGGATGCCCAAGCGAGCGATTTCTGCTTCAATCCGTGGACGCTCTGGACCATCGCCGACCAACAATACTCGGATCTGCTTGCAATGTGATGCCGCGCGATGCACCGCCCGCAGGCCAGTGGCATGATCCTTGAGATAGTCCAGCCGTGCTACTTGGATGACCACTACATCGCTGTCGGCCAGCCCCAGCTCACGGCGAGCCGTCCGTGCGTCGTCAAGCTTATTGGCAAACCTGTCAACGTCTATCCCGTTGTATATCACCCCAACGCGTCGCGGCGGTATCCCCTCGTTGCGGACCAGCGCGTCGCGCACCGCCTCGCCGACAGCCACTACACGGTCGCCGCGCCGCAGCATCAGCCGGTTGAACACAATGCGCTTCCGCCGCGGATAATCGGGATAGAAACGACCGTGCTCGGTAAACAGTATTGGCGGCCCGCTGCGCCACGCTCGGGCGGCAGCGGCGTAGAAAAACGGGGTGTACTGATGCGCATGAACCAGTTCCACACGCTGCTGGCGCCACCATTGCCACAGCCGGTTCATGCATTGCAGGTCCAGTCCCGGTCGCCGACGGAACACCTCCACCGTAAACCCTTCGGCCTGCAACTGCTCACCGAGCGGGCCGAGTTCGTCCAAACAAGCGAACACGAAGCAGTAACGCTCGGCCGAGTTGCGCGCCAGCTCGGCTGCCAGCACTTCTGCTCCGCCTACTACAAGACTGTGCAGCAATTGACAAACGACCGGCTGCGAGGACACTTCTTCTGCTCCCTGAAACCGCTCTATCCTGCTTCCCTTGTGGACGGCAGTCTTCCCTACATGCTACTCAGCTTCCGATGACGAGCCGGCTGCGGGAACCAAGTATTTGACGAGTCGCATAAACCAAGAGCATGCACACACCAACCGTTATAGCAAACAACAACCCAAGCAGGGCGATGTTGCTACTGGGCAGCGCCTCGCCGTATCCCAGAACGACGAACGTCTTCCGCATCAGTGCCATCACGTACGGATGCAAAAAGTATATGCCGAAACTGGCGGCTGCGAACGGAGCAAGCCACTTGCCCACGACGGAATCGACCGCCTTTAGCAGCCACAGATATACGCCGCATAGGAGCAGTTTCTGCATGAAATTCCAGTTGATCGGCTCGTACACACCGTAGTAATCCAAGGCAACGCACACGCCAGCCAGTCCCACCAGGGCAGGCCATGTCCAACCTACAAAACGCAGTGTTTCCTTTCGGTATCGGCTGAAGAACATTCCTAGCAAATATGCCGAAAAGAAGTGTTCCGCGTTACGCAACGGGTGCCAACCCCGCCCGACCGTCAATGAGACCAACACAAAAGCGGGCAATAACAAATAAATCCACCGCCGGCGATCCAGGTACACTAACAGCGGCGCGATCAAATAAAAGACACATATCATCGGGATGAACCAATATGGCGTAATGTGTCGCCCTGTCATATAGAAAATTACCACCTGGGTAATTGGAGCGTGCTCATAAAACCCAGGCCACATATCGTCGCGCCGAGTTACTAGCGTCCACAACACAATTGCAGGAGCCGAAAGTATCATGTACGGACAGACGACATTCTTCAACTTGCTAAGGAGGTAAGAACTGTATGCAAAGTCCCGGGAAAGGTGCTGGAACAGATACCCGGCGATGAAGACGAAAAACACTGAACCCCCTGGTAGCAGGGAACGCAGCAGCCCTTCCGCAGCTTGGGCATCAGGCCAAGCTAGCAGCGAAAGACTATGGCCCGCAACAATATAAAGAATCGCCAACCCGCGAAAACTGTGGATGTAATTGAGAAATTCCTTTTTCGGCAAAGGTGCTTGAGCAATAGGAGCCTGCTCAGCTGCTCTTAGCGTTCCGCTGCTCAATTCAATCAAAGCCATTGCGTTGCTTGCCATATATGTCAATTCAAAAAAGCCGGCGATAATATGCTACGCAGTTCCCTGAACCCCATTATCCAGCCGCGAAAATGAGGAAAAAGGTCGGTGCAGCCGTGCTCGATTCAACGCAGTTACCGTGATATGTCGATTACATTCCAAAGCTTGCTTTCCTTCGCATCCTGTAAGGGCGTGGTCCACTTGTCCTGACAAGCACGCATTCATCTTGCACAACTGGGTGCTTATCGAACTGTCGCACGCCAACGTCTGCTTCCGCCAACGGAGCCGCCAGCGCTATGAAATCTGGCGTTATGGAGTTTCACCGTCGCTGTTGCCGCCCCACCCCTCCACGAACATCCGCTGTCCCAGCTCCACAACCATCAGCGCCAGCAGCAGGAAGGTGTGATTGCGCCGCTTGTCCATGTGATCGGCGACTACCATTTCCAGAGTGTCAGGATGAAACAGCCCACGTTGCCGACAACGTTCGGACAACAACAACCCTTCTACCATCGGCCGCAGTTGGCGGCGAAGCCACAATCCCAAGCGCTCGTAGGGCTGATATCCCGCCAATCTCAATTTAGCATACAAGCGCTGTCGAACAGACGTTATTGCACACACCACAGGGCCAGCGCCTACCCGGGCTCCCGTATTCACATTGACTATGTTGAGAAACTCAGGCTTGTTGCAACGCAGAATGTGAGCTTGTATCGTACCGCCCAATTTGTCGGCCGGCGGCAGCATCATCAGGCAATCGACCAACTCGTTGTCAAGATATGGAAGGCGCGTTTCGGCAACCGAATCGTACTCTGCAAGCGACAGTGCCACTTCCCGATGCAATCGTTGCGTCAGGAACAAATGCCAGATCCGATGCACTGGGGGCAAAATGCCATCTGCCTGAGCAAGGCAGGACTCCAAACTCTCGCGGGCCAAGGCCTCCAGCCCGCGCCGATCGGTGCCGGACGCCAGGGGGCCGTCCACTCCGGCCAGCATATAAGTACGCAGGCTAGAATAGGCCCAGTCGGCAACCTCCGCTTCGGTTTGCAAGGCCAGCGACTTGCGGTCCAAGGAGTAGTTGTACGCCTTCGACATGTGCATCAGCTCGCCGGCGTGGCCGCGCAGCAGTACCTCGATTCCTAATTCTCGATAGTAAGCAAGCGTGGGCATCTCCACGCATTGCGACATGTACTGCCCATCGGTCAAATACACCATCTGCCGAAAATGGGACTCGAAGTTCGTGAGGAACTCTGGCCCGATTACATAGTTGTGATGTTCAGTACCCGCCAGCTCGGCCATTTGCGACGCCGACTTGTGGTCGACGGAACCGGGAATGCCAAGCACAA
>CALLPE010000025.1 GCA_938015445.1 uncultured Pirellulales bacterium
AGCCCAATCCTTATCGTCTTCGATCAATTCATCGTTCTGGAGCACGCCTTTTAGCGTCATCAACCGGCTCATTACCACAGCTAGCACCGCCCGTACCGACCACGGCTGTAGGATAGTCGCCCACCACGGCAACACCCCGTACGGTTCTAACTGGGCAAGCGTAGCCGGCGCAATGGCCAGCGTTTGGGTTCTTCGTGTCCGCCCGGTGGCGGTTCGCCCTCGACCTTTGGACACAATCCAAGCGCCGTCTTCAAGTCGCCGAAGATGTTTGCGCACTGTCGAAGTCGGCAATCCAGCAAGCCGCGCAATCTGCCGCAGTCCGACAAAAGTTTCGGCTTTCGTTATGGCAAGCAATGCGCCGAGCGTTTGCACCGCTGGGCCGACATGCCGCATTACAACCAACGGTAGTCGAAGCCACGGTTCGTCCAAACTGTGCCAAAGATCTAATTGCCGCGCCCGCCGAGAACGCGAAGGGGTCGAATGAGACACGTTCGTCACCTACGTGTTACTGAGCGTCACAAAATAGAAAGATAGGCGGCAGCCCGGTGACGAACGGGGGTTCGGGCCATGGTCCCCTAGCCGCCTAATCGGCTTCCAGCCGACTATTCGAGCATAACACGGCGCGCCGCTGAGCGTCAACCGCCAAGCACCGGCAGTGTGGTTTCGCAGCACTCCGGCTTAGGCGAGCTCCGCCGCCGACTACAAGCACCAGCATCGCTTCCCAGGCCACCCTTGCAGCTTCAACGTGTTTCGGCTTGGCAGCCGAGGATAGGCCTCTGCGGGCCTTCTAGGGCCTTTACGTGGACGTCCAACGAAACTCGACCAGCTTGGTCGGCGCGCCGCTGAGCGTCAACCGCCAAGCACCGGCAGTGTGGTTTCGCAGCACTCCGGCTTAGGCGAGCTCCGCCGCCGACCGTCAGCAAATGCACCACCCCGTGCACCACCACCACTTCGAGAAACAACGTAAGTGCTGCTGTCATCGTGACTTATGGCAAATGGTTCTAGTCCCGCCGCCTCCACTAAGTACTTATACAGCAATGAGTTGCGACACGACAGGTGCGGCACAGAGTTGCAATCCGTCAGGGGTCGCGACGACAGTATGAATATCTGCTGTTATGTGTGCAAGTTTCTCCCGTTGCCTTTCGCGGCGCTTGTGCAGCGCATTTTACAGCGCTTTCTTGGCGATACTGATGACACAATCCCCGCCGATGGCCCCTATGTGGTTTGCCACCCAATCAAATGCTGCACTGCCTTGGTCAACGTAGTGCTGCGGGGCAATCAACGGCGTGTCGCCCGGTTACTTGGCTAGTACCACCACCGGGTAATCGTTGGCCCAGGCGCTTTCGCAACTGGCTGGTCGGCTGTGCCACGCGCAGGGCCACGGCTCCAGCCCAGGTCGCCGGCTAATTTTCCTAAGCGTGGTTGGCAGGTTGCAGTTCACCCAACCCGCAGGGCTGTCTGACTGCCGCCGATATTCTTCGGGAAATATGTACAACGCCGCCACTTCCGCCGCCTCAAAGGCTTCTTCTGAGTGCATACGCACTAGCGGGAACAAGCGAACAACTCGATACAGCTTGCCGCTGCCTTTGCTCATTAGGAAGCTCTGAACAACAAGCATCAAGTAGTCGGCTGCGTTGTTCTGGGCGTGATTCCAGAACAATCGGCAGACAGCAGAGACTGATGCTCGTTTTACCGAAGTAGCTGCGCGGCCTGGAAAAAGCTATTCGCCGCTGAACGTCGTTCATTGGAACTGGTTCCCCACGAGCTAAATGGACAGCGAAAGCAATAGCAAGCGCGGCTTCGACATCAGCGCGGAGGGTGCAAGGAATCGCTACCCCTGTCACAGCCGTCGTTTCGTGGTCGTAGTCTGGTTCGAGCGAGCGCCCGCCGGCACTTGTGGAAGCGTGAGCCAGGGGATCGACGCCTAGCTATCCTAAACGGCTCGTCGACACGGAACCGTCGCTGCCGACGTCCGCGAAACCTGGCGGGGGATTAGTTGTCTGATCCCACACAATAGGGTATATCGCGTCGTCCTCTGCGTGCGGGTATTTCTTTCTAGGATGTCGCCGTGTAAAGAGAGCTTTCGCTCGGTAATCAGTTGGTTCTTCTGTGACGGCTTAAGTACATGCTGGAATAGGATCGCCGTGAGGAGTCTGGGCCGCGAGCTGCGCATCAACGCAAACACAGCCCGTTGCTGCGTCAGTTGCGCTGCGGTACTGCGGCACGGCAAGCGCCGATTCGCACCGACGATTGAAGGGAGCTTACCCAATCGATGCGCAGAAGTCCTATCAAGAGTTCTTCAAGAAAGCCACGGGCAACGAGCCTTACGATTACCAAGTGCGGCTCGCAGTGGGGGAAACGCTCCCCCAGTTAGTGAAAATTCCCACCGGCCTGGGCAAAACCGCCGCCGTTGTCTTCGCGTGGCTTTGGCGCCGCAGGTTTGCACCCGCCGCGATTAGCAACGCCACGCCGCGCCGTCTGGTGTATTGCCTTCCCATGCGCGTCCTCGTCGAGCAAACGTTTGAGAATTGCGCGCGATGGCTGCACCGGTTGGGCTTGCTTGCAAGTACTGCCCAGTGGGAAACCCAGTCCGACGGGCGCCTGAAGAACTACGAGCCAAGCCTGGATGTTTTCGACCGCGGAGCAAGTCGCCCCGGAAACACCTGCTCAACATCGCCAATAGCAGTCCACGTTTTGATGGGCGGGGAGGCTGCGGCGGACTGGGAGTCCTATCCGGACCAGGATGCGATTCTCATCGGCACGCAGGACATGCTGCTATCAAGGGCACTGAACCGCGGCTACGCCGCGAGCCGCAACCGCTGGCCTGTGGAGTTCGGTCTGTTGAACAATGACTGTCTTTGGGTCTTCGATGAGATTCAGCTCATGGGGAGCGGCCTGGCCACGACCGCCCAACTGGAAGCTTTTCGTCAGAACTTTTGGCCGCCTGCCCTCCCGTGCCAATCCGTTTGGATGTCGGCAACGCTTGCCCCCAATTGGCTTCGGACCGTCGATTTCGACCCTGGCCGGCTTCGCGCGATGGAGCTCCAACACCAAGACCTCCTGCTGCAAGAGGTGCGGCGGCGCATGGAAGCCCAAAAGCCTATCGCCAAAGCCCACCACCCTCTCACCGAGCCAGGCGGGCTGGCAGGGGAAATCCTGGATGCCCACCGGCCAGGCGCTCGCACGTTGGTTGTGGTCAATACGGTACGGCGTGCGCGGGAGCTTTACTCGGCGATTCAGAAGTCGCTAAAAAAGGCCGCGGATCGCCCCGATCTGGTCCTGATTCATTCCCGTTTTCGGCCGCCGGACCGGCAGCGTGTTGTCGAACGGCTTTTAGCCGAACCGGGACCACTGGGAACCATCGTGGTTTCCACGCAGGTGGTCGAAGCTGGAATCGATGTGAGTGCGACGACGCTGTTTACCGAGTTGGCCCCGTGGGCCTCGCTGGTGCAACGGTTCGGACGGTGCAACCGGGCCGGCCGGGATGCGGACGCCCAGGTCTTCTGGATCGACATACCGGGCGGCAATAAGGCCAAAGAGGCCGCAAAGCCTTATGCCTTGGAGGACCTGGAATTGGCCCGCGAGCATTTAGGCCAATGTAGCCAGGTGGGGCCAGCCTATCTCCCCCATATTGAACTTCCCTACCAGCACCAGCACGTCATCCGGAGTAAAGACCTGCTGGAGCTTTTCGACACGACGCCCGATTTGGCTGGAAATGACATTGACATCGACCGCTATGTGCGCGAGGTGGAAGCAAGCGATGTGTATGTTTTCTGGCGCGATTGGGACGCCAATCAGAAGCCTGAGGAAAGCGGCCCGCAGCGGGGGGAACTCTGCCCGGTCTCTGTGGAGGAGTTTCGCAGCTTCCTAAAAGGCAAAAAGCAAGGGGTCTCCCCGCTGGCCTATCGGTGGAATTTTTTGGAAACAGCGTGGGACCCCGCCGACGCAGAAGCAATCTATCCCGGCCAAGTCTATCTGCTCCATGCCAGCGCAGGCGGTTACATGGCAGAGACCGGTTGGGACGCCAAGGCCACCGACTCTGTGCCTCCTCTGACGGTGGCCGAAGAAGCGGCGTCCCCCGAGGCCAACGAAGCCGATTCGGACTCCCAGGTCGATCGCTGGCAGTCGATCGCCGAACACACCGAGCAGGTCTGCCAGCAACTGGAGGCCATTCTGCAAATTGTGCCGATCAACGAGGAAGCCGATGCTCTGCGGCTAGCAGCCCGCTGGCACGACCGTGGAAAGGCCCATCCGGCCTTCGTCGCCAAGCTGAGCCCGGAGGCTTTGGCAACGCCCGAAGCGCGGCAAATCCTCTCCGGTATGGGCGGGCAGATCGCCAAGGCGCCGCCGGCTCACTGGCGTGCCCGACTAGCCCGCAGCGCCGTGTGGGACCCCCATGACGGCTGCCGCCGGCACTTCCGCCACGAGTTGGCCTCTGCCTTAGCCCTGCTGATGTTGCCAGAGGAAACAGCCTCTGCTGAGGTTCGGGACCTGGCGGCGTATCTGGCGGCCGCCCATCATGGTAAGGTGCGATTGTCGATCCGTTCGCTGCCCAATGAATTTCGTCCGCCCGAACCCCTCCGGCGCTTCGCCCGGGGCGTTTGGGACGGCGACACTCTGCCAGCCACAGCGTTGGGCGACGGCGTCATGGCTCCCGAGGTGCGTTTGTCGCTGGAACTGATGGAACTAGGGCTGTGCGAGTCGCCGCCGTTTACCCATCAGCCGAGTTGGACCGAACGTATGCTCCGGCTTCGCAACGCGCTGGGGCCGTTTCGGTTGGCCTTTCTGGAGGCTTTGCTGCGGGCCGCCGATTGGCGCGCTAGCCATCTCCAACATGCCTCGCCATCATCTACCTAAGGAGAATCTACCATGCCCGAAGTGATTCTCGAAGGCTGCACGCCCGAACCA
>CALLPE010000026.1 GCA_938015445.1 uncultured Pirellulales bacterium
ACGGACGCTAAACGCCGAACGCGACGATAATTAGAGAACTCTTTGGCGGGCTGTCGCGGTAACAGGTTGCTAGTGGCGATGAAGCACGTAGCACCGCCGGCATAGCATTCGGGGTCAGCCTGCACCGCCGGACCACCAGCCCGCCCGGCATCATAGCCGCAGCCACTTGGCCGGAAATCGACATAGCCTGTTTGCTGCAAGTTTGTTAATCTTCCCACGTTGCGGCAATGAGGCTGGAGGACTGGCTACCTCTTTAAGCGCATATTGTACCACCCGGCTATGGGCATGGCGTGCTGCGATGAACATCGAGAACCCCTGCCGCGCGTGGCCGCCATGGGAGGCGGTGCGCTGGCGCGGGGCGTGGTGTTAATCGTCGGCGTGTGCCTTTGCGCGTGGCTGTGGGGATGTCGGCTGGCCGGCCGATACGATGCCGTCTCGCAGTCCCTGGCTGCGTCGCGCCAGCTTTCGCGCGAGGGCATGGCGGCGCTGGAACAGGGGCAACTCCAGCAGGCCGAGCAGCTCTTGGCTAAAGCCGTTAAAATCTGTCCGGCGGACGTCGAAGCCCGGCGGCGTTATGCCGAAGTCCTGTGGCTGCGCGGCGCGCATCGGCACGCGATGGCCGAAATCCAAGAGGCTTTGAAGCAATCGGCTGACGACGCGACGCTGTGGGGCCGCTTAGCGGAAATGCAACTGGCTACCGGCCGTGTGGACTTGGCGCGACAAAGTGCCGAGAAGGCAATCGAGCTGGCGCCCCGCTCGGCAGCAGGCTGGGCTGTGCGTAGTCAAGTGATGGCCGCCGGCGGACAGCTTCGACAAGCGCTGGCCGACGCCCAGCGCGCGCTGGGCTACGCCCCAGAAGACAAGTCGGTGCTCCTACAGATCGCCAAACTCTACCGGCAGCTCAACGAACCGCACCGCGCCTTGCAAACCCTACAGACGTTGGCCGACTGCTATCATCCGGGCCAAGAGCCGCCAGAGGTCTTAGCACTGACCGGCGAGGCCCAACTGGCCTTGGGCCGCGCCGATGAGGCTGCCGAGACGCTGACCGCGGCAGTGCGGCGCGGAAACGCATCGGCAGAGGTGTGGTGCCAGTTGGCAGAAGCGCTGTGGCTATCCGGGCGGCGGGCGGAGGCCATCGGGGCGGCCCAGCAAGCCCTGGCAATCCAACCGGCACATCCGGCGGCCAAGGCGTTGTTGCAGCGGTTTGAAATAGCGCGGCAAAACCAGCCGAGTTCGCACCGCTAAGCCTTGCGCCACCGGGGTTGCGTCGGTCGAAGAGGCGCTGCATCGGGCTGCCTCGGGGTGTGCGATACGAGGCTTTTCCGCCAGCGGGGTGACCGAGCGAGCCTCCCAGCCGCAAAGTTCCGCGGCAGACTGCCTTGCAACGGCCGCCGGTTGCGGTAAACTAGAGATTTCGATTTGCCGTCGGCTACGTTCCCGGCGAAGCAGCAACGGAGAAGCGTATGGGCCAACAGTGCCAGATTTGCGGAAAGAAGCCCGCGTTGGGCAATCAAGTCACCCATCGTGGTAAGGCTAAATACCTAGGTGGCGTCGGTACAAAGATTACCGGCATCAGCCGGCGGAAGTTCAAGCCTAATTTGCAGCGGGTGCGGGTAACGTTGCCCGAGGGTGGCAACCGGACGGTTCGGGTATGCACGCAGTGCATCCGCAGCGGGGTGGTGACCAAACGCATCCGCAGCAAGCCGTTCAGTTTGCCGAAGACCGTGGCCCAACATTAGTCCGGCCGTTTTGCAGTGTTGCAGTTCTGCAAGAGAGGCATTGCAGCGGCGGTTCGATGGCGGTGCGGCTGGCTAGATCAGTAGTGCTGTTGTGGTGTAGTCGGCTTGGGTGGCAGTTGGAGGACGCGCTGCGGTGATTGTCCTGCACCGCTGGAGAAGCCATCTGTGATAGCAGGCGTGAGGCAAGGTTTTCGCACCCCATGAGTATTTCTCCAGCAGAAGTGGAAAAAGTGGCCTTGCTTGCCCGTCTGTTGCTTGATGAGCAAGAGCTTCGGACTATGACCACCCAACTGGCCGCGATCTTGGAGTACGTGGAGCTTCTCAAGGAGGTCGATACTGAAGGGGTGGAGCCTTTTTCTCATCCTCTGGAACTGTGTGGCGTGTTTCGGCCCGACGAAATCAAGGCCAGCCTGGACCGCCAGGAGGCCCTGCGCAACGCTCCAGAACACGATGGCCAATTCTATCTTGTTCCGGCGATGTTAGGGGAGATATAGCCGGTGCGTTGTGTCCCCCCGGCCAGACGCGCCGCATGGCGGCCAGCAGTGCGCAACGGGGTCACTTGCATGTCGCTTGGCAACTGCACGGCTGGCGAGTTGTTGCATGAGATTCAGACCGGCCAGACGACTGCCGTGGATGTGGTCCGGGCGTTCCTAGAACGCATCGAGCGGTACGAGCCGCAGATCAAGGCCTTCCTGTACGTCGATGCTCAAGCAGCCCTGGAGCAAGCCGAGATCATCGACCGTCGTCGGCGCAATGGATGTGCCTTAGGCCGCTTGGCAGGGTTGCCGGTGGCGATCAAAGATGTGCTGTGCGCCAAGGGCCAACCCACCACTTGTGCGTCAAAGATGCTGGAGAACTTCCGGCCGCCGTATGATGCCACAGTCGTTTCTCGGCTGAAGGCGGCTGACGCGGTGCTCATCGGACGGACGAACATGGACGAGTTCGCCATGGGGGCTTCGACCGAGAACTCGGCCTTCTTCCCTACGCGCAATCCATGGAATACCCAGTACATCCCCGGCGGCTCCAGCGGCGGGTCGGCCGCCTGCGTAGCCGCCCGGCTGGCCCCCCTGGCATTGGGAAGCGACACCGGCGGGTCGATCCGCTCGCCTTCGGCACTTTGTGGGGTGACGGGGCTGAAGCCCAGTTACGGCCGGGTGAGCCGCTACGGGCTGGTGGCGTTCGCAAGCAGCCTCGATCAGGTAGGGCCAATCACCCAGACGGCCGAAGACGCGGCACTGCTGTTGGAGGTCATCGCCGGCTACGATCCCTTGGATTCGACCTCCGCGAATCTGCCCGTGCCTCCTTACAGCCAGACTGTGCGCAACCCGCTTAAACAGCTTCGGCTGGGTGTGGTCCGCGAGCATTACGGGCCGGGGCTAGATGGGGAAGTCGAACAAGCGGTTCGTCAGGCGGTGCGGGTCTTCAAGTCGTTGGGCGCTACGGTACACGAAGTTTCTTTGCCGCATAGCAAATATGCGGTGGCCACGTACTACATAGTCTCTTCGTGTGAAGCCAGCAGCAATCTGGCCCGCTACGACGGAGTTCACTACGGCTACCGAACCAACGTCAAGCAGATGCTGGCCGAGCTGGAGGAAAAACGCAATGCTTTGCGGGCCGCCCGCGACCCAGCGGCCTTGCGCGAGCTAGACAGCGCGCTGGTAACCATGTACCGCCGCACGCGCTCCGAAGGATTCGGGCCGGAGGTCAAACGCCGCATCATGCTGGGCACCTACGCCCTCAGTGCCGGCTACTACGACGCCTATTATAAGAAAGCTTCCAAGGTGCGGCGGCTGATTCGCGACGACTACCACCGCGCGTTTGAACAGGTGGATGTGATAGTCGGCCCCGTTACGCCCACGCCCGCCTTCAAGCTGGGCGAAAAGCTCGACGACCCGCTGGCCATGTATCTGCTGGACCTGTACACGGTGGGAGCCAACCTGGTGGGGTTGCCGGGGATGTCGATTCCTTGTGGGTTCTCGTCCGCGGGACTGCCTATAGGGCTGCACTTGGAAGGCCCGCCGTTTGCCGAAGAGCGGTTGCTCCGCGCCGCCCAGATGTACCAGACGGTTACCGACTGGCATCAGCGGCAGCCTAGGTAAGGCATCGTGAAGGGCAATTCAGGCACGCGCCGCAAAAGCACAATCAAGGCACGCGCCACAAAGGCACGCCCATACAACCCAACGCTACATACGGAAGTTGACGGTGTGCCATATCAGCCGCCACAGGCGTTTGCCCAGCGGCATCCAGGTAGTGTACACGCGGGCCGAACCGCGCAGCCCCAGCCGTAGCACGCCGTCGGGATCGTCCAGCGGGGCCTGCGCCTGATAGCTGCGTCGCAAGGGCCGTTCGATGTTCAACACGGGGTCGGGTTTGGTGGGCAGTTCTCCCCTGGCGCGCGCCCCGAGCCGCCGGGGAGCAATCTTCAAATCCACGTTCGACACACTCACCAATTGCGTGCGAAACGTCCGCTCCGGCAAGGCATAGACCTTGATGTGCACCTCGGGATACTCGCCGCGCGCAAGCATTGCGCGGATTAGGTCCACATCCGCCTCGTCGATCACCAGGATGGCTTCGTACCGGGTGGGATCGCCGATCTGACAGAACAGCGTTCCCTCTTCCAGATAAGCGCCGATGTTTTCCGAGTCCAGCGGCGTACCGGACCAGGTAGGCAATTGGCCCTCGGGGTCGTGATGGGCGGGGATTTCAGGCGGCGGCAACACGGTGCCGCTGACCGGGGCTGTCAGTTGCAAACGCCGCCAATCCTGCAAACGCTTCTCGAGCTGCTCTTCGACGTTCCGTAACGCCTTCTCCAATTGAGCCACTTCGCCTCGACCCGCCTCGCCCTGGCGCCGCCGGGCGTCCAGTCGGGCCTTGAATCGCTCGCGCTCGCCGGAAAGCTGCACGATCTTCAGCTCCAGCTCGACGTTGCTAAGCCGAGCCAACACCTGCCCGGCCTGAACCTCGTCCCCTTGGCGCACGTAGCACTCCGCCAGTAGACCGCCCTCGACGGTATCGACATACACCGGGGTGGCATCGCGCGGTTGTATTTCCAAGGTGCAGATGATGCTGTGCGGCAACGGCACCAGCAGCACGCCCAGCAGCAGCGTGCCGACCACGGCCAAGCTGGCATACATGCGCGGTTTTTTCACTTTTTCCAATCTCCCGGGCACGTAGAAGAACTTCGCCACCTTGTACAGTGGCATACCGACAAGTCCCACCAGCGACACCCCAATGATCGTCCAGCCGATAAGTTGCAGCCCGTATGGCTTGAAGAAGTGGTACAAAAACCATAGTATCGTCGCCAGCACCAGCCAGCGATACACTGCGGCGGCGACGCTGTACAAGACGAAGAACAACTGCCGGCGCTGCGGCAAGAAGGGGTCTTCCGGCGGCTCTATTCCCAACAGCCACTCTCCCAGCTTATTGCTTAGCAGCGTGGTGGCTTTTTGGCGGAGGTTGGGTATTTCCACCAGATCCGCCAGCACGTAATAGCCGTCGTAGCGTAGCAACGGGTTACCGTTGAAGACGATGGTGCTGACCGAGCAGACGAACATCACGTTCAACGCCATGAAGTGCACAAAGCCCGGCTGCGTAAACCACCATACGAAGGTGGCCAGGGCTGCCAACACTACTTCTACGAAGATGCCCGCTGCCCCGATGGCCGCCCGGTGCCATTTGCTGGGCAGCATCCACGAGTCGGAGACGTTGCAGTACAAACACGGCGTCAGCACTAGGATCATCACGCCCATCTCGTGGCATTCGCCGCCGAAGTGTTTGCAGGCCAGTCCGTGGCCGAACTCGTGGATGATCTTGGAGACGGCCAGCACCACGGCCATCCACAGTGCATTTTGCAGGGTGAAAAAATCGTGAAAGGCCGGCAGTCGGCGGCGGAAGGCGTCGAACTCTACTGTCACCAACAGCAGCGCCGCCAGGGCCAACATCAGCCCGCCGATGAGCACCGGGGCGGAAAAACACCAGCGCACCTTGGGGTAGAGCCAATTGAGCAACCGTTCGGGATCGACGCCGCGGAAGCGGATAGCCAGCAGGTTGGTCCACTTATTGATCCATTCTTGGCGGCGGCGCTGGCGGCGGCGCTGGCGGAGCTGGTATCCTTGGCCCGGAGCGTCGGCCAAGATCAGTCCGCTGCGGTGGAGCATCCCCAGGAACTGCTGCAATTCCTCTAGGGAAATTTTTTGCGGAGGGAACCTGGCCTCGAAGCGTTCTTTCAGCTCGTCGAGGCTGATATTTCCATCGAGCATTTGCAGGATGGCGAACTCTTCCTCCTGAAAGCGAAAGTAATTCAGCCCCAGCGGCTCCTTGACCACCCAGTAAGTCCGGCCCAAATACTGATGCCGCCGGGCCGATAGGTCTGCCCGTTTTCGCAACGGCAGCTTTCGGGCCGAGCTGGAAAGCAGACTGTCGCGGAGCGTGGCCATAAGCTCACCGTATGGCAACCGGCCACCCGGCTATGGTTTGCTGGGGGAAAGGTGGATGGTCATTTCGGCGGTCATACCCCGTCCCAGCAGCCAGTGGCCGTTCTGCTGGCGGTTCTCCACTTCGGCACATACGCGAAACTGTCCGCCGGCAGGCACGGTGGGACTGGCGAAATCGACCCGTCCGAAGAAGGTTTCCTCTTGTCCGCGTGCCAGTCTTACCCGCACCGTGACCGGTTTGCCGGACACTTCGTTCGGACCGACCTCGGTGCGGTTGACGAACCCTTCTATGCGCAACCGGTCCAGCCGGATGACACGGAGCACGACATCGCCGGGCTTGACCCACTCGCCCTGCCGACCGCGAATCTCATCGACGATGCCGTCCAGAGGAGAGATGATCTGCCGCCGCTGGAGACTTTCGTGCGCCATGGCCGCCTCGGCCTGCTTGACGTTCACCTTCAACGCAGCGATCCGGCGGTCGGTCTCCGCCTTTTCGATTTCCAACATTGTGCGCTCCCAAGTTAGCCGCAGCCGGTTGATCTCCGTTTCTGGCACGGTGCCAGGCACGCGCTGATTGGCGACTATCGCCGCCTGGTATTCGGCACGGGCCACGGCAGCAGCAGCCTTGGCGTAGCGGACATTGACATCGCTGGCCGCTTCTTCCTTGGCGACTTCCCAGTTGAAGCGTGCCACCTTGTAGGCTTCCTGGGCTTCCAGGTCGTCGATACGGGCAAGCAAGTCGCCCGCCTTCACCGCATCGCCCTCTTTGACTCGTATCTCTATCAGCACGCCCGCTTCCCGGGCAGGTACACGGGCCTCGCCGTTGAGCACCGGCCACACCAGACAATTGCTGAGCGTGATGGACTCCGGCGGCGGCTTGGCCGGCGCAGCACCGCCCAGCGCTGGAGCAGCACCGCTGATCAACATGGCCAAAACGGTAAAAATTGTTGACTTAACTAGCATGTGAATACCTTGTTGCCTTTGGCTGCGGGCGGCGCCTGATGGCCCGACTGTCCATCGGGCAGGGGGCCTGCCGGCTAACCTCACCGGGCGGAACTGGCGAGCGTCACACCAAGCGCTGGCGTTGCAATGCCCAGGCACGTCGCGCTCCGGCGAAGCTGGCCGACGCTAACGAGTTGTTCCGGATTGTGCAGCCCTTCTTGCAGCTCGTTGCGGCCCCAAGCTGGGACGTCGAACCTTGCGCGCTGCGCGCAACTGTTACAACCGGCCGGCAGATGCCCATCAAAAGTACCGGAAGACGACCTTCGTTTGGAACCAGGCTACCAGGTCGTGGAACCACACGTAACCGATGGCCCGCCGACCGCAGTAAACCTTGCCGGTGACCGTCGCCCCGGCCTGCAATTGATTCATGCCTGTAGCGGTTAGCAGTTGCTTTTTGTCGATTTTGACTTTGATCAACACTGTGTTGCCTTCGTCGCCGCGCAGTTCGGCGCTGCGGTGGATTTCGATCACTTCGCCGTGGAAGCGGACGCCGGGATGGGTAGCCAGTTGAAACTCCACGTCCAGGCCGCGTTCCGGTTGGCCACGTTCCGCCGCCCGTTGCGCAGCCTCAGCCGCCGCCCGCACCACGTGTCCGATGCGATTTTCCGGCATGTGCAATTCAAGCTGCCAGTCTTGTTCCAAGTCGGCGATGCGCATCAGCACTTGGCCGCGCTGCACCGGTCGGTTGATCAGTCGTTTTTCCACGTCCCAGGTGACGACTTGGCCGTCGATCGGGCTGCGCACCAGCAGTTCGCTCTTTTTATTGCTCAGCACGCCGATTTCGGCTTCCAGACTGGTC
Organism: uncultured Pirellulales bacterium; assembly: GCA_938015445.1. Classification (GTDB taxonomy): domain Bacteria; phylum Planctomycetota; class Planctomycetia; order Pirellulales; family Thermoguttaceae; genus CALLPE01. The sequence continues at coordinate 7,974 of CALLPE010000026.1, forward strand.
AGTCGCGCCCGGCTCTCGGCCAGTTCGCCGGCTATGCGGTCCCGGTCCTCGCTGCTGCGGTCGCCAGAATCCACCAGCACGTGCTCCAGCCATTCGATGCGCTTGAGCGTCTCGGCGCGCAGCCCTTCCTTTTCGAGCAACGCCATTTCCAGTTCAGGGTCGCGCAATTGCACCAAGACGTCACCGCGGGAAACCCGGTCGCCGTGTTTGACTGTAGTCTGCTCGACAACGCCTTTGACAGTAGCGAACACGTCGCGGGCCACCACTGGCTCCAGCGTTCCCGACGACTCGACGCGAAACTCCTTGGGAAACAGGCCCAGAAACAGCACTACCGCCAGCAACGCCGCCGATACGGAGACGGTCCAGGGCAAGTTCCGCGCTTGCACCACCACGCGCGATTTTCCCAGTAGCTTCCACAGGGGCATCAAGAACAGACTCTGATGCTCCAGGGCATTTCCCAGCGCCGCGGCGCTGTGACGGCAGACCACTTCTACCCGCTGCAACATGCTGGGCGGTACCTGCCGGTCTTCGATCTGCTCGATTACCAGCACACCCACCGGCGGTTCGGAGGGGGCGGATTTTTCTGATTCGTCCTGGTCGCCGGTACGCGGTCGCTTCAGCGGCAAGATGGCCACTGTCTTCGAGTGGGCTTCGTCCACGTAGTCTTGCAGGGCCGCTTCGACCTGGGGTGCCATGTCTTGGGTGTCGCCGGTGTACCATACGTCGTCGCCCGCAGCGGCCACCACGTCGGCAAGGTTTTCCAGCAAGCGGACCGAGTTTGCGCGGCGGTCGAAGATGTCCTGTCCGCTGATGGCCTCCACCCGATAGCGGCCCCCCTTGCGCACGGCCACGGTAAGCCGGTCGCACTCGATCAGCCGACGGCCTTCGTTGGCGATGGTAAAGGCGGTTTCGCGCGGATCGAGGCTGCGGTACACCGCTCGCAGAAAATCCTCCAGACGCGACCACAGCGTTTGCCGATGCGACAGATGGCGCAATTGGTGGCTTTTGAGGAACTCGCAGGCCAGCTCGCACATCTGCATCAGGAAACGTAGATAGCCCTTTTGCGTGGCTAGCCCCGCTTCGCTTCGCTGGAAAATCTCCACCAGCCCGACGGTCTCCAAATCGGTCTTCAGCAGGCCGATGACCAACAGATATTCGGTAGGATTGCCGGCTTCCGACTCGTTGCCGAAGCCGCTTTGCGGCGGCACCAGCGTGGCCTGACCGTCGGCAAGAACTTTGTACAGCAAGCGCGTGTGGCGACGCTGCTCTTGCTCCGACTTTTCGGCCAGACGCGTCTCCGGCAGATTTACCTGATATTGCAAGGCCAGACGGCCTTCTTCGTTGGTCGTCCACACCGCGCCGCCCACGGCAGCCAGCGCAGTGACCACCCGCGGAAGGAACTCGGAGTAGAACTGCTCGGGGGATATTTCCGATTTTGCCAGTTGCGCAATCTCTGCCACCAGCGAGCGGATCTGCTGCTTGGTTTGCTCGATCAGCGTCGGATCGACCGATTGCGACTGGCTGTAGCTCATAATGTTCTTATTACCGCTTTCTGGGCTTCTTCACAAGGTTAGCTCACAACAAATCTTAGAGCCGAGCGATCCCTTCGTCACCGTTCCCCTAGTTGATCGGAGGACTGCCGCGGGCTTATGATTTGTTGCTGATTGCAGTCGGCAAACAGCGGCTGCTTGAAGTCGGCAAACGGCCCCAGAAGCACACTTATCCTCCCAGGCGGCGACTTTCTGGACAGTACACTTTCACACAGGCAGATTGCAGTCGGATGTCCTGTGCGCACCGCAATAGTCCGCTTGGTTCGGTGCTGCCAGGGCAAGCACTACTAAGCTGCTCAATAGCGCCGATGAATAGAACGAGTCAATAGCGCCGATGAGTAGAACGAGCTGCTCCAGCAGCAGCGGTCGCGCCGACACACGGACAGCAAACACAACTCCGGCAAACACAAGGCCCGCACAGACAAGCCGATTTGGCCTGAACAAGCCGCTTCGGCTTGCCTGAGACATACATGGACAGCAAAGACAAGCCGATGTTACCTGTGTGGCACAAAGCGGCTTACCCACTTGCCAGAAGCCTTCGACCGCGGCGGCAAGAGGCACATGCAAGGATAGTTGTATGAAGAAGACAAAGATATCGAAGGATTCGCAGCGCCTGTACCTGGGCGTGGATGTCGGCGGCACCAAAGTGCAAGCTTGTTTGGTCGAGGAGTGCGGCACCGTGCTGGAGCGGAAGCGGGCGGCCACTCCCCGCGACGGCGGTCCCGAGGCAGTGCTCGCCACGCTCGACCAAGTCATCGCCGCACTGTTGCAAAGCGTTGATAGCAGAAAAAACGGTCGCCGGCGACTGGCAGCTATGGGCGTGGCTGTGCCGGGCGTGGTCGAGCCGGACAGCGGTCGGGTGATCGTCACGCCCAACATGAACCTCACCGGCGTCATGCTGGGCGATCATCTGGAGCAGCAGTTCGGTCTGCCAGTGGCCATCGGCAACGACTGCAACCTGGGCGCGTTGGGGGAAAAGTGGCTCGGCTCGGCTCGCAAGGCCCGCAGCGTAGTGGCCATCTTGGTCGGCACCGGCATTGGCGGCGGTTTCGTCCGCAAGGGAAAGCTGTGGCGCGGAGCGCGCGAGGCGGCCTGCGAAATCGGACACATGGTGATGCAGATCGGCGGCCCGAATTGCGGCTGCGGCAACCAGGGATGCTTAGAGGCGCTGGCTAGCCGATCGGCTATCGAGCGACAAATACGCGAAGCAGTTGCGGCCGGTCGGGAGACCGTGCTGACCAACCTGTGCCAGGGCGATTTGAGCGTCATCCGCAGCAGTCTGTTGCGCACGGCGCTGGAGTCGGGCGACGCTCTGACGGTCGAAGTGCTCCGCAAGGCCGCCGAGGTGCTCGGATACGCCTGTCTGACCGTACGGCATTTAATCGATCCGGAGGTGATCGTGCTGGGCGGCGGCGTGATGGAAGCCTGCGGCGACTTCATCTTCCCCATCGTCGAGCAGATCGTGTCCTCCGACCGCCTTCCCGGCGCTCGCGAAGGCGGCCGGGTGTTGCTGTCGGCTTTGGGCGACGACGCGGTGGTCCTTGGCGCGGTGGCCATCGCCCGGCGCATCGTCGGCCGCAACCCCTTCAAGAAATATCTGGCCGTACTGCCACAGTATCCGAAGCTCCAGTACAAAAAGCCCGGCGGGCTGGTGGCAAACGGAAAAAACTATCAGGGCGACGTGCACGTGCTGGTCGACGGAAAAATCAAGAGCCGCGACAAGCAATTGGCCAAACGGCTGCACGGAAGCAGCCACGTCATCGGCACCAAGGAACTGGAAGAATTGTGTCGCGGGGGGCCGGAACTGCTGGTCGTCGGCGCCGGTGCGGAAGGGAAAATCGAATTGACCGACGAGGCAAGACAATTTCTCGAACGCCGAGCGATCGACTTGGTCGTGCTGCCCACGCCCGAAGCCGTCGAAACCTTCAACCGCGCGCCGAAACGCAAAGCCGCCCTGATTCACGTTACTTGCTAACGTTACTTGCTAATCGACGTTCCGCCTCCCATTTTGCCGGGAACCGGGATGGGCAGGCAGGATGTTACCGGCATAAGCAGCCAGATTGTCACCTGATTGGTTGCCGCGGAGCACAGCCGTGAGCCAAGAAAACTCTTCGCCCCAGCCCGACCAGTGGAACTACGCTAGCGTCAAAGACTACTTGCTGTACGGTTTGTCGCTGCCTGAGCGAGCGTTGCGCAGTGCCGCCGGTCTGGTCTCCGGCGCGTTGCGCGAGTCGGCCTCGCTGCTGGTACCGCAGGCGTTCCAGAACGCCGCCACCTACCAGATGCTCATCCGCCGAACGCTCGACTTTCTGGCCGAGGACGTGGGCGGCGTGGCGCCCAAAGAAGACCCCAGCGCGCCGGCAAAAATCGAAAACTTCGTCGCTCGCAAGGCAGTGGGCAACTTCCTGGAGCTGGCCGGCCTGGCTACGCTGCACCTGTCGCCCGCGCTGGTGCTGGCCGTGGTCGGCGATCTGGCATACGGGTCGAAGGCTTATCTGCGGGAACTGGCCGAGGAACTGAAACGGCAAGGCGTGATCGGGCAGGATTCCACGATCGACGACGTCGACGACCTGCTCGGCGCGCTGGGCCAACTGGCCGGCACGGCCGCCACGGCGTTGGACACCCCGCCGCTGTCGCTGGATGGATTGAAACAGACCGTCGAACAGACGCGGCAAGCAGTCCAGTCGATCGACGTTGCCAAAGTCATTCCGCAGGCCGAGCTGAACCGCCTGTGGGAGGAAATCCACCGCACGGCCGCCAGTCAAGGCGTCGACCCCTTGGCCGTCTCCAGCGCTATGACCTTGTATGTCCTGGATAAGGTCGGCACAGCGGTGCAGGGAGCGCTTTCGACGGTTCGTGCCGCCGGAAACATTCTGGACAAATGCGTCTTCGACCACTATCGCACCGCGCTGGGTGCCATCCAGCAGCAGGGCATCTTCGCGGTGTTGGCACACACTGCACAACCGTACGTCGAAGCCGTGTGGCTGAACTTCTCCACCAGCAAACCGACGATCACTGAAGAGTTGCTTTCTGGCCGACTGATCGGCCGCGGCGTCGGCACCCTGAACAGGTGGCTGCTTGGCGGGTAGGGTCGAGAGGTCGAACCTCGATTACCATCGCTGGCGCACAATACAACAGCCGAAGGCCAATATATATATCAGCTACTTAGTTGCTTATCAATAGTTCCAAACAGTTTAAACGAAAGCGTGTTCAGGACAAATGATTGACAAGCATCAAATATACGATTGACGTGGTTGCCGCACGGCAGATATGATGTTATGTAACTACGTTACTATTGTAAGATTAGTTGAGCGCCGATACAGGAAATTAGTCACCTTTGTTGCAGGAGACAAACGATGCCGCACGGGAAGACATACACCAACATCGTCGAAACCACTTTTAATACGCCGCTGGTGAAACTTAATCGTGTGGTGCCGCCCGATTGCGCCACCGTCCTGGTGAAGCTGGAGTTCTTCAATCCTTTGAGCAGCGTGAAAGATCGCATCGGCCGGGCGATGATCGAAGCAGCCGAGCGCGACGGCATCCTGACTCCCCAAACCGAAATCATCGAACCGACTAGCGGAAACACTGGTATCGCTTTGGCATTCGTAGCTGCCGCCAAAGGGTACAAGCTGACGCTCACCATGCCAGAGTCGATGAGCTTGGAGCGGCGGGCGCTGCTGCGTGCACTGGGGGCAAAGCTGGTACTTACCCCAGCCAAAGAAGGTATGCCCGGCGCTATCGCCAAGGCCAAGGAACTGGCTGCCTCGACCCCCAACAGTTGGATACCACAACAATTCGACAACCCCGCCAACCCGGAAGTCCACGAGCGCACTACCGGCCGCGAAATCTGGGAAGATACCGACGGTCGAGTGGACATGATCGTTGCCGGAGTGGGCACCGGCGGCACGATCACCGGAGTTACCCGATACATCCGTGCCCGTAACCCCAGCTTCCAAGCCATCGCCGTCGAACCGGCCGATTCGCCGGTCATCTCCGGCGGAAAACCCGGTCCGCACAAAATTCAGGGAATCGGCGCCGGCTTTATTCCCTCGGTATTAGACACCAGCCTGCTCAACGGCGTGGAAACCGTCACCAACGAAGACGCCTTCACCTGGGCCAGGCGGTTGGCTGTAGAGGAAGGGCTACTGGTGGGAATTAGCAGCGGGGCGAACGTGTGTGCTGCTATTCGGGTAGGCATGAGACGCGAGAACCGAAACAAAGTGATCGTCACCGTCGCGCCCAGCTCCGGCGAACGATACCTTTCCACCCCGCTGTTCGAAAACGTCGGCGCCTGAAAATCACGCATCTTACCGGGAACAGTGCGGCAAGTTGTCAGGCGCGAAGGAACCGACACTCCGCCTACATGGCCCGATATGGTGCCATCTGGTTGCCCTGTCTCGGCCGATAGGCCCCGCCGTCGTGCCCCGGCGCGCTTCCTACAGCGAGCTTAGTTTTGAGAAGTTCAGCGTTGCGCTGAGCGGCAACACTCCGTAGATGCCGCGGGTGAACACCATCTCAATGAACTCGTCGGCTTTGAGAATAGGGCTTTTGGGCACAATGACCACATCAGAATCGGAAAGCCAAATTTCTCCCGGCGGACACGGTTGCCGCCCGTGTAAAGCGGCGTCCAAATTGACCATCGTGGCCATCAGCCGCCAGTCGTCGCCCCGGCGGAACACCACGATCTGCCGCAAATGCGCCCCCACCTTCCAACTGCCCGCCATGCTGATAGCTTGCAGGATGGTGGTCGGGCCGGTCATTTCGTAGCGACCGGGATTGTACACTTCTCCGAGCACGTAAACGTAGCGGGGTGCCCGTTTGACCAGTATGGGGATCACTTCCACCCCTTCGACCCGCGCGCGATAGCGTTGGTTCAGTTCCTCCTGGAGTTCTGGCAGGGTCAATCCCTGGACCATCACCGAACCGATGACTGGCAAGGCGATTGTACCTTCAGGCGTGACGCGCACCGCTTGGGTCTGGCCGCCCATCCCGGATCGGCGGTCAACCGCCGCCATCAGGTCCTCCAGCTTCATGTTCACCCGCAAAGGCGTGACCGTAATCGCCGGCACCTTGTAGTACTTCTTGTAGGCTTCTTCCAGTTCGTCGCGGAGCTGCGGGACGGTCCTGCCGGCGGCGCGTATCTGTCCCAGCAGGCGCAAGGTGATGTTACCGTCGGGCTGGACGATCAGGTCACGGTTCAGTTCGGCGTCGGCAAAAGATTCCACGCGGATTTCGTCGCCCACGCTCAGCCGATACGGGGCCGACATCTCCTGGCGCGTCAGCCGATATATCACATCCAGCTCGTCGTCCACCCGGAGCCGATACTCCGACACATGTGCAGTCCGCGCGTGGCCCACGTATTCTCCCTGGGCGAACGCCTGCCAGGCAATCGCCCGAGCGTTCTCCCACCCGCGGCGCCGCAGATGGCTACAATTTGCGCAATCCACTGCGCAAATATTACAGGGGGCTGCCGGGCCGAGGGCTTGGCAAAGCACTAGCTGCTTGCTTGCCTGGCCAGCCAAGCCGATTGCCGGCCCAGCGGCATAGGCCAATCGCACACCGCCATTTTGACCCGACTCATCGTCGTCGCGGCGCCAAACATCTTCGGTTGTGAAAGAGACATCTTGGGTTGTGAAGCAACCATTTGCCGCTGTGAAGCCAGCATCTCGCGTTGTGAAAGCAGCGTATGACGCTGTGAAAGCTCTAGCCGATGGCAGGCTATCCGACTGCCCATTGAAGGTTGCATCCTTACAGCGCGCCTGTGCAGCATCGCGCGCGGCCGACAGCGCTGGGCCACGCCAAGCGCTACACACACCGACGCACAATAAACCCAAGGCCACCGTCGCAAGCAACGCTCTGCCTGCGCCGAACGTCCTCGCCGTTCCGCCGGCTGCGCGCTGGAGTGCGCCAGATAAGGTCCAGGTGCGAAAAACCCGCGCTAACGTTCGGTACATACAACTTTGTTCCCTCTATAAACTGGCGATTGCTCATCCTGGTTTATCGTTTGTCCGTGCTTCAGTGCTGCGTCAAAAAATGCTGCCGTCTAGGCCGGCGCTATAGCAATGATTGTTTGTACTATTTGTTGCCTTCGTACCATTTGTTGCCATCGCACCATTGGTTACCATCTTGCCATTGGTTACCATCGTGGCAATGTTTGCTCCTATTGTTGGTCGACCTCTTGTAGACCGACAACCGCCTTCGTGCGGTCAATGTCGCGAAGGGGCCGGTTGGACCGTCGGTTCCCCGTTTCGCCGCGCCACGCTTGGCTCTAACAACTTCGCTAGTGGGGCCGGCAAGGTCGGCTTGCTGGCCTTGGCAGCAGGCGAGGGTGGCTGGGTTTGTTTGCGTCCGTCTGCCGGCTGGGCCATAGCCGGTGGCGGAGTTGCCACGGGCACATCGCGGGCGGTTTGCGCGAACCTTTCCGGCTCGACCCACTGCACCACCCCACCCGATTGCAACCGGCTCGCCTGCTGAGCGAATTGGCGGCGGCTGATGTCTTCCGCCTGTCGAGCGGCCTGTGCGGCTAACTGCGGATGGCCCAACTGCCGGTAAACCACCGCCAGATTCCGCCAGCCTGCCGCGTGTGGATGTATCCTCACGCTGTGTTCCAAAGCAGCACGCGCAGCCGCGTAGTTGCCGTACCGGGCGTGCAATACTCCCAGCTCGTTGGCGGCCATGAAATTGCCCGGATATACCAACAAGGCCGCTTGGTAGCAGGTAACCGCCTTTGGCTCCGCCGCCTGGGCCGCCGAGTTGCGCTGCAACGCCAGCGTGCTGTACACCTTGCCCAATGCGCACAGGGCCATAGAACCGGCAATTTCCTTTCCCACCGCCGCGGCCAACTGCTCTTGCGCAAAACTTAAGTAGCATTGCATGCACAGCAGCGGCGACAACTGGTTCCTGTTGGCGTTTTTCAGCACTGGCGTCACGTGGCTGCCGATGATGCTGTGAATATCCACACTGGCCTCGAGCCGGTGAGTGTCGGGAACGAAATCGCCGGCCTCCTCCAGGGCGGTCAACCCTGCCGATAGCGCCCGACTGTGTTTGTCGGTCCGGTACTCGGCGTCAAGCCCCTGAGCCACCAAGCGCAGCGCTTTAATGAACTCTGCCCGGGCCGCGAAAATCGCCCCGCGATCGGCAAGCTCGAACCCGTGCAATGTGTGCCGGTCGGCCTGGCGCGCGATCATCTCGAGCTGCTCCGAGCGATCCTCGAAATGGACCGACGGCTCCAGCGGAGAGGTTTCCGGCGGCGGCAACAAGGGCAAAGGCCGATGTTCTTCCAGCGCTTCGGACCGCTCCTGCGCCGTGCTGGCCGGCGGATGAGCGTCGGCTTCGATGCCTCTGCGCCGCTCGGGAGTCGCTACGATAGACTCAGCCAGTTCTGGCTGGGCTGTCGTGCTTGGCGGCAGTGGCGCCGGAGGGTCAGCCAGCAGCGATCGCGACTGCTGGCTCGGCAAGGGCCTCAGCGGCACGAACCGCAACTGGTTCTTGTTATCGGCCGACGGTTCGCGGCTTTCCTCAGCCGGTGCGACTATCGCCTCCTGCGGTACAGGAACTTGTTCCGGGCCGCTAGGGCTTCTGAAGTGCCACTGCTGCACAGGACTCAGCGGACGAATCGCGGAGTCTTCTGGCAAGAGGGGACCGGCCTCGTCGGGCAGCAGTTCCTCGGCCGCTGCGAAAGCTACTCGTACAGCGCCGGCAGACGAGAGCAATTCGGTCGCACGTCTGCGCGCCTCAGCCCACGGCCCTGCCGCAGCGGCTATGTAAGGCGAAAGTTCTCTCCGCAGCGGCGCCAAGTCCGCTCGCTGCCTCAGGCTCTGGTCAGCAACGCTGTGATTGGCCGGATGCTCCGCAGCGGGAACTTGCGATGAATCGGGGTAGCCCGTGTCCTGAGCGTGCTGCCTGCGCTGTGCGGCGGCCAGCAAGCATATTGCGGTCAACAGCAGTGATACTACGACCGGTGCGCCCGATCGTCGATTGTGGCTGGGTTGCCGCCGATTCGGGGCAGTACGATCCATCGTCGAGGCGTGAGTCGCGTCCATTGCTGCGCCTTCACGGGGGAAACGGCAGATGGGACATCCTTGTTGTGCTATCGGAAGGCGCACTGCGCGGCGCTGAGCAAAACCTGGCCGGCCCGCTTATCCCGATCAAAACGTCCTCTGATAGCCCGCAAACCCGTTTCGCTCGCCCGGTGCACCCGTTGCAACCGTTAAGCCCGGACAAAGCGGCACCGTGAATTCATTCAGCACGACCGAAAAAACACTCGTTGTTGGCCTGTGGCAATCGGCGTCATCGCTGACTGGTCGTTGGCTTGCATCGTGGGCGTCGGGCGGCACAATCAGGTAGCAGAACTCAACAGCCATCTATCGCCCCCGACTCGGCCGCCGTGCATTAGCCGGAGCCGACGATTTTCTGCTAGTGGCTTGAAGCCAGCCGCCGCGCCCGTTACTGTTTTATGTCATGTTGCTGTTCAAGAAGAAGTTTTTGGCAGCCATCTGTGCCGGCCAAAAGACACAGACCATTCGGTTGTGGAAATATCGGCGCATGCGTTCCGGGCAGCGCAGTTACATCCCCGGCGCAGGTTACATCCGCATTCTTGCCGTAGACGAGGTGCAGCTCGACGCCCTGACCGACGAAGACGCACTGCCCGACGGCTTTCAAACCGCCGCACAGTTGCGCGCCGAAATCGAACGATTGTACGCGCGCGAATTGGCCGCGGGATACCGGGCCTACCGCGTCAAGTTCCGTCTTGCACCGGAGGAAACCAAAGTCCGGCCGAAGCGGCAAACAGAGCAGAGGTAGCATGACCCTGCCAAGCCACTGTGCATGAGCGCAAACGTGCGCTAAACAGCTCATCACTGGCCGCCGAAACTCACGGCCGGGCAAGGCAGCCGGACTTTCCGCTCGCACGGCTGGACAAGCCGGGCGTGGCAGCCTGTGGACAGTTGCGGGCAACTTCAGGCAGCGGGAACGTTTGCTAAAGCAGGGATGTTTGCTAATAGGAGAACCGGGTTCAGCGTGCGCCGCCGGGCAGGCCGCGAGCAGCCGAGTTGATAAGTTCCAGCAGCGACTGGGCGACAGTTTGCGGATCTCGGGCGATTACGATCACCAGCGCCGAAATGAGCAACATCCCGGCCGTTATCAGACTGATCGCCCGGGGGTTGCGCGACACTTCGACGCGAGCCAAAGCCGAATCCAGCGCCTGCTCCAGCCGGCGCCAGCCAAGGTAGTTCTGGTTGGGACCCAGGGCGATCAAGGAGACGTTGCGGAAAGCGGGAAACCCCGACACATGCAGTTGCACACCCAGGTTCGGCAGCCACAGACTGTCGCCGGCCCAGCGGGCGCTGCTGTCCAACCGGTCGATCACCTCGGCCAGCACGGCGCGAAGCTGGTCGGTGGTGATGTTGTATATCACCAGCCGCGGACGCAACAGCAGCAGCACCAGCATAAGCACGCACACGTACAGACCGGCCATCAACAGCCACGCGCCAGCGCCCCAGTACACCAAGGCGGCTTCGGGGATCAGCAACTCCATGGGGCCGACCAAAGCGAACCCAGAAATGGCCATTCCCAAGGCCGCCGCGTCCCGCGTGCCGCCAACCAACAGCGGACGCCGCGAGAGGTTGATCGCCCCCAGCAACAACAAATAGATCGCCGCTGGCCCCAGTGCCAAACACAGGCGCAACGGATCCATCAACCATCGACTCCCATGAAAACCGCAACCCAGCTCGCCCTGCCCAATCCCCAGCGCACCTGCAAGCTTACAAGTGAATTACCCACAAGCGAATTATAACAGCCGCAGGCGGAGCCAACCACAAGCGACGGCCCCCTTCCGACGGCTGGAGGAAAGTTGGTCCCTCCCTTGCTACGCAACTTCTACCCCTTTGCCTTCCTCGCCTGCTTCCACCTGCAACGCAACCGGCTCGCCCCCTTCGGTTGGCAAGCATAAACGCGAAAGACATGAGCCGTTCCGGTGAAACTTGGAAGCCACCGTCCACCGCCCTTTAGCAGGCAGTGGATGTATCGGCCAAGCACCGTTGGTCGTCGGTTATCGGCACAACCAATATATGGTTGTAGAATGTTAACAAGGCGGGGGGCTATCGCTGCGTCCGGGCGCAGCCGATAAAAGCATTTTGGCCAGACCAAGGGAAACACGGGGGTACTCGCGATAACTGCCCGAGTTCCGAGCGCAGCTCGGCCTGTAATGGTTGTTAGGCAGCTATGGAACAAACCCACGAACAACTAAGCGCTATCTACGATAGTATCATAGACGCCCTGCTGGTAGCCGACGCGGAAAACCGGCGGTTGGTGCGCGCCAATCGGGCCGCTTGCCAGATGTTCGGCTACGAAGAGCACGAACTGGTGGGCAACTCCATCGCCATGCTGCACCCGCCCGAAGACCTAGAGCAGGTTTACCGCTATTTCGACGCGATGGCCAAGGGCCAGGCGCGCAGCGCGATGGATCTGCGTTGTCGCCGTAAGGACGGCAGCGAGTTTCTGGCCGAAGTGCTCGCCAATCGGCTCACTCTGGGGGGACGGGCGTGCCTTATCGGTATTTTCCGCGACGTGACCGAAGCCCGGGAAGCCGCCGACCTGCTGCGCATCCAGCGCGACTTGGCGGCCTCGCTGGCCGCAGCCGACGATTTGCACCTGGCTTGCACCACCATTTTGAAAACCCTGCGGCGAATTCCGGGCGTAGATATCAGCGGGGTTTATTTGTTCGACCAGGCCACCGGCGGATTAAACATGGTATGCGCTGACGGCGTACCCGACAGCGCCCTGTCGGAAATTGGCCATTTTGCGCCCGACAGAATATTCACACAGATGGTCACAAAGGGTAAGCTCACCTATGCTCGACCGGAGGAGTTCGGCGCAGCGGCCGTCGAAACGTGTCAACGGCTAGGAGTCAAGTCGTTAGCGATTATCCCCATTTGGCACGAGCAGCGTCCCATCGCCGCCTTGGGCGCCGGTTCGCGGCGCCAGGACGACATTCCCGTCAACTCCCGGCACACGCTGGAGACAATAGCCTCGCAGTTGGGGGCGGTAATCGCCCGGCTGGAAGCTGAACAAGCGATCCGCGACGCCGAGCAGAGATTTTTCAACTTGGTGGAACACTCGGCCAGCGGATACGCCGAGCTTGATCCCCAAGGGCGCGTCGTGTACGTCAACCAGAAAGCGCTGGAGATTTTCGGGTACACGCGCGAAGAGGCGCTGCGGCAGACTTACGATTCGATCGTGGATGCGGCCGATCGCCAGCGAGCCAGCGAGAATTGGCAACAAACATTGGCCGGCGCGCACTGGGAGCCGCGGGAGTACAAAGTGCGCGCCCGCGACGGCAGCTTGCGCGAGATTCTGCTGACGGCTGTGCCACTGTCGCTTCGGGGGCGCCTTGTTGTGCAAGCTTCGTTTCTGGACATTACCGAACGGCGTCGGGCCGAACGAGCCCTCGGCGAGCAGGAAAGCCGACTGCGTTTGCTGCTGGAGAACCTGCCCGACATGGTATTGATCTGCGACCAGAACGGCACGATCACTTACGCCAACCACGGCGGCCAAGGAATCACCAAAGAGCAATTATTGGGTACGGTAGGGGCCAAGAATCTTTTGACCCCCGAAGCATCGCGTGTGGCTTTGGATTCTCTTAGCCGGGCCATGAGCACCGGAGAAATCCAAGTAGTGGAAGTCGAAGACGTATTCGATCGCTGGTGGTTGTCGCGGGTGGTTCCGCTGCCAGCAACTGACGACCGCCGCGAGGCGATGATCATTTGCACCGACGTGACCGAGCAAAAACGGGCCAGCCAGGCTATCGCCAAAGAGCAGCGATTGCTGCGGCACCTGTTGGACTTGCACGAGCGCGAACGGCGGATGGTGGCGTACGAGATTCACGACGGATTCGCGCAGCAAATTACCGCGGCACTATACAATCTGGAAAGCTTCCGACGCCTGAAGGACCAGGACTCTAAGAAAGCAAGCGACGTTTTTAACACAGCACTATCCATGTTGCGCGCCGCGGTGGATGAAACCAGACGGCTAATCAGCGGTCTACGCCCGCCCGCCTTGGAAGAGTTGGGCTTGGTGGCCGCGATAGAATGTCTGGCAGCCGAGTTCCGGCAGCGGCACGGCGTGGAGATCGAGTTCATCCACGACCTGGAAACCGAGCAACTGGCACAGCCATTGGAAACAGCAATCTTCCGCGTGGTGCAGGAAGCCCTAACCAATGCCTGCCGCCACAGCCGTTCCCCAAAGGTGCGCATCGAACTGTTCGAAGGCGTCGACAAGATAACGGTGCTGGTCAAAGACTGGGGTGTGGGCTTTGAACTGAACAACGTAGCCCAGGAACGCTACGGCCTGCGCGGAATCCGGGAACGGGCACGCTTGTTGGGTGGACAGGTGACGATCAGCACTGCGCCGGGGCAGGGTACCGAAGTGTTCGTCGAATTGCCGCTGATCCTGCGGCAGACTGAAAGCGATTGAGGCGGGAATCGTTCTCCCGCGGCGCGCCGATGCCCGTACCGCGGCAGAATGTCGCAACTAGTCTTACGGCGAACACGTGCATCGTAGCGCTGGCGCCAGTAGCTAGCGCTGGACCGAGCAGCCGGCGCATCAATATTGTCCCTGGTAGCCGCGGGTGTGGCGTGCTGCGGAGGCGGGGCTCCCGCTCGGCTGGCGCGGTTGTCCCTTGCACTCGACCATCACCAGCAGATCGCTTCGGCCCGGCGTGACTCCGAAAGGCAGAGCTATGCCGCCCGTGCCTTTTCCGTCCGGTGAAGGCACGACTCCCATGCTGAGCAGCAGCACTTTGTCTGCCGGCCAGCGAAACCGCTCGTGGAAGCGGAAGTGTACCACCTGCGGCACTTCGATCTTCATGCGCTGCCGGGGAGCCGCCGGCGTAGGCACGTCGAGGACCACCGGCACCAGCCGCTCCACCTGACTGGCCTCGCAGCGGATGATAGCGTCGATAAGTTTGCGATCGACCGACGGCAGCGCAGTCAGCTCGACGACGAAGCCGTCCTCGGCGCGGGAAACTACCGTCTCGAATCCTCCGGCCAAGTCCTGTCGCCAGAGCACGTCGCGCGTGTAGGGAGTGGTGCGGCTGATGGTCAAGGCTGCCGACTGCCCACTGTTGACCAACAAGTGCGGAGAGCCGTGTTCACGGTAGTCGGAACGGCGCTGCAAATCGGCCAGCAGCAGTGCGGCGTCTTCCTTTTCCATCAGCCAGGCGTTAGCGCCTGCGGTCTGCACCGGGATAGGCCGCAAGACGCGATGCACCTTGGCACGCCAGTTGGGATGATCGACCGATGCCACCCGCAGACTGAAGGCTAACGGCTCGGCTTGGCTGGCGATGAAGCGTTCGACCACCTGCGCTACCAAGGTATGTACCTCCGGTGTGTGATAGACGCGCAGTACGTTCCGGTCAGCGCTCAGGACCGTAACCGCTTCGCCGTGCCATGTCTCGTAACCGGTTTCGCGCAGAATCCAGTCGATGATTGTCTGTTGCGGACGCTGCACAGTCGTAATGCGATTTGTGTATGGACTAATGTCGTAATCGCGCCAGATCTGCCCATGCTCGCTGGGCAATGTTCCGTTGCCAGGCGTCACACGCGCGACAACACGCCCGGCGTTCTCCCCGCGGCCGCTACCTGGCACCGCGCCGCCGTGAGCTGTGGATGGCACAGACGCACCTGCCGATGATCCACCGCCGGTACCAGCAGCGGTAGAGGCGGACGAGCTGGCTGCCGGGGCCGGCAACAATCCTTCCGGGCGTACAGCGGGCACCTCCGCCGACTGCTCGCTCGGAGTTGCCGGCCGCCAGGCGGTATTGCCGCCCACGGCCTCGGCGCTGTGCACTGCCTGCGGGCCGCAAGGCATCCCCAAGACGAACACCGCGGCGGTCAGAAACAATATGAAAAGGATTCTTTGCCCAGACATACTTCCCGCCTCCGTGCGGGTGCCAAGCCAGAGGCCTTCCCCTCGGCGGCAATGCTAGCAGGTTGTCGCCGTGTTAGGCCGGGGGGAACAAATGCCAGGAAACGGACGCTACGACACTACGATTGCTAGTGTAAACGCAGCGGGAGTATACGTGGCTGGCCGCAACCGGGCAACACCGGATAGGAGTGCCACCGGCGAAATTAGGAAAACAAGGAAAATTAGACAAACCCTCATTTAGGGTCAGCCAACATCGGCCCAAAACTGCTTGGTCGGTTTGGCGGCGGGAGCAGTCTGCGCCTGTCCCCGACTTCCAGATTCCCACTACCTGATTCTGACCAACAAGTCTGACTATCTGATTCCGACTATCTGATCCTGATTCGCTGCCCCTGATGGGCCGCTTCTGGTTACTACACGCTGCAACCACCGGTCGGGTTATTGTTTTTCTGCCTGGGTGCAGGCAAACTCCAGCCGGGCGGCAATTTGACCGTCCACCTTCACGTGCCCAAGCAAGTAAAAAGCATCGGCCAAGCGTTCGTTAAGCTCCACTTCCACACGGATTTTTTGTCCCGGGCGAATCATCCGCCGGAAACGGACATCGTAGATGCGCGTGACCACGGGAATCTTCTGGCCGTCGTTGGGCAAATGGCGCGACAGCAACAATGCACCCGCTTGCATGGCTGCTTCGCACAGCAATACGCCTGGCACCACGGGATAGTCCGGGTAATGCCCGGCAAAAAAAAACTCCTCTCCGGTAAAAGTCTTTTCGCACACCACGTAGCTGTCGCTCAACGATACGACTTGGTCGACCATCAGGAACGGTTCCCGGTGGGGTATGGCTTGCATTATCTGCTCGCGACTCATACCAGCTCCTGCTTTCGGCACGCCTGCTGCGGCGACGAGTTGTTGTTCATCAAGTAAGCGTCCACTTCGTTGGCCACGATCACGCCGTAGTTGACCGCACCCAGCCAGCCTGACATGATAATCCCCACGCTGCCCGCGTGGTACAGCCCGGCGACCTGTTCCGGCAACGCGCGGCTGACGGCCAGCCCCTCGAACTTGGTGCCGAAGCTGGCTCCTTCAAGATGTCCCGTGTACCGGGCGAAGGTTACCGGCGTGGAACATTCCACCCAGTCGAGTTTGCTGCGCACATTGGGCACGTATTGTTCAAGCCGGTCGATGGTCTGATCGATCAGGACCTGTTTGGCCTGACGATATTCCTCTGGCCCCAAAGCGGCCCAATCTTCGTAACGCGCGTTGGCGCTGGCCACCACTAAACAGCGGTTCGTGCCGGGCCTCATCCACGGATAATAAAACGTAAATGTGCGGCTGGTCACCTCGCGGCTCAGCAGCGACTCGGTGGAAAACGCCGGCGCAGTGGAGCTGAAAAGCAGGTCTCCGCAGCTTGGGTCGATCATTTCCCCCGGCCGCAGCGCCAAGTACACCTGAGTACTGGAATTGTTCATGCGGACTTGGCGCGCCTGTCGCAAGTAATCGGCATCAAAGTGCTCTTCCCCCACCAACTGGAAAATTGTGCCCAGCAGATTGGCGTTCGATACCACAGCCCGGGCCTTGATAGTCCGGCCGGCCACCTCCACGGCTTGCACGCAGCGGCGATGCACCTTAATCTTCTGCACGGGGCAGCAGGGGCGCGCGTCTACACCGTTTCGGGCCAGCTCTTCGGCTATCAGCCGCATCAGCCCATCGGTTCCCCCCTGAAACGTATAAACCCCCTTGGACATGAAGTTGGAGAACACGATGCCGTATGCAATCGCTGGGTCTTCCAACGTTGACCCGTTGGCGAAGGTGATCGGCTCCATCAACAAGCGCACTACGTCGGCACGACCGGGGAAGTAGCGCTCGAACAACTGGCCCGTCGTCATGCTTTGATCGTCGTAGAAGTTCATCGTTCGCACGGCGTCGAAAAAACTTTCTACCGTCTGCTGCTCCAGGCCGAAGCGCTCGGTCAGCAAGCGGGTGAAATCTTGCCGGTCGAAAGTGGTCGACAGGGCGAACATCGGGTTGTCGAAGCGGATGTTCTTAAGCTGCACAATCCGTTCGGCAATCCGCTCGTTCCAGTAGCGGCGGCAGCTCTTGATCATTCCCACCGGAAAGCCGTGTAGGGCAACGTCGAAGATGTGTCCGCCGCGCCGGCGGAACCAACTGGCCAGTCCGCCCAGCTTATAGTGCTGCTCCAGCAGCAGCACCGAATGGCCTGCGCGGGCCAAGGTGTTGGCAGCGGTCAGACCGGCCAGACCGCCGCCGACAACGATCACGTCGTATTGCGGCTTGACGCCAGCAAGAAAATCTTTCGGCATGGCACGCCCGGAAGAAAGTCAAATCCCTATCGAACAGCCCCAACATTATGCGCAGCAAAAAGGCTGTTTTAACAGGGGCAGTTAGACGAGCCGGCCGCAGCGGAGTTGGCCGACTAAACTGTGCCACATGGTCCGCTGGCGTTTGCCAGATTGCGGATCGCCGCAGTTGCGGATTGGTAAATCAGCCAGTGGCTACAGTAGAACCGCCGGGACTGTTTGCTCCAACCGAGGAACCACCTACCATACCCAGCCGATGGTGCGTCTGGAAGATGGCAGAGCTGTACACTCCTGAAGCCCGTCTGCCGTCGTGCATTGGCACTCCAGCCGTCTGGCGCAGCCGCCCAGCGGATCATCAATTTTGAGCGGCTGTCTGAGACACCGTTCTGCCAGATTTCTCCTTGAGCTGCGATTGTTGCTCTTTATCTTTGTCTTTGTCTTTTATATGGTGGCGGATTTCATCGTACATCTGCTCGCGCCGCCGCAGAGTCAGCCGTATCAAGGCCGTCACTGCCAAGTAACCGGCCACAGCCATCATCGCTATGTCCCAGCCGGTCATCCGCTCGACCCCTACTTCTGGATTCGTGGAGCGGCACGCTTGCTGTTTGGGTCGTTTGCTGCTCTGAAGCTAAAGCCAGTCGGAGAGTCGCAAGCCAGTGCCGTCCGATTTGCTGTCAGTCAACAAGTTTCCGGCGTCTATGCAACCGGACTATCTTGATGTTACCGTAACTGGTGCGCCATGGCGCCGCTGGCCACCGGCGGTGTTTGCCGGTTTTCCGCGCGCCCAGTGCCGCTAAAGCCAATCCCACCAGCCGACGTAAACCGCACCAAAAAGGCCTACCAAATAACAACCCCCAAACGGCTCGACCAGCCTCCTTCTTAAGCAAGCAGTACCGAGCAATGTCGTTTTGTTATAGCCTCTAATTAAGCACTTAAGCCGACGAACGAGAAACAATCGTTCGAATCCGCTGCATCGCACGGGATTGTAGCGTTGGGACGGCAGTTATCGAAATAGCAAGTTCCTCGTCGGCACCCGCGCATCGCTTGGCTTTATCGCCTACAAGGCCACCTCGAGGCAGACGCTCGGGCCGGTGAAGTAGCTGCCGCGGAGCGCTAGGTCTTATCACCCCGAAGGGAACCGGCTGCCAGCTCCAGGAGTTGCAGCGGTTGAACCTCAACACTGTAGCTTCGACCAGCGGCAAGGGGAACTGTAGCGTGGAGCCTTCAGCATACCCGGCGGTATTGCGTAACCGCTGGCTTGCCCTAGAATTAGGCTGTCTGAAATCAATCACTGTGGGCCGATTGAGGTGAGAAATGTCGGATAAATCGGATAAAGCAGTGCTGATAATCGACGGCAAGCGTTACGAACTGCCTATTATCGCAGGCACGGAAGGGCCGCGGGCAATCGACATCACCCGGC
This sequence comes from uncultured Pirellulales bacterium, assembly GCA_938015445.1. Taxonomy (GTDB): domain Bacteria; phylum Planctomycetota; class Planctomycetia; order Pirellulales; family Thermoguttaceae; genus CALLPE01. The sequence goes on from CALLPE010000026.1 coordinate 27,185, forward strand.
TGTACGAGACGGCCGGAGTTACCACTTTCGACCCTTCGTTGGCCAACACGGCGGTGTGCCGCAGCGAGATTACATTCATTGACGGCGAACAAGGCATTTTGCGCTACCGCGGCATACCGATCGAGCAGTTCGTCGATAAACCCAACTTCGTCGAGGTGGCGTGGCTGCTGATCTTCGGCCGGCTGCCCAACCGTGAAGAGCTGACCCGCTTCAGCGAGCTGCTGACGGCCAACGAACTGTTGCACGAAGGCCTGAAGGCCCAATTCCAGCAGATTCCCGTGGACGCGCCCCCGATGGCCATCCTCTCGGCAACGCTCAACAATTTAGCCTGCTACCACCAGCAGTTCCTTTCGATCGAAGACGAGGAGTCGTTCGAGGCGGCCGCCGCACGATTGATTAGCAAAGTCAGAACGATTGCAGCGTTTTCATATCGTCGGTTTTGCGGGCTGCCGTTCATTTATCCCGACCCCAAGTTGCGCTACTGCGCCAACTTCCTCCACATGATGTTCTCCATTCCCTACCAGCAGTATGTGGTAACGCCCGAAGTCGAAGACGCTCTGAACCTGGTGTTCATTCTTCACGCCGACCACGAGCAAAACTGTAGCACGACCACCGCACGGATCGTCGGCTCGGCTCGGGCAAACGTATTCGCCTCGTGCGCGGCGGCGGTGTGCGCGTTGTGGGGGCCGCTGCATGGTGGGGCAAACGTCGAGGTGGTGGAAATGCTCGAGCGCATCCACGCCGGCGGCATGACGGCCGAAGAATGCATCCGCATGGCCAAGGACAAGACCAACCCCTTCCGCCTGTACGGTTTCGGGCATCGGATATATCGCAATTACGATCCCCGGGCGAAAATACTCAAAGAAGTGTGCGATCGGGTGTTTGCCAAGTTGCAGCGGAAAGACCCGTTGCTCGACATCGCTCGAAAACTGGAAGAGCTTGCCCTGAGCGACCCGTATTTCATCGAGCGGCGGTTATACCCCAACGTCGATTTCTACAGCGGGATTTTGCTGCGCGCCATCGGCTTTCCCACGAATATGTTCACGGTGTGCTTCGCTATCGGACGGCTGCCCGGCTGGATCGCCCAATGGCGCGAGCAGCACATCGACCCCAACAACCGGATCGTCCGTCCACGACAGGTTTACACTGGGCTGCCGGAGACCAAGTACTTACCCATCGATCAACGCTGACCGGATATTGCGCGATTGCCCGGCATCAGGCTGCAAATCCCTGGGCATGAGTTGCGAATGCTAGGGATTAGGTTGCGATTGTCCGGGCTTCACGTTGTCGAACCGTTGCACGCGCGCCACGCACAGATGAACTTCCCGGAGCAATTGCGAAAGATTCTGCTTCAGCGGCTGGAGAGCCTCCAGCAAGCCGGGGTGACACATTTGCCCGCTTCGGCCACCCATGGTTGCCCGAGCTTACCCAGCCGGCCGCTTGAGCGCGCACAGCCCGGAAAACCCCCGAGCGGAACAAGCTCTCATCGTACCCAAGCCACACAGGCAGACAATCCAAGCTCAGAGTCGACGAATAAGTCAAGCCCAGCGTCTCGCTCGGCCGCTGTTGGGCCAGAGCCGGCCGGGGCGGCCCTGGGCACACCGGCGCGCGACGACGAGCGAGTCTTGGCACTGTCGGAGTTGGCAGCGCGGGTGGCCCAGTGTACCCGCTGCCCTGAGCTTGTCCGCTACCGGACGCAAACCGTCTTCGGCGTGGGCAATCCGTACGCCCGGCTGGTCTTCGTCGGCGAGGCGCCAGGCGAAGACGAAGACCGGCAAGGAGAACCATTCGTAGGAGCGGCCGGGCAATTGCTTAACCGGATATTGGCCGCCTGCGGGATGCGCAGGCAAGACGTGTACATCATGAACATTTTGCGGTGTCGACCGCCGGGCAACCGCACTCCCTTGCCGGAGGAAGCCGAAAACTGCCGCGAGTTCCTCGAAGGCCAATTGGAAATCATTCGCCCGGAGTTCATCTGCTGCCTGGGCGCTTGTGCGGCTCAGAATCTGCTTCAAACCCGCGCTCCCATCGGCAAACTGCGCGGCAGAGTTCACCGCTATCGCGGCGCGCAGGTCATCTGCACGTATCATCCCGCCTATCTGCTCCGCAACCCAGCCGCCAAGAAAGATTGTTGGGAAGACATGAAGCTGCTGATGGCCGAAATGGGAGTCCAACTGCCGGAAAAGTGACTGCTGGCCGCGCCGAGAACAGACTACCAACCGCTGGCGGCGCCGAGAACAGCCTACCAACCGCTGGCCGCGGTGAAACATTCTTGCCGCTGGCCGACAACCTTACCGCAGCCGCGCTTTACCCGAGCACCGTCCGCTACCCCTGAAAACGCTTGACAGGCCTTGCTAGACACATATAATACTAACGGTAGCGATATTAAAGGTGCGACAGAGTTGCTTGATTTGTGCAAAGAGCTTGCACAAAGCCGCGCCGGTTGAAAACATCTTCGTTAATATGATCCTTCCTTCGCGTCAATCCCAAGTGCTGCAATTGATCCGTCGCCACGGCCCCTTAAGCCGCCAGGAACTGCATCGCTACATGCAGCTCCGGCCTAACACCGTCGGAGAGTTGGCGGCGGAAATGATCCGTCAAGGCTTGCTGCGCGAAAGCGGCCCGCAGAGCATCGGCCCGGGGCGTCCCCGACGCCCATTGGAAATCGACGGCCGACGAAGGCGAGTGATAGGAGTGGCCTTCGAGGCCGGTCGGGTGAGCGCTTGCGACTTGAACCTTCTTGGTCGTCGCCTGGGCGTGCAATACGAGCACGCCGCCCGGCAGGCCAAAGAGTTGGTGACTGCCGCCTGCGGGTTTGTGGAGAGAATAGGCCTGGATGGAGTGTTGGCAGTAGGAATCAGCACCACGGGCTTCGTGGACCCTCAGTCGCGGTGCATCCTGAGAAGCTCAGCCACGGCCCCGCAGCCGTGCACGCCGTTGGATAGTTTGTACACCGCTGTGGGCGACCGTCCGGTATTGCTGGCCAACAACATGCACGCCCTGGCCGCCTATTGGCTGTTGAGCCAGCATCAGGACCACCAGGAAGACGTGCTATTGACCCACATGGGCGATGGGGCCGTAGGAGCGGTCTTCTTGGCCGCCGGCAAACCCAACCGCGGGTGTGTCACCGGCGGCAACGAACTAGGGCACATGCGGCTGCCGGTGGACACCGATCAGTGCATCTGCGGCCGCCGGGGATGCTTGGAACGCATTTGCAGTTCAGCGCATTTGCAGCGGCTGTCGAGCGATCCGGCGGCGAATCTTATCCAGCGCCTCAGGTCCTTCCACCCAGCCGACGAACCGCTAGTGCGCATTCTGGAGCAAGTGGGCTTGGGGCTTGCCAACCTGGTGGACTTCCTTCGTCCGCACCGAGTGGTGATCACCGGGCCGCTGGCTCAGTGCCCTGCTTTCGGCAACTATCTGGCCCAGGTTATCCGCCGCAGCACACTGATTCCCCTGGGCGATTGGGTGAAGATCGACGTGTGGGATCGTCCCCGCTGCACCGCTGCGGAGGCTGGGGCGTGGCTGGCGCTGGCGGCCATTTACCAGGGCGAAGGGGAACTTCCCGGGTTATCATCACCTTTTCGCGCAGGCAAGACTCCGCGGAGAACCGCCATTGTACGCTGAGGTTCACCACAACGGTCGAAGCTGTTCCTTCCCACAAACATTTGCTTAATAGCTTGCATGTAATATCCATTGATACATGAGGAACAGTCCCATGAGGAAGAGTCCCATGAGGAACATCAGTTGGCCTGTGGTACAGGCTGCGGTTGTGTGGGCGTTGGTGGGATTGGTGGGGGCGGGCACGGTCGGCGTGGCGGAGGACACTTCCCCTGCCGCCCAAGCTGAATCTAACCAGGCTCAGGCAAAGGGTGCATCATCGAGGGAGGCACAGGCTAGCCCGGCGGGAAAGCTGCTGTTTTTCGACGGCTTCGAGTACGAGGTTAAGCGGGACGAGGTTAACCCGCGCCCGGCATTTATCACCCAGGGGAAATGGTCTGGGGTAAAGTCGATCAACTCAGGCAGAACAGGGGCAGGTGGGTACCTGTATACCGTGGATCGTATTCCGGGCTACAAGGGGAAGTTTCCTGGACGAAACTCCCGGCGGGTGCTGGCCATCGAAGGCCGCCCGGGGACGCTCAAGACCCAGACCGACTTTTACCTGGCGTACGGGGACCCCCAGGGCCCAGCAAACCAGGTGCCGGGCGATGTATGGTTCCAATTTTGGCTCTACTTGAACTACTACGACGATCCGAAGGACAAAGAAGACCAACTGAGCGGGTTCACCAACGGAAAGTTCCTGTATCCCAGCCCGGACGGGCGCTATCCAACCTATCCTTTGTGGCTGTTTGTATTTCGGCACTCCAGCTACGTGTGGCTCCAGGGTGAAAAGGAACCACGAGAAATAGAAGCTAGTTCGTACCAGGAAATACTGTTACACGCCGAATCGATGGGACGAGATGGCCCGTATGCCAACATCAAGAAGGGACCGGATTATAACCGGTGGAAGATGGGCCAGACAAGCCTGGAGGAACGGATTGTGGCCAACCGCTGGACGCTGGTGAAACTGCATTTCGACACTTCCACTACATCGGCCAGGTATGAGGCATGGTTACGTCCGTTGGGCGGAAAGACGGTCAAGGTGGCCGAGTGGATCGACGGGGTGACGCCCGATTTCTCCTGGAAGATACCCCCGGACAAGGTTGGGGGGCACAAGGTATTCTGTATGCCGACGACCATGGGGGACCATGCGGAGTGGGGTGATCGAGCGAAGAACAACAGGGATTGCTGGATTTACCTGGACGATTTTGCAATGGCCACCTCGGAGGATGCACTGCCGAAATACCCTGAGTGAAAGGAGCGTACAGATGATTGCCAAGCTGAGAATGCTCCAGAGCAGGCCGGTTTTGGCTGCTGCGTTGCTGTGGGGAGCCACTCAAGCCTTTTGTGCCGACGCATCTTTGCCGCTGGCCTACGAGGTCAGCGCCAGTATGCTTCCTCAGGGCAACAGTGGGATCGCGGCGCGCTATCCCGGGGATGTAGGCATCGACAAGGACCCTGCCGTGGTGTTCCACGAGGACTTCGAGTCGGGGCAGATCGGCCATCGGTGGGACGAAGTTTCCATTCGACGGATTCGCAATGCCCAGCGAGAAGAGCCTGGGCTGACGGCCGAGGCGGAACCGGCCATCGCCCGCGGCAAGCGCTCGGCCCGGGCACAATTGCATCGCCAGAGTCATTCGGATGTCACATTGGTGAAACGCTTCGCTCCCGGTTTCGACGAGTTGTACATGCGCCATTACGTCCGCTATGGCACCGACTATGGATACCACAGCCACGGCGGCAGCGGCTTCAGGGCCGATTGGGGGAAAGGTCAGTTTCGCGGCGCAGGCAAGGCGCCTGAAGGAGATAGGTTTTTCTGGGCCACCTTGGAGCCGATCGGACGACCGGATCGCGGCTGGGGGCCGCCGGGCGCGTTGATTTTCTACGCGTACTGGTGGAAGATGAAACCCGACGGACGCGGCAACTACTGGGGCAATTGGTTCCAAGGGCAGCCCGACTTCGTACCGCCGTTGGAAACGTGGATATGCGTGGAATGGCGTGTCAAGGCCAACACCGCCGGGAAAGAAGACGGCGAGTTGGATTGCTGGATCAACGGCAAAAAGACGGGCGAGTTCCGCAACATCAATTGGCGGTCGAGTGACGGACTGAAAATCAACACTGTGCATTTGAATCTGTATCTGGAGCCTGACGCCTACGCGCGAAGCGGAGGCGGCTCGACACGCACCGTATGGTATGACGACGTGGTAGTGGCCACGAAGTACATCGGCCCGATGGTTCCCAGAAAATAAAAAAGTAACCGACACATTCCGCACGACGCCCAGGTGCAGGCTCGACCGTAGTTCCGTGCGTTTCCGTAATGCATATTTGCAACGCGATCGCTTGGCAAATCAACGCCACTTCACAAGGAAAACTCCATGAGCAGTCACAGCCGGCGACAGTTTATCGAGGCAACGCTTGGGGCAGCGGCAGTTATGAGCGCCGCAGGCATGGCGCCCGCCGTATCGGCACAAGAGAAGTCGGCACAAGAGAAGACCGCATCGGCCAACGAGAAATTGGTCGTAGGCGTGATGGGCATCGGCGGGCGGGGAACCGCGCTGGCCACGATGTTCGCCTCGCGACCGGATGTTCACGTGGCCTACCTGTGCGATCCCGATTCCCGCCGTGCCGCTTACGCCAGCAAGATGGTTCAGCAAGCCCAAGGGCGCGCGGCCCAGTTCCACCAGGATTTCCGCCGGATGCTCGACGACCGCTCGGTAGACGCGATTGTCAATGCCACGCCCGATCACTGGCACGCGCTGGGCACCATCCTGGCCTGCCAGGCCGGCAAACACGTGTTCGTGGAAAAGCCGATGGCCCATAGCATCTGGGAAGGCCGAAAGATGATCGAGGCCGCGCGCAAGTACCGCCGCGTGGTCACCGTGGGCATGCAAAGCCGCAGCGCCCCGTATGCCGCCGCTGCGCGCGACCTGGTGCGCTCCGGCAAATTGGGCGAAATCCGACTGGTGCGAGTGTACAACCTGATGCAACACTCGAAACAGAAACTGGGCAGCCCACAACCGCCGCCCGATGGATTCGACTACGACCTGTGGTGTGGTCCGGCGCAAAAACTTCCCTATATCCCCGGTCGCTCCTGGCTCAATACAGCCGAGTTCAGTTGCGGGCCGATCCCCGGCGATGCGGTGCACCAGCTCGATTTGGCCAGATTCGTGTTGGGCGACCCGCCCGCGCCGAAAACCGTAACTCACACCGGCGGAATATACGTCTTGCAGGACGGCCGCGACACACCCGACACTCAATACGCCACCTACGAGTACGACAATTTCACCCTGTTGTTCCAGGGGGCATTGTGGATGCCCTACATGAAGAAAATCGCCCAGAAAATCCGTCAGGAAGATCTGTTCCCCGATTGGCAATTTTGTGCCACGAAGATCGAACTGCTGGGCACCGAAGGCTTCATGTACCTGGGGCGGCACGGCGGCGGTTGGCAGGTGTTCGATGCCGACAACAAGCTAATCGAGCAATGCTACGGCCGTCCCGGCGACAGCCCGCACATCGAAAACTTCATCCACTGCATTCGCTCCGGAGGACTGCCCAATGCAGACGTAGAGCAGGGACACCAGTCGGTACTTCTATGTCATCTGGCGAACATCGCGTGGCGGGTGGGGAACACAAAGCTGCGGTTCGACCCGGCAAGCGAGACGTTTCCCGAATCGTCTGAAGCCAATCGGTTGCTCAAACGCCCGCAGTATCGCGCGCCATGGGTTGTACCTGACAGCGTGTGAGCGGTCTGCACGGCTGCTGCGCACCATCGGCGATTGTTCCGTGGTAGCTGAAACCCCCACCCTGCCACGTGAAGAGGTGACCAATGCGACAATTTCTGCAATGTCTTGCATTGTCGGGAGCATTGTTGGGTAGTGCGATTTTTGCGGCCTGTGCTGCCCAGCAAGGCGAAGACCGGCAAGAGTATCGGCGATTTACCGACAACCAAGGGCGGACCATCGAAGCCCGGGTGTTGGATGTCCAGGGCCAGCGGGTGAGGATCGAGCGTGCCGACGGCAAACAATTTACTGTCCAGATAAGCATCTTCTCCGAGGCAGATCAGCAGTACATCCGCAATTTGGCGGCGGGCAAGCTTCCAGGCGCAGGCAAATCCGCCGCCAGCGCGAAACCCTCTACAGGCCCTAAAACGGCTAAGCAAACAGCTTCATCGGGCGGCGAAGCCCATTGGCCGCGCTTTCGCGGTCCGACTGGCATGGGAGTCTGCGATGCAACGGGGCTGCCGCTGGAATGGAGCCAAACGAAAAACGTCGTGTGGCGCATCGAGCTTCCCGGTCCAGGGGCCTCCAGCCCGATCGTTTTTGGCGATCGAGTGTACGTTACCTGTTACAGCGGCTACTTTGTTCCCGGCCAGCCCGGCGGCAGCCTGGAACAGCTCCGGCGGCACTTGCTCGCCGTGCGGCTGAGCGACGGGCAGATACTCTGGCAGCGAGAGAAACCAGCCAAATTGCCGGAAGAAAGTCACATCCGCGAACACGGCTACGCCGCCAGCACGCCCACCGCCGATGCCCAGCGCGTGTACGTCTTCTTCGGCAAGTCGGGCGTGTTCGCCTTCGACCACCAAGGCCAACAACTTTGGCAGGCCGACGTTGGCTCCGGCACCCATGGCTGGGGTAGCGCCGCCTCGCCCGTGTTATACAAAGACCTGCTGTTGGTCAACGCCAGCGTGGAAAGCCAGTCGCTCTTAGCGCTGGACCGGCGCACCGGCAAACAGGTGTGGAAGGCCGAGGGCATCAAAGAATCGTGGAATACGCCGCTGGTGGTAACTACCCCTTCCGGCCGACAGGAGTTGATCGTCGCCATCATCGGCAAGGTGTTGGCCTTCAATCCCGACTCGGGCGCTCCGCTGTGGTCCTGCCAGACGGACATCACCTGGTATATGGTTCCTAGCGTGGTGGCCGCCGATGGTGTGGTGTACTGTTTCGGCGGGCGCAGCGGTACGGCATCGCTGGCGGTTCGCACCGGCGGCAGCGGCGACGTGACCGCCACCCACCGGCTGTGGACCAGCGTCAAAGGCACAAATGTTCCGTCGCCCATATATCTGGACGGACATCTGTATTGGGCCAACTACAACGTGGGCATCGTTTACTGTGCCGAGGCCGCTACCGGACGGCTGGTTTACGAACAACGGCTGGAGCGGGCCGGCCAGATATTTGCTTCGCCGTTGCTTGCCCAGGGGCGCCTGTACTACCTGACCCGCGATGGCAAAACCTTCGTCGTAGCTGCCAAACCTCAATTCGAGCTTCTGGCCATCAACGACCTGGGAGACCGCAGCACCTTCAACGCCAGCCCGGCCGCGGCAGGTAACCGCTTGCTACTGCGCTCGGACAAGTATTTGTATTGTTTGGGGAATTGAGGCCGGTAGTTGCCCCGCATGGCAAACCGAGGCGGCTAAGCCGACAGGTTATTCCTGCGGCGATATCCGCTCCGGTAGCGTTGCGGCCGACATGATCACCTGCGGGTCGCTATGGGTGGGTTATTCCAGTGTTTGCCCTTGTACCTTGCGAAAGACTGTCCGACGTTAGAGGTGAAGCGATGAGGAAAATGACCTTTTTGGGCGGTTGGTTGGTGTGGCACTTTTTGTTTGTCTGGGGTGTGGGGGCGGAGTCGGCGGACGCGCCGGGGCAGACGACTGCCGGCCGGCAGGTCCGCGTGGCAGCCGTTCAACCGCGGTGGCAGGTGATCGACTGGCGGCTGCGAGAGCCGCAAGCCGTGCTGGCCAAGGTCGATCAGCTTCTTGCAGAGCTGGAAGGGCTGATAGACCGGGCCGCCGCACAGCGCTGCGACGTGGCGGCCCTGCCGGAGGATACTCTCGAGCTGGGCACTTGGCTGGCGGCCAACGAGTCGTTGGCACAGCAGGTGTTGCCAAGGGCGGTGGAGCGGATGCTCAGCCGCTTCGGGGCTGCGGCGGCGAAGCACCGGATGTACATCCTGTGCTCGAACGACGTGGTGGAACCCGACGGCACGATGTACAACACTGCCTTCCTGCTGGGACGCGACGGAAAACTGCTGGGCCGCTACCGCAAGGTGAACATGCCTATCCAGGAGATGAACAAGCGGCGGGGCGATAGTTTTCCCGTCTTCAACACCCCGGACCTGGGCACCGTGGGAATGCTGATCTGCTACGACATGGTGTTTCCCGAGGCGGCGCGTTGCCTGGCGCTGGCCGGGGCGGATGTGATCTTCCACCTGACGCTAGGCGGGGCGGCGATCGGAGATCAGGAGATCAGCCGGGCGGCATTCCGCACCCGCGCGGTGGAGAACTTCGTGTACATCGTGGTGTCGCAGCGGGGCCGAGGCAGCATGATCATCTCGCCGCAAGGCAAGATCATCGCCGAAGCGCAACACGCCGACGATCTTGCTATCGCCGACATCGATCCACTAGGCGGCCGCGAAGGCGGCGATGCGATGAATTACCAGCGCGACATGCGGGCCAGACTGTTCCGCGAACGCAATGCAGCAGCTTTTGGATTGCTGACCGACCCGAATCCGCCGGTGCTGACCAAAGTGCCCGCCGCCATGACCGAGCAACAGGCCGTGCGCATGGCGCACAAGGTGCTTACGGTCGGCGCCGAGGAGTTCCAGGCCGCCGATGCGCTTGCTCGGTCGGGCAAGATCGGCGAGGCCATAGCGGCCTTCGAGCGACTGCGGAATGAATATCCCGGTTCGTGGATCGACCGCCGCGCGGCCGAACGCCTAGCGCAGCTCAAGCGACAGCAATAGCTCACTCCGGTAGCCTTCGGCCCTTCGCCCTTCTACGCACTGGCGATTACAGGTGCTCAGCCTCCAATGACACTGCTGGCACGTGGCAGCTTGTCCAGCGGTGCCACCTTTCTACTGTTAACTTTTGTGCAGCTCTGAGCGCTCGGCTTGGCCGGTGCAGGCTTTGGTTTGGCCGCCGGCTTGCCCTTGCCGTCGCGCGAAGGGTCGTAGTCGGGGTTTGGCCGCGGCATCTGCGCGCCTACGGCAGCTCGCCACTGGGCCAGCAGGCGTTTGAGCGCTTCGGCCTTATCGGGCATCGCGGCGGCCAGGTTGTTTCGCTCGCCGATGTCCTCGCGCAGATTGTACAACTCCAGCCGGCCGTCCTCGTAAAACTCGATGAGCTTGTAATCTCCCTTGCGGACTGCCCCGTAGGGCGTTGCGCCGCCGGGGTGGTAGTGCGGATAGTGCCAGAAGATGGCCTCGCGTTTCAACTGCCCGCTCTGCCGCAACAGCGGTACCAGCGACTCGCCGTCGATCGTAGGCGGCTGGGCGCGTTGGGACGTGGCTGGCACTGCCGGGTTCGAGTGGGTAGACGCTGACTGCCCCTCGACGACCGGCCATTGCGCTGCGGCGATTTCCATGATGGTGGGAAAGAAATCGACGCTCGTGACCGGCTCGGCGCAGGTGCTTCCTGGCCGTGTCACTCCCGGCCAGAGCACAATCAGCGGCACGCGGACGCCACCTTCCCACGGGCTGCCCTTGCCTGCCCGCAACGGAGCGTTGCTGGTAACTCCGGCCAGCCCGCCGTTGTCGGAAGTGTAAAAAATCACTGTGCGCCGCTCGATTCCCAGTTCCCGCAACTTGCCCACAATTCGCCCCACCGATTGATCCACGCTTTCGAGCATCGCAGCATACACGGCATTGCGATGCGGTGCGTCTGGCTGTGCCTTGACCTGGTACTTTTCGATCAAGTCTTTTTTGGCCTGTATTGGGGTATGGACTGCATAGTGGGCCAGATAGAGGAAGAAAGGACGCTGGCGGTTGCGCTCGATGAAGCGCTCCGCCTCGTCGGTAAGCCGATCGGTCAGATACTCGCCCGGCGGGCCTTCGGCGATGCTGGGAATCCGGTAAGGGGCGAAGTAGCTGGGCGGTTGCCCGCGATGGTCCCCACCGATGTTCACGTCGAAACCTTGCGTTTCCGGGCGATATTCGTCGCCGCCCAAGTGCCACTTGCCGATGTGCGCCGTGGCATAGCCGTTGGCTTTGAGCACCTCGGCGATGGTGATTTCTTCGTGGTCCAAGTGCATTTTCCAGTCGGGAATCGCCAGTTTGGCAAACGGTCGTTTGTGGCCGGCGATCCAATCGGTCAGGTGCAGCCGGGCTGGGTAGCGGCCGGTCATCACTGCGGCGCGGGTAGGGGAGCAGACAGTGCAAGCCGCGTAGGCGTCGCTGAAGGTCATGCCTTGCTGGGCCAGACGGTCGATGTGCGGCGTTTGATAAAATTTGCTTCCCAGGCCGCTCCCGTCGGTCCAACCCAGGTCGTCGATCAGTATGAATACGAAGTTGGGTTTTTCGCCTGTCTGGCTGTTTGCGGCCCACAGCGCTTCGTCCGACTGCACTGCGACCAGCACCGCCAACGCCCCCATCAGCGCCTGTGCCACCACTTCGCCCGCTATGCGGTTCATAAGCCGATCCTCCGGGAAGCAACAGCCGTCAATAATCGGTTTTTCCTGCGACACACAAGCACTATATGCCGTGGGGATTGCTGGTGCAATCCTTGAGACCAGGGGCCGGCGTGGTTGGGTGCTAGCCGAGTAGCAGGTCGTAATCGCCGAGCGGTGAGCGTCCCAGATGCCAATGCGCGGCGGCCGGTGGGACGTCGCTGCTTGCAGGCCCAAGAAACGACCATCGCCGGCTAGGGGGGCATAGCCGGCGACGGTCCCGGGAGGGCGTTCGCAGCAGGACTTCGAGCGACAAGTTTTTAAGGTTGATGGTCTATGGCGTGCCTGGCGATTTTTTGTCTATGGTGGCCGGGCGACCTATCTGCGGCCGGAGGGGCGGCTGCCGCTTCGACCGGCCCAGCCCTGAGGTTTGCCGGCTCGAACGAATGGCTGTCACGGCGTGGCGATGCCCAGCTTCTCCTCCTCTTCTTCCTGGATGATGATTCGCGGCGTGACGGTCATCATCAAGCTTTGGGCTTCGCGGCCGTGACCGACATTCTTGAACAGCCGGTTCAAGTAGGGCAGCTTGTTGAGTATCGGCACGCCGAACTCGCTGCGCCCTTCGCGCAGTCGCTTGATGCCGCCCAGCAGCACCGTGCCGCCGTCGGGCACGCTGACGGTGGTGGTGACCGTCACGAACGAGAAGGTGGGCAGTTGCACGGTGGTGCCCGAACGAGTTGTCGTCGACTGATTGGTGTTGTTATTGCGCCTGGGGTTGGTCAAGTCCAGCGGATTGACCCAGCCTTCGGCGGAGGTGTCGGTAGTGGTGGTCTCTGTGCCGGTGAAGGTGAAGGTCTGCACGTCGCCAATGCGGCTGAAGAAGGGCACCAGGGTCAGTCGCACGAAGCGGCGGTCGTCGGACACTACCGCCTGCACCGTCATAAAGGTGCCTTCGGAGAGGACCACGATCACCGGCTGTTGGGCAGCGGCGAAATCGCCCACTACCGGGATCACGCTGATCACGAACGGCGTCTGGGAGGTGTCGGACACAAACGCCTGCTGGCCGTTGAACAGCGTGACTTTAGGCGCCTGAAGCACGTTGGTGCGGCGGTCGCCTTGGGCGGCCTCGATGAAAAAGAAGGCCTCGATATCGCTGAGGATGGCGAAGCCCAGGGTGGCGCCGGCGCCGGCCTGATAGCCGCCGAACTGCGGTACGGCTAAGCCGAAGCTGTTTTGCCGGAAGGGGATGTCCAGGTCGGCCGCGAATACCGAGGGCAAATCGGGGTTCATGCCGGTGGTCAACTGCGGCGACAAGCCGACGGTCACATTCTTGCCGTGATCGACGTTTTGGAAGTCGCGTGTCGGCGGGGCACCGATGAACGGTGGTGGACCGACAATACGTCCGAAGGGTTGTCCGGGCTTACTGTCGATGTTGTCGTCCACGTTGAAGTCGAAGTCGATACCGATCCGCTCGAAGAAGTTGTCGTTGAGGGTGATGAACCGCACTTCGATGGTCACTTGCAAGTCTTGCAAGCGGCGGAGTTGCTCCAGCAAATCGACGATCTCTTCGTGGACTTCCTGAGTCTGGCTGACGACGATCGACAGGTTAGTCTCGAACGGAGCGATGGTGCCCGACCCGCCGCCAGCGTCCCACGTGTCTGGCCTGACGGTAGTGGTAATCAGGTCGATGAGGCTGTCGAAGTCGGCTTGCGCGCCGCCGCCCAGACCGCCAGGGCCGAAACCGATCGGGCCGCTGCGCGTGGGCACGGCGCCGTTGGCCATCGAGGGCCCCCCGACTTGGGCCAGCACCGCGGGGTTGATGGCGGCGCTGCCCTTGGAACCGTCCTTGCTGGCTACCACGGCCAAAGGCATGTTGAGGGCCCCGAAACCAGCCGCCCCGCCCCCGTACCCAAAGCTACCTAGCGCGTCGTGTACCGCGCCAGCCAGCCCCATGCGTGGACTGGGGACAAAGTGCGGAATGGGAACCACCAGATCGGCCACATTATAGGTTACGCGGTACAGGTCGCTGTCGCGCGTCTGCTCGCTGGTGATCTTCAGCACCTCGTTCTTGATGGTGTACTTCAGGTGCAGCGGCTCCAAAATCAGGTTCAGCGCGCTTTTCAGAGTGATCTCCTGCCGCAGGTCGATCGTCACCGGCGTGTCGGTGGTCACGCCCTCTTGAGCCAGACCTTGCGGGTCGAGATAGAGGTTTACGTCGGCCACCTTGGCCAGGTAATCCAACACCCGACCCAACGAGGCATTCTGGAACTGCAACGACACCGGCGTGCGGAGCTTGCGCTCGATTTCCATTTCGCGTTCCGAGCGGGCCCGGCCACGCTGGGTGGCGAACCGTGCCCGGCTGCGCGTCAGTTGCTCCCACTGGCGTGCATCGCCGTGCTGGTAGGGACGCATGTCGTCGAAGGCTATTGCAGCTTCTTCCACGCGGCCCAGGGCGCGGACGAACATGTCCTCTTTGGCCGCCTTGACCGCCTCGTTGTTCATGAACCGGCGGACGAACTTCGACTGCCACAGAAGCTGCTGGCTGACGGGGTTCTGCGGATCAAGCTCCGCCGCCCGCTTGGCCACTACCTCGGCTTCTTCGAATCGCTGCTCGTCCATCAGCCGGTTGAACTCGTTGACCAGCAAGGCGTACTTGGCTTCCACCTCGACTTTCAACTTCTGTTGTCGGTTGATATCGTCTAGAATCTGCCGGTTGCGTTCCTCCAGGTCGATGTGCGGCCTGTTGTGCTCGATGAACTGCTTCGTCTCGGCAATCGCCCGGTCCAAATGAGCCAACAGCCGGTTGCGCGTGGCGGAATCCAGCCCGGCGCCCTCGACCCGCGTGCGCGTTTCTTCCAACAGTTTCAGGGCACCTTTGGGGTCAGAGGCCCGGAGGGCCTTCGCTTTGCTTTCCTGCGCTAGCACATCCTGGTAAGCCTGGCGTGCCTGGGCCGACAGGGCCATGGCGGCTTCTTCGGCTGCCGGACGGCCGGGCTGCTCGCCGGGACGCGCCGCCGGCGGGGAAAGCAACGTGAGCCTTTCGCGCAAACGGTGCTGCGACTCGGGGTCCAACTCGTTCATGTAGTTGGCCGCTTGACGGAAAAACTGGTACGCCCGATCTTTGTCGTGGGCGCGCAACGCCTCCTCGCCCTGCCGCAACAGCGACATGCCGACCGTTTCACGGGGTTGTGCGGGCGGGCGCAGCTCGTTGTTACCCTCGGGGCGCGGCGGCGCAGGCGTCGGAACCTGCGCCACAGTGAAGTAGCTGTCCGGACGCACAGCGCTTTCATGCCCGGCAAGCACCGTTCGTGTGCCGTCGGCGTGAGGCTGATAGAATGCCCGCTCGGCCGGACGGTCCGCCGGTCCGGTTCCCCCGGCATGAGTGACCGGATAAGTCGCCGAGGCCGGCAGGACTTCCGATTGCCGACTGCGCGCCACGCGGATTTCATACAGAAGCTGGCCGGGTTGGTTTTCTGGCGGGCCGAAGACCTCGTCGGGCAGGCGCATGCGCGCGGCGCGCTTCGCCAGATCCTCAGCCCACTGATATTGCCCGGCCGCTAGCGCCTCGCGCGCTTTGCGCACCAGCTCCAAAGCCTCTTGGCGAAGCTCCGGAGTCACGTTGCCTATCGGCACACTGGGGGAGGGTGGCCCCTCGTCGCCTCCTGATCGGCCCAGAAGGCCGTCGTTTGCCTGCGAAGCGAACTGGACCTGGGCGCTCCCGCCGTAGCTGGTCGGGCCGAATTGTCGCCGTGCCGCAGCTATCTGCCGTAACAAGTCCTGGGGTGTCTGCTCGAATGGACTGTAAGTTATGCCTTGTCTGGCGGCTTGGTTGGCCAGTTCTTCGGCCTCGGACAGGTCCCCGCAGCGCAACAAACCGTATGCCTGCTCGATCAACAGCTTGGCATAAGCACGACGATAACCTTCCGTGTTGTTGGGCATGGCCATTACATCTTGATGGCGGCGGATAAGCGCCTCGACCCGCTCGGGCGTGTCGCCCATGGGGTCGAATTGGGCTTGCTGTGCTCTGGCTTGTTGCAGCAGAGTCTGTGCCCGGCGAACATCCCCAACGGCTAGCGCCTTCCGCGCCGCGCGCAACAGCTCCAGACCGCTGCCGCTGCCGGCCGGCGTTGTCCCGGCGATGTCCGCTGTGCCGCCACCAACGCCTGGCAAATTGGCAAGATTGCTCGCAGGGGGTTGCGGTCCGCCGAAGCCCAACCCGCTTGGTAAGCCGCTATGCGACTCGGCAGCCGGCGAAGTGGCTACCGCCCGGCCAAATGGCGAACTGCGTGTATCGCCCTGCGGCATGGCGGGCACACCGGGATGGTTGTCCACCGCCGGCAAGGGCCTCGCCCGCGCCTGATCCAGAATGCTTCCGCCTGCGCCGTGCGGGGCTTCGCGACGGGCGAACGGGTCGCTGGCCGGGGCGTGGGAGTGCCGGGGGCCGGAGCCGGGTGAGAAGAGCTGGCTGGGACGGCTGGCTCCTTCAGCGGCAGTTTTACGTTTTTGCTCTAGGGCCTTGCGAACCTTGGCCGGTGTGTCTTCCAGCGACAACAGGCTGTAACTGACTTTCAACGACTCGGCCTGCGAGATCAACGCTTCGGCGGCTTCCAGGTCGCCGGCGTTGATGGCCTCGCGCGCCCGCGCCAACAGATCAGCCGCTTGCCGCCGTTTTTGCTCGGCGGTAAGTCCGGCCGTCGGCTCGGCAGCCAGCGATGCCCTTTCGCCGAAGGCCCCGTTCGAGGCATCCCGCAAACCAAAAAGGTTTGCCACTGCCATCAGTCCCAGCGTGATGCCGCCCAGAACGATCAGCAATCTTGCGGTCGTGTTCAACACGATTCTCCTTTCCATACGCGCGTTGTGCCGATAGGTTCAAACTTTTCAGGGCCAGTGGCACTCCTGCCGCGCAGGCAGGACGCCCCCACCGGATTGTTTGCTACTGACGAACTTCTGCCGGCCGTGGTCGGCTGAGACCCTTCCACTGCCCGGCAAGCCTGACAAGCAACTCGATTAGCTTTTCCGATTAGCTTTCTGGAACTGGAAGAAGGGAGCGGTTAAATACACGCAGCAGCAAAACCGGTCAAGGCCAAATTTGAAAAAATTGTCCGCGTCGAGGTGCCAACCCGCGGTACAGATTTCCCAAGCTCTGGCGGCGACGGGATTTCAGTTCGACAAGACCTGTTCGCGCCGCACCATCAACCCAGCAACCCAATGCCCAAGAAAACCGCTTGCCAACGTTGGCGAGAAATAAAGAAAACCGCTCACCAGAAGCAAAAAGCCGTCGAACTCCCGCTGAGACAAGCGCGTTGCAATGCCGCTGAGGCACAGATGGCCCTCAGTGAAACTATGCGTATGTTCAGCAAAAAGTCGAGCGTTGGAATAAATCGGCCGCCGGCCACATTTTCGTGCACAGATCGACCACCGGGCACACGCAGGCCCCCAGCGCCAAGCGCAGTACGTCCGCAAGAGCTATTAACGCGATTGCTCCGACGTGATCGCAAAAATGGAGCTGCGGCTTCGGCGGAGCTTGTGCCGATGCGTGCAGAACCATCGCTGTTGCTTTCCGACCGTGCCGTTGCTTAAGTCTGTGGCGCACAAGGTAGCACGATATTGCCTGCCGGTAGAGGCGGCCGCCAACGCCCGAGGTCATCCACCCGAAAACCGAAATGCCGCAGCACCCCCGTGGGTAGAGGCGGCCGCCAGCACCGCAGGTCATCCACCATGCCACTGCTTAGCGGCACTTTGGGGAAGCAATTTTCAACTGCTGTAACAACGTACCTGAATAGATGCGCCGAGTAGCGAAGACGCTGTCCGCACGAAATTACTGGAGATTCAGCCCATACCGGCGTTGGGGCATTTCGGCCTCTGTGTGGAGTTATTCAGCCGTAGGGGTACTCCCAGTTGTATGCCGTGCGCATGGCCTGCGCGACCACGTCGGTCAGCTCGTTGAGCGCCACAGGTTTGCGGAGTATCGAAAAGGCATTGGCTTGTCGGGCTTGTTGAAGGATGGTCTCGTCGAGTTGAGCCGTCAGCAGGATGATGGGCAGCAATTCGTTGATCTGCTTGACCAACTGAAGAGTTTCCAGGCCGGTCAACCGCGGCATGTGAACATCCAGCAACAGCAAGTGTACCGGCTCGCGGCAGACGATTTCTAGTGCCTCCTGGCCGTCGCTGGCCGCAAGGGTGCGGAATCCGCGCCGCGCGAACACGCCACACAGCGTCTGGCGGAACCCAGCGTCGTCGTCGGTGATCAGCAGCGATGGCGTCCTGATCAACATGCTTGCGGCCCGTCAAAACATGCGTGATACACAGCGCTATGCAACGGCCAAACTTCAGGAGGTGCAAGTGTCGTGCCGCTGACGTCGCCAATAAGGTTTCCGGGCGGTTGTCACATCGTAACTTACTTTCTAACAATATCTTACACCGTAGTTACCACTGCTGCCACTGTGAACTGTCGTCCGCCGTGGCCGCGAAGTGAACCGATGCCGCCCGGGCCGACTCCGTGCCAATTTGGCAGCAGCACGACCACCCGGTACTCGGAATGCGGTTGCGGCCCGCCGCACGCTGGCACGAGGCATTCCCGCATGACTGGTAGCGCTGCACGCACGCATGACTGGTAGCGCTGCACGCCGTTTATAAATCGGTCCTGTCAACCCGCTCGTATTCCCCTCCGCTTGCACGTTCACATGGCATCCTGTAGGCTTCCCTGTTAGGCTGGGCGGCGTCGGGCGATGTGGCTGATAATGCAATTGGCTGCTTTGAGCGGTTGACGCCTGCTATTAAGGCCGCGTTTTCAATACCATTGGCTTTAAACAGGCGGTCGACAGGCAGCCGCGGAGCGGGGGTAATTGCGCGGCCATAGCAGCAGAAGCCATTGGCTAACAACAGCCGTACTTCGGTGCTGCGCTTCGCCGCAGAACGCGCTGCGAAAAGTTGCAGGCTGCAAGCTCGTCTGCGTGCATTACTCGGGGAGCAAAATGTTATCTCTCCGCATCCGCTGCTAGCTTGGGTCAAACAGCATCCGCGCGAAGGTTCGGCTAAGCCTTGAGCAAGATGGTATCGCGCTGCGAGCAAGATGATCCGGCGACCAGGCCCAGCACGGAGTACCATCCAGTGTCAAGCGATCAGGGCAACTCGAAGCTTACTGCGGCGCAGCAACGGGCGTTGCGCAACGTCCGCCAGATGCTCGAGCGGAACCGCAGCCAACCGGAGCCTGGTGCTGTTGCTGGAGCTGCACCGCCGATAAGTTCCGTGGGCATAGTAGGAACAGGGCTGATGGGCTCTTCGATCGCCGCCGCCCACTTGCGCCATGCCGTGCCGGTCGTGGTGTACGACCTTGATCCGCAGGTACTGGACAGTGCTGTGCAGCGCATCGCCGAGCAGATAGCAGCTTATGTTCCGCAGCCGTCGCCGCTGCCGGAGGGATGGCAATCGCAATTGACCATCAGCGACAATTTACAAGCAGCCGCGGCGTGCGATCTGGTGATCGAATGCATCTTGGAGTCCTTTCCGGCAAAAAGTGCGCTGCTTGTGCAACTGGAATCGCTGCTGGGCCAGCAGGCGGTGCTGGTTTCCAATACCTCGACCATTCCCATCGGACGGCTCGGGGCCGCACTGACCCGCCCGGAGCGGTTCTGCGGTTTCCATTTTTGTCATCCTGTGCCGCAAAGGCCGCTTGTGGAAATAGTTCGTGGCCCGAAAACTTCCGCCCACACCATTGCCAGGCTGCTGGCCCACGCCAGGCGGATCGGCCGAATTGCCATTGTGGTGCAAGACGGGCCGGGCTTTGTCGTCAACCGACTGCTGTTTCCGCTGGCTTCCGAAGCCCTGGATTTGCTGTTGGAGGGAGCATCTATCGAGGCCATCGAACAGGCGACCGCCGAGTTTGGCTGGGCGAAAGGCCCGCTGCGATTGTTGGACGAAATCGGGCTAGACATCGTTTTGCAGGGCGGGGTGGTTCTTTCCGAGTCGTTTCCCGAGCGGATTGCCGCCTCGCCGCTGCTGGTGGCGATGGTCAAGCAGGGCTTGCTGGGGCGGAAGTCGGGGGCAGGGTTTTTCGTCTACTCCAGCCCAAAACAGCCAGCTTCGGCCGACGCGCTTCGGCAGCCCAATCCGGCTGCGCAGGCGATCATCGACCGGGTGGCCTCCCAGTGGGCTCGGCCCGCCGAGAAACACACACCGCAGACGATACTCATGCGTCTGCTGTTGCCGATGGTTTTGGAAGCCTCGCGGATTATCGAAGAAAACAAGGTACAAGACCCGCGCGACATCGACCTGGCCGCTATCTTCGGACTGGGCTTCCCAGAGTTGCAAGGTGGACTGCTGTGGTGGGCCGACACCTTCGGGCCAACGCGGCTGCTGAATATGCTGCGCAGCTTGGAGCATCTGGGAGCGCGCGCTCAGCCCACCCCCTTGCTGCGCGAGATGGCCCGCCGCGATGTCCGCTTCTATCAGCTTACAGGCGGAGCGATGCCTCGGGGACGACGGCAAGACTCGGCCGACGATTGCAGCGGAAGTCTTTAGGCTTTTTCCGTCGCACAGCCTTTGATCATTTTTCCGTCGCGCGGCTCTCGATGAAGTCCATGGGCAAGCCTCGAATCGCGTGTTACTGTAACGCGCCGTTTAACCGGACCATTCACTGGTGCCACGGACCGACGTACGGCACATAAAAGCGTCGCCACTCGCGACGCGACCATACTGGCTGCGATGGTTCGCCCTCCTGACCCAGTGCGTCCACGGCCACGATCTCATAGCGCCGGGTGACTTCCCCGGCCTGCTCGTCGAGGAACTCGGTAGTGTAAATAGGCTGGGGCGTAAGCCGCACGATCGGATCGGTATCCCAGCGGCCGTTGAAACGGTACACGTAGTAACCCTTCAGACCAGGTGCGGGATGAGCCTGCCATTTCAGCCGCGTCTTTCCGCCTTCTTCCTCTTTGGAAAACACATGCTGTACCGCCGATGGATAAGTGAACACCAGCGGCGAGGGCCCGCTTTCCACTCCCAGCCGATTGACCGCTATTACCCGATAAGCATACACCGCAAATCTGTAGGGTTTGCCGGCCGGGTTGAGCTGGTCGGGGCGCAGTTGGCGTTCCACCGTAAGAGGCGTCTGCGGGTCGTGCTGGCCGGCCGCCAAGTCGATTGTCGTATCGACGAACTTGGTTTCGGTTATGGGTTTAGTAGTCAATCGCTCGAACCGCCCAATGCTTCGCACCTGTCCGACGGCCCACTCGGAGGCCTGCGGATATTGCTTGGCTATTCGCGCCACTTGGCTAGCGGAGTAAACAGCCACCTCCGCCCGCTCCACATGGTAGCCGACCGCGTCTTCGGCCGGCGCTGTCCAGTACAACTCAACGCGCTTCGGCTCAACGGCCGCGCAGAGCACATCGAGCACAACCGGCGGCTGGGCGCGCGCAAAAGCCGAGCGGCGGGGAACGCCATCGGCCCCAGTGGCAATGACCTGATAGCAATACAGCTTGCCGCTCTCTACTTTTGAGTCCTCCAGCTCGGTGCTGGTGGTCGTGGCCACAGTGGTGCGCTCAGCCGGTCCCCAAGGCTTGGCAGCTTCCCAGCGCTGGACTTGATACTGCGCCGACGAAACCCCCGGCGGCGCCTGCCAAGCCAGTTTCACACCGCGTTGGGTGGTTACTGCGCGGACGTTCTGCGGCCCAGGCAGCCACCGGGCCTTGGCCGGCGGTGGCACTTCTGCATAGCGGAACGTCCAGATCTGCTGCTCGTCCTTGGTGCGATTCTCCAGCACGAACAGATTCACATCGGGCAAATACAGCAGCACGCGGTTCCGGGCGCCAGACGGATCCGGCTCCTGCGGCACGTTTATCCGGCGCCACTCGGGCTTTTGAGGGTCGAGCACCCAGGTCTCGTGCCCCTGCTTGCCCAGCACCGAGCAAAGCACGATGCCGTTGTGGAGGTCGGCGGCCAGTACTGGGCAGCTTTTTTCCGCCGGCGGATGCGCCTTGACCGGCAGAATGCTCCACTGATTGGCATCCAGGTCGAACGCCCAGGTCTGGTTGTAGTCGGCAAACTGGGAACCGAAGAGGATGAAGCGCGCGCCGTCGTAACAGAACCCCGGCTGCGAGAGGTTGCGCGGCGGTCCGCCTTCGGGCGGACTGCTAGGTTTAAGATCGTGCCACGTGTTGGTGTACAGATCATAAGCCGCCGTGCCGTAGGCCGCATTTTCGCCGCCGTGGATGACCGTCACCCCACGGATCGGATCGTATGCCGCGCCGCGCAGCCCATGCGGCCAGATTTCAGGTGCAGGCCGCATCGCCCGCCAAGTATTGCTGTCCAAGTCGTAAGCCCAAACCGAGCTGTCCTTCAGCGCTATCTCTCGATACGACTGCCACCCGTGGCTGCCACTGAACGAACGAAAGCGGAGGAACTTTCGCAGCCCTTCGTGGAATACGTTTTGCTGGGTGCAGCAAACGCCGGGCGGGGCGTCGTTGGGTTCCTTCAGCGTCCACGTGTCTGTGGCCAGATCGTACGTCCAGGTTTCTGAGTTCTGCTCGCCGCCGCCTCCCTGATTGTGGCCGCCGTAACGAATCAGCAGCTTCCGCAGCGGATCGTAGCCGTAAGAGGTCTCGTAGCCCATCCGCGGCGAGGGTTTGGCCGAACCTTCGCGCGGATGCTGTTTGACCCACGCTAGAAGCGGATGCGGCTGTTGGCCCGCCGCGTTTTCCGCAGCTTGGCCTAGCGAAGTCTCTGCGAGCCACGACGCGACCAACAATCCCAACACAGCGCTGGCACGACGTACTCGATTAGCCATGGAGACGCCTCCGATTAAACCATTTTCACTTCGAAGCACCGTGCTCGACTACCATTTGCCGTACAGCATGCCGACACTCCGGTCCCCGACGCAGCGCTATACAACCGCGCGCCACAAGCCTGGGCCTTCGGCGGTTTGCCATAACCGTGCGCTCCAGCGGACTACTTGCTGGCGGGTTTCTTGGCCGGTTTGGCCACGGCGCCAGTGCGCAGCGGCCAATACTGGTTTTCAGTGCGGGCGGTTTGAAGGTATGCGGTAATCTTAGCTACCACTTCTGGATGTTGGCGGGCGATGTCGTTCTGCTCGCCAATGTCGGTGCGCAGGTCGAACAGCATCAAGGGTGCGTCAGGGGCATTGCGCACTGCTTTCCAGTGCCCCATGCGCACCGCTTGCGAGGAAGCCTTCCCCTCATGAAATTCCCAATATAAGAACTCGGCCGGCTGCTGCTTCTGGCCTAACAGCGTAGGAACGATCGAGCGGCCGTCGATACCCGGCGGTGGCTCCGCGCCGGCCAATTCGGCCGCGGTGGGCAGGAAATCCCACAAGGCCCACACGAAATCGCTCACCCCTGGCTGAATCTTTCCTGGCCAGCGGACGATCATCGGCACACGGATACCCCCGTCGTGCAACGACCGCTTGATGCCCCGCAACGGCCCGGAGCTGTTGAAGAACTGCGGGTCGGAGCCGCCTTCGCGGTGGGGGCCGTTGTCGCTGGTAAAAAACACGATGGTCTTCTCATCCAGCCCCAATTGTTTCAAGCGGTCGAACAATGTGCCGATGTCGCGGTCCATGCGGGTAATCATCGCTGCGCGGCCTTTTTCCGGTTCTGGCCAGTCGCGGTCCTGGTAGGGTTCGTAACTGGGCACCTCCATCCCCTGCTTGCCGCCCTCGTTGTTGGCGTGCGGAATAGTGTAAGCCAAATACAGGAAGAACGGGCCCTGTTTATGGCGCTCGATGAACTCCAGGGCCTCCTTGGTGAACAAATCGTGCGAGTACACCACCCGCTTGGTCGCCACGCCCGAGGGCGAAACGTCGCGCCCGTTGATAACGTGCTCCACCTCGTTGGGAAGGGGCACTTTTTCGGTGTTTCGCCAAAGGAACTCTGGATAGTAATTGTGGGCATGCGCTTGATTGAGATAGCCGAAGAAGTAATCGAACCCTTTTCGGTTGGGGACGCCGGTAGAGCCTTCCTCGCCCAACCCCCACTTGCCGATAAGCCCAGTGCGGTAACCGGCGCGCTTGAGCACCTCGGCCACCGTTACATCCTCCGGTCGCAGCGGTACCCGCGCGTTGCCGCGAACAATGCAATGGCCTGTGTGCTGGCCGAGCATCAATGCGCAGCGCGACGGCGCGCAGACCGTGCTGCCGGCATAAGCATCGGTGAAGCGCAGTCCTTCGGCGGCCATGCGGTCCAGATTGGGCGTGCGGATGAGCTTCTGCCCGTAGCAGCCCAAGTCGCCGTAACCCAAATCGTCGGCCAGAATGAAGATGATGTTGGGCTTATCAGCCGAGAGAGCATCTCTACCAGCTCCAGCCCAGCTTATCATCGACAACAGGACAGTGGCGATTGCGATTCGATTCATGTGGTTGACTCCCGCGCAGGCGCATGGCGATAGCGGCTATGGGCAGGAAGCGGTTCGTTCCGCTGGACGCCGCTAGCGCGTGATTATAATCCACCGCAAGGCGCTAGTATACAATGTCGCCGGCGTAGTCGCCGCGATGAGAGTGAGAGGCCAACTCGCAACGAGCAACATCGGCCCGCAGCGTGCTAGCCCACATCGGCCAGCTCCAACGCCTGCCCGTAGCGGTTAAGCATCATGCGACGGAGCAGATAGTGTTCTGGTTTGGCCAACCCCGGGTCGGATTCAACCAGGGCTTGAGCGTCGCGGCGGGCCTCTTCCAGTACGTCGGCGTCGCGCAACAGGTCGGCTACGCGCAGCGGGGGCATCCCGTGTTGTCGGGCACCGAAAAGCTCGCCCGGCCCGCGCAAACGAAAGTCGATCTCGGCCAACTGGAAGCCGTCGGTGGTAGATTGAAACGCTTGGAGGCGTTGTTGGGCTTCTTCGCTCTCAGCATTGGCGAATACGGCGCAGTAACCAGGAAAGCCCCCGCGGCTGATCCGTCCCCGAAGCTGGTGCAACTGCGCCAGGCCGAATCGCTGCCCGCCTTCGATGACCATCAGTGTGGCGTTGGGCACGTCCACGCCGACTTCGATCACCGAAGTACACACCAGCGTTTGGATACGTCCAGCGCGGAAGTCCTCCATTACCGCGTCCTTTTCCGGCGGCGAAAGCCGTCCGTGGAGTAAGCCCAAACGGAACTCCTCCAACGGCCCGTTGGCCAGACTCTCGTAAACCTGTTCCAGACTGGCAAACTCGGCCGTGTCCGACTCCTCGATGACCGGTGCTACTACGTATCCCTGCCGTCCCTGTCGGAGCTTCTTGCGGAAGAACTCCCACCAGCGCTCCCGGTCAGCCTCGCCGAGCAAATAGGTGTACACGCGCTGGCGACCCGGCGGCGACTGGCGCAGCGTGGAAATCTCGAAGTCGCCGAATTGCGTCAGGGCAACGGTGCGCGGAATCGGCGTGGCGGTCATCACCAGATAATGCGGGTCGGGGCCGGCCTTCTTCAAGGTGGCCCGTTGCCGCACGCCGAACTTGTGCTGTTCGTCGATGACCACCAGTCCCAGGCGGGCGAACTGCACGTCCTCTTGGATGACCGCCTGGGTGCCCACGACGATATCCATCTGACCAGCGGCGATCTGCTCCAGCAACTGCCTGCGCTGGCTGCCCGTCAGCCCGCCGGTCAATAACGCCAAACGCACCCGGCTGTTGGCCAGCAACTTACCGAGCGTGAGATAATGCTGTCGGGCGAGGACTTCGGTGGGGGCCATCAGCGCAGCTTGATGTCGGTGAGCCACCGCCAAGAGCATCGCATAAACCGCCACCACCGTCTTGCCGCTGCCCACGTCGCCCTGTAGCAGGCGGTTCATGGGAACCGCGCGACCCATGTCGGCGGCGATCTCGGCGATGGCCTGGTTCTGCGCGGCGGTAAGTTCGAAGGGGAACAAACGGCGGATGCGCGAGTCGATCAGTGCCGTGGCCTCCAACACCGGCGCTTGCCGCAACTGCGTCTGCTGTCGCTTGATGGCCAGGGCAAGTTGCAAGATCAACAGCTCTTGATAAACGAACCGCCGCCGCGCCTTGGCCAAGCTTTCGCGATCGTCGGGAAAGTGCACTTGCGGCAACGCCTGACGGATGGGCCACAAGTCGTGTGCCTGGCGGTACTCGGCCGGAAACACCTCCTCTAGCACCGGCGCGTACTGCTCGACCGCCGTGCGGATGATCCGCCGAAGGTGCCACTGCTCCAAGCCCTCGGTCAGCGGATAGACTGGCAAGATTTTCGCGGTCGAGTCGGGCTGTTCGTCCTCGACGGTTTGCACGCGCGGATGCGCCATTTCCCAGACAAGCCCCCGGTATCGCGGTTTGCCCGAAACCAGCACCCGCTGCCCCACCGTGAACTTGTCGCGCATGTAAGGTTGATCGAACCACAGCGCTCGCAGGTGGCCGCCTCGGGCACGGATCAACACACCCAGCACGCATCCACTGGAGCGCCGGCTGCGCAGTTCGACCTCCTCGACCACGCCCAGCACGCTTTGGAGCTTTCCTTCTTCTAGCTGCGGAATATCGCGCTGGTCGGTCAAGTCCTGGTAGTCGCGCGGGAAATAGAACAGCAAGTCTTTAACGGTCTTAAGTCCCAGCCGATGAAGCAACTCGGCACGCTGCGGTCCCACGCCTTTGAGGTATTGAACCGGCGTGCTGAGCATCTCAAGCGGCGAACGGTCGGTAGTGGTCATATTGGCCATTATATGGTCGTTATACCGGCTTCATAATATGGCCGAAGCAACCGCTATAATATTGCCGGAGCAACCGCTCGCCAGTAGGAACCTTGCTCCACTTTCGTCACCCTACGCACGGGTATCGTGGAATCACCCGCGGCTGTCATTCCTGATCGCTGCAATCGTTACAACTTCTACAACGTGCCTATCCTGCCTGGACAATAATCCTCCGCGGCAAGTTGCTAATCTTCCTACACCGAGTGCCACGATATATTTTCGATAGGCCGAGGGTCTTGACCAAACCTGCCAATTTGCGCCGAGCCAGCCATGGGACGCATACAGTCTGACGTGGGGCTACTGTCGGGCATCGATATCGGCAAGACCGTCGAGAAACTGATTGCCATTGCCGCCCGGCCCCGCGATTTGCTCAAGCGACGCACCGACCTGCTGGGCGAAGAAAAGCTGGCTATTAGCCAGTTGTCGGCCCTGTTGCTGGCGGTCAAGTATCCGGTGGTCAACCTGGGAAAAACGACGATCTTCGATAAGCGCGAGGCCATCAGCAGCGATTCCGCGGTGCTCAGTGCTACGGTCAGTGGCTCACCGGTCAACGGCACGTATCAGTTTACGCCGCTGAGGATTGCACAATCGCAGCAGTGGCTCAGCTCTTCGTTTGCCAGTCGGACTGAGCCGATCGGAGCCGGGAGCATCAGCTTCCGTTTCGGCCCGCATGTGCAGCGCGGATTAACGCTGGAATCGCTCAACGGCGGCCAAGGGGTGCCGCGCGGAGCGATCCGCATAACCGACCGCAGCGGGGCCAGGGCCGACATCGACCTGAGCACCGCGCGCACTATCGACGACGTGCTGGCGGCCATAAACAACAACACCACGATCAACGTCACTGCGGTAGCCGTCGGAGACCACATCCGGCTGATCGACAATACCGGCCAGAGCATTTCCAACCTGATAGTGCAGGAGGTCAGAGGCGGAAGTACCGCCGCCGCGTTGGGATTGGCAGGCATCAATACGGCAGAAAGCACCGCCGACGGCCAGGACATCGTCAGCCTTGGCCCAACTCTGCCCACGGCGATGCTCAACGACGGTCATGGAATTCGCCTCAGCGCTTCGCTGCCCGAAATTTCCTTCACCCTCCGTGACGGCACGCAGGGGACGATCGACTTTTCGGCCGCAGACGACACGATAGCAGATATACTGGATCGCATCAACGCCGCTGCCCCGGGCAAACTGACCGCCACCATCGCCGCTGGCCAGCGCCTTGTGCTGACCGACCTGACAAGCGGCACAGGCCAGTTCCAGTTGACCGCACTTTATGGCACCCACACGCTAGCCGATCTAGGACTGGATCGCACGGCTGAAGCGGGCGTCATCACCGGGCGGCGGTTGCTAGGCGGTTTGCGCAGCGTGCTACTGGCCAGTCTGAACGGCGGCCAGTCGTTCGGCACCCTGGGCCAAATCAGCATCACCGACCGCAACGGCGTGCAGACCACGGTGGACCTCGCCACCGCCGAAACACTCGAGGATGTCACCAGCTTGATCAACACTGCTACCAGGGCAGCCGGGGTCGGTGTAACTGCGGCAGTGAATCGGGCTGGCAACGGAATCGAGCTGACCGATACCACCGGCAGTACCAGTGGAAATCTGATCGTAGCCAGCACCGACGCCACCCAAACCGCCGAGAAACTCAAAATTGCCGTCAACGCGGCAGTCGATTCGGTCAATAGCGGCGATTTGCACTTGAAGATAATCGGCGAGAATACCCCCTTGGCCGCCCTGAACGGAGGGGCCGGTGTGCGCCGCGGCACATTCTATATCACCGACACCACCGGACGACGCATCACCGTAAACTTGGCCAATCAAAATATCGTCACCGTAGGCGACCTGATCCAAACGATCAACTATTTGTCGAGCAATGTCCGGGCCGAGATCAATCCCACCGGCGACGGCATCCGCTTGGTCGATACCGCCCGCGGCTCCAGCAGGCTGGTGGTGCAGGAAGGCACGTCCACCACTGCCGCCGACCTGCACTTGTTGACCGAAGCGACCTACGCCGAGGTCGAAGGCCAGCAGACCCTGGTGATCGACGGGAGGACCACCTACACGCTGGAAATCTCGGCCTCCGATTCGCTCGACGATGTGGCGGAAAACATCAACGCGCTGGGGGCCGGTTTGCGGGCGACGGTGGTCAACGACGGCTCCTTCCGCCCGTATCGCCTGCAAATCATTAGCGAGCGGCCGGGCAGCGCCGGCAATCTGGTGTTCGACGACTCGCAGGCTGGTTGGACGGTAAACGAAACCATCCGTGGACAGGACGCCGTGCTGCTGGTGGGTACTCCGGCAGAGATGGCCAATGGGCTACTGCTGTGGTCGTCCTCGAACCGCTTCGACGGCGCACTGCCCGGCGTGCGCCTGGAAATCAAGAAAGCAACCGGCCAGAGCGTATCGGTCACGGTGCAAAACACCGACGTGGACGTGGTGGCCAGCGTTAAGGTGTTTGTGGAGAACTACAACAAGTTTCGTACCAAGTTCAAGGAGCTGACGGCTTACGACTTGGAGAACAATACCGCCGGCATACTAGCCGGCGACGTGGCGGCACTGAGGCTCGACAGCGACCTGGGCCGGCTGATAACTGATCGGTTCCTGGGAGTGGGCCGCTATCAGTCACTGGGCGAATTGGGTATCGAAATCGGCCAGGACGGAGAACTCAGCTTCGACGAAACCCGTTTCCGCGAAGCCCTGGCCTCCCACCCCGAAAGCGTTCGCAAGTTTTTCACTGATAGCAGTTCCGGCCTTTCGGCGCGGCTGGGCAGCCTGATAGACCAACTGGCCGACGACGAGCGGTCGCTGCTTGGCAGCCGGCTGAAGTCTATCAGCGACAAGCTCAGCGATAACCAGCAGCGGCTGGAACGAATGAACGCCGCTTTGGGGAGGGAGCAAGAACGGCTTTACAACATGTTTTACCGGCTGGAGTTGGCCATCGCCCGCTTGCAAAGCAACCTTAATTACATCAGTCAAATTCGATATATCGACATTCTGACCGCGCCGTCGAACAACCGACGCTGACGCGCCGTGAATGCCCTAGCTGCCTACGTCCACTGCGCCAACTGTCCAACAATAACCGACAATATTCGCCTACGCCGGCTCTACCAACTAGCCGACAAGACGAACCCTGCAAAAAACAAATCCGCCAATTTGCTGTGACTCGATCCTTTGTCCGGCGCCAGCAAGGCCCGGCTTACTCCAAGGAAGGCCCTTATGTCTGACAAAGTTAGCGAAAGCTATCTGGTCAACGAGGTTTTGACCGCCACGCCCGAAAAACTCCAGTTGATCCTAGTGGAAGCGGCCATTCGGGCGGCCGAACGCGCCAAACACTACTGGCAAACCGACGAGGATGAGAAAGCCTGCGAATCGCTGGTGCGCGCGCAGGACATCACCGGCGAGTTGCTGGCCGGGTTGAACCACGAAGTTGATCCCCCACTGGCGCGCCGCGTGGCCAGCATCTATGCCTTCGTCCTGCAACGTCTGGTGGAAGCCAGCTTGCAGCGCAACCCAAAAGCACTCGACGATGCACTGCGCGTGCTGAAAATCGAACGTGACACCTGGCAACAGCTTTGCCAAAAAATGGCCGCCCAGCGACAGGCGGCGCAATCCCCTGCCGGCCGACGGCAGCCCCACCGACAATCCGCCGCCGACAGGCCCAGCACCGCTGATGGCCAATCCCCTCCGCCACCGCTGTACAGCAGTGCCATTCCGCCGGTGGATTCGCCCATCGATGCGCCAAGCGAGGGGCTATCGCTAGAAGCCTGACGCCAGTATAACAGATGGCCTGAAGACGCATCGGGCGTCCGTATTGTCAGTCCGCACTTTGTCAGGCTCACAAGCCAACTGATACATGAGCAGCGCGAAGAGGCTGATTCGAGTCGGCCACAGTCCCGATGCCGACGACGCCTTCATGTTCTACGGGCTGGCCCGACATAAGATAGACCCCGGCCCGTACGTCTTCGAGCATCAGCTTTGCGACATCGAGACCCTCAACCGCCAGGCACTGGAGGGCCGACTGGAGTTGACCGCGCTGAGCGTCCACGCTTATGCCTACGTGGCCGACCGCTACGTATTGTGTGCCTGCGGGGCGAGCATGGGCGAGCGTTACGGGCCGCTGCTGGTGGCCCGCCAGCCTGTATCGCCGCGGGAGCTTGCCGCTGCGGCCATCGCCGTGCCGGGAACACTTACCACGGCTTACCTGGTATTGCGGCTGTGCCTGGGCAACAGTTTCCAGGCGGAGATCGTGCCTTTCGATCGCATCCCGGAAGCAGTAGCCGCAGGCCAATACAACGGCCGCCGCATCGACGCCGGACTGCTCATCCACGAAGGACAGCTCACTTATGCCCGGCAGGGATTACACCCGGTTTTGGACACAGGCCAGTGGTGGCACCAGCAAACAGGGTTGCCGTTGCCGCTGGGCGTAAACGGGCTGCGGCGCGACCTAGGGACGGAAACGATCGGCCAAGTACATCGTCTGTTGTTGGAAAGCATCCGCTACGCGCTGGACCACCGCGACGAAGCACTAGCTTACGCGATGGGCTTCAGCCGCGGTCTGGATCGCGCCGACGCCGATCGGTTCGTGGCGATGTACGTCAACCGCTGGACGCTAGACTTGGGACCGGAGGGACGCACAGCGATAGCGGAGCTGCTTTCTCGCGGTCACGCAGCGGGAATCATCCCAAATCTGGTCGAGCCGCAATTCGTGGGCGACTAACGGTCGGCTACACCAGCGGCTGTAGATGCAGGGAAATGTTGGCCGACTGGTCCACTTCGGCGCGCCGCATATTGCGCTTCGAGTTCTGATTGCCGCCTACAGCCCCAAACTCCCACAGCCACTGCCACACGCCCAGCGCCGAATCGGTTTCGGAAAGCACAACACCATGGGCGGCGGGTCGGCTGCGTGCCGCTGTCGAATCCTCCAAAGTGCTGCGCGGCGCTGGTTCGTGCTGGAGATATGCGGGCGCGATTGCCGAAGCCCTCGGGACGACCGTCTGTGGGATATTAAACGCCTCCCAGCCCTCCGCGACGGCTAGCCTAGCGGGAGCGTCATGCCCGATGGCCTCGGGCGGCGCTGCAACCAGTGGGGCCGCGACTTGTGCCGGAGCATCCGCATCGCCCGTCGTGCTCGACGCCAGTACGCTTGCTGCGTCTGGAACTGGCGTAATGCAGTCCAGCGGCTGCGGGCACTCGTGCTCGGCCAGCAAGGCCAGTAAGGCAATGTCGTGAAGCGGAACCACGGCCTGCGGCGGATGTTCCCCTCCCGCCACGAATAAGGCAACCGGCGGCTGCACTTCTTCCGCCGCTTCCTCGGGCGCGACTTGCGTCGCTTCGATCAGCAGCAGCTCGCCTGAGACGGGCGACAGTTGTCGTTCCTCGGGCGACAGTCGTCCTTCTTCGGGCAACAGTCCAGCTTCTCCGAAGGCCGCTTGGCTGAACTGCGGCGGCAGTTGATCCGGCTGGGATGGCCCGGCGGTTATACCCTGGCCCTGGCCGACGGCGAAGCTCAACAGTACCAACTGTGCGCCGTCGTTTCGGCGGGCGATCAGCGAGTCGGCCAGCGTCACACGGCGATCACGGTTGAAATCGTACAGGTTGGTGATCGCCACCGAGCGAAATCCCGAGTCGTTCTCCCACGCCAAATTCTCGTCGTGGTGATCCACCACCGCCTGCGTCGAACCGTCGCCAGCGTCGCCAACAAGATTGCCGAAATACAAGACCACCGGCTGCGGCAGACCAGTTTCCGGCCCGGGCAGCACCGTAACTTGTAGCCATTGGTTCTGGATGGCACTATCGTTCCACAAGACAGTAATGCGGCTGATTGTACTGCCGGGGGCAGCCGGCCGAGAGGCGACCTCTACCGGCCCCGGCGCGGTGCTCCAGGTATCGGGGCTGTTGCTGTTGCCCACCTTGAATTGGAAGAATTGTCCGACCGTCTCCAGCGTCGGCTGGACCGGCAAGCCGGCCAGATCGAAAATCAAACCGTTGATCCCCCGGCTGTAACTGGAATAGTTGCGGAAACCGGCCTGTTCGTTTTCGGGCCGCAAAGGGGCTTTGTCGATGGCGATGGCGTTGTCATCGAGGGGGTTCGCTGCCGGGTCGCGCCCATCAAACGCCGAGTTGTTGTACAACAGATACGCTCCGGCCAGCAATCGCGCCGTGCCGGGACTGGGTGCGGCGGCAACCCACGCGGAGAAGTTGCAGCCCCAGGCCCCGGCATCGACGCGAGTGAGCGAATACCCCTGACCGGCGGCGGCGACGGGCCAAGGGCTGACGGGCTGGTAATCGACGACGTCCTCGGTCAGTCCGGGATAGTAATTCGGTTCGTTGTTGGGTGGCTCGTCGGGCCGCAGCAACCGGATCCGCTCGCCTTCGTTGGCCGGTTTCCCTTTGAAACCGCCTACCATCTGCACCGACGGTCCGATCCCGTAAAAACTGCGGAAATTGGCCAGCTTGACCATGTTCAGCGGATCGGCCGGATCGAAACCGGCGACTATCAGCACGCCGCCGGCCGGCAGAATCGTGCCCGGACGGAAATCGTAGTCCACTCCGCCGCGTAGCCGCCAGTTGGTCAAATTGACAGCCGTCGTGCCGGTGTTCAAAAGTTCGATGAACTCCAGCCGATCGGCGTCGGCAAAATTGCCGGGGTGATACATGATCTCGCTGATGACCACACTGCCCACATACGGCGCATTGCCGCCGACGGTGTTTGGGCTTCCCAGCGTCGGTTGGGCAAGTGCTGTGAAGTGCCAGCGGCCCTGGGCATCCCGATACCGTCCGATGGATTCGGCATTACGGGCAGCGCCGAAATCCACATTGTCGATGAAAAACCGCGGACTGCCGGACTGATCAGGCTCGATGAGGAACAACTGATCGCCCCGTGCACCGTCCAGCCCAAAGAACGAAGAAAAGTTGATTGCCTCTCCGCCTGCTCCCTCGTGTAGGGTGATGTTGCGGAAAAGGCTGACCGCTTTATGCGGCGGGGCGTCGGCGTCGTTGGCCAAGACCATCCAGTTCATCAATCCCGTGTAGTACTGGCCGATTGGGATCACGTAGTGCTTCCACTCCGGTGCGCTGGAAGCATAGTCGGCGAAGTCGGTGATGCCGGCCGAGCGGGCGCCGTACAGCTTGAAGATGTTGGCGTAGCCGGGGTCGGCCTGATCGTCGATGTCCAAGCCGATGCCGTGGAACTGTCCTTCCAGCGTGCTGAGGAAGTCGAACTCCAATACCGTCGCCGGCGTTACCATGTACCGCAGCGGTGCTTTGCGCCACGTGTCGCCAGTCAGTCGGAGCGTGTAGCCGTTATCTTCGGTCTGCACCCGCCCCTTGGCACCTTCGGTGCGCCATGAGTACGAAGTGATATTGAATTGTTGCTCGTCGAAGACCACGTGCTGGCCTGGGCCGAGCACTGTGCCAGCAGGAATGCGGAACTTCTGGTAATCGAGCGTGGAATCGCTGAGCAGCCAGCCACTAAGATCGACGCTGATATCATTGGGGTTATACAGCTCGATCGAGTCCCACAGCGGCGGATCGGTGTGCGTAAGCACTTCGTTGATGTATATTTTCAGCGGCCGATCCATACCCGCCCGCCCTGGCGAACCCAAATACTCGTGACTACTCCGCCAGGAAGCGGCTTGATGGTACGGCAAGCCGATTTGCCGCAACTCCAGGGTGCTGCCTGCACCGTCGGCCCGGCTGGGCCAATCGCCGGAGTCCCGATAACTGAAGTCGGCGATCGGCGTTCCCGCCCTGTCCGACAGTACTAGCCGTTCGCCAGAGTTGTCTAGTGCGCCGGAGAACTGCCCGGCAACTGCCACGCCGGGATAACGCACCGCCATCGCCGCCGGATCGGCCGCCAGGACGAGATACTGTCCGGGTTCAAGCCGGGTTAGGCCAGCGGCGGTAAAATCGAAACGAATGCCGCGCTCGAAACGCACATTGGTCAAGTCGATCCACGTGTCGGCGACGTTCAGCAGCTCGATAAACTCGAAACGCTGCGCAGTCACACCCGGCAAAGCAGCCAGTTCGGCCGCGCTTGGCTCCGGTGGGTTGTAGTTTATTTCGGTAATGACCAGATTCGAGGCACTGGCTGGCGTGCCCACGTAAAACCACGCCTCGCTCAAAGCAGACCAATCGCTTCCGCTTAAGGCCCGGGCCTTGATGAGCGTGCTTTGCGAAAGGGTTATCGGCGTGCCGGTGTATTGGATCGCCGTGGGGCTGAGTGCTCCGCCGGGAAGCCGGGGGTCGGAGCCGTCGAGCGTGTAGTAGATCGTGCCGGCCGGGGCGGTAAAGCGTATCAAATCGGTCGCCTGCACCTGACCGCCATAGCGCACGGCGCCGTTGACCGTGAAGTCGGGGGCTGCGGTGGCCGGATATAGCGGGGCAGCGAGCAACTCGGTCCGGTCCCAACTGTAACGCTTGGCATTGCGGAATTGGTTGAGCACCACGTTGGTGCGATTAGGGAAGAAGGTGTTCAGCTCGTAATTTACCGCGTCAAGCCACGTATTCTTGCTATACACCAGAAAAGCGGTTATCTGCCCGGTAGCCGGTCCGGATGGGACCCCGGTCATTGTGTATTGGAAAGTATTGGAGGTGACGTTGAAGATCGTAAAGCTGCCATTGTACTGCGGCTGATTGGCCCCGGAGATGTAAACCGTATCGCCGTTGACGTACCCGTGCCCGGATAGCGTCACCGTGGCCGTCGTGCCGCTGTAGGTGATGTTAGAGACGTACTTGGGACTCTTCTTGGAATCGCCCCAGCGGGCCGATTCGGCTAGCATCGGTCCGGCATCGGGCTGGCTGTAGCCGAGCTGTTCGGCCAGCGCGCGGAAGCGAGCCGCAGCCGCCGTGGGCGTCAACAAGCCGTCGTAGAAGAAGTACTTCCGCACCCGATCGGCGAATCGCAGCCGGTACTCCGGCTCCATCATCAGTTCTTGATGAACGTACAGGGGTTGGGTGCGGATGAAATTGCCCCAACCGATGGGCCACGGCCCGGTGCGGTCCACCAATCCGCGCGACAGCGTGTGCTCGGCGTCGTGCGAGAAGAAGTGGAACCCGTCGCCGCCGTTACGATTGCACCCGCCGTACCAATTGTTGACCGCCGTGCCGGCGCGGGTGATTGGGGCATCGCCGTCGCCCGTGTAGAAGATGACGATCATGTAGTCGATGAGGCTATCGACATTCAACAGAACCGGCAGGTTGGGGTTGCGACTTCCGTCAGGGTTCAGCCCCTGTATTTCCCAATAGAAAGGTCCCGGTCCGCTGTAAGGCAGGGCAATGCCTACATCACGCACCAACTGGAAGGAGCTATTGAACGAAGCGTGGCTGCCCTGGGCGTAGAACAGCTCGAACTCCGCGCTGCCCACGTTTTCAAAGTACACCACGCGCACCTGGTAGGTGCCGGCCTCGGGCAGATTGAACACTTTCAGGGCGTTCACGGCTGAGCTGCGCGTGCCGTCGAGCGATAGCGTATCGCTGTACACTCCCCTGGTCAGCGTCAGCCGGAAGCCGTCGTTGCAGTTTGCCCCGAAGGTCCACTGACCGGCGGCGGGGATCTCGATCAGACCCACGGCTTCGACCACGAAGTTGTTGTCGTCCGATGTGGTATCGCCCGGAAAGGCGGCGTTGAAGCCAAAGTTTCCCCCCGAACCACTCGCACCGGTGTTATCGAGAAAATTAAGCGCACTTGCGAACACTGTAGCAGCGCCGGTGCGCTTGGAAGGATCGGCGATCACCGAATCGGCCGTTGCTAGGTCGGTTACCGGTATGTTGGCGGTGTAAGTAGTGACGCGGAAGCCGCTGGTGGTCACATCGCCCACCATTCGGAAAGCCTGCGCGTTGAAGCTGGCGTACCGCCCTTTGGCTGCGAATAGTTCTAACCCCGCTGCGCCGGTGTACTCGAAGAATACCAGCCGCAGGCGGTATGGACCCGCCGCGGGGATGTTGAAGGTGGCCAAGGTGTCGCCGCCAGTGGTGCGGGCGTTGGGATATGAACTGGTGAAGGTGTTCGTGCCGTCGCTCAGTTGCAGCAGGAAACCGTCGTTGCAGTTGACCCCGAAGGTCCACTCGCCGGCCATGGGAATGTAGATCGTCCCCAGCACCTCCACCACGAAGTTGTCGGCGTCGCTGGCGGTTATTCCCGGGAAAGCGGCATTGTTGCTGACGAACCGGCCGTCGCCCCCGTTGTTGGTGAAGTTCACCCGATCGTAGTAATTGGTCGTGACCGCGCTCCACTTCGACTGGTCGGCCAGCACAGCCAAGGCGGTCGTCAGGTTGGGCACCGCAACATTGGCCTGGTAAGTAGTGACGCGAAAACCGGTCTTGGTCAACTGCCACCAGGTATCCAGCGTTCCGTCGGTAGCCTCGATTCCGCCGCCGGAGTGTTTGATAATGTCGTAGTCTTCTTTGTCGCCGCCCAAGTAAGTAGCCGCAAAAGAGGCCTCTGGACGCTCCTCGCTCTGATACAGTCCCCAATACTGTCCGTTGATGTACAGGTGATAGAACCGGCTATGGGTCTGTACCTGCCCCATAGCCAGGCCCAGATCGCGGGAAAAGACCTCCCGCACCTCGGCGTTTTGGCGGCTGTTGCCGAAGGCCCAGGAGTAATTCTGGCTGCAACGCAGGTCCAGATGGTCGAACTCTTTGGCCCCTTCGTCCCCGAAAAGCGGATACTGTAACTTCGCCGCTCCGTATTGGTCGCGGAAAAACAGGCGGAACGCATGTTTGGGGTTGGTTCCGGTAACGCTGAAACCGCCGCGGATCCGCAATCCGGCGTCGACTTGGAATCCCTTGCTCCCGTCAGGGTTGATCAACTCCACCGAAACCGGGCGTTCCCACGCCGGCCCCGACCCGCTGGCGTTGACGTAAATACCCGTGCTGGGATCGAACAGGTTCGGCAGCTCGGTCACGAGGGATATGGTGGGGATGGAGGTCAGGGCGTCCTTCAATCGCGGTCCCCACACCGGATGTTCCAACACTTTGGGGTCCATTCCGTAATCGAGCACCTGGCCCGGTACGCTGCTCAGCCACGGGGCCCAGTTGCCCGGCCAGTTGCTTATCTTCACGTCGTCCAGCAGCAGTTCCACCCAGTCGTCGGCGCCAGAGGCGGCATTGCGGTAGACCCCCACGGCGATGGAATGAGCTCCCGGAGCCAGCTTGGCGCTGAGTCCGCACATGTGCCATCCGAACACGTCGATCTGGTTGTCGTTGTCGCCGTTGGCCGAAAGCACCGTGGTGTTGACATCCAGCCCGTAACGCACCCCGTCGATGGTAACGATTACCTGCGAAGTTTCGGTGCTCGAGAAACCCGGCCCTTGCGTCATCCGAAACCAGAAAGATATGCCGTAATTTAAGCTCCGGCCCACGGTGAAGGTGGAGGTGAACGCTGCGGCGGTGGGCACTGCGCTGGGACCGGTTAGGTACAATCGCAGCCCGCCGCCGGTGCGTCCATAGGCTGCTCCCCACTCGCCGCTGGTTGTCGCCGGACTGCTGGTACCGAAGGCATTGGGGGTAAACGTGAACCCTTGAGCCGAAGTATCGAAGCGGGCGTTGATGATATCTGGTTCGCCCACATGGGGCGGGGCGTTGTCGGCCGATTGCCGCACCACATCGTCCAGGAAGATATACGTTTGGGTGTCCACGTCGCTGGGTGTCCAGCCGGGCTTGAACGCCGCCGCACGCACGGTAGTCGTGCGGTCGATGAGAATCGGGCCGGTGTACGTATAGCACGCTGCTTGAGTCAGCCGCGCGGTGATTGTACCTGTGGCCGGGCTGGCAGGCATGCCGGAAACCTGGAACTGGAAGGTGTTGGCCGTGGCGCTGGTGATGACGAACACGCCGTTATATTCCGGCTGGTCGGCCCCAACGATCTGCACCGAGTTGCCCGCCACGAACCCGTGATTGAGCACCATGGCCGTGGCGGTGCTGCCGCTGCGCGTGAGGCTAGCGACCGTCTTGGCCACACCTGCGGCGGTGGGCGTGCTGCCGTCGAGCGTGTAACGAATTTCGGCGCCCGGTGTCGCCGTGGTGATGACCAGCCATTGCGGCGTATCATAGAATCCCCGGTCGATGCTGAACTTGGTGTCGGCCACTACGCCCAAGGCGGCCGAAGTGTTTGGCGCTGCGGGGGTAGGTTTGACGAAGTATGTCGGCCGGCTCACGTCCGGCCGCCAGCCGATAGCCAGCAGTTCTGGCATTAGGAAGAAATCGCTGTCGTCGGCCGAGCGGTTCATGCCGTGTACGGCCAGCACGTTCATCCCCGGCTGAAGCAGATGTTTATAGGCGGTAATGTCGAACCATACTCCGTGGCGGGCCAGTCCAGTGGGATGATCGCTGCCGGCCGTCGAGTCGAAGCGGGGCGACGTGGGGACGTTATCGCTGCGGGCAACCTCCACGCCGTTCAAGTACGCCACGAACCCGTCGTCGTACTTCATGTTGAGGATCAAGGAGTCGAACAACGTGGGGTCTTCCACCGTAAAGCTGCGCCGCAAATACACCGAACTGGCGCGGCCCTTCATCGCCTCTTGCAGGCTCACGCCGATGAGGTTCTCGAACCCCAGCGTCATCAAGCCGCCGTTATAGTAGTCGCCCACTAGTTTGAAACTGCTGTCCCACACGCTCTTTGCGCCGTAAGCAGCCGAAAGCTCCAATCCAGCCGCGCCACTGCTCTCGAAATAGTACAGCTCGAACTCATAATCGCCGGCCGCCAGCGTGGCTACGCCCAGCGAGTCGGCTGCGGTGCGCATCCCACTGAACTGTAAAGTGTCTCCGGCGATGGTCGTTCCCGTGCCGTAAGCGGCCACAAAGGTTGCCCCGCGGATTCTCAGCCGGAACCCCTCGTCGCTGTTGACGTGAAAGGTCCACGAGCCGCTAGTGGGGATGCGGATGGCACCGCTGACTTTGACGGCGAAGTGGTTGTCGTCGGCCGAAGTATCGGCGGGAAAAGCTGCGTTATTGGTGAATCTTCCCGGCGCAGCGTTCTGCGGATCGATGAAATTGACCACCGTGGCGGCTACGGTCGTTCCCGCGCCGCCTTGCAACAACTCGACCGCCTGGTCGATGCTCGTCAATGGCGTAGCGGACGATACCCGCTGCACGGCCAAAAAGGCCCGGTCGGGCAGGCCTAACTCGTACTCGACGATATACGGACGATACACACCGGTCTGTGCGCCCTCGCCGCTGCGGTCGTCGCTCCAGAAACCGCTGGAGCGGGACAGGAATACACCGTCTTGGCCGGGCGAGGCGTCGTCCGGCTGACCGCTATTCCAGCGCTGGAACACAAACGGTTCCCCGGTCACCCAAACGAAGCCCGCGCCGCGCTGCGTGCTGGTCGGCGGAGTGCCGGCCGGTGGCAACGGCCATGAGCTGGTGTTGCCGTACTCTTGTGCGCCCAGGGCGGCAAAGGTATCGCTGTCGGTCAGTCCGATCCACGGGTCATTGCTCAGGCCGCCGCAGATGCTTTGGATAAAAAGATTCTCGGCAAGGCTCGAAATCGTGACCAAATGTCCGGCCACACCGGCGCGAACTCGGCTCAGGGCGTCGCTGTGAGCATCGATCCAAGTGCGCGGGATGTTTACGACTTCATACAGGTTCCATGTGCCACCGGGCCCGTATGGGCCGTAGAACAAGCCACTTCCCGACTCAGGCACAGCCACTACAACCTCATATCCCACCCCCAGAGGCCCGGCCAGCGGCCAGGCGGCGTCGGAGTAGCTTGGGCTGATCCACGCGGAACCCAGACTGTCGTCGGTGGGCACTAATAGTTTGGCGGAGTCGCCCAGCTCGATCAGCCGCGCGCCGGTGTCCAGGTAAGTCAAGCCGTAAGAAATATCTCCCAGTTGCTGGGGGTAGACCGGTGCGTACTCGTGCTGAACATAAATAGTACCGGATGACGGGTCGCGCCACGTCGTTGCCAGGTACTCGCCGCTTTTTTCCAGCTTGAAATTGGTATGCCAATAACCGGCAGGGTCTTGCACGTAACCTTCTGGATAATCTTCGCCCTTGCCAGAGGCGAAAACCACAACATACGAGCGGGGCGCAAGGGTGATATCGGGGAATCGCCACTTGGCGAGGTTTCGAGCGTTATCCGTCAGATAATAATCGCGCAGTAGCAGCGGCTCGTCAGTGGCGTTGTACAGCTCGATCCAGTCAGAGTTCTTTCCGTAGCCGTCGACAAGCCCCGCGTTGTTGTCGGCAACGAATTCGCTGATCAGCAGATTGCCCGACAACAAACAGCGGTTCTCCAGGGCCTCGAAGAGCAAGCGGCTCCGCTGCCCGGTGGGCCGGGCAGCACTTGTGTGCACCGTTTTACCACCGTCATGGCCACGCCGTTTTCCCCACTGCATCAAATGCGCAAATTTTGTTTTCCGCCGCCTGCGCACAGCCGCGTCCTCCGCCAAAGCGCCGTTTACCCGACCCGATGAGGCGCCCGATAAGGTCACCCCGGAGCGCATCCCATGCGCTTATCCTAAGCGATATGGGAAAAAATGTCTATTATTATCGGCGGCGCAGGAGGCGATCAGGCAGCACACCCGACCGCTGCGAAACACGCGCCTTCCGAGTCGACAAGCCCAGCGACCTTCTCCCGAGCCGAAAGCCCACCCAGTGCCACAATAGCGCTGCTCCGCAGCCCGATCAGGCCAGCAATCGCGTGCCGGCATTGGTCGTTCGCACGGCCCCCTGGGCTTGCCTACTCGCTGGCCCTGCCGGCTGCCGCGCTGGTCGGCGCCTGTTCCGGCTGGCAAACGGCCAAGAGTATCTGACGGACCGCGCCTTCGATTCCTTGCCGGGCGGTATTAATCACCAGGTCATACAGCGTCGGGTCGTCGATGTCGTGATGGAAGAACCGCTTTACGAACTCCGCACGGCCGCGATCGGTTTCTTCCACGTACCGGCGAGCCTCGCTGGCCGAAAGCTCCCTCTGTTGCATCACCCGTTGCACGCGCACTTCCAGCGGAGCAACCAGACGCACAGCCAGCCCTCTATCGCGGGGCAGAAGAAACTGTGCGCCGCGCCCCACCAGCACGCAGGGTTGGTGCCGCGACACAGCCAGAATTACGCGCATCAGGTACGAGACATACTTTTCGTGCGAGATTATCCGACAATCCATCCACGTACCCAGCACGTCGTACACCCAACTGCTTTCGGTCTCGTCGACCAATTCCAGCATCGTCCGATCGAGCCGGTAACGCTCGGCTACCCGCTCCAGAAGGTTCTTGTCCCACACTGGCCAGCCGAGCTGCTGACCGACCAACCGGGCGACCTCCGACCCGCCGGCGCCAGTCTGGCGCGAAATCGCCACATACTTGCACAATTGGGCCGCCGGGAGGCCAGTTCCTTCTTGGCGGACGGCCTGCTGGGCTATCTGTTGACTGAGCGCCCAGGCTTGCATCTGGCGTTCTGCGGCCGCCACGATCTTCGGGTCTTCGCGGCAAGATTTCATGGCCCGCCCTCCCAAAAGAAAAGAGTTGCCGGGGCGAATTATTGGGCCACCCGTTTCATTATACCAATTCCTGTGAAAAAAATCGCAGAAAATAACCGCCGGACCCCGCTACAATGGCCCATCTGTTATCCGCGCCAACGGCGCTGGCCAAATGCGCTGGCCAACCAGGCTGGCCAACGGCGCTGCCCAACGGTGCTGGCAAAAGGCAGGCCCGGTCCGTGATCAAAAGGCGATGTCGTCGGCCAGCGACAGACTTTTCTGATGGTTGACGGATTATGAGCATATGCTTATAATTGGCGCAGAGGTCAATCAAATGGTGCGACCACAACGATGTCGGCGGGTATCCTGGCAAGGCGGCTGCCGGCGATTCATCCCTGTCGAAGGCTCAGCGGCCGGCCGTCAGCCGGTGACATTGACGCTCGACGAACTAGAAGCGATCCGTCTGGCCGACCTGCTGGGACTGTATCAGGAACAGGCCGCACAGCGGATGGGCGTTTCGCGCCAGACGTTCGGCCGGATCGTCGAATCGGCCCGACGCAAGGTCGCCCAAGCGCTGACCGAAGGTCTGCCATTACAAGTCTTAGGAGGCGTTGTCACTATGGCTCAGATGCGAGTTTTCCAGTGTTCAGATTGCGGGCACTCATGGGAAGTGCCTTTCGGAACCGGCCGACCGGCGGAGTGTCCACAGTGTCACAGCCGGAGCTTTCACCGCCTCGGCGATGAGACCGTGGGGCCGGAAGTAGGGGAAAGGGTCGGCCCGCCCGCCGGGCATGGACCGGGACGCGGCAGAGGCGGTTGCCGACGCCGTCGCGGTCCCGGATGTCGCCCCGCACGAGGCGTCCCGTCAAATCGGTGACAAGCGAGAACGACAAATGGCACTGTTCGATCCCGATTTCTGCCAGACGCGCTGCCTCATCTGCACCGCTGCCCGAAAAGGCAATCGCCTCGCCCAACTGCTTCAGCGAGTCGAATTGCTGCTGACTTTCGGCGGTTGCCCTTGGGGACGTGCCCGACAAGCCAAGTACGGCGTTCGCCCGGACCAACCACTGCCCGGCAACTCGTTGCACGGCGCTTCGTCCGATAAACCATCGGCCAGCTAGACAATTTCGCCGAATAGCCGACGCCCTGGCCACAGTGAATCGCCTGAATTGCACGGGCGATGCAGTTGCAGCACTTTCGCATTCATGCGGAGTTATTTTGCGCCGGAGTGGCTAAGGTGGCCCGTGAGCCTGTGATACAATGTCCGTAGCGGCTTACGAAGACCTGAGACATCATCCGGGCTGCTCGTGCTGTGGCAGAGTGTACGCCGCCCGCGCCATGCTGATGCCGCCATTATGGTCTGAAAATGCCCCAGCGTCTTGTGTGGCATCGGGGTTCTGCCGACCGGCGAAAAACATGAGCAACCAACCTCCAAGCAAGAAAGGGCACTGCCGTGCAATTGCGACTGCGCGGGCTAGTTTCGTTGCTTCTGCTGGCGGCTTTTGTGGTTCTGACTTGTTCGGGCGTGGTATTGTACTTCACCCCGCAAGGCCGCGTGGCGAACTGGACCGGCTGGACTTTGCTCGGCTTGACCAAGCAAACTTGGCAGGCCGTCCATACCGGCATAGCCGTGCTGTTCTTGATCGGCGCGCTGTTGCACCTGTGGCTGAACTGGACAGCGTTGTGGTGCTACATCAAACAGCGCGGACGGCTAGCGATCAATATGAAATGGGAATTGCTGGCGGCGCTGCTGTTGACGGCCGCCACAGTGCTGGCCGCAGTGTACAATGTCCCGCCGGTCAGTACGCTGATGGACTGGAACAACCGTATTAAGGCTTACTGGGCGCGCACCGCCGCCGATCTGCCTGCGCCGATAGGCCATGCCGAAGAATTTACATTGCGCGATGTGGCCACCGGCCTAGGCGTAGCGATCGACGAGCTGACGCAAAAACTGGCCCAATCGGGGATCGAAGCCCACGATCCGCATCAAACACTCGGCCAGTTGGCACAGCAA
Source organism: uncultured Pirellulales bacterium (assembly GCA_938015445.1). Classification (GTDB taxonomy): domain Bacteria; phylum Planctomycetota; class Planctomycetia; order Pirellulales; family Thermoguttaceae; genus CALLPE01. The sequence goes on from CALLPE010000026.1 coordinate 71,270, forward strand.
CACGGCATCTCTCCGCGCGAACTGTACGGGAAAATAACAGAATTGTTCCCTGATGCCCAGTGGACCGGCCGCGGCGGCGGTTTGGGTAAAGGCGCGGGGCTGGGTAAGGGCACGGGCGCTGGGAAGGCCGGTGCAGATTCTGACCAGCATCGTCCTGGACAAAGCGGCCAGAGCCGAGGCCTTCGCAAAGGACCGGGCGGGGGAGCCGGAAAACAATAGCCGTCCTCAGGCCAACTAACGACCGACACTTACGCAATCAGCCCGTCCAGGGGCTTGTATCCCCGGCCGAGCACAACTGTAGGATCAAGGCCCAGCCAGTCCCGCAGCACGGCGGCGTATACCTGGCGGAAGTCGGTGTGGTGTTTCAATCCGCCGTTTTCCGTTTCCAGCAGATTGGGATGTTCGCCCACAAGCCCACCGCGCACCCGGCCGCCGGCCAATATCATGCAGGCCGCCGAGCCGTGGTCGGTGCCGCGGCGTCCGTTCTCCTGGATTGTCCGCCCGAACTCCGAGTAGCTCATCAGCAGCACTCGGTCCAGCAAGCCATCACGTTGCAAATCGGCCAGGAACGCGGCCACCGATTCAGCCAATTGTTCCAGCAGGGCGGCGTGGTTGTCGCGCTGGACGGCATGGTTGTCGAATCCGCCCGGCTCCTCCCCGCCAAGCTCCACACAGTAGATGCGCACACCAAGTTCGGCCCGAATCAACTGCGCGACGGTGCGCAAATGCATGGCCAGCTCGATGGGCGGATAGCCCTGCGGCGGCTTCGGCGCGTCAAGCGCTGTTTGCACTTTCCGCAATTGATCGCACGCCGCTGCGGTCACCCGGGCCACATGTTCGACCAGCTGGCCGTCGGCGCCATGGGAAGCTGAGACCGACTGTTCCAGTAGCTGGATGTACGCGGCGTAAGACAATCCTGCCGGCGGGCGAAGCTCCAAGTCTTTGGCTTCGCGGATCGACGGCACGATTGTCCGCGCTGCATTGAGTGTAAATGGCTGCCGGATCGTGCCCACAAACAGCGCCGGCACTGCCTCGGGCGACACGGCCGAGAGCACGTCGGCGGCCCGACCCAACCAGCCGGTGGCCAGATGCGATGGTTTCCCATCGGCGGTTTGCCAAACGCGCATCGACTCGAAATGCCCTTGGCTAGGATTGGGATAACCGACCCCTTGAACGATGCTCAAGCGGCCTTGTTCAAAGTGCCGGGCAAGCGACTTCAGCCGGGGGTGGAATCCCAGATAGTCGGTGATCCGCAGCACCTGTCGGGCGTCCAGCCGCAGTGTGGGGCGCGAACGGGCGTACACGTCGTCGGCGTAGGGCACCACCGTATTCAATCCGTCGTTGCCGCCGGCAAGCTGGATCACCACAACGATGTTCCCTTGCTTGTCCGAGCGAGTCGACCGTCGCAACGCTTCCGCCGCAAGCGCCGGGCGGTTCGACAGCCAGGCCGACTGCGTGCCGATGCCCAGCAGTGCCACGCCGCCGACGGACGTTTTCAGCCACTTGCGCCGTGTGAGCCGAACCATCGCCAAGCTCTCCGATATGTGCGCCTACAGCCGCGACACGCCACACAGTCGCCTCGGCGCTGACATCTCAGTGCGACTGATACCCCTCAGCCGCGATTGATACCCCACAGCCCGAGTGATCACCCTTTGCTCCACTTGATGCCGGTCAGCCCAACTGATACTCCGGAAGCATGGCAATGTGCTGCACCAGCCGCCGCGCCGATTGAGCCAGTGCTGGGCCACTCGACGGTGCAGGTTCTGTCAGTAGCCGGCGGCGAGCCTCCGGCGGCAAGTCGTCATCTAGCAGCAAGGCAGTTAGGAAGCGCGGCAGTCGCTCCGGCAAGCCGTGCCCATGCTTTGTCGCCACTGCCAGCGGATCGACTTTTCCGCCGTATACTCCCTTGACGGCCAACAGGGCAGCGACCAGGTTGTTTCGGCCTATAACTGTCACTGGGGTGATCCACGCTTTACCGCCCGCCCAGCCGTCTGCCGTCGGAGGCCCAAACAGTTTCTGCCCCAACTGGGCCAACTGCTCGACCAGTGGCGCGGTGGGAATAACAGCCTCCAGCGCGCGGACCAATCCGACGACGAACTCCACCGGGCTTTTTACCCTCCGCCGATAAGCCGCCGCACTATAGAACACGTTCGATCGCAGGATCTTACTTAACACGTCGCTGAGCTGGCCCCGCTGGGACAGCGTGTCGGCCAGCGGCTGGAGCAGCTCGGGGCTGGGCTGCTGGTCTTCGCACACCAACCAGCGGAATAGTTTGCCCACCACGAATCGGGCAGCGCGCGGATGCTGGGATATTATGCGGCAGAAGTCTTCGGCCTGCCACGGCCCGGTGTGTCCCAGAATGGTTTTTTGTCCGGCGTCGTGTTCCCGCTCGATAAACCGGAATTGATTTCCCAGTACGTAGCTGCCGGTAAGCGATCGGGCGGCAGCTTGCAGGTCGTCGGCTGTGTAGCCGTCCGGGCCGACGGTAGCGTTGAGCAACTGCCGAGCGAGATTCGCATTAGGCAGCGCCTTTCGATTTGCTTTGGCGTCCAGCGCTATGAGCATCGCCGGGTCGGTTGCCAGCGTTTCGACCAGTTTCGCAAAACGTCCCAGGGCATGTTCGCGCAACAGTTGCAGGTGCTGCTGAACCAGACGTGGCTCGGGTACCGACGCCGCCTGGAGCGCGAAATGCTCATGCCACAGCAGGGTCATCTTCTCCAAAAGCGGATGCGGCGAGAGAATCATCCGCCGCAGCCACCAGGCGGACAGCTCATCGACCGAGCGCGCTGGTGCGGAGCACTCGGCACTGAAGGAGCGTTCGAACTGGGCAGCCTCTGCGCCGGGACTGAGCAGGCGATCGACGGTGCGCTGTGGTCCGTCGGCGAGGGCCTGCTGCAACTGCCGCCAGTTACCCGAAAACCCCGCCCGACGCCACACATGCCCCGCCAGCGCCAGATTCCACGGCCTGTCAGGGCTCGGCACATATGGTGCCCAGGCCCACGCTGGGTCGATGACCGACAGATCAGCACCAGAGTCTTGTGCAACCCGCGACATTCGAGCATCCACCTGACTCGAGAACTGTAGCCCCGCTGCGGCGCGAACAGGCAGACGCCTTCAGCGGGCCATCTGAAAGGTACTTCGCTGGCCAGACCAAACAATTGGGAGCATTGTTGGCATCCTGGCGGCGATCAGTCGCTCTTACTGGCTTGGGGCCGTTGGCAGCCGAATCGGCTAAGGGCCAGTTTGCTGGCGATGCGCAACGCCTCGACTAGGCTGGTGATGTCGGCTTGGCGCTGCCAGGCGATGTCGAAAGCGGTACCGTGAGCCACGCTGGTGCGGATGATCGGCAGCCCCAGTGTGATGTTCACCGCCCGGTGCATCCCCAACAATTTCAAGGCAATGTGCCCTTGATCGTGGTACATGGCCACCACGGCGTCGAAATATCCGCTGCGTGCCCGGTGCATGAGGGAATCGGTAGGCAGGGGGCCTTCGATGTCCATGCCTTCGGCTTGGGCGCGCAGCACAGCGGGCCGGATGACGCGCGCTTCTTCGTCGCCGAACAGACCGCCTTCGCCCGCATGGGGATTCAGCGCGCAGACGCCGATGCGCGGCCGTCGGCCGGCCAGTCGGGTCATGAAGCCGTCGGCCAGCCGTGCTTTGGCCAAGATGGCCTCTTCGCTAATCTGCCCGAAGATGTTTCGCATCGCGGTATGCAGCGTGACATGCACCACTGCCAGCCCATCGCGCGCCGGCAGATCATCGGCCGGCCCAAGATATAGCATCATGGCGAAATCGCTTACGCCGCACAGTTCGGCCAGCAGCTCGGTGTGACCGGGGTGCTTGTGGCCCGCTCGATGCAAAGCCTCCTTGTGCAACGGTGCAGTAGCAACGGCATCTACTTGCCCGGCCAAAGCAAGTTGCGCCGCCCTGACTACGGCTTGATAGGCGGCATGACCGGCACGGGCGTCGACCATACCGGGCCGCACCCCAAGCACTTCGTCCGAACAACAAGCGATGCAGGGAATCAGCTCCGGCGAAGGCTCGAGCTGGTGTGGCGACTGCACTTCCACCACGCGAACGTCGGTCTGCCATAGCGCCACTGCGCGACGGAGTATTTCCGGGTGACCTACTACCACGGGCCGGCACCAGTCGTGGATCACCGTCTCGTTCCACGCACCGACGATGATCTCCGGCCCCACGCCCGCCGGGTCGCCCAAAGTCACGGCCACCCAGGGACGTTCCTCGTTTACACTTTTTTTTCGAGCCATACAGGTTTCGTCTGCTTTGCGGCCCTTTTCCTTCCGGCCGCCACTTTTCCGGCCGTCAGTTTTTCTGCCTATCTCTTCCGATTGTTTCCTTTCGGACAATACCGCTTTCCGCCAATACAGCATTCCAGTGGCAAATCCGACAGTCCCGCTTCCCGACAATACAGCATTTCAGTGCTAGAGCACTCCAGTGACAAACCATTCCAGCGGTACAGCATTTCAGCGGTAAAGCATTTTCGCGGTACAGCACATTGTAATGCCAGCAAGGCGACTTGCCATCGGCGGCCGGCAGTAGGGTGGAGGAAAGTTGGCCCCACCTTTGCTACGCAACTCCTACCCCTTTGTCTCCCCCGCCGTCTTCCGCCTGCAACGCAACCGGCTCGCAGCAGGCCGACCGCCGTCGTAGTAGCAGAACAGACGCCCGCGGACAATTCTAAAGATCAACTTCGGTTTTGGGCCACGGGAAACCCGGCTGCTAGACCCTTCTTGTTACTTTGGGCGGCCATTACAATGGCTACTGTGGGTCACCGCAGCGGATTGGTGATCCGCCTGCGCTGGAACTTTAAGTGTGTGCCGTGAAAGTTCCAGCGAAAGCGTCGCTACCAAGATAGGACTGCTGGCTGGAACCGCAAGCGTGCGAGGACGAAGTTCCGGCCGCTCACTGCCTTTGCTTCGCTGGACCAACGATACTGCCCATGGCCTTGCTCATCCTCAGATGCGTGTTCTTGATGGTGGCAGCCGGGCTGGCGCTGACGCTGATCAAATCTGGAATAGTGCCCGAACACTCCACCTGGATGGCCTGGGGAACATTCGGCGGCACCATGGCCTTGGCGCTGGGCATCATCGCCTTGGACATGGCGGTGCGCCGCAAACGGTTGGATGTGATCACTGCCGTATATTTCGGCCTACTGGTCGGGCTGCTGATGACCTTCATACTAGGGCTGGCGCTGACGCCGTTGCAACTTAGCGATAAACAACGCCAGACCGTACAACTGGTGTCGGGCCTGATACTGTGTTACCTGTGCATCAGCCTGCTGCTGCAAACAAAGGACGACTTCCGTTTCATCATCCCTTACGTCGAGTTCGTCAAGGAACTCCGAGGCAGCCGGCCTTGGATACTCGATACCAGCGCAGTCATCGACGGAAGAATAGCCGACGTGCTGGAAACAGGCATTCTAGACGCCCAATTGATCATGCCCAAGTTCGTAATCACCGAGTTGCAAACCATCGCCGACAGCGGCGATCGGCTGCGGCGCAGCCGCGGCCGGCGCGGTCTGGACATCCTCAACCGCCTGCGCGGAAACGCGAAAATCCAGCTCGCCATCTTCGACCGCGATTTGCCGGAGTTTGCTGGCCAGCCCGTGGACTTGAAGCTGGTGGCACTGGCCAAGCATGTGGGCGGGAAGCTCATCACCAACGATTACAATCTCAATAAGATCGCCCAGTTGCACGGTGTGGAAGTCATAAATCTGAACGATTTGGCCAACGCCCTGAAGCCGGTTTTTGTCCCCGGCGAACAAATCCTGGTAAAAATCATCAAACCCGGCGAAGCCCCTGGTCAGGGTGTCGGCTATTTGGAAGACGGCACGATGGTGGTGGTAGAGTCGGGCAGAGATCAGCTCAACAAGCTGGTCAACGTAGCAGTCACCAGCGTGCTCCAGACCAGCGCCGGCAGGATGGTCTTCGGACGGTTCGAGTCGGTCAAGGAATCAGATAAAGTCGCCGAGGAGTAGATTGACACCGCACAGCGGCTTCGACTCGGCGCCCCACCGGCGCGCGACATGGGTCGATGCCTAGCTTTGGTTGCCGCTGGTCAGGTCGCCGGCTACCGGTGCGTCGTACCGGCATCCCTGGGTTGCGGCACAGCCGGGCGCCAGAAGCACACGGGACGGGCTTGTCCAGCGGAGCCGAGTATCTGCTCCACGTACATGTCCAGTAGCGCGCCGGCTTCCTGGGCCTCCAGCAAATGCGGCTCGTAATGCAGCGTGATGCCCAAGCGGCCGGCGTAAGTGAACGCCGCAAAAGCCACACAGGTGTAAGGACGCAGCGGGGCGACTATGTCAAGCCCATCGAGCACCGCTCCGTCGATTGTCAGCTTTCCATCGGTTCGCGGCAGCGGCAGATTGTCGAGCAGTACGCCGAGGTTTGTCAGCACGCTAGTAGCAGAGCAACGATCGACCGCAGCCAACCGCGCGATGCCGCCGGGCAGCGATTGCACCGCCCGCAGGCATAACACGAACGTCAGCTTCAATCCCGTCTGCTTGATGTGATCCATTTGCCGGTGGATACCCCACAGAAGTCGTTCTGTGTCGGTAAAGTCTTTTGGCCTGCGGTCCAGAAACACCATGCTGACGACGTTGGCCGCCGGCAGCCGATAGTCCTCTGGTTTACGGAGGTTTATGGGGATCGACACGCGCAACCGGTCGGCCGGGTGACACGGCGCATACAGGCTTTTCCAGCGTCCCAGGGCGACGAACAAGTCGCGGGCCAGGATGTCGTTGATGGTCACATTCTGCCGCCGGGCGCACGCCTTCAGAGCGGCGAACTGTTGGGGGGTAAACTCGCGCGAGAGCGCAGCCGGAAAACCCACCGGCGGTGGGTCTGTAGCGGGCCGTGGCTTATGGGGCAACAGGGGAACTGGCGTGTGGGCGAAGAAATCCCATGCCCCAAAAGGCGACTGAATCTGCTGGTGCTGAATCTTCAAGTACTTCCAGGCTGTCAGCCCGAACTTGGCCCGGTGTCGCAAACGCTTCGGCTCCACCAGTGGTAGGCCGACACTGCCGACCAGCGTGCCGGAGTTTATTGCGTAGCTCAGCAACAGGTCTTCCAAGAACCCGATCGCCCCCAGCCCGTCGCAACAGGCGTGGTGGAATTGCGCTATCAGCTCACAGGCACCTGCTGCCTCGATGACACTGAGCCGAAGGCCAGGCTCGCTGAAAAGATCGATCGGCAGCGCGTGTGGAAACCCGTTGGTAGAAAAGGCATTCAGCCATTGGACTCTCGGCGTTGGGCAGGCCGCCCCGACCCACTGATAACGATTCGGTCCGACGTTCCTGACGATAGCGTTCAACAGCGGATGCCGCGGCAGTACCGCCCGCAATGCCGCGCTAAGCACTTCCCGTTCCAGCCGACCGGTGAACCGCAGCCGGATGAAGAAGTTCATAGGGTATGCCGGCCGGTCATCGACCAGCATTAACTGCTCGAAAGGGACCAACGGAAGCGGCAGGGTCATTGACGCAGTGTGCAACGCCTAGGGCTGTTTTGTCTGGTTCGGACAACCGTGCCCTACCACGGGCGCACACCGGGTAAAATGACCAAATGCGCGCCACCTCCGTGCTCTATCTGTTAATTTCGGTATTGCAGAGAAAATAGAAAAGACACGTTTACTTTAACATTGTAATCAGTCAGATTGTTGTAGACCACAAATCAAAAACTTTTTCTGCCGCCCAACAATCTGGCCGCTTGTTGTATCACTAGATTTAAGCAAATTGTTGCCGGCAACCTGAAACTAATCGCTTACTGACAGGCCAGAACTAATGGTGTGCTGGCACTCTGGAACGGATTGTTTGCTGGCAGGCGGGAACGAATTATTTGTTGTCAGGTTGCGGCGAATTGTTTGTTGACGGGCAAAAGCGAGTTATTTCTCGGCAGGCCGAGGCAAGCTTTTCGGTGAAGGTGCAAACCGGCAGACTTTGCGGTGGCAAATGGCCGCTGGTAGGTTGGTGTCCGGCCGCGACAGGTTCAATTCAGCCAACCGTTTACGGTCGCCGTACTTGTCCGACAAAGCAGCGTATCAGCGGCGTTTGTTTCGCTCAAGCAAGCCACCGCGTCCGAGTTGCGGGGTGCAGTGATGGGACACTTACGCACTCGGCTGTAGCCGAACGGTTGGCAGGTACCGCTTAGCCCGATTTCATTCGCTGTCGGGCGGCCGCTTTCCGTGACCAGCGACAGCCAGCGCAGAGCCGCCGGCGACGCCTGCACGTGCCGAATCGTCGCCTGAAATTTCGCCAGCGGATTGCGAACCCCTGGATGCAGCCGGACCGATCAACTGCTCGATGTCCGACTCGTCGAGCGTCTCCTCGGCCTCCAGCGTGCGGGCAAGAAGGTCCAGTTTGTCGCGGTTTTCCGATAGCACTTGTTCTGCCTGCTCGGCTGCTTCGCGGACGATGCGCATGATCTCCTCGTCGATCAATCGGGCGGTGTATTCGCTGAAGCGGCGCGGCTCGGCCATTTCTCTGCCCAAAAAAGGATGCTCCTCCCCGTCGCGAAACGCCACCGGGCCAAGCCGGTCGCTCATGCCCCAATGGGCCACCATCAGGCGTGCCAGGTGCGTGGCGTCCTTCAGATCGTTCTCAGCTCCGGCCTGATACTCGTTGAACACCAACTTCTCGGCTGCCCGGCCGCCGAGCAAACAGATCAGCCGGGCTCGGGCCTCGGACTGGCTGAGGCTGACGCGATCTTTTTCGGGCCGGAACAGGGTGGCCCCCAGGGCACGTCCGCGTGGGATGATCGACACCTTATGCACTCGGTCTGCTCCCGGCGTCAGCCATGCCAACAGTGTGTGTCCGGCTTCGTGATAAGCGCTGGTGGTCTTTTCTTTGTCGGTGAGCATTTCGTCACGTTTTGCACCCATCAGCACTTTGTCGAAGGCATAGTCGAAGTCGGACTTTTCGACCTTCTGCTTGTCGTGCCGGCTGGCCCACAGTGCGGCCTCGTTGACCAGATTGCGGATGTCAGCCCCGGTCAAGCCCACGGTGGCGGCAGCCAGTTTTTCCAAATCGACATCATCGGCCAGCGGCGTGTTGCGCGTATGTACTTTGAAGATTTCCAGTCTCCCCTGAAACGTAGGACGATCGACAACGATATGGCGGTCGAAACGGCCGGGACGCAGAAGGGCAGGGTCGAGTACGTCGGGCCGGTTGGTAGCGGCCATGACGATTACCGATTCGGTGGGCGTGAAGCCATCCATCTCGCTGAGGATTTGGTTGAGCGTTTGCTCGCGCTCGTCGTGTCCGCCGCCCACGCCGGCGCCCCGGTGTCGCCCCACTGCATCGATCTCGTCGATAAACAAGATCGACGGCGCGTTTTCCTTGGCGGTGGCGAACAGGTCGCGGACTCGGCTGGCACCTACGCCCACGAACAACTGGATAAACTCCGAACCGTTGATCGAAAAGAACGGCACGCCCGCCTCGCCAGCCACCGCGCGACCCAAAAGCGTCTTGCCGGTGCCGGGAGGACCGACCAGCAGTATTCCCTTGGGCACACGCGCGCCAAGGCGCTGAAACTTTTCGGGATTCTTCAGAAAATCGACCACCTCTTGAAGATCCCGTTTTACGCCTTCCAGCCCGGCCACATCTTTGAAAGTCACCGGCATTTCGCCGGATTCATACCGCCGCGCAGGGCTTTTGCTGAACCCGGCCAGCAGTCCGCCCCCTACCACCTGATCGCGTGCCCGACGGAACATGTACCACACAGCGGCAAACAGCGCTATGGTCACCAACACGTAAACGGCCAGTACCATGCCGGTATTGTCGCTCGGCTCGGTCGCCCGGTACGACTCGCCCAGGTTCTTGCGGAGCAGGTCTTTAAGGTCGTCGGGCACAAGCGGTGCCGGCGGGAGGGTGACCACAAACTTGTCGGATTTCTGTGGGGGCTCAGCAGATTCTTCCGTGGCCCGAAACTGGCCGTACACGCGCGATCCCTGAACTTCTAAGGCGGCTACCTTGTCTTCGCGGATCGCGCGGTCGAACTCGCCGAAGCTGATCTCCACCCGCTTTTCCCGGCCCCCGGTCAAGTACAAAAAAGCAATCACCGCTGCTACTACCAGCAGTACCCAAAAAGTGGTATTATTGGGTCGGCGTCCTTTTGCGCCGTGCCGGTGCGGCCCGCGGGGATTCTTCTCGGTTTGCTGTTTGTCCATCACCAGCTTCCTAAACATGGTTTCTTGTATTGTACCTGACCGGCAGTAGGTTTTCGACCCGAGCGGTCTGGGCGGCAACACCCGACCAGGTGCCAAACCCGTGGTGCGCGCTGGTCGTGTACGTCCCAGCGCCATAATCGCGCCATAATCGGAGCGCCCGGGCTGAATCGGCCGATGGGGGACCAACCGGAATCTCCGAAGTTACCGGGAAAGCCCGCCACCGGTGCTTCCGGCTCGAGTGTACTAACGCCCAGCCGTTTGGCCCGCCAGGCACCGGGCAAGCTTAAGCTTTCAGATGAACGCCGGCGCTAAGGCTTGTGGCTAGCGCGATGACCGCCACGGGTTGTGCCTCCAGTACACTCTAGGCCGTTTGCTGCCGGTTCCACAGCGATAGTCGGGGAAGCAACTGTTCTGGACGCGCGACGCCGGTTGTGGCCAATTGCTGCACGGTTATCGAGGCCACAAGATTGCCGACCAGCGCGGCCTCGGGCAAACTCGCCCCGCCGCAGAGAGCCAATACGGCGCCTGCCGTTGCGCTGTCGCCGGCGCCGGTCGGGTCCAGCGGGCCTTCCAGCCGCACGCCGGGCACTTCGGTTATCTGCGGATCGCTGACTATCATGCCGGCCGCACCGCGGGTGACGCAAACCGGCGCACCGCATTGCCGTCGCAGGGTTTCGATGGCTTGCTCCAGCCGGTTCAGTTCGATCGTCTCGCCTGGCAGCGGCTGGCTGTGGCCGACTGCCTCGAACTGATTCGGTTTGATCATCACGTTGCGGAACCGGTGGATGCGGCGGCGGCTGTCGGCCCAAAATACGACGTTCGGCCAGCGAGAGGCTCGCTCGGCCAGGGCTTCGCGTACCGCCGAAGTGACCACGCCGCAATCCTCTTCTTCCACCTGGTCGGCGATAATTACCGCGTCAAGCTGCGGCAGCAACGCATCGAGCGATTGCACGACACGCTCGACCAGCTCGGCTGCCGTGGGCCGGCGATTCTTGGTGTCGTAGCGCTCGTGTTCGCCGGAGAGCGTCGGATCGCCGCAATCGCGCGGTTTGAGATAAGTAGGGGTAAACATTCCAGGCGCGTGGTGCAGGTGTTCCAGCCGGCACCCCAGCGCCGCAAGGTCTTTCCGCAGGTCGTATCCTTCTCCGTCGTCGCCAGTCAGACCGATAGCGTGAATTCGGCCCGCACCCAGCGAAGCCAGATTGCAAACCACCGTACCGGCCACGCCCGGACTGTGACGAATAGCGACCACTTGATGGGCGCGTCGGCCGGTCTCTACGCTGACTTCGGCCAGCGCGGGATCAACTTCCAGATATTTGTCCAAGAAGTAATCGCCCAGTACGGCAATCCTTGCCCGCGCAAAGCTTTCCACCAGTTGTTCCAGGCGCTCGGCCGACATGTTCGACAAACGTTTCATTGCACTGGCAATATTTCCTGGCACTTGGGGCGTTTCGTTGGGCTTGCAGCACTTGTCGCAGACTCATCAACTCATCGCGCTTTTGGCGTTTCGCCGCGCGTGTAGTATGTCATCGCACTTGTAGCGTTTGAAAGCCCTGGTGGCTTTTCGGCGCCTTGATAGGGTACGATGGCACTTGTACAGTAGCGGTTCAGCTTTTCCCGGAGAAACTCGCGGCGGCCGGTTACTGTTGCACGCTTGCGGCGGCCAATATTCGTCCAATGGCCCCTGCGTATCCTATCCCGGCGAATTCCACCGTGCAGTAGAAGCCTGCTTCGGGCGTCAAGCAGGGGTTAGGGTTGACCTCCAAAATCCACGGTTTTCCGGCGGAGTCGATGCGAAAATCGACCCGGGCGTATCCGCGCAGTCCGAACAGCCCTACGCACCGCAGCGCCAGGCGGCACAGGTGGTCGAGCATCGGCTGGTCCTCGGGCGGAAAATCGAAGCGGCGCGGAGTATGGTCGTATTCGAAGGTATCGGGAATCCACTTGGACTGGTAGCCGACAATCCTGGGTTTGTCTGGGGGGTAGTCGCAGAAAAGGATTTCCAGCGGTGGAAGTGTCTCCATGCCCTTCGGACCTGCCAGCAATCCCACCGATATTTCGCGCCCTTCAATGTATCGCTCGGCATAGCAGAGGCGTCCCAGGGCGGCCGAACGCTCTTGGAGTCGCTGCCGGATACCATCGACATCCACTTGGCGCACCACCGCTTGGTCGTCGATATTGCGTGATCCCTGCTCGAAGACGCCTTTGATGATCCAGTCAGACGGCTGGTCGGTGGTGGGCTCGTCGCCCTCTGCCCCCGATGCCGGGCAATCCAGCAGCGCGGCCTCTGGTGGAGCATCGGCAGCGCCTGCAAAGGCGGGAACGTCGATTCCCGGAGGTAACCCGTGCAACGCCGATACCGCCGTCCGGTACAACGCGGCATGCGACTCGCAAGTTGCAGGCCAGCGGCCGGCACCGGGCAGGGCGATCCACTGCGCAGTGGGCAATCCGGCTTGTGCCAGCCGCTCTTTGGCCAGCAGCTTATGGCTGGTCAGAAAGATGCCAGCAGCAGTATTGCCTGTGTAGGGCATTTTGAGTGCCTCGAACACCGCCGGCGCCACGATGGCCAAAGAATCGTCGCCCGCCAGCGATTCCACCAGGTTGAAAACCGCCTGCGGCTTCAGTTCCTCCAGCCGACGGCACAGCGCCGCCAGGTCCAGACCGCAAGGCACGATCACCGTCTGGTGGCCCAATTGACGCAACGCCTCGGCAACGCCCAGCGCTTCGCAAAGCAGGTCTTGATCCTCCGGTGGATCGTTCGGGCCGATCTCATTGTGTACGATGGCAACCAGCATGAGTCCTCGCCGATGCAGAAGTTACGATGCGGTCGATCAGCTCCCGGTAAGTCATCCCTAACTGAGTACACAGGATTGGCAGGTCGGAATGGTGGGGGTGAAGCCCCGGCAGCGGGTTGACCTCTAAGAAGTGGGGCCGGCCGAAACAATCCGAGCGCAAGTCCACCCGGCCCGCGTCGCGACAACCCAACAGCCGCCACACTGCCAAGGCAATAGCCTCGGCGCGGGCGACTTCGGCATCGGCCTCGGCCCGCACCAGGCGGTATTCTACCAGCTCTTCGCACTGCTCTTTGTTCACCAGCGAGTACACGTCGCTTTCCGCCTGCGGCCGAAGCACGATTTCCAAGGTGCCCAGCACAGTCGCTCGCCGGCCGGTGCCCAACAGACCTACGGTAAACTCCCTGCCAGGCAGATAAGTCTCCACCAGCACCGGCTGACGGAACCGCTCGAGCAGCTCTTCGCAAGCAAGCACCAGGTTTTCGCGCTGCGTGATCCGCGAAGCCGGACTGATCCCTTTGCTGGTCCCCTCGGCCGCCGGTTTGACGAACAAAGGCAACGGCAGGTCGATCTGCTCCGCCTCGGCCGGGATCCGCACCACAGCGAAATCGGCGGTAGGCAAGCCCGCCTGCCGCACCAGCGTCTTGGCCACATCTTTGTGCAAGGCTACGGCCATCACCAGCGGATCGGAAAAAGTGTACGGGATGTCGAAGGCGTCCAACAGCGCCGGCACTTGGCTTTCCCGGGCAGCTCCGTGCAGCCCTTCGGCGATATTGAACACCAAGTCCCAACAGTCCCCGGCCGCCAATCGCTGCACCAGCCGCCGCAGCGATCCGATCCGATCGGTTCGATGGCCCAGTTGGCTAAGGGCTGCGTCGATGGCGTCGATCGTGTCCTCGCGATCGAACTCGGCCGTCTGCTCTTCGCTGTAGCCGGCAGCCAGATACTCCGCCCGTAAGTCGTATGTGATGCCGATCAGCATATCGTCCCACCCAAGAAGTCGCCGTGCAAAAGCAGATTGTATAAACTACCGGCGACGTTCTGACAACCACCGTCGGCGCAGCTTCCGCCCGCCGCACAGTGCGGTCGCACCAATGGACGCGCGACCGTGGCAAGCAGGGAGCACAAGCCTTCTTCTTCCAATCAATGGATATGTCGGCAATGAGCAGAACCACGGCGCAGAAGCGGAGGACCATTCACGAAACCATCACAACCGTAAGCGTCGTCAACAGGACCTGCGCCGTGAAAGACGCTTTCGGGAGGTCATCGGCGGGACGACCGTGCCGCCCAGGCCAGCGCGACGGTCAACATGGTGGTTGCCAGCAACACGGCAGAGGCGGGTTCCGGGACCGGCGCCGCCAACTGATCGGACGTACTTAACTGTTCAGACGTGGCCAATTGGTCGGGCGCGGCCTGCGACATGGGGCTTATGCCGCGCAGAATCAGTTTGCCCGGGTTGTTTTTCTCGCCCCCAACCGTGATGCTATCGGCCTTCACATATCCGACTTCCAGCAAGGCTCCTGCGCCCACGTCGATTTGGCTGGCGCGTTCCAAGGAGGAAAGATTCACTCGTCCTTCGGCGACTGTCAGACCGGCCAAGTCCAGCAGCGGCCAACGGAAATCAGCCGTCCCCGATCCGTCCTTCAGTATTTGCCTGTGTCCGGCAAGCACGAATCCGGCGACATCCAACCGGCTTTGCCCGGCTACGTGCAGCACCAAGTTGTCATCAACGGCCAGTGGCGCGGCGATGCGATGCTCTCCGGCAGCAACCGCCAGAGTAGCCCACCGCCCGTTGTTGGCCAGCCGCAGTATGCCCTGGTCACCCGGTTCGATGCGGTATGAACCGACCTCGGTTTGGATACGCAGTGTGCCCACCGATTGCTGACCGTCCAGCCGCACCACCGCGTTGTTATCGCCGATGACAAACCCCAACCGTGCTGCATCGCCTGGGTTGTGCGGCACCGGGCCGGACCAATTGGCCGGCTGTGCCCAACTTGCCGGTGCAGCGCCCGAGCTGGTCCAGTTACTAAACGGCGGTGGCAAGGCTGGCTTGGGCCAGTTGCCGTCCGGATCGGTCCAATCGTCCGGCGGCGGCATGTTCAGCCAGCCGTCGGCCTGAGAATGTCGTAGCATACGAAACGATGCGCCCACCCACGACGAGGTCCATCCAGGATTCGGGCTGGCGCTATTCCAGTAGCTCAGAAATCCTGCTGGCCATCCTTTGCTTTGATAGACCGTCGGGCCAATGGCGTAGGAAATGTTGTCGATAAAGTAGCCCCACTCAGGACCAAAGTAGGTGGCTTCCACCGTAAAAGCACCCTGGCTTGCTTCTTGCACGGCCTGAAGCAGGTCGTAGCCGCTAATGGTCTCGGTCGCAGAAGTGCCGAAACGGTAGCTCCAGGCGAAGCTGTCGGCAGTGCCGTTGCCCGGCCAGAAATCCACCACCAGCAGCACCTCGTTGACGCCCTGGCCGTATGCGCCCTCTAGTCCTACGTGCGGAAAGACCGTCTGTCCGGCGGCCGCCGACCATAACAAACACAGGCCGCACAGCAACCCGGCGACATACGACTGCAAACCCAGCCCTGCCATGGGCAACCGGCGGACATGCGCCAACGCCCCGGCTGGACGCAACCGCCGTAAGCTGGTAACGATTCTCGTCATGGTCACATCTCCCGTCTCGAAACGGTTCACAAACAAATCGATATAGCCTGCGGATATGGTAACTGGCGGAGTCGCAAGCTGCCACATTATGAAGTCCACAAACCATCGATGGTCCGCTGAGCTAGCTCAGAGGATCGACGGTGCGCTGCGCGCCTTCAGACGATCCATGGTCTGCTGCGCGACCTCAGCGGGAAATAAGTTTCGGTCCTGGCTAATGTACCCTGAAGATTGCAGGGCCTTAGGTTTTTTTCTCGATGCGTTGGCTTCACTATCTCGATGTCTTCGTAGAGCCTCTGCCCAACGGCTCGATGTGGGAGCCATCTCCGCCGGTGGACGCGACTTGGTGGCGCTTCGGCGGTGGCATCTGTGCGGGCCAGTCCACGTTATTGCAGCTTAGTCCAGTCTATAAACTCTTCGCCTTCGCGGCTGCAAATTGCCTCGATAATTTCCATATCCAGGGAATCGGAAAGAAAACGTACCGCCCCGTCGCAGAACAGTCCGTTGACCCCGCCAGGATGGTCGCTCCACATCTCGTTATTTTGCGTGCGATTGATCGGTCCGGATTGGTCGAATATGTTCTGACCGTTGGCCCATTCGCCGTTGAACTTGTATCCGCGACCGGTGTCTTCGGCCACAAGCAACGTTTCGGTTGCACCGTCGGTAGCTTGCTTGAGGGAAACAGGTTTGTCGTAGACCATCATGCCAGGCTTGGTCACTCCCCGCGTCGCGTCGGAGAAGCCGTACATGCCGCCGTAATCGATGCACGCCATGCCGCTATCGACGGCGGGCAGGCCGGATCGAGTACGCTTGTCGGTCAGTGGGCCGACGCGGCCCGGCTCGTAGCGCCTCGTGCTGGGACAAAGATACGTGGGTATCACCGTCCGCGTGGCCTCCAGGTTTGCTACGGCGTTGTAAGGCAACTGCCAATCGAACCGCTGGTACACCTGGGACTGCTCGATGAAAGGCAGCAAAGCCACCGACCAGGCGATCCGCCGGCCTTTGGGTTCCAGGCACCCGATGGGAAAGCGACCATGCTGAGCGTGGTAGGTTTGCAGCCCGAGACCGATTTGCCGCAGGTTATTAGCGCATTGGACTCGTCGGCCCGACTCGCGTGCGTGCTGCACCGCCGGAAGCGTCAGCCCCAGCAACATTCCCACGACGGCTACCACCACCAGTAGTTCGACTAGCGTAAAACCCCGACGGCAACCAGACGGCATCAGGCGCCTGTCGAATGCTGCGGGAGCGCGTTGTTTGTCGGCGTTGCAGAGGTTTGGCATCGGCAGCCCTTCGGGTGTTGCGGCCAACCGCGGCTTGGTTGACACGGGTCATACGGTTGCAACGCCTGCTTGGCCCTTGGGGTTCGCCCGCACTCCATACCAACACGGCCGTAAACAATCACCAGCGGCAAACTTCACTGCCAAGCGCTGTGGCGGTCCTGACGGCACCGGCGCTGGGCGCCAGCGGCAGCGATCAGCAAATCGGTTGGCTACGGCGCGCGACTGCGCTGTGCCGCCGGCGCGTACAGCCAAAAAGCAATCGACAGTTTGCCCCTGCGGCCCACGGTGCAGGACATCCCCAGCACGCCAGCGAAACCCTTAGGGGGTCATGCAGACGATTACAACCCTCGTGCGGCGGCTGTCCCTCGCAGCCTTCCGCCGGTCATGCGTTGGTAGGTCTTCTGACTTCCGAGCACTCAGGGCGTCCCGGCCTTCTCGTCATTGCGCAGGGCGAATTGTCGCTCACCTAACAATGACAATGGCCATCAGACTGGGACGCCTTTTGCTCACTCGGTCACAGCGGCGGGACCGTCCCGGACTTTCACCGGAGTTCCCTGTTCGTCGGCGGCGCAAGCGCCGCGCCGCCGACCACCAACGCCCAACGTACAGGCGACAATATTACCATGCCCGAGACGCTTTGTAAAGCGCTTGAAACATGTTAACTGTAGTCAGAAAAGATGCGAAACCCAGCAAACACACAGCAGATTAGGGAAAAAGACAAGATACATCAGTTGAGACATATACAGCCGATGACGTAATGTACACAGCGGATAGAAAATATCCCGACAGAGAACTTACATCAGAAAACAGACAGTATTTATCAAATTGACAAGGATGCGAAAGATAAAGGAAAAAGCTAACATAGATATGAAACATAGAAGAAAAGAGCTAATATAGAACAAAAAAAGAGCTAATATGGCGCCCACACCGCATACCCGGACCCGGGTTCGACGCAAGAACAATCGGTACTAAAACAAGGGGAAAATAGCCCCATCATTGCCGCTAGCCAGACAAGCCGGTGCTCTCCGGAGCCTGCCGGGGAGCCGAAAGTTTTCTCAGCCTGGCCGAACCGGCCGATGTCTGCGGTAGCATCACTTTTTGCCCAGCGCGCGCTGTCGGCGGAAGAATTCGCTCAGCACAGCGCCGCACTGCTGGGCCATTATCCCCGAAACGACTTCGCAGCGGTGATTCAGCCGCGGGTCGTCCAACAGCCTAAACAGACTGGCGGCTGCACCGGCCTTGGGATCAGCGGCCCCATAAACCACCGTCGGTATTCGGGCCTGCACGATTGCCCCGGCGCACATCGGGCAAGGCTCCAGGGTCACGTACAGCGTGCAGTCTTCCAGGCGCCAGCAGCGCAGTGCGGCGGCGGCTTGGGTGATAGCCAGCATCTCGGCATGGGCCGTCGGATCGCACAACTGCTCGCGCTGGTTATAAGCGCTGCCGATCACCCGCCCGTGGTGGACTATCACCGCACCGACAGGCACTTCGTCTTCGGCCAAGGCCTGCTCGGCCTGCTTCAAGGCCAACCGCATGAAATGTTCGTGCATCTGTTGTTCTCGCCGTAATGGCGGGTGTGTTCGCCGTGGAAGCTTCGAGGGCGACAATATTATTGCCCGCGCCTACGCTGTAATACTGTCCGCGCCTACGCTGTGGGAATCATTGTTGCCAGTACTGGTGTTTTAACAAGCGAAGATTCCAGGCCGGGCGTAGCCTCCGTGGGCATGGTCAGCCCCGTCGGCTCACGGTTGAGTGCCAGAAGCCGAAGAGCCAGATTTCCCGACCGTTTGCGGCTGCGACACCTCGACCGTTACCGGCTCGGCCCAAACGTACTGCTGTGGTTTTCCCTCGACGAGCCCCACTGCGCGGAGACGGGCCGGCCCGAACCCGAGCGCTGCGGCGGGAATCTCTAGCTTGCCGCTTTCCCCTGATATCTTCCCCAACAACCGGCAGTCTTGCATGATGGCGATTTCGGTGGAGCCGGGCGAGTTGGCCGCGATGGTCAGCGTGGCATCGCTAGCTGCTTTCGGCGCGGGCGAGACCGACAGCTCTATGCTCCGGCCATGGTTGGCCGTAAAGATCGGCAACACCGCTCGGCCCCGAGTGCCTATCGTACCAGCCTCTACCGCCACGAGGCGCAGTTCGTGGTATCCGTCGGGCAATTGGGCTGTATCGAGCACAATCGGTTCGTTGGGCTTGCAAACGGCATATCGCAATTCATCGACGAACAGCTCGAAGCGATCCACCGCCGACTCCCTAGGAAACTTGGCGGAAGCCGTCAAGGTGATGATTCCCTTTACCGTAGCGCGGCGCTGAACGCCCGTTACCGTAACCAGCGGAATGTTAGCCCACGGGCGGCAGAGCGGATCGCCCACTATCAGCAACTGGTACGGACCGGCCACCGACTGGTAAAAGGCTTCGGCCAGAGTGCAGCCGCGCGCGTAATGCACGTGGATGCTAGGCGAGGGAAATTTGTCTTTGATGGCGAACGGCTCAGTAACTGTGCCGCTGCTGCCGGCGGCGCCGTAGCGGAGCCACTCGCTCAGCGGCGTCTGTCCCGCTCCGGAGCGCAGATCTCCGCCAAAGCTGGTGAAGTGCTCGCATATCGCCCCAGGAAGAATCGTGCTGCCGGAAGTTTGCCATTGGAAGCTTTCCGCGCCGACCATAGCACCTTGTACATCGCTTTTTTTCGTTGGTAGTATGCCGCGGATCAGCTCAGCCTCCACACCCAGCGATTTCAGTTGGCGGATAGCCGTAGGAAAGCCGGCGTCGCGGGCGCGCGAGCGGATGTTGTCGTTTTCGCAATAATAGATAGTGCCGCGCGGAAAAGTCCCGTCGGCCGCCGTGCTGCGCTGCAAGTACTCCAGGACTTCTGAAAGCGCATTGCCCCGGCCTGCTGTCACCCCGAGCATCACCGAAAGCAGATAACGTCGGCCGAAGACGCCGGGCGGAAGCACCTCGCCTCTAGGACCGAAATCGATGCTGCCGCTGAATCCCAGCGACTGGTCGCCCTCGCGCGCATAACAGTTTGCGCGCAGATCGACGTACGCCGGATTGCCCACCGCCGCCGGCTGCCACAAGTACGTCAAACCGGTGATAGAAGCGACTTTGGTGAACGGTTTGGGCCACTCGGACTTGGGGTCCAACTTCAGCGACCAGGCAGGCTGCTCGAAGTTGGCGCCAGCGTCGTAGAAGTTTTTCACATCGCCGGCAATGTCGATCTGGGTGGGAAAATCGCTGGAGTACACCACGTAGTCGATCTGCGGTCCCAGCCGACGCTGCTCGATGGCCCGCAATATCGGCAGCAGAATTTCCTTACGGAACGTGGCCACATCGGTAGCCTCGAGCTTCGGGTCCCAGGCCAGGGTGAGCACGTTTCCCGGCGGAATCTGCCGAAGCTGCTGATAGTGATTGGCAATGGTCAGCGAGTCGGCGCTGCGCCGGTTGACCACCAGCAGTACGTTTTCCGGTCCGCCACCGGCGTAAAGCCGTGCATCGGTAGCGGGCAGCAACAGCCAACAGCACACCAGCGCGCGTAGCAATCTCGGCGTAGCATCAACAAACCAATGCATCGGTCGGTCCATGTGTTGCTATCCGGTGGCTTCAAGACTTGGGTTTTGCCGCAGGGGCCAAGGCGTTAATCGGCTCCTCGGAAACTTCTGTTTTCTGTCCCCGCAGGTGTTTTTCAAAGAAGTTCAGCACGCGCCGTTGCACTTCTGGCCCGCCGATACCGTGCCCGCCACCTTCGATTCTGACCAGCGTGGCATCGACACCAGCTTTTTTCAGTGCTTGGTAGAAGACCTCGGCTTGCGAGAAGGGCACCACGTTATCGGCCGTGCCGTGGACGATCAGTATCGGCGCATCGTCTTTAGAGACATGGGTAACTGGGGAAGCCTGTTTGGCAGCATCGGCCTTTTGGTCGATCGGCCCACCCAGCAGCGCCGAAACCGCCGCCACGGCATCCCCTTTGAGCAGCTTTCCGATGGCCATAAAGTCGGTCGGCCCGCAAAAGTTCACCACGCAAGCCACACGGCTGGACTGCTCGGGCCAGCCGCAATCGCCTTCCAGATCCTTGACGTCGGCGGTGGTTCCCAGCAGGCTCACCAGATGTCCGCCGGCAGAAATACCCCACACGCCGATTTTCTCCGGGTCGATGTTGTACTTTTTAGCGTTGGCTTTGAGAAAACGGATGGCCGCCTTGCAGTCGTGGATTTGCGCCGGCCAGGTCGCTTCGCCCGATAGTCGATAACCCACCGATACGCAAAAGTAGTTTCCTGTGGCAGCAAAGCGGGTGAGCAGCCCCACGCCCTGCGACTTATTCCCTGCACGCCAGGCGCCTCCGTGAATGAACACGATCACCGGGCGGGGCGTATCGCTGGGTTGCTTTGGCTGAACGATGTCGAGCGTCAGCACACGCTCTCCGGCCTTGCCGTACTCCACGTCGCGCTGCACCACTACGCTGTCCGGCACCGACACATCGGCGGCGCAACCCCACGCTGCCAAAGCCGTCCACGTCGCCACTGCACAAGTCGCTCCTGCGTATAAAGCCGAAAAAGCCCTATTCATCGCGTCCTCCCGTTAATGTTGATGGTGAAGCTGTTGATTTCCCGAAGCGCCATCCTGGCACGCTACAACCGCCTGCTGGGAACTGGTTTGCTAAAGACGATGCCACTGGCCGACTATTACCCGGCCGCCAATTACCTGGATGACTATTACCTGGCCGACTATTACACGGATCTGTTTCACCCGCGACCATCCGTCGCTGTCTAGCACGGCTACTTTTCATCCTACTGGCCGAGGGCACAAGTCGACCGCTCGTTTGGCAACTGAAATTGTACACACGCGGCTGTGTGCGCGAAACCAGCCAATCAAAGGTAAATCTCAAGGCGCGGTTGGCCCAGTCGCTCAGTGAGGATACGGCTGGCCACCGACGATAGAGCTGGCCACGAGGCTTTGGTATCGCAGGCTTGTATCTGCGCGGTCTGCGCCATAGCATGATAGCGACTTTCCGCGCCGGGGATGTACCCTAACCAGCGACGAGCTTACCTACCGCCCGACAGTACGGTTTGCGTAGATTTACCTGCCGTTTTCTGACGGGCACGGTGTAAGGCCATGCGTACGGGCAGATGGCAGGCGTAAGCGTGATGTCGCCGGCGGAGCGACGAACTCGGAGCCGCAAGCGCCATCTCTCTCCGAAACCAGGTGCCGGGACATCTCGAACGTAACAGAGCCTGTACATCGAAACATAGCCCGACAGGGAAACGTTTTTCGGCAGGTGAATGTCAACGTTTTCTGATAAGCGCCATTGTCAAGGAGCCGTGTCATGTTTTCAGCGGTAAGAAAATGGGTCATCGCTGTGGTTTTGCTGGCCACGGCAGTAGCTTTGCAAGCGGCGGAGCTTCAGCACGAGATTCGCGTCTCGTATAGTCCCGACGCGCGGCAGGAAATCCGCTTTCCCGACCTGCCCGGCTATCGTACTTTAGTTTGCGACTTACACACGCATACTGCGTTTTCCGACGGCAGCGTTTGGCCGCCGGTGCGAATCAAAGAGGCCTGGCGGCAAGGCTTGCACGTGCTGGCGATCAGCGACCACATCGAGTATCGGCCGCACAAGGAAGATTTGCCGCGTGGTTATGACCGTGCGGTAGCCTTGGCCGCCGGCGAGGCGGCTACGCGGGACATCCTGTTGGTCCGCGGAGCAGAAATCACCCGCGACACGCCGCCGGGACACTTCAACGCCGTCTTCGTCAAAGACCTGCCCGCCCTGGAGCACGACGACCTGCTGGAAGTCTTTCGCCGCGCCAATGACCAGGATGCCTTCGTGTTTTGGAACCATCCGGGCTGGCAAGGGGCGGAACGGGGAAAGTGGCAAGACTTTCACGCCACGGTTTACCAGAACAAGTGGCTCCACGGCATCGAAATCTGCAATAACGAATGCTATTACCAGCAGGCGCACCAGTGGGCGCTGGAAAAGAACCTGACGCTGATCGGCACAAGCGACATTCACGAGCCTGACCTGCGGCGCAAAAACACCGCCGCAGACCACCGCACGGTAACGCTTGTGCTGGCGAAGGAGAAAACGGAAGACGCACTGAAAGAAGCCCTGCGCGCCGGCCGCACTATCGTCTGGTGGCGGGGACGATTGATCGGGCGCGAGGAGTGGTTGCGGCCGTTTTTCGACGCCTGCGTAGAGGTGCACCCTCCTCACCACCGGATCAAGAATGCCGTGTTCCTGCATATCCGCAACCGGTGCGAAGCCGACATCCGCCTGGAGCGGGTCGGCACTGTAGGCCCCAAGGAAATCATCCTGCCCGCCGCGACGGTGACCTTGCTGAGAATCGCGGCGGCCGACCCCAAAAAACCCATCAAACTCCAGTACGCGGCCACTAACTTCCTGGTCGCGCCGGAAAAGCCATTGATGGTGGATATCGAGATTCCCGGTGCAGAGCAATAACTGGCACTCAGTGGCGGCTGTCCGCTAGGTACGCTGAGGTAAAATAGTGACGCTGCGCGCCTCTTCAGAGACCTTGCGCGCCGCTTCGGAGAGCTTGCACGCCGCTTGAGAATCGCTCTGTGCGGCGCCGCCACTACCGACCGCACGACGGCACGGAGAACCAGTATGTCTTCGGTTTACACCACACGATGTACCGTTGCCAGAAAGTTTGTTGCGGCGATGTTTGTGCTGCTGGGAGCTTGTGCCATCGGCCAGGGCTTAGCGGCCGCTGAAGGCTCCGGTCAGCCAGGCGCTGCCAGTACGCCACTCCCGCCAGCCGCGGCCCAAAGGCCTCCCGTCGGCGCCGTGTACCACATCACCCTGGTGACCGACAACACGCCTGACCTGACCGACATCGACAGCTATTTGCGGTCCATCACTTCCCAGTACGATACGCCGCAACAAAAGGCCATAGCCATTTGGCGTTGGTCGCAGCGGTTGCGCAAACAGACCACCAACCCGATCGAGGACGGCCATTTCGTGCTCGATCCCATCGAGCTGTTCAACAGCTACGGATACTGCAATTGCGGGATAATTTCGGGGGTGAACAACGCTCTGTGGCTGCGGATGGGTTGGCAAGCCCGGTACATCCAGCTTGGCGATCATACGGTGTCCGAGTGTTCGTGGGACGGAGGCCGCTGGTGGCACATGTTCGACGCCTCGATGAGCATCTACTGTTTCAACGACCGGGGCGAGGTGGCATCGGTAGAAGAAATCGAGAAGAATCCCCGGTTCTATCTGGAGAACTTCGCTCCCGAGTGCGGCACCAACCCCGTCAGCGGCCCGGACGACCATCGCGGTTGGCGTTGCGCAGCCGATCGTCCGGTGGAGAACCGGCGGACACTGGCGAACGGATACGATTCCTTCAAGCCGCCCAACTCCATCGACCGCTACTGTCTGTATGCCGAATGGGGACGCCGCTACGTGCTGAACCTGCGGGCTGATGAGTCGTACACACGCTACTGGCGTCCGTTGCCTGGGGGCGGCGCAGGCACATTTCGCCCCGTGCGCGGCAATGAGGACGTGGACCAGCGGATAGGCAATATCCGCGGCAACGGAGTGTGGGTGTACCGACCCAACCTGACCGATCCCAGGACTCGGCAGTTGGTGTACTCGACCTCCGGCACCGACTGGACCCACCAGGGCGTAAAAGGTCCCGGCCAGGTGATCTTCAAAGTTGCAGCGGCCAACGTGGTCACCTCAGCGGTGATACGGGCCAAAGGGCGGGGAATTACGCTTTCGGTGTCGCGCGATGTGGGCATCAACTGGCAGCCGGTGGAACTGAAATCGGGCCAGGCACAGTGCATCGACCAGGTGGCAGGAACGACCGAGTATCTGGTGAAGGTGGAACTGGCCGACGCCGATGCGCTGCTGTCGGCGTTGACGCTCGAAACCATCACCCAGCTCAACCGCCACGCTATCCCCAGCTTGCGCCGTGGGCCGAACCGTGTGCAGTTGCGATTAGGCCCACAGGTGGAAACCGTCCAGTTCCGGCCTTCCGTAGTCGGGGGCAACCACCGGCGCACCGTATTTGCCGAGCAGTTGGTGGACGTGGAAAAAGAGCCAGGCCGGTACAAACCCACTTTGCGTCCGGCCGAAAACGGCAAACCCTGCTACGTCACCTGGAAAATCGAAACGCCTACGCCAATCATCGACCTGTTGTACGGCGGAAGCGTGTGTGTCCGCGGGCAGTCGGACCGAGTGGCGCTGCTGCACTCGTGGGACGATCGGCGATACGTCAAGGACTACGAAAAAACCGATCCCGCGCCTCCGTGGGACTTGATGGTGCACAGCGCCGTTACAAATGTTCCTCCGAACACCGCCACTGCTTACTTGCGATACGAGTTCCAGACGGCTCGGGCTGCGCGCAGCTACGGCGGCCCGGGAATTCAGATGGCCACCATGACCGTCCACCACCAGCCCCGAGCGGCATGTTTCGTCCCCATCGAGGTAACCTTTTGCTGGATCGAACATCGCCCCGACGGGGACGTAGAGAGGCGACATACCGAGCTAGTCCCTTCGTCAGCTCACGAGTACACGATCAACGTGGGCGGATACCGCGACCCGACCATGAAGTGGTTGCGCATCAACCTCAAAGGAAGCAACCCGGAGGGGCCGGAGGTAAAGTACGGATACTCCGACGGGCAGGACGTTGGCCCAGGCGCGAAGCCGCCGTGGGAGCTGTACCGTTGGGGAAAGAATCTGGCCCTGGGGTGCAAGTACATCCTCCAAGCCCAGCAAGACCGTCGCAATCCCGACGCCGGCGGCGACCTGACCGACGGCATTATCGCCCCGCCAGATACCTACGTGTCGGAAAAGTGGATGCCCACCTACGTGATGTTCGCCAAAGAATCGCCGGCAGTGGCTACAATTGATTTGGGAGCTGTGCGGCGGGTACAGGCGGTGCGCGTCCATGCCGGACAAGACGCCGGTTTTCGGCTGACCTTTCCGGAAAGCATCGTGGTAGAACTTTCCTCCGACGGAAGCCGATTTTCCCGCGCCGACGCGGCCCAGTTCGATCAAGTTTTCCATCCGCCTGCCGACTATGTTCCCTGGGAACTAGACCAATCGGCCTTTTTCGACGAATTGCCTGCCGGCGGTCGTCTGGCATATGCCTATCGGGTGATACTCGACCGGCCGGCAGAGGCCCGATATGTGCGGATATCGTGTCGGCCGCGGAGCGGTTGGGGAATGGTGCTATCGGAAGTGCAGGTGTTCGACGCGGTGCAGATCGACCGCAATCCACCGCCGCCGGTGATGCTGCCTGCGATAGACGGGCCGACCAGATAAGCGGCACGCTGGCAGCGCTAATAAGTTGCGCAGCGGGCCGGTTAACGCACCGGCAGGTTGATGGTAAAGGTGCTGCCCACGCCCACCTTGCTTTCCACTTCCACCGTACCGCCGTGGGCCAGCACGATGTGCTTGACGATGGCCAGTCCCAACCCGGTGCCGCCCAGTTGTCGGCTCCGCGAACGATCGACCGTGTAGAAGCGTTCGAACATACGGGGCAGATGGCGGGCCTCGATGCCGCAGCCCTGGTCGATGACCTGGATCGACACTCTGTCTGGCTGGCGCGAGGCTACCACTTTCACTTCGCTGCCTTCGGGGCTGAACTTTATCGCGTTATCGATCAAGTTGACTACTGCCTGCTCAAGCAACCCGGCGTTGATGTGCGCGGTCAATTCTGCATAGGCCGAGATGCTGACGCGAATTTTCTTTTTGTTCGCTTTTTCGGAACAGACTTCTCGTGCAGCTTCCAGCACCGGCAACAGCGGCGCGTCTTCCATGGCGATCGCTCGCTCTTCCGCATCTTTCTCGATCGTCGCTAGGCTGAGGATGTCATCTACGATGGCTCCCAAGCGATTGACCTGATGGTGGATGATTTGCAAGAACCGCTGAGCATTCTGTTTGTCTTCTAGTCCGCCCTCGAGCAGCGTTTCCACGAATCCTTTGATGGACGTGATTGGGGTGCGCAGCTCGTGGCTGGCGTTGGCCACGAACTCCCGGCGGACATTCTCCAACTGCCGCAGGCGCGTAAGATCGCGCAGCACCAGCAGCAGGCCGATATTCTCGTTGCCCGGTCCACGCAACACGCTGCCGTAGGCGTTGAAAACCCGTTTTTCGCCGTCGTACCAGGCTACTTCCTGCTGGACGGGCATGGTGCTGGCAGCGGTGCGTTCGATCAGTTCGATCAGTGCCGCTTTGCGCAACACTTCGTAGCAACTTCTGCCGGCCGCAACCAACGGATCGATCTGAAACAACCGCCCCGCAGCGGCGTTCATACTGGTAATTCGCCCCTGGTTGTCCAGGGTCATCACCGCTTCTTCCATAGTGAGCATCACGGCATCCTGAATGCTGCGCTGGTATGAGATAGTCTCCATTTGCTCGCGCAACTGAGCGGCCATGTTGTTCAGGGTCTCGGCCAAGGTGGCGATTTCGCGCGAGCCGACAGTCGGCAAACGATAGTCCAGATCGCCGCTGGCGAAGCGGCGCGCGCCATCGATCATCAGTTTTAGCGGTCGGCTAATGCGGAAACCCAGCAACCACACTCCGGCCAGAAACAGTGCCGCGAAGGCCACCGCGGCCGCCATCCACATGCGATATTCGAACCACCACAGGGCTTCGTGGATCTCCTGGAGCGACATGGCCGCCCGCACCACCCCCACAACGTTTCCGTTGTCGCGCACCGGCACTGCCACGTAGCGGAGGGGAAAATGGACCGTATGGCTATAGCGGTCGGCCCAGGCAGGCTCGCCGGTCTCCAGCGCTGTGCGAATTTCCGGCCGCTGGCCGTGGTTTTCCATCGCTCGCGGGTCTTGTTCCGAATCGGCCAGCACCTTGCCGTCGGCCAGCACTACGGTGATGCGCACGCCGGTGTCCTGCCCAAACGCTACGGCCCTGTGCTGCAACTCGGCCGGCTCGACCTGGGCCAGCGGCTCTTTGAAACTGTGCCGGAACGCCTGCGCCATTGCCTCCAGGTGACGGCGGCTCTGGTTCAGATAGAAGTCGCGCAATAGTCTCTCGCTGTACCAGGCCGCCACCAGTACCAGCCCGATGGTCACCAGCACATAGATAGGGAAAACTACCCAGAAAAGTTGCGGCCGCTTCATGACTAATCCCTTGCTTTCCCAAAGCGCTCAGCATTCAGCCGTAGCGACCGCTGATGTACATCTCGGTATCGGGATGGGTAGGATTGAGGAACAGTTGTAATGTCGGCGCATGTTCTACGATTTTTCCCATCAGCATGAAAATGGTTTCGTGACTGACGCGACGAGCCTGGGCCATATTGTGCGTAACAATCAGCACAGTATACTTCGCCGCCAGCGATTCCAACAATGCCTCGATGCGCTCTATCCCCTCGGCATCCAGCGCCGAACAAGGTTCGTCCATCAATATTACCCGCGGTTTCAATGGCAATAGCCGGGCGATGCACAATTTTTGCTGTTGCTCCAGGGTCAGGCGGGTAGCCTTCTCGTGCAGACGGTCCTTGACGTCGTCCCACAAATCTACCTCGCGCAGCGCCGACTCGACTATCTCCTGACAGCGACTGCGGCTCAGCCCCGACCGCCCAAGATGAACCCGAACGCCAAACAGCACGTTCTCGGCGATCGAAAGAGGCAACGGATTGGGCCGCTGAAAAACCATGCCCACCGACTTGCGCAGCTCGGGCAGCGACACATCCGGATCGTAGATGTTCTTGTTGTGGATTATGATCTCCCCGGTGGTGGTCACATTCCCGTACCGCTCGTTGATCCGGTTGAAACACCGCAACAATGTAGTCTTGCCGCAGCCCGATGGACCGATGAGCGCCGTTATCCGCTGCGGACGGACATTGATCGTCACGTCGCACAGCGCCTGGAAGTCGCCGTACCACAGGTTCAGCGCACGAGTCTGAATAGCGTATTGCTCGGTTGCGTTGATGTGGTTCATCGGGCTGCTGTGTCTTCTGGGGCACCGCCGATTTCGCCTGAGGCAGCCTGGGCCACGCCGCGGTGGGCCGTCAGCCGAAGTCCCCCTCCACGTAGCGCCGCGTAAGCTCGCATTGGGGATGCTCGAATATGTTCTCCGTGTCGCCCACCTCTATCAACCGACCGGCCATGAAGAAAGCCGTGCGGTCTGCCAAACGTCGGGCCTGCTGCACCAGATTGGTCACCAGTACGATCGTCATCCGCTGTTTCAATTCGCGCAGTATGTCTTCGATGCGCATGGTGGTCACCGGGTCGATAGCGATGGAGAACTCATCGAGGCAGAGTATTTCCGGGTCCAGCGACAGCGCGCGGGCTAGCGTCAGCCGCTGCTGTTGCCCGCCAGAAAGCTTGGTGCCCAATATATCCAACCGGTCTTTCACCTCATCCCACAACATGGCCTGGCGCAGGCAGCGCTCCACGATGGCGTCTAGTTCGTGGCGTTGCCGCACCCCGGCGCGGCGCGGTGCGTAGGCCACGTTTTCATAAACGCTCAGAGGCAAGCCCACCGGCAGCGGAAACACCATCCCGACGCGCCGCCGCAAGGCGTACACGTTACGCACTTTCAGTACGTCTTGGCCGTCGATGAGCAATTGGCCGGTAACCTTCGCCCCAGGCACGAAGTCGAGGGTGCGATTGATGCACCGCAGCAGCGTGCTCTTGCCCGAGTTGGCCGGACCGATGATCCCCAGAATCTCCCGGCGGTATACTTCCAGGTTGATCTCCCGCAACGCCACCACCGAAGCATAATTAACCGTCACGTTGCGGAAACAGATGTGTACCTCCGAGCGCCCCGACGATGGGGACTCGCCCGGCGACGAGCTAGGCCGTGCCGCTGGTTCGGTTTTGGTTTTCATCGGCTGCCACTTCTGTTCATCGGCTACCACTTCTTTCGCGAACGCAAATACACTCGCAATGCTATCGAGGCGCTATTGACCGCCAATACCAGGCCGATCAGCACCACGGCGGTGCCGTATTCGACGTGTTCGGGCACGTTGACCACTTGGGTGGAAATGGTGTACAGGTGCATCGACAGCGCCATGCAGCGGTCGTGCAGTCCATAGGGCACAAAGGCGCGCCATCCGTGGTCGGGCACCGGCACCGAGAACACCGCGCCGGTCAGCAAGATGGGGGCCGTCTCGCCCGCGGCCCGCGACACCTGCAATATCACCCCGGTCAGTATGCCACTGATGGAATTGGGAAGCACGATCGTACGGATGGTCTGCCATCGCGTGGCGCCCATGTTCCAACATGCCTCGCGGAACGACATGGGAACCGAGGCCAAGGCTTCCCGGGTGCTGGTTATTATCACCGGCAACGTCATCACCGCCAGCGTGCAAGAGGCAGCCAGCAGACAACGGTCCTCGAACGGCACCCAAATGCCGTAATTGCGCCTCAGTTCGGCAAAGAACATTATCACTCCCACGCCGAACAACGCGTGTACGATACTGGGCACTCCGGCCAGATTCACAACAGCCAGATTTATGATCCGCGTGAGCCAGTTGTCGCGGGCGTACTCGTTCAAATACACCCCGGCCAATATTCCCACCGGTGCGGCCAGCAACAAAGAAATAAATACCAGAAAGAACGTACCCACCAGCGGCGCCCAGATGCCGCCGGCGGTCATCCGCTCTCGCGGGTTTTCCAAAAAGAACGACAACGACAGGGCTGGCCATCCCTTAACCAGCAGATAGACAAGAATTGCCAACACCGGGGCAACCAACATCAGGGCCATCGCCATAAACACTGTCTTGGCGATGTTCTCGGCCCGGGCCTTGCGCTTCTGCCCGGCGGAAGTGGCGAACACCTCGCGGTGGCAGAGCCTCAGCCGTTGGCCGTGCCGCAGCGCGAGCTGCCCCGAACGCTCCAATTCCACCAGCCCTGTGATCGCCTCCTGTAGGCCCCACCAAGGTGCCGCCTCGCTCCCGTCGCCGCCGCCACCGGCCACCGTCCCATAAACCACGAAACTATAGCGCGGCCGGCTGAGAACCGTGGCCGGTTCATCTTGGCACGAGCACCAGATTTCGACCTGGTCGGTGCAACAAGGCTCTTGAGTGGATAGTGCTCCGCTGTGGGATTGCGGTTGCCAGGCCGACAGCGCAGTCGCTGCTTCGGCGAAACTGGCGAAAGTTTCGCCCGGTTGGAAGCTACCGTCCGGACGTTTCCAGGCTAGGCAATATCGCAGTTCTGCCATAGCGTTTCCACAGAATCGATTACGTCGCGCCGGCAACGACCTTTACTAGTTTTGCCAGTAATTCGCTGGTATTTGCAGCGATCGACTAGTTGTTCCAGCTCCCCACCCGTTCTTGCAGGGCGCCGCCAGCTTCTTCAGCGCCCTGTGGCTTCTGGCAGCGCATCACCAGTTTTTGTGGCGCCGCGCCCGGTGGTGAGTAATTACAGGTCGGCTAATTGCGGCTTTCACCCTTTATGCCTTTCACAATCACGTCGGCAGTCAGGTTGACTACGAAGCTGATGGCAAACAGCAACAGCCCGATGACGAACAACACCCGATAATGCGTTCCCCCTTTGACGGCCTCGCCCAATTCGGCGGCGATGGTGGCTGTAAGCGTGCGGATAGGGTCTAGCAAGCTGTAGGGTATCTGCACGGCATGACCTGTGGCCATGAGCACGGCCATAGTTTCGCCGACGGCGCGCCCTACCCCCAGCAACACTGCTGCCAATAGCCCATTCTTAGCAGCGGGAAACAACACCCGGTACACGATCTCCCAACGGCTAGCACCCAGCGCCAAGGCGGCCTCGCGATAGGAATCGGGCACGGCCTTCAGTGCGTCTTCGCCGACCGAAACAATCACCGGCACGCTCATCAGCGCCAGGATCACCCCGCCGGTAAGCAGGTTGACGCCCACCTCGGCTCCGGTCAGGTCCATCAGCAGCGGGCCCATGACCATCAGTCCGATAAATCCCCATACCACCGACGGAATGGCCGCCAGCAACTCTATTACGATCTTCAGCGTTTCTTTGACCTTTCCCTGGCAGAACTCAGAGATATAGACCGCCGCTCCTAGTCCGACCGGCACAGCCAACAGCATGGCCAAGCCGGTCACCGACAGCGTGCCAACCATCAAAGCCAAAGCGCCGTAGCGCGGCCTGACCAGCGAAGTGGGCTGCCAATGGGTGCTGGTGAAGAACTCCACCAGGTCCAGTTCGCCAAACAGCACCGGTGCTCCTTCCCGAAGCACGAAGAAAAATATGGCGAACACGAACAAAATCGCGCTCCATCCGCACAGGCGGATAGTCCACTCGATGCCTGCCTCGGCGGTTAGCGAAACGCCGCTGGCAAGGCGCCGGAGAAAGCCGCCGCCGGGTACTTCGGGCGCGTTGGGTTTGGGGCTGCTCTTGGTTGCCAAATCAGTTCTCCCACGCACCGACAGCTTGGGGTTTTCCCCTGTAGAGCAAGTTTGTTGACGGCGTCTGGCCGAGGATTCGATGGGCTTCACCAATCCCACACCGAACCAATCGGCCTGGCCAAACCCGCCCGCCATCCGCCACGCCGTGCCAATATCCACCCATCGCCATGCGGCCGGCACACCTGCCTGCCTGGCATGGCCCTACACGATTGGCACCGTTCCAGTTCGTGGCATTAAGCGGCGCCGGAATCAGCGCAATGTGCCGGGCAACGAGGACACGGACGTTGCCGCGGCACGCGACTTCCACGACAGGATCACTCGGCGGCCCGGACCGGCACGTATCCCAGCTCCAGCACCACTTTTTGCCCTGGCGGCCCGAGTATCCACTCGATGTACTGCTGGAGCGCTCCTTTCGGGCGACCAGCGGTATAGATCAACAATGGGCGAGTGAGGGGGTAGGTTCGGTTGGTGGCAGTTTCTACGCAGGGAAGGACGCCCGGCTCGCCCTTGCGCCGTGAAATCCGCAACACCTTCACCTGGTCGGTCATATAACCCATTCCCGTGTAGCCGATCGCCCCAGGAGTTCTCGACACCAGCGCCACGGCGTCCTTGGAGCCATTAGCGTCCAAGGAGCCGAGTTTCATGTCGCGCCGCTTGCCCAACACCGTCTCCCGAAAATATGCGTATGTCCCCGAATTGTTTTGCCGGCTGACGCGGATGATCCTGTCGCTGCGGGCGCCGGGAATCGCCACGCCCAGTTGCGACCAACGGCTGATCGTACCCTGCTCGCCGAATATCTCGGCCAGTTCCGGCAGGCTGATAGTGTCCAAGGGATTGTTCTTATGGACGTACACCGCCAGGGCGTCGAAGCCGACCACGTATTCCACGGCCTCCAGACCGCGCTTTTGCCGCAGGGTTTGTTTTTCCTCGGCGGTCATTTCCCGGCTGGAGTTGGCCAGG
The DNA here is from genome assembly GCA_938015445.1 of uncultured Pirellulales bacterium. GTDB lineage: Bacteria > Planctomycetota > Planctomycetia > Pirellulales > Thermoguttaceae > CALLPE01. The sequence goes on from CALLPE010000026.1 coordinate 104,471, forward strand.
TCGCAGGTGCCATCTATCAGACTGGCAATGCCCACCCCGGAACCGCCCCCCAACACGTGCACCTCTACAGCAGGATGCGACTGATGATGCAACTCGGCCCAAGCCTGGGCCAGATTGACCATCGTGTCGGAGCCTTCGGCGCGGATGATCGTCTTTTCTGCCGGTCGAATACTCGATTCCGGCCCGGTACACCCAACCGGCCCGGCCAGTATGATTACAGACCAGCAAATCGCCGCGGCAGGCAAGAACTTCACCACTGTACCCCGTGACGTAGCAAACAGAAGCCGACAAACGCTAGCAGCCACTCCAGCCTGCGCGAAACATGTCGGCCTAGTGCAACCGGCGCTAAAAACATGTTAAAGGACTGTTAATCTGTTCGCCAGCGGCGCAATTGTTAGAAATATGTTAAACGCCCAGGGCCGACTACGCTTCGTATGCCGCGTAGGACGGGATACCCAACCACCTTGTAGACAGGTAGACGGTAAATACCAGCCAAGTTGGCTATCAGCGCAAAGCACACTTACACAGGGCTTTCGATCGGATTCGGTCGCGTGTTCCGGTTCGGTGCTTTGGGGTTAGAAGCAACCGGCTGCCGTCAATGAGCCGGTTGCGTTGTGCGGAAGTTGTTGGGAGTGGGCGGGTTCGGTGGGATGGGAAAAACGGTTTACCCGCAGCTACCTCAAAATTTCCCGCAGTTGGCGCACCCCACCCCCCAAAAGAATCCAAATTTCCCGATTTCTCG
>CALLPE010000027.1 GCA_938015445.1 uncultured Pirellulales bacterium
TATGGCCCCGCGTTTGGCACAATCTGCGGGCTTCGTGTGAATCGGACTTGGCGCAAGCGTTTCCTTTGCCCACAGTGACCAAGTGGTTAGGCAATACACCATCAATTGCGCTCAAACACTACGTTGACCCAACCGACACAGCCTTCGCCTTGGCGCTTACGTGGCACCACGGCAGAGAGAGTTTTCAACCGAACACTACAAGCGAGGGCTGGGGAAGTAGTGAAAAAAGCGGCGCGCAGGGTGGTGCATAGGAGCATGCACGAAATGTGCAAAATGCGGTGCAGCACGTTCCCGCGGCTAGCGGCACGACAAAGCAACTTGCTTCGCAACCCATTACAAGCTGCTGTGTTGCGCCACGTGCTGCGTGACGTAACTTGTTGCTGCGTAAGGACTTATTGGAGGATAGGGGATTCGAACCCCTGACCTTCTGGATGCCATCCAGACGCTCTCCCAACTGAGCTAATCCCCCGCGGTAAGTCGCCCATAGCCTGGCCCATAAAACCGGCGGCTCGTAAAGCCGACCTTGGCGGTTTAGGCTGCATGCCGGCTGATACCGCAGGCGACATCAGTGAAGTATCACACGGCAGGCCAGGTCTGTCAAGCGGCGGCGGATAATCTCAAATGGCTGGCCGTCTGCGATTTGGCGTTGCGCGGGCATGCCGATCGTTTCACGTGGGGTCTACCCTCAGCCAGGACCTGAGCTGGCGTAGCCGATACAAAACTTCAGAAAAGCTCGACGAGCGTGCGGGAAATCCGATAAGCTACACTCACAAGCCATACATTGCTGGGGAGGGCGGCACGATGAAGATCGGGCTAGTCGGTTACAAGGGTTCGGGCAAGAGCACTTTGTTCGAGTGGCTCACCGGAGTACATGCCGATCCGGCGCACGCCCACACCGGGCAGGGGGCGATGGCCACGATTGCCGAGCCACGCCTGGCTGAGTTGGCCAAGATGTACGGCGCAAAAAAGATCACACCGGCGGCGTTGGAAATCGTCGATACGCCCGGACTGAGCCGCACGCACGAGGGCAACGCCGCCCGGCTGGCCGTCATCCGCGAAGCCGGCTGCCTGGTGTTCGTAGTAGCGGCTTTCGATGGCAACGATCCGCTGGCCGACATCCGCTCGCTGGACGAAGACCTGCTGCTGGCCGACATGGAAATAGTTTCCGGTCGGTTGCAGCGGGTGGCAGAGTCGCTCAAAAAGCCGCTGCCGCGAGCGGAAAAAGAGCAACTGGCCCACGAGGAGGCGACGCTGAATCTGGTGCTGTCGGCGATGAACTCTGGCAATCCGCTGCGCCAGACGCAGATGAGCGACGAGCAGCGCCGGGTGACGCGCGCGTTCCGGTTGTTTTCGGAAAAGCCGCGGATGGCAATTGTAAACACGGCCGAGGACGAGCCTGACCCGCAACGCTTCGTTGGGCTTTCGACCGCCGAACTGCCCGTGCTAGCTCTCCCGGCCAGCCTGGAACTGGAGCTTGCCCGTATGAGTCCCCAAGACCGTGCCGAGTTCGAGCGCGAGATGGGGCTTTCGGGCATCGACCGGCAGCAGTTCATTCGGAAGATGCTTGAGGTTTGCGGGCTGATTACTTTCATCACCGCCAACGAAAAAGAGGTCCGCGCGTGGCTGCTGCGTAGCGGCGGCACCGCGCTGGAGGCAGCCGAGTGCATTCACACCGACTTGGCTCGCGGATTCATCCGCGCCGAGGTTACCAACTGCGACCAGTTGCTCCAGTGCGGCAGCGAGCGGGAAGCCAAAGCCCGACATCTGGTACGTCAGGAGCCGAAAGATTACGTGGTACAGCAAGGCGATGTGATATTGATCCGCTTCAGCGTATAAGCGGCAAGTTCTGCGTAGCGCGCCGGGGCTTCGTAGGATTTCGTGCAGGTCGAGGCGGCCCAACGCCGCGAATTGCCCCCGCAGGCGGAGCCGCCAGGCGTTGGCGCCGCAAGTTGGCGGGCTTGAGAGCCACAGGTTGGCCGCGGGCGAAGTCTCCGGGACGGCTCAGTCCGATGGGGTAACCTTGCACGCGATGTCGCGCTGGAACGGCGGCACGGCGAGCTTCAACTTGCCGCCGGTCGGCCTGACCACCGACTGTCCGACCGGCTTGCCCGCGTATGTGTCCCACCACTGCACGCGGAAGGAACGAGCCGGCAGGCCGGTCAGCTCCACAGCAGCATCTTTGATCTGGCTGGGAGTCAGCTTCTCGACGACGATTTTGTCCCACGCGGCTTCCGGGTTGAACAACCACAGGTACGCCCGGTCGCGCCCTTGCAGACCGACCACGACGACTTTGGTGGACGAGGCCACAGCGGCAGCGGGCTGCAAGCCGGCGGTGGTCCAGGGGATGTCGGCCAGGAAGCTCGACAGCGGTTTGTATTGGCCGTAGATGTCGCGCTGGTCGAGCCGCTCCCACCACCAAAACATGCACGTGCCCGAAGCGCCTGACAGGGCCGACGCCCACATGGCGTTGTGGAAATCGACCGTTTCTTTGGCGGCTTTGGCTTCTTCGGCCGGTTGGAACTTTTCGTTGGCGATGCCGAACTCGGCCATCAGCGCTGGTTTGGCGGGCGCATTTTGGCGGAGAAAGCGGATGCGATCGATCATCGCATCGACTTCGTCGCGCAGTTTTTTGCGCTCCGAAGGGCGGAAGTAGTAATGCATGTCGGCGATGTCCAGCTTCGGATGCTTCATGTCGCGGGGCGACGGATGCCAGGTGCTGGTAGTGCGCAAATGGCCGTAAGGGTCGATTTTCTCCAGGTACTCGCCCACTTCTGTGTAAAACCGTTCGGTAGGCAGTCCGGGGTCTTGCTCGTTCCAGTATTCCCACGCGCCCACGGCGGTCGAATATCCCCAGCGAGCCACTGCGTAGCGGAAAGTGCGCTTGGCGTCGCGGATGGCCTCTTCGTAGGCAGCGCTGGCCGGGTCTTTGAGCCTTCCCATGTAAAGATCGCGGGTAAGCAGACACAGTTGCAGGTATAGTCCGTTGGCCTCGGCGGCCCGCACCAGTTCGTCCAGAATGAAGCAATCTGGCTGGTTGTAGTTGCCCAGCACGGGCCGGTTGGGATCGGCCTCCCACAGCAGCTCCGGCCCGCCAGCGGCTTCCTTCAGCGACAGCGAGTCGATCCATGCCGCCCCGCCGCCTGTCTTGTGCAGCACCGGCTCGCCCAGCCAATAATCGTTAGGGCCTGTTTGAAAGGCGTGGGTGAAGGTGACCCATTTTCCATCGGCGCCGGAAGCAATAGGCTGAGCGTTGCGCGAGCCGAGGATCTCAAAGCCCACGCTCACCCCCGGCTCGGTCTTCGCCCGGCCTGTGAACACATACTTGGTGTTAGGCCGCAGGGCCACCGGGTGCGAGGGATCGATCCGCAGCGACTGGCCTTCAAGCCGAATGCACTTGCGCTCGGCCGGAGCGTTGGCATCAGGATAGTTGGCAAAAGGCGGCTTCCAGTGCCAGGAGCGACCGAAGGCGCTCTTGCGGGCCTCGATGGCCATTGCCCAATCTTCGCAGCACGTCCAGATACGCAGGTAATTAGCGCCGTTATGGCCCAGTTTGGCGAAGATCTCCTCGGCTCGAGCCAGACTGACGTACTGGCCCACTCCAATGAAGGCCACGTTCTGACCGATGGCAAACAGCGGTGTGCCGTCGTCTAGCTCGAACCAGCGGGGGTCTTTGCGGCTTACCCGCAGATACCCTTTCTTGGCCGAAGGTACGCAGCGAAAACTAACCGCCGCAGATTGCTGTGTGCCGCGTTTGTCCCGCAGCACCGCGCGGACGCGATGCTGGCCCACTTCGGCCGGGGCGTAACGGGCCATCCAACCGGGCACTCCCACAGGATAGAACCAGTCGGCCTGACGACCTCGGCTGGGCGCGCGGTCGCGCTGGTAGTTCTGCGCGAAGAAGGCCGGCACGGTAAGCTTCTTTCCGCTAGGTGTTTCTACCAGCAGGTCGAGTTCCACTTCCTGCGGGTCGAAGGGGTTGGAATACTGCTGGCGTAGGTCGATCGTAAACTCCACTTTCTCGTAGCGGCCGACTCTATCCGCATCGCACCGCAGCACCAGCTCAGCCTGTGCTGCTGACACGGTACTGGCCGAAAGCGCGACGACCAATCCGATAAGCAAAGCCTCACAGACGACAGCTCGGCTGCGATGAGTTGAGATGTACATGGGTTCTTCCTTCGCTATCAATGGCAGTCTCTCATCACGCGGGATTGGCGTTCAGGGGCTATTCAGGGGAGCAATTGTAGACCAACGATCGTCGATTCTACAGCGCGGCATCGGCCAGTGGAAACACAATCGCCGCAAGAAAGCATGCAAGATGACGACGTGGCGGGGCTGCACGGAAGGGAAGAGTTTGGTTGGGTCGATCCGTGCAGGGGAGGCCGGGCAGCAGAGAACGACCAATAACTCCTGGTTTGGGATAGCGCTGGATCCGCTTAGCAGTGGCACGCACGACAAGCCCAGGGCGCACACCTAACGGCAGCTTGCGCCGGCAACTCCGAAGCGCAGCCGGCGCGAGCTGACCACCCATTGCAAACCTTTGCCAACGCTTACCAGACGTGCCGAGATTGGTTATTGCTTGTTGCGGCGAAACCAAACCGCCCCCAGTGCTGCGCCAGCGCCGGCAAGCAACAAAGCCAGAGCGCCCGGCTCCGGTACAGCGTAAATCTCGAAGGCCAAATCCTTTGAGAACTGCGCTATTCCCGGGAACTGTTCGGCCAAGCCCGGACCGTCAACCCAGTTGACGTAACGTTGCGGCCGGAAGTCCGTTTGTTCGACATAAAGCTCGGGCCCCGGCCCCGCCAGTATTTGCAGCACAGTCTGTGCGGCAACTGCATCGTCCTGATGGTGCCATATATTTATCAACTGGCCGCCGGCCGGATCCGGGATAACTCCCTGTATATGTTCGCCGGGCACTACCGCCGGAGGCGCGCAAGCCAGCAAATCTTGCACCGTGTAATCGCGGTTATGCCAACCCCATTTGAAAGGCGGCACAGGATTCTCCCGCGGCACATCTACCAAGGCGGCGATCTTCAACCAGTACACAGTGTTTTCGCGTTGAGCAAAAAAGCCTCCGAAAGGCATCGTCGGCGCTAATTCGGCGTTGTATTCGTACAGCCACTCCGTCGGCGGTGTCTGACCCGGCGCCACCACCGGCGGAACGAGCGTTTCCTTGAAGAAGCCGGGGGCGGGAGGACCAGGTTGCGGATTCGGGTCGCGCACCAGGATTTGGCTCCACAACACTTGGCCAGGATGGCTGAAGCTGCCCGGTTCTTGAGGGTTAGCAGGCACATCCGACTCGATGACCACCAGGAACTTCTGCACCCCCACCGGCGGTTCAAACATGTTGATGTAAGACCCCCACCAGCGCAAGTGCTGAATCGGCTGGCTGAGCTTATCCGAGAAATCGTCGGCCATCGCCACGCCGGTGTAAGTATTGGGCATGTGGCCGCCGTCCGGAATTATTCCCACCAGTTGGCTCTCCTCGTCGTGGCCCCAGTACTGGCTCTGCAAAATCGTCACGCCATGCATCGGCTTCTGCTGGAATTTGAGCACTTGGTGCGGATACGGGTCGGCCAGGGCCGGGCCGGCAAAGTACACCGCAACGCACAACGCGGTCAGACCCAAAAACAATAACTTTGGTGCTAATCTGACGCCCCACATACGACACCCCTTTCTCGAAACAGGTACTTTGATGAAAACTGCATCGCAAACTCGCTGCACAGCCAAGGCGTAATCTTCCTTTGTCGGGAAGCTGTTTACAGGTGTTCCCTTGGGTACAGGCGCGCTACTAGTCCAAATGGCACATGCCAACAGCCGCCGCCAGCGCCAATGCGCGGGTGCGCAGTTGCTTCGGTGCCATACAGCGCTAGACGCGGTTACCGTGCCATTGGGCCAGCTTGGCCGACGGAACCTCACTGCGGACTTTCACAACTTTCGAACCGCTGGCGGAAGCAACCACCGTACCGCGGCGGACAAGCAAGCTTACTGCTGCTGCAATTGCTAGCCCCTCAATGAGATATGCCGCCGCAAAACCGAAGGCCGCCGGTTGCGGTCAAGCGAGCAATAGTACCAATATGGCTCTGCGCGGGACGATTTTGGTACAGCCGGCTGCTACGCAAGGGAGCCACAATAGCAGACCGGCAACCTGGAGAAGTTCGGCGCGTCAACAAAAATCGCGCGAGTGCGGGGGCAGCTCCGCCAGACGATCCGACAGGTCTTCCAACCGGTGGGCCACCACGTGGATTACTTCGCCTTGCCGCTGCAATCTTCCCCGGGCCAGCAACACCGTGGCCCGCATCGCCGCGGCACGAAACCGCTGCCACACCTTCGGGCGAACAAGCAGGTTGGCAATACCGGTCTCGTCCTCCAAGGTCATGAAGGTGATTCCCTTGGCCGTCGCCGGACGCTGGCGCACCAGCACTATGCCGGCCACTGCCACAGGTTTGCCGTCGGGCCATTGCGCCAATTTGTCGGCAGGGACAACGCCGAGCCGTTGCAAAGCGATCCGCAGAAAGCCAAGCGGATGTCCCCGCAGCGAAAGCCCAGTGGCACGGTAATCGGCCAACACTTCCTCGGCCGGCGACATGCGTGGCAGCGCTACTGGCGGATTGGCCGACGCCGCGGCGTGCGTGCCTTTCGCATCGTTGCCGCCGTGTGATGCCTCCTCGGGCGAGTCGTTGCAGCGCAAGTCGCCTTCCAGGGAGTCGGTCCCACTGGCTGGCAATAGCGGCTGGTCCAACTGTGGCTGGTCCAACTGTGGCTGGTCCAACAGCGGCTGGTCCAACAGCGGCTGGTCCAACAGCGGCAACCCGGTTCGAGCCTGCGCCAGGGCTTGCCACAGCGCTTGCCGCCGCTCGGCCACCAGCGAGCCTAGCGCACCGGCCTTGGCCAGTCGGGCAAGCGCTGCGCGGCCCAGCCCGCTGCGCACGGCAAGCTCTTCGACCGAGCGGAACGGACGCGCGGCGCGGGCTTGGACGATCCGCCGGGCGTCGGCCGCAGAAAAGCCGCTCAACATGCGGAAGCCCAAGCGCAGGGCAAACTCTCTGTCGCCGCGACGGACGGCTGCGCCTGATGTCGAGTCGCGGTCGACGCCCGCCGCAGAGTTGCGATCCGCGCTGTGCTCCGGCTTGCCCCCCTCGCCGGCCAGCGGCTCCAGCGTGCAATCCCAATGACTGTAGTTGACATCTACCGGCAACACCGTTACGCCGTGGCGACGGGCATCGCGGACCAGTTGGGCCGGGGCGTAAAAGCCCATCGGCTGGCTGTTCAGCAGCGCGGCAGTAAAGGCTGCTTGATAGTGGCACTTCAGCCATGCCGACACATACACCAGCAAGGCGAAGCTAGCGGCGTGCGATTCGGGAAAACCGTAATCGCCGAAACCGCGAATCTGGCGGAAGACCGACTCGGCGTATTCCGCCGAGAAGCCCCGGGCCAGCATCCCACCGATAAGTTTGCGGCGGAACTGGTCGATCAGCCCCGGACGCCGCCATGCGCCCATGGCGCGGCGAAGTTGGTCGGCCTCGCCGGGGGTGAAGCCTGCGGCTTCGATCGCCAGCCGCATCGCCTGTTCCTGAAACAGCGGCACGCCCAGCGTCTTTTCCAGCACGCGGCGGATGGTCTCGTCGGGATAGCTGACCGGCTCCTCCCCGTTGCGGCGCCGCAGGTAAGGATGCACCATGTCGCCCTGGATGGGGCCGGGCCGGACGATCGCCACCTCGATCACCAGGTCGTAGAAGCAGCGCGGTTTCAATCGCGGCAACATGCTCATCTGGGCACGGCTTTCGATCTGGAACACCCCCATGGTGTCCGCCCGGCAGATCATCTCGTACACTTGCGGGTCGCCTTCGGGGATGTTGGCCAGCGAGGGTTCGGCGCAAAAAGCTGCCCAGTCGAAAGAGGGCTTTTTTGGGGTGGGATTGTCAGTCGCGTCGCGCGTCGGGCGGCTGCCAGTGTGTGGGCCGTAGCGTGCGCTGCTGAGTGTCGCGCTATTGTCTGCCGCCGGCACGCCGTAGTGCAGGCGAATCAAATCGAAGCACTTGTGTATTGCCGTGAGCATCCCCAGCGCCAGGCAATCGACTTTGAGGATGCCCAGCTCGTCCAGATCGTCTTTGTTCCACTGGATGACGGTGCGCTCGGGCATGGCGGCATTTTCAATGGGCACCAGCTCGCACAGCGGACCGCGCGTAATCACCATGCCGCCGGTATGCTGGGAAAGGTGTCGGGGAAAGCCCACCAGTTGCTCCACCAAGCCCACAAGTTGCCGGCCTTTGAGGCTTTGCGGGTCGATGCCCGAGCCGCGGCACAGTCTTGCCAGGTCAGGCTCGTGCTCGAAGTGTTCGATGCCCTTGGCCAGATGGTCGATCTGCTCCGGCAGCAGTCCCAGGGCCTTTCCTACGTCGCGCACTGCCGAGCGGGGCCGATAGGTGATCACCTCGGCGGTCATTCCCGCCCGATCGCGCCCATACTTGTCGTAGATGTACTGGATCACCTCCTCGCGGCGCTGGTGCTCGAAGTCCACGTCGATGTCCGGGGCTTCGTTGCGCTGGCGGCTGATGAAGCGCTCGAACAGCAGGTCCATCCGGTCGGGATCGACCGCCGTGATCCCCAGGCAGAAGCAGACCGCCGAGTTGGCCGCCGAACCGCGTCCCTGACACAGTATTCCCCGCTGCCGGGCAAAACAGACCAAGTCCCACACGGTGAGAAAATACGCCTCGTAGCGCAACTCGGCGATCAGGGCCAGCTCGTGCTCCAGCAGGCTGCGGACTTTCTCCGGCACGCCGTGGGGATAGCGCTGAGCCGCCCCGGCCCAGGTCAGCTCGGCCAGATACTCCATAGGAGTCTTGCCCGGCGGGGCCAACTCCTCCGGATACTCGTACCGCAACTGATCGAGACAGAAGGTGCAGCGGTCGGCGATTTCCACCGTTCGGGCCACGGCATCGGGCGCCGCAGCGAAGATTTTGGCGCTTTCGTCCACCGGCCGCAAATATCGCTGGGCGTTGGGAAACAGTTTTCCGACGGCCTCTTCCACAGTGCAACCCAGCCGCACCGCCGTCAGCACATCGCACAGGGCCTGGCGCTGGGGAACGTGGAAGTACACATCCCCGGCGGCAACCAGCGGCACACCGCTGCGGCGCGATAGCTCGACAAGCTGCCCCAGCACGCGGCGGTCGTCTGGCCCGTAGTGCAATTCCGCCAGCAGATAGCAGCGGTCGCCGAAAAGCTCGCGGTAGCGGCGTAGTTCCGCCAAAGGATCAATGGCATCGCGTCCACCGTGGCCAAAGCGTCGGGCGGACTTTTGGCTGCTGGCAGGCTTTCCGCCAAAGTGTGCACACGACAAGCGCACGCCGGCCAGCAGCCCTTCGGTCCCCTGCGCCACCTCGGCGAAACTCAACCGACAGTGGCCTTTTTCGGCCAGTGTACGTCCGCGAGTGATCAGCCGTGCCAGTCGCCCGTACCCAGCTCGATCGGCGGACCAGAGCACCAGCGGCAGGGCGTCGTCGAGCGTGATTTCGGCGCCGACGATCAGCTTGATCCCTGCTTGTTTGGCGGCCAGGTGCGCGCGGACCACGCCCGCCAGACTGGCGCGGTCGGTCACGGCGATGGCGGCGTATCCCAGCTCGGCGGCGCGCGATACCAGCTCGTCAGGGTGCGAGGCCCCTTCCAGAAACGAAAAGTTCGTCTTGGCGTGCAGCTCGGCGTAGGGCATCGGAAGCGCTGATTCGCTGGTCGGCGAAATCGTGCTGGAGGCGTTTCGGGAAAAAGCAGTGGGCAGCCGTCACAACAAGACATCAGAGAAATCGCGCTGTGCGGGTTGTTGCGCGCTGTGGCCTTTGACTCTCCCATAGGGAACACATGTACAGTATAGCATTTGGGTGGCCGTCTGTCCAGGCGTGTTTGCCCTGTCACCATCACCTCCCCTAACCGCACTGCCCAACCCTTGCAGCCTATCGCTACAACGCAAGCGGCACGCTGCTGTCGAGCCGCCAAGGTGCCCAATGCACGTTGCCTACACCGGCCCCGGGCGCTCAGAACTTTAGAATAAGCCCATTCCCGATCGCCCTACCGCACAATCAGCATTGGCCTGCCCAGCAGTCGCCATCGGCCTGCCGGACAATCACAAGCCGAACAGCCGTCGGGCATTGGCGGTACACTGCGCGGCAAGCCGCTTTGGGTCCGAGCGGCGCAGCGCCGCCAGCGCATGCGCCGTGTGAACCAGCAGCGCCGGCTCGTTGCGTTGCTGTTTGCCCCGCAGCGGATGAGGAACCATGTAGGGGCTGTCGGTCTCCAGCAAAATCCGTTCGTCGGGAACCGCTACGGCGGCCTCGTGCAGCGGGGCGAACTTCTTGTTGGTGTAGCTAATCGTGCCGGCAAAGCTGACGTACAGCCCCAGCTCCACGCACTGGGCAGCCAGTTGGGCATCGCCGCTAAAGGCGTGCATCACGCCGCGCAACGGCCCGTCGGCCGCGGCCTCGTGCAGCATCTGGAGCACCTGCGCCTGCGCGTCGCGGCAATGGATCACCAGCGGCAGGCCGCGCCGCGCGCTCAGCTCCAGGTGACGGCGGAAGAAAATCTTCTGAAGCTCCAGCGGCGAATAGTCCCAGTAGCAATCCAGGCCCGTCTCGCCCAAGGCAACCACGCGGGGATGTTCCGCCAGGGCGACGATCTGCTGCCAATCGCTGTCGGAGACTTGGGCGGCCGAGTTGGGCTGTACGCCCACGGCGGCGTAAACGCCAGGAAATTGCTCGGCCAACCGCACTGCTGCACGGCTGGAAGGCAAATCCACGCCGACGGCCAAAATGGTTTCTACCCCGGCCCGTTGTGCCCGGGCGATGACCTCCGCGCGGTCGGCGTCGAACTCCGACTGGTCGAGGTGCGTGTGCGTGTCGAAGAGCTTCATGCTGCTGATTTGCCGAATTGCAGGTGTTGCTTCCAAAGGGCTTTCGCCAAGGTTCCACTGCCAGCTCGCCAAACAGTGCTCGTTTGACTGGGTAATGGCTTGGCACTACCATCAGTATTCACGGCTGGGCAAGCCACTTGTGCCGCGCAGAAGCATCTGTGACGAAGCCCGGTGCCCGCTGCGGTCGCGGCGCCTATGGCCCACTAGGCGATGCAGCGTGCTGGAGCATCTCCAAGTGCGTCAAGGCGCTGGCGTAAATCTCCTCGGCAAGTTGACGCAATTGAGGGTCCGCCGAAAGTTTCTGCCGGCACTGGTCGAGCTGGCTTACCAAAACTTGCTGATACCGGCTGGCCGCCTTCAACGCATAGTCCAGCGATACGTCGTTCAGGGCTGTAAACGCTAGCGGAAAGCAGCCTGGGTCGGGTCGTCCGTCCCGCTCGACGATCTCGCGGGCCACAAGCTGGGCATAACGCGCGTGCTCCGCAGCCACTTGGTCCAACACGGTCGCGGCCTGTCTGTGTTGCGGGGGCGTCCACGGTCGGGCGTCCTTCAGATACATCGGCAGCGACCGGCTGAGAAGGTGCAATAGCCGGGACAGTGCTTGCAACTGATCGGTGTGAGTGATGTGGTTTGCGTCCGTCATTGCCGCTTTAGGCGTGCTCAAAAGCCGCTTGCCGTGAGAACGTGCCTGCCGCCACTTGCCGTTAGAACGTCCCTGCCGCCGCTCTGGCGGCCCATTGCATCAACGTTTCGCTCCAGAAGAATAATGCCACCAGCGGTATCGTGACGCCGATGCAATACAGCCGGCCGATCCTCCGCGCAGCGGTTTCCGGCAGCGATTGATCGTTCGGCGCGGGGGGCAGCACCATTGCGCGCACTACCCGCAGGTAGTAGAACAGACTAAGCACTGTGTTCAGTCCGCCCACGGCCAGCAGCAGCCACAGTTCGGCTTTGACCACCGCGGAGAAGATATAGAACTTGGCCAGAAAGCCGGCCAGCGGCGGCAAGCCCACCAGACTGAACATCGCCAAAGCGGTACAGACCACCAGCGACGGCCAGCGGCGCACCAGTCCCGCGTAATCGTCGATCCGCTCGCTGCCGATTGCGTTCCGCAGCACCGCCGTGATCGAAAACGCTGCCAAGTTCATGAACAAATAGACCGCCAGATAGAACAACACTGAGGCGACGGCCATTTGTGCAGCAGAGGCAGGGGCGGCACCCGCAATGCGCCGCGGCGCGAGTCGCTCGCCGATGGTCTGCACATCGCCGCTGTGGCCTAAAGCGGGCCCATCGGCCTCGGCGGTCTGCCCCGGCGAGGCATTGCCGACAGCCACGCCCCCCGACGCCGGCGCATCGGGGGCTATACCGCCGGTCAGCGCCACGGCTGCCGCCACGGGCATTATCAGGTACCCGGCGTGCGCAATGGTGGAGTAGGCCAGCAGCCGTTTCATATTCGATTGTCCGTAGGCGGCCAAGTTGCCAAACGTGCATGTGACCACCGCTAGCAGGCTAAGCAACCCCACGATGAACCGTCGCACCGGCGCCAGAGCATCTGGCAAGATTGCCGTTGGTCGTGCAGCGTTACTGTTGACGATGGCGGCTGGCGCGCCGCTGCCCTGACCTGCTACGTCGGCGTCGGCGGTGGTCTGTTGCGGGAAAGAATCTGCGGCGGGGCCAATATCGGCCGTCGCTGCGGGCGCCATCACTGCGGGCGCCGTCACTGCGAGCACCAGGCGAACCAGCAGTCCCAAGGCGGCTGTTTTCGAGGCCACCGACAGCAGCGCGCCTACCTCCGCCGGCGCACCTTCGAAAACATCAGGCGCCCAGAAGTGGAAAGGCACGGCCGAAAGCTTGAAGGCCAGTCCCACTGCCAGCATCAGGCTACCCAACGTCAACAACAGACTCTGTTCGGCGGTCGGTCCGCTGTGCATCAGCAGCGCAAGCTGTGTTGCCAGGGTGGGCAGGTGCAGCGAACCGAGCACGCCGGCCAACAAACTAAGGCCGTAGAGCATAATGCCTGCCGCGCCTGCGCCGAAGAGGGCGAACTTCAGGGCCGCCTCGGTACTCGGCTTGCGGAACCTGAGGATGCCGGCTAGCACGTAGCACGGCAGACTGGCCATCTCCATGCCCAGCACCACCATCACCAGATGGTTGGCCGAGGCCATCATGCACATACCCAGCGTGGCGCCGACCACCAGGACGAACAGTTCCCCGGCGTCGTCGCGCGGCGGGACGGCGGTTATCCAGACCAGCAACACGAACAACAACAAGAACACTAGCAGCAGGCTGCGCAAAAACACCGACAACCCATCGACTACCAACATGCCGGTGAAGATCTCCAGCCGTTCCGCTGCGGGGACGTCGAGCCACTGCCACGGTTCTAGCACAGCCAGTGCGGCGGCAGCGCCGACAAGCGTCACCCAGTAAGGCCCGCTGCGCCAGCGCGGCAGAATCATCTGCGCCAACAGCAGGCAAACGATCGTCGTGCACAGGGCCAATTCGGGGCGGATCGCCGGCAAGGAGCGATGCAGCGCGTCGTGCAGCGCGTTTTGTACCAGGTCGGGCAGACTCACCGGTGCAGCCTCTCTGTCCATTCAGCCAACCGCTGAACGGTGTGATTGACCGTGGGGGTCATGTAATCCAACAGCGCTTTGGGATATACGCCGAAGATGATTGCCAAGGCCAGCAGTGGAGCGGCGATGGCGACTTCGCGGGCAGTGATGGGCGTAAGCTGCTCGCCGTGCGGGCCTTTGTAATGGGGGCCGAGATACACCCGCTGGATCGTCCACAGGATGTAACCGGCAGTCAGTATCACAACCGAGGCGGCCACTACGGCCAGCGCCTTATGGTAATTCCAGGCGGCCAGCACCACGAGGAACTCGCCCACGAAGCCACACAGTCCCGGCAAGCCGAGCGCGGCGAAGAAAATCCCCACCGACAAGCCGCTGTACACCGGCATTTTGTGAAACAGTCCGCCGAATTGATCCAAATCGCGGTGATGCACCCGATCGTAAATCACGCCCACCATGAAGAACATGCCGGCGGAGCTTAGACCGTGGGCGATCATTTGGAACAGTGCGCCGCTCATGCCCATTTTCCAGGCTGTGGTGTTGAATTGCGTGGCGGCCGTGGCGCTCCACACTCCCAGCCCCAACAGCACGTATCCCATGTGGCTGACGGAACTGTAGGCCACCAGCCGTTTGAAGTCTTTCTGCGCCATGGCGGCCAGTGCACCGTAGACCATACTGAGCACGCCCACAGCGCAGACCAGCCATGCCAGCTCGTATGCAGCGGCGGGACAGACGGGATAGCAGATGCGCATCAGCCCGTAACCACCCATCTTCAACAGCACTCCGGCCAGGATCATCGAGATGGGGGTGGGAGCTTCGACATGGGCGTCGGGCAACCAGGTGTGCAGCGGCACGGCCGGCAGTTTTATGATGAACCCGATAAACAATAGCACGAACGCCCACCAACCGACCGACTTATCCCATAGCAACGGGCGGTCGAAGGGCGAGTCGGGCATTTGCCCCATCTCCGCAAGCGCCAGCATATTGAAGGTGTGGACAGGCTGCGGGGTGCGATCGGCCGTCAAAGAAACCACCAGCGGCTGGTCTATGTGGCAGGCTGCGCGCTGCTGCTGGCTCAGCTTCGATAGGTCGCTGGAGAAGTACAGCATCAGCAGGGCGATCAACATCAGCACGCCGCCCACCAGGGTGAACAGAAAGAACTTCACGGCAGCGTATTCGCGTCGGGGGCCGCCCCAAATGCCGATCAGAAAATACATCGGCAGCAGCATCACTTCCCAGAACACGTAGAACAAGAAGAAGTCCAAGGCCATGAACACGCCCAGCATGCCGGTTTCCAGCAGCAAAAACAGCACGCAGTAGGCCTTCACATGGCGGTCGATCGTCCAGCTTGCCGCCATGGCCAACATGCTCAAAAAGGAAGTGAGAATCACCAGCGGAAAGCTGATGCCGTCGATGCCCAGAAAGTACTCGATCCCGAAGGCCGGTATCCACGGCAGACGAACCACATTCTGCATGTGGGGATTGCCCAGCTCGAACCGGCCAGGGGTGGGCGACACCGAGACAGCAACCGGCCCAGGCTCCTCGGACGACCGCTGCACTGTGTGGGCAGGGATGGCGATCCACACCGTGGCCGCGAACACCACCACGGTTACCATCATGGCTACCAGCTTGATGATGTTCTCCCGACCGCGCGGTAGCACACACAGCACCAGTGCAGCCACCGCCGGCAGGAACACTATCAGGCTCATCAACGCTACGACGTTTTGCAGCATTTGACTTTCGCCAATGACTCGCTTTGTAAAGTAACTCAAGTTGTAAGAGGGAAATTGTTTGCCGGCAAGCGAAGTTCATCTCCAAAACCAACTGACCAGCAGGAACAATGCCACGGTTCCGGCGGCCAGAACCATCAAGTACTGACGGATGTTGCCGGTTTGCACCCGCCGCAGACGCAATCCGAAAGCGTAAGTCCAATCTGCCGCGTGGTCTATGGCCCGATCTACCACCAGTCGGTCGAAACGATCGTCCAATTGCGCAACCAGCGCAGTAGCACGAGCCAAACCGTCGGCCAGCCAATCGATTGCCCGCCGGTCGAGCCATGCCGCCAACTGCGAAAGCCTTAAAGTGGGCGCGACCAGCATGTAATGGTAGATTTCATCCAGCCACCACTTGTTAACCAGCAGGCTGTAGATCGGGGCGAATGCTCGGCGGATCACCTGGGGGTCTAGCCAGGGCAGACCATAGAATACCGCGGCCAACAGCACTCCCAGCAGCGATACGGCGAATGCCGTCAGCGCGGCGGAAGTATGGAAAACTGGGTTTTCGTGGGACAGGTGTTCGTCGGGAATGACCAGCCCGGCCACAAGAACCCCCTGATCCAAGCCCGCGGCCGCTCCGGCAGGTCGGGCCTGTTCCAGCAGCGACTCTAAACTAAGCGCTGTGCCCGGAACTGGCCATCCAGATACCACCGCCAGTATGGCCAGCACTACCAGCGGGCCAACCATAACCAGAGGCGATTCATGGGCGTGCTGGTAGATATGTTTATCGCGGGGCTGGCCGGCGAAGGTCATCAGCCACATGCGGAACATGTAGAAAGCGGTGATGCCGGCGCCGAGGAAGGCCACCACTACAATCCCGCCCCACGCAGGATTTGCCGCCCGGAACGACAAAGCCTGCGCCAGGATTGCGTCCTTCGAGTAATAGCCCGACAGTCCTACCACCAACGGCACGCCTGCCCCACATATCGCCAGACAGCCCACGAGCATGGTGTAGGCCGTCCAGGGCATTTTGCGGCGCAGTCCGCCCATCTGCGTCATGTCGTTGGTGCCGCAGGCATGGATCACCGAGCCGGAACACAGGAACAACAGGGCTTTGAAGAAGGCGTGGGTAAACAGGTGAAATAGTCCGGCCAGCCAGCCGCCCACGCCCAGGGCGAACATCATGTATCCCAATTGACTGACCGTGGAATAAGCCAACACCCGTTTGATGTCCGTGGCGGTAATGGCAATGGTGGCGGCGATGAACAAGGTCAGGCAGCCGATGCAGGCGATAACCAGTAGCACCTCGGGCGCAAACATCGGATACAGCCTGGCCACTAGGTACACGCCCGCCGCTACCATCGTGGCCGCGTGAATCAGCGCGCTGACTGGAGTGGGGCCTTCCATCGCGTCGGGCAGCCAGACCATCAGCGGGAACTGGGCGCTTTTTCCCACGCATCCGCAAAACAGTCCCAGCCCGGCGATCACCAGCAGCCAGTAGCCGTAGCCTTGAGAACGCCACCACGGCAGCCGGTCGGCGACTTGGGCTTCGGCGGCCGGTTGGCGCCGCTCAACAGACCAGCGTTGAGCAGCGGCCGCTTTGGGCTGCTCAGAAGATTGCCATCGAGCAGCGGCCGCACTCTGCTGCTCGGCCGATTGCCATTGATCAACAGTCGCTTTGTGTTGCTCGACAAACTGCCCCTGTTCCCCAGCCGGCCGCCGCGCGTGGGCATTTGCTACCATGGCCGATATTTCTTCTGCTGCGGCCATGCGGACCATGCCGTCGGGCACGGTAAGTCGGTAATCGGCTTCCGCCGGACGTACCTGGCTGAAGATGCCGCGCTGCACCAGGCGGCCTTGGGCGTCGGTGGTGTCGCCCAGGGCCAGCGTTCCGAAGCCGCTCCAGGCGGCCATCAGTCCGACCAGCATCCCGAAGTCGCCTACCCGATTGACGATGAACGCCTTGTTGGCGGCCAGCGAAGCGCTGCGACGCTCGAAGTAGAATCCGATCAACAAATAAGAGCAGATGCCCACCAGTTCCCAAAAGGCGAACACCATCGCCAGATTTCCGGCCAGCACCAGCCCCAACATGCTGAAACAAAACAGCGACAAATATTGGAAGAACCGGCAATACCGGCCGGGGCGACGCAAGGCAGTTCCATCAGCCGTGCGCACTTGCTGATCGGTGACTTCGTGCAGCTCTTCGTGCATGTAGCCGGTCGAGTACACATGGATGCACGAGGCCACCAGAGTGACCATACAGAACATCGCCACGGTCAAAGCGTCGATCCAGTAGGCCACCGAAAGGCGCAACTGGTCGAACTGGGCCAATACGTATCGTTCGACGAATATCGCCGCGGGCACGGCACGTTTGTGAGCGACGGCGGGGCAGTGCTCATCCGCCGACGCGCCACAATCGTGCTCGCTGCCATCACGGGCAGAGCTGTGAACCAGTGGATGCTCCGACAGCCAGACTGTCGCCGCCGCAATCGACAACACAAAACTGCACATTATGGCCGCGGTAGCCAGCCAGCCTGCACCCCGGCCGCCTTTTCCCATCAGCGGGCCGAAGAACACTATCAGCACGAACGAGCCTAGCGGCAACAGCCAGGCCAGCTCCAGCAGCAACGGCAACCAACGCAACGAATCTGCCATAAGCTATGCGCAATAATGATAACAATGATTCATACGATGACAGCAATTCTTGCTGCTGGGATGATGTGTGGCGACGCTGGGGAGCAACCCTCCCAGCGTCGCATCACAGATCCACACCATCGTTGAGGGAAGGCCATGGCGTCGCGTCATTCGTGCAAAACAGCCTGATGTAGCACCGCAACTTGCCCCATGCATATTAGCTGCCCTTGATGCAATCCCGTACCATCGCCTCACTTGCGCAAACTAACCTTTCAATTTGCTGGCTTTGTCCACGTCCACAGTAGCCTGGGTGTTGTAGTAGCAGAGCACGATGGCCAGGGCCACGGCGGCCTCGGCAGCGGCCAGGACGATGACGAACATGGCCAGCAGTTGGCCATCCAGGGCAATGCTTCGGGCCGCGTCGGCCCGCAACCACGAGCTGCCGAAAGCCACCAGGTTCACATTGGCGGCGTTGAGCACCAGTTCTATGCCCATTAGCACCCCTAATGCGTTGCGCTTGGTGAACATGCACAACATGCCGCACACCATCAGCACCGCCCCGACACACAGGTAATGCGTTACGCCGATCGGCTCGGTAAATGGGTTCATCGGATCACTCTCCCGGCGGAGTACATGTGGGATTCTGGGCATCGTGCGGTCGGTTTGCATTGCCAATTTCGAGCTGGCGTGGGATGCTCTGGGAGCTGTTGCTTCCCGAACCCGTGGCAGCCATGCGGCGTTTTGTTCTGGCCAGAAACATAGCGCCGATGAGCACCACCAGCAGATGCACCGAGGCGATTTCAAACGGCAACAAGTAGCCGCACATGCCTTTTTGCAGGACTGGATCGGGCCGGTCGAGTTTATCGGTGCGGACGCCCAGCAGTGCTAGTCCGATTTGGCTGGTCGTGGGTTGTAGCCGCGGCGGGAGCTGCTGGGGTGGCGGCGGGCTAGCCCAAGCGTTAGCGGCCAGCGCGGCCCGCAACAGCACCGTCAGCAGACAGGCGCCGATTACCACGGCGGCGATCCAATGGCCGGCTCCGCTGCGCAGCGCAAACAGTGGGCTGTGGGAAGTCAACATGACGCCGAAGACCAGCAGCACCATTGTTCCGCCCACGTAAACCAGCAATTGTAGCGCTCCGAGGAAGTCGGCCCCGGCCAGGAAGAACAGCCCGGCCACCGCCCCCAGCGCCGCCACCAGGGCGAAGGCCATCCGCACAATGTTGCCGCATAGCACCACGGCCGCGGCTGCGCCGCAGGCCAGCGCCGCGAACAAGTAGAAGAACACGCTATGCCAGTTGATCGCTTCCATCGTCGATCGTTAATTGCCCCGTAGCAAAACGGAGGTTGCTTCCAGTAAGAGCCGAGGTTGCTGCCGGAGGGAACTATTCTCGGGCGCTCCAGGGCCGGACAGTGGGTTGGAAAGGCGCCGCTGCGCGTGTGGCCGATGCTGTGTACACTCCGCGACTGGACTGTGTGAATGCCCGGCGTTTCCAACGGTATGCACTACTCCGCCCGGCATGGCGTACTGCCACAACATGCACCCGGCGAGCATCAATGTGGCCAAGGGGATGCAATACTTCAAGCACAAGCTCATCACCTGATCGATGCGCAGGCGTGGCAGCGTCCAGCGCATCCAGATCATGCAGGTGATTCCCAGAAAGCATTTGAAGATGAAGTTGATCGCGCCCAGCGCGTCGCCAAGCCAGCCGGCCAGCGGCCCGGCATCGTAGCGCAAGCCGAGCAAATCCGTCAGCGGGATCGGCCCGTTCCATCCGCCCAGGAACAGTATTGCCCCCAAGCCGCAGATGGCGAACATGGCGGCATACTCGGCCATGAAGAAAACCACCCAACGGAATCCGGAATACTCGGTCATAAAGCCGGCCACTAATTCGCTTTCGGCCTCTGGCAGGTCGAACGGGGCGCGATTAGTGTGCGCCAAAGCACAGATGCCAAAGACGAAAAATGCCCCGCACACAAAGGGATTGCGAAACACCAGCCAGCTCGTCAGCCAGCCGCGCTGTTGCTCGGCGATTTCGCTCAAACTGAGCGTGCCGGCAAGCATCACGGGGATGACCACGCACAGGGCCAGGGGAATCTCGTAGCTGACGACCTGTGCCGCTTCGCGCATGGCCCCGAACAGGCTGTATTTCGAGCCGGAAGCGTATCCGGCCAGTATTATGGCAGGCACTTCCAGGGACGCCACGGCCAGAAACATGAAAACGGCCGAGTCCAGCGGAAGCGCCACCCACCGGCCAGAAAATGGCAACACCATGTACGTGCAAAACGCGGCGGCATACGCCAAGTACGGCGCGGCACGGAATAACAGCTTGTCGGCCTGGGCAGGGATGATGTCCTCCTTGCCCAGCACCTTCAAACCATCGGCCAGCGGCTGCAACCAGCCATAACGGCCGCCGACGCGAGTGGGTCCGAGTCGGTCTTGGATGCGGGCGGAGATTTTGCGCTCCAGCCACATCGACACGGCGGCCACCATCAAAGCCACGACCAGCAACAGCGCAGCCCCAGCCGCACCGGCTATTGTGTAGGCCAGCCAATCCAACGACGGATGGAACCAGTTTGCCAGATGATCAGCCACTTTCGACAATCAACCCCAACTGCGACGATTGCTTTACCACCGGCCCGGTCGGCCCAGCTTTTACCGGCGCACGGCGTGGCGCCTGCGCATCACCGGTCTATCTCCCCCAAGACGATATCCAGCGAACCGACGATCGCCGGCACATCGGCCAGCAGGCAACCGCGGCACATTTCTTCCACTGCCGACAGATTGCAGAAACTGGGGCTGCGAATCCGCACCCGCCACGGCACTGCTGAACCATCGCCGATGATCAGAAAGCCCAGTTGCCCTTTGGGGGCCTCGGTCTCCAGATAGGCGGCGGCCTGGGGGAGTTTGGTGCGCATCGGAATCGGTCCCGAGGGCGCCCCCTTGAGCCTGGAATACTTGTCGATCGCCTGACGGACCACAGCCGCCGACTCGCCGATTTCCAAGAGCCGAACGTAAAACCGATGCCACGAATCGCCCAGCACGGCCGAACCAGGGACAGGCGGTTGCCGACCGTGCTGCGGATAGCGGCCGTCGGTTTGCGCGGCGATGTGAAACTGATAATCGTCGTACATGCGCGTGTAGATTGGCTCGCCATGCCGGCGCAGGTCCCAGCACACGCCGGTGGCGCGCAGCACCGGCCCGGTGCAGCCGTAGCTTATGGCCGTCTGCGGCGACAGCACCCCGATGCCCGCTGTACGCCGTATGAAAACATCGTTGGTGGTAAGCACGACGTGCAGGTCCTCGATAACCGGCTGGAATTGATCGAGGAACTGTCGGCATTGCTCGAGCCAACCTCGGGGCGGCTCGGCCATTACTCCGCCGGGCACGACGTAGTTGTACAGCATCCGCGCTCCGCACAGGGCCTCGAAAAGATTGAGGATTTTCTCCCTTTCCCGAAAGCACCACATGAACGGCGTGAAGCTGCCCAGGTCCAATCCCAGGGCGCAAGTTCCCACCAAGTGGCTGGCGATGCGGTCCAGCTCGCACACCAGCACCCGCAGATGCATAGTTTTTTCCGAAACTTCAATGCCCAGCAGCTTTTCTACCGTCAGGGCCCAGCCCAGGTTCATGTTCATCGCCGCCAGGTAATCGAGCCGATCGGTATAGGGGACGAACTGGCGGACGGTGAGTTTCTCGCCGATCTTCTCGGCGCAGCGGTGCAGATAGCCGATATGGGGCATTGCGGCGAGAACCACTTCGCCGTCGGTGCGCAGCGCCAGTCGCAGCACGCCGTGCGTACTGGGATGCTGCGGCCCCATGCTCAACAGCATCTGCTCGGTCTGCACGTCATATTCGATTTGTGTGGCGCTGACCGACTCGGGCTGCATAAACACCCTTTTTCTTCACGCTGATACGAGTTTTCTTCACGCGCTGATACGAGAAATTTCGCACGGTATTGGGGCATGTCTGCCCCGCCGCGGCTGGCAGGCCGCAGCTAGTTTGCAGCGTAAGGTTTACCGCGCACAGCAGAGTTTGCCCCGTGGAAGCGTCAGGCTATGGGAATCCCTCGATACTCGGCCGGGGGTTGATAGTCTTTTCGCAGCGGATGTCCCACCCAATCCTCCGCACAAAGGATGCGCCGCAAATCCGGATGTCCCACAAACTGCACGCCGACCAGATCGAACACTTCGCGCTCGTGCCACTCGGCAGTGCGCCAGATGTGGCTGACGGTGGGAACCTCGGGCAACTGACCGACTTGGCCCTCCTTCCAGCGAGGCAGAACCACCTTCAGCATCAGCCGGCTACGGCGCGCCAGGCTCGACAAGTGATACAGCAGTTCGATATGCGGCTGCCAATCGACGTTGGCTGTGGTCGTCTCGTCGCGCCAATAGTCAACGCCGGTAATGCAGTTGAGCATTTCCATCCGCCACTGGGGATGATCGCGCACGAAAGCGGCCACCGCCGGCAGGTGTTCGGCGGCCACCTGGATCCACGGGTCGGTGGCTGAAAGGTCGGCCTCTTGGATGGCCGCAGCGAACTGCTCTTTCAGCATGTCCAACAGCGCTGGCTCGTTTGCAGGCATCGGCATATTACGGCTTGCTACTGCTCGGCGATGGATGGACAAATTGTATATTGTGCGTAGCAAATTTGCACTATGATCCCGGCTGGCAACGGGTCAGGAGATGTTCGGGATGCGGCAGAAAAAAACAAAAAACGACCGCTACGCGCTAAATTACCAGCGATGCCGCGGGAATCGCGCCTTACTGCGGCGGTCCGATTGCCCTCACCCAGTTCAAGTCCCCGCGTTGCCATGCGTAGGCGAATCCTACCAGCAGCAGACCGAAGAAGACCGCCAGGTCGATCATCGCAGCCAGGGCCAGAGTGCCCAACTGCTCGGCCGACAACTGCACGGCGCTTGCGGCCGGGGGATCGTGCTGGCCCGGGTCAAGCTGTAACTGGGCAACCCCTAACTGTTGATAAACCGATGCGATTTCAGTGGTTTCCACCGTCGGCTGGCGCAGGCGAGTCAGCTTCCCAAACACCGCAGCCCAAGGGAAAAAGAAAGCAATCTCAACCTCGAAGATGATGAAAACCAGGGCCACCACGTAGAAGCGCAAATCGAACTGTACGAAGCTGGAGCCTACCGCCGGTTCCCCGCATTCGTAAGGAGCAAGTTTTTCCCCGCTGGGGCGATGAGGGCGCAACAACTTGCCCACCACCATCGCCGCGAAAACAAAACCCGCGGCCGTGACGACAAACAGCACCAAATAGCCTGCGATGGTAGTAGGCGTCATGGTTGCACGCACGTCAGCGCTCAGCGACAACTGCCGCCAGAGACGCGGCAGGCAACTGTCGCTTCAGGTTTTTATACACCCGCTTTCAAATCTCCCGGAGGAAAATCGCCGTCTTTGCGCTCAACCAGCAGTCACACTCTGAGCAAAACTCTCTTAGGTGGCAACACACGGCCACGGGCGCTTTCCACATAAGCCGATTGCGCATTGACATAACTCGGCACTGACATAACACTGACACAACAGTGGTGGCGAGGCACAGAGCTACTCGTCGGGCGTCCATAGCTTTCCGCCGCCGCCTTGATCTTGTCCGGGCATCCAAAGTCCTGCTGCCTGTGGGGCGCTGGTTGTCGCGTCGGCGGCAGCTTGTTGCTGCGCCTGCACATCCCGCGCGGCTCGCTCTATAAAGGCCATGAAGTACTGTAAGTGCTCCGCCACCCCTTCTTCGTACATGTGCTCTTGTGCCAAATGCGAGAAAACAGCCTTGAACCTTGTTACGTCATTGCGCATCATGCTGTTTTCCAACTCAAACATATCCCACAAATGGTCGGAGCGGCCGGCTTGAAGGGTTAACGCCCGACCTTTGCGGATGTACTCCAGTTGCTGTTGCGGGTCTTGGCAGCTCCTGACCAACACCAACAGCGAGAGCATAGCTACCGGCGAGTTTTCTGCGTCAGGCTTTCGGACGATGGCCGCGGCCAGCTTTTCGGCGGCCACGCGAAAGTCTCTCTCAAAAGCCAGCACAAGCATCTCGTTTAATTGCTCGGCCGAGAAGCGCTCCACTGCCACGCGATGAAGCCGGATCAGCGGGATATTCTCTCGCCCGTCAAGCAAGCTTTCCACCGGCGGCGCAAGCTCCAATCCCAAAGCGGCCCGAAGCTCGTTGAAATCCAGCGGGTACCGGGCGACGATGAAGCCTTCTACGACCTTTATGACCGCCTGTACGAGCAACCGTTTGGCCAGATCGGCCGCAGCGCTGCGCGGCGTAAGCCCTCCCAGCACGCCTAGCGGCTGATCAGGCCATTGCTCCAACATCACCCGCCGTAGGTGCTGCAAACGCAATTCCTCTTGTCTATGCCTTTGGAGGGCCAATGGGCAGTACATGGCGGTCCGGAAGAGCATCAAACTGGCCGAGTCCCGCCACACCATCTGCGTGGTCGGTTCCGGCTTCATCGCCCCGCTGGCTGTGCGGAGCAATGCTTCTTTGACCGTTTCCCAGGCTGGCGCCCCCAAAGGTTGAAACGACAGCCTTGCTGGCCGATCGGTTTGCCGGCCGTAGTATTCTATCTTGGCCAATTGGATGGGGATGTTTTCCAGGGTCGGTTCGCCGCCAGGCGGAGGCCGATCGAGCAAGCGATATAGGGCCTTGGGGGGAGGAGATTCGCCTTGTCGGTCGTACGAGCGGTAATCCACCGGCTCGCACACCACGCAGGGGTTCCCGAGCATCGCCTGCTCGAACTTCTCCGGATCGCTTACTTCCCATTCCGCATGGAACACGTCCACTAGGTCTCCCAGCGGGTCGTCGTCGACGAGCATCGCCACCGCCAAAGCCTCGGCGGCGTCTTCCCAGTCTTGCGCCATGGCGGCGAATCGATCGGCGGCCTGGCGACAGCGCTGGGCGTCGCCCATGGTGCTCCACAGTCCGACCATCAGCCCGGCGACCGACACACTGTCGGGGTGCTGCTCAGCAAACTGCACGAAGCGGTCCACCGTCTTGCACCAACGCCCGTCTTGGAGCGCAGCGGCCAGGTCGTCATACTCTTTTTTCCAGGGCACTTCGGCTGGGCAAGGGGGTCCCTGGAAGGTCTCTTTCGCCAGCAGCGAGACCGAAGTGGATCGGTATAAGTTTCGTAACATTTGCTGGGCGACATAGTTGTCCTTGTCGACGTTCAATGCCAGCAGCAGCAAGCTCCGGCCCGGCCCCGAAAGCTGCTCCGAGCACAAGGCTTGGGCAACCTCCAACACGGCATCGAAGATTTGCTCTTCCCACACTTCGTCAGCCTTGGCAAGCGCCTGGTGGAGCAGCCGCAAGGCTTCTGTGGCTTTGCCCTGGTTCGCCAAGACACTGGCCATGTCGGCCAGGGCTACGCGGTTGTCCGGATATTGTGCTAGAAACCGTTCGGCATTGGCGGCAATCTCATTGCCCCTTCCCAACGCGCGCAACAGCAACCCACGCCAAGCCAGCAAGCAGGGTCTTTCCTTGCCGCTGGCCAGCAGCCGGTCCACGTGCTGCAAGGCGGCGGTGAATTGCTCCCCTTCGGCCATTCGCTGCACGCTGGAAAGCTCTGGCAACAAGTCGCGGCAACAGAACTTTATCTTCTTGCCCGTCCCACCAGGACAATACGCATACGCCGTAGTTTGATCAGTAGACATCGATCGGCTCGATCATGGGCCCCTGGGAATATGCAGAATGCAGCAACCGGCAGTTGCTACGCTGCGCTGTCGCAATGGTATCAGATTTCGCTACTGCACGTCAGGGGGAAGGAGGCAAAACTGTGTTGGCGCAAGCCGCCAGACGTGTTCCCCGGTTGGCAGAGGCGCCCTTCGCTACCCCTTCGCCCTCAGCACAACAACAAAGCACAGCAACAAAGTCGAAGCTGCTGCCGGGGCGGTACAGACAGACGCTGCTGGCGCTCTGGGCAGCGGCTGTCGGCGCTCGAATTCCAGCAGTGTTACAACCGCTGAAGCGTCAGTCCGCCGTCGACCATGATTACTTGTCCGGTAGAGTACGGCAAATCGCCGCGCACCAGCATAGCCACGGCTCGGCCCACGTCTTCCGGCAGTCCCCAGCGGGCCTGGATGCACAGCCCCTGCGCGATGAGCTTGTCGTATTTTTCGGTCACGGCGGCAGTCATATCGGTCTTGATAACACCGGGCCGGACTTCGTACACCGGGATGCCGTACTCACCCAGCCGCGCTGCCCACAGTTGAGTGGCCATGCTCAGCCCAGCCTTCGACACGCAGTATTCGCCTCGGCTGGGCGAAGCGACGGTGGCCGAAATCGACGAGATGTTCACAATGCAGCATTCGTACTTAGGATTCTGCTGTTTTTGTTCGATCATCCATCGGGCGACGGCTTGAGTGAGGAAGTACGGCCCTTGCAGGTTGGTGCGCAATACGCGCTCGAAGCTCTCCTCGGTAGCTTCTAAGATATCTGCTCTGACCAGCGGTGCCACGCCAGCGTTATTGACCAGCACGTTCAAGCGGCCGAAGTGTTGGCGCACCCGCTCCAAAAACGCCCCCCGCTGCGCTGGGTCGCCCACGTCGGCCTGGCAGTACAGCACATCGGCCCACAAGCGCCGCAATTGGCCCAGGGCGTCGGCAACGGCCGCCTCGTCGCGCATGCCGCAGATGGCCAGATCGCAGCCTTCGCGAGCCAACTGCTGAGCGATGCCAAAGCCGATTCCCCGCGTCCCGCCGGTCACCATGGCCACTTTTCTAGTGATAGGCATTCTGGCACCTTTCGGCAATCGATTGCAGCACGCAGCAGATGCCGCCTCCGGCGCACTTGTGTCCCACAGACCTTCTGGTACAACGATTTTCTACCAGTTGGCCGTCTGAAAACGGCGCAGTGGCGGACAATCCGCTGATAATAGCTGGTGATAATAGCTGGTAATACTGGCGTACAAATACTGGCCGACAGCCGCCGACAACAGCGGTGTAAAATCCGTCGGCAACACCGGCCGACAGTGCGCCGACAACGCGGGCGCAAAACGCACCGATAACACTGGCGCATAATCCGCCGTGAGCACGGGCGGACAATCCGCCGGCAACCAGCAGTTCCCTGCAACACTTTAGGAGTACACGTCATGCCGCTAGAAATCAAGTCACCCCAGCAGTGCCGTTGGGACGCAGTGGCGTTGGGCGAAGTGATGCTGCGGCTCGACCCAGGGTGCACGCGCATCCGCACCGCCCGGCAGTTTACCGTCTGGGAAGGCGGGGGCGAGTACAACGTGGTGCGCGGCCTGCGGCGCTGCTTCGGCCTGCGCACGGCCATTGTCACCTCGATTGTCGATAACGAAATCGGCCGCTTGCTGGAAGACCTGATGCTCCAGGGCGGAGTCGATATGTCGCACGTGCGCTGGGTGCCGTTTGATGGCATTGGCCGCTCCGCCCGCGTAGGACTGAACTTCACCGAACGCGGCTTCGGCATCCGTGCAGCGGTGGGATGTTCCGATCGGGCATATTCCGCCGCCTCGCAAATGAAGCCCGGGGATGTGGATTGGCCACGCATCTTCCAGCAGGAAGGCGTCCGCTGGTTTCATTGCGGGGGAATCTTCGCGGCGCTTTCGCCCAGCACTGCCGAGCTGGCCATCGAGGCGATGCAGGCCGCCCGAGATGCAGGCACGATCGTGTCGTTCGACCTGAACTTCCGCCCGTCGCTGTGGAAATGGCAGGGTGGCTCGGCCCGGGCGGTGGAAGTCAACCGCCGTATCGCCCCACTGGTGGACGTGATGATCGGCAACGAGGAAGACTTCACTGCGGCGCTGGGTTTCCAGGTGCCTGGGCTGGACGAGCACATTTCGGCCATCGACCCGGCCAACTTCAAGCGGATGATCGCCGAAGCGGTGAAGACCTTCCCCAACTTCAAGATTGTGGCCACCACTTTGCGCAACGCCAAGACCGCCACGCTCAACGACTGGGGAGCGATACTCTGGGCCGAAGGCCAATTCTACGAGGCCCCCTTGCGCGAAAACCTGGAGATTTTCGACCGCGTCGGCGGCGGCGATAGTTTCGCCTCCGGTATGATCTACGCCTTGCTGGCCGGCAAATCGCCGCAAGAGGCCGTGCTGTACGGCGCTGCCCACGGCGCGCTGGCGATGACCACCCCCGGCGATACCAGCATGGTCACACTCAAGGAAGTCGAAGCGGTGATCCACGGCAAAGGGGCGCGCGTAGTGCGGTGAACAGTTGCCGGGGATATAGAATACTTAGGTGTACGAAACTGATAAACGACACTTCGGTGCAATAGCCATGTACGACATCGCGCGGCACTATTGGTATCGAATGCTGCGCGGCACTAGCGATATCGGAAACCCCACGGAAATGGTGCTATAGAACACTGTTCTGCAAGAAATCTGCAAGAAAGAGATACGACGCTGCGCTGCAACAGTGCGGCGCAAGAGGGACGTTACCAAAAACGAACACAGCGTTGCAAGGTTCAAGTTATGCAATACCGTAGTTTCGGAAAGGTCGATTATCGGGTATCTGCGCTTGGTTTCGGCTGCATGAGGCTTCCCACGCTGGGAAAGCCCGAGCAGATCGACCGGCAGCAGGCCGTGGAGATGTTGCGGTACGCAATCGACCACGGGGTCAACTACATCGACACGGCATATCCGTATCACGGGGGCAATAGCGAGCGGGTAGTGGGCGAAGCGCTGCGCGACGGCTACCGGCAGCGCGTTGCGCTGGCCACCAAAATGCCCTGCTGGATGGTTGAGCAGCCGCCCGACTTCGACCGCATCTTCGCCGAGCAGCTCCAGCGCCTGGAGACCGATCGAATCGACTTCTATCTGCTCCACAACCTGCAAGCCAAGTTTTGGGAAAAGATGCTGCAACTGGGCGCGCTGGAATGGATGCAGAAGAAACGGGCCGCCGGTCAAATCCGCTGGCTGGGGTTTTCGTTCCACGACAGTTATGAAGTGTTCCAGCAAATCATCGACGCTTTCGACTGGGATTTCTGCCAGATCCAGTACAACTACGTGGCCGACGAGGTCCAAGCCGGCATCAAAGGCCTGAAATACGCGGCGGCCAAGAACATCGGCGTGGTGATCATGGAACCGTTGTTCGGCGGCACGCTGGCCAGTCCGCCGCCTCCGGTTCAACAGATACTCGACCAGTCGCCGCTGCGCTTGCGCGCGGCCGATGTGGCGCTGCGCTGGCTGTGGAACCAACCTGAAGTGTCCGTCGTCCTCAGCGGCATGAGCAACATGGAGCAAGTCGAGCAGAACGTAGACAGCGCGTGCCGTTCCGGCGCAGGATCGTTCACCGCCGACGAGCAACAGTTGATCGAGCGCCTCCGCGCAGAATACAAACGGCTCAATCCCATTCCCTGCACGGCGTGCGGCTACTGTCTGCCGTGCCCAAACGGGGTGGCCATCCCCGACAACTTCATGCTGTACAACAACGGCCTGGTGCTGGGCGGCAACACGCAAATGCTCAGCCGGGCCACATATTACTTCATGCCGCCCGAGAAGCGCGCCGCGCAGTGCGTCGCCTGCCGAGAGTGCGAAGCGCGCTGTCCGCAAAGCATCGAAATCAGCCAGTGGATGCCCCGAGTCCATGAGGAGTTGTCGCGTCCGGTGCCGGGCTTGACCGACGCGCAAAGCTCGTAACCCCTGCTGTCCGGTGGGAGTTAGCGCTTCCGGCACGCAGCGGCCCAACGTGCGGCGCCTCCGCTGGTGGGAGCTGAGCTGAGCGCTTACGCGTCCGGGGCGGGTTGAGCAACGCGGCGGTGCCGTCCGTCGCTGCTCCCAACACCGCAAGAACTACCGCGCCTTTGTCTGGCCGCCCCTACTTTCCACAGCCAACTCCGAGCGATAGGTTAGAAGCGCCGTTGCGCCGGCTTGTTACGGCCCGATCCCTCCGGCAGATGACGGTTTGCGGCGGGAGAGCGTGCGTTGTCGGCTGGCCAGCGGCAGTGGCTGGGACGGCATATCGCCGCTTGCCCGGCGCTGGTGGAATCCATCGGCCCCTATCGCAGGGGAATATATGAAAACACGCTATCCACATACGTATGTGCTCAACGTGATGTCGGACGATCATCCCGGCATCGTGGCGGCGGTGAGCCAATCGGTCGAATCCTTGGGAGGAAACATCGACGCTTGCAGCCAAACCGTGCTGCGCGGCTACTTCACGCTGATAATGATTGTCAGCACCCCAGAGCCGCTCGAGCCACAGCAGCTTATCGATCGGGTGCGCGCTGCCGGCGGCGCTTCCGCCTATCAGGTGATGGTCCGTACCGCCATGCCCAGCGAAGGCTACGCGCCAGGCGAACCTTGCGACCGATTCGTAATCACCGCCTTCGGCAAAGACCAGCCGGGCATTGTTCGCCGCTTCAGCCACTACTTAGCCGGCAAAGATATCAACATCGTCGATCTGTACGGGGACCGCAGCGGCGAGGAGTTCGTGCTCATCGGCCAGGTGGAAATCCCCACGCATTGGGACATCCGCATGTTGCAGGCCGACTTGGAGGAAATGGGCAAAGAGCTGGGCTTTACCGTAAAGTTGCAGCACGAGAACATCTTCGTGGCCACCAACCAGTTGCGCTTGACGCGCGCACCACAGGGATCGCTCTGATATGTTACGCACCGACGAGATTCTCTCCACGATCCAAATGCTTCATGCCGAGCATCTTGACGTCCGCTCGGTAACCCTGGCGCTGAACGTCGAAGATTGCGTGGCCCCCAGCGTCGATCATCTGTGCCGCAAACTGCGGCAGAAGATCGTCTCGCGGGCCAGCCGGCTGGTGGAAATCTGCCAGCGCGTGGGCGCAAAGTACGGCATCCCGGTAATCAACAAACGGCTGGCCATCTCCCCGGCCGCGGC
Source organism: uncultured Pirellulales bacterium (assembly GCA_938015445.1). Lineage (GTDB taxonomy): Bacteria > Planctomycetota > Planctomycetia > Pirellulales > Thermoguttaceae > CALLPE01. The sequence goes on from CALLPE010000027.1 coordinate 30,657, forward strand.
GCTACTGGCCGGCCACGGTCGCTCGGCCGCCCTGGCGGTGGCCAAGACGCTCGACGATGCGGCGGCCGAATGCGGCGTGGATTTCGTGGGCGGATTCACCGCCCTAGTCCACAAGGGAATCACCGCCGGCGACGAAGTAGTGATCCAGTCGTTGCCCGATGTGTTGGCCCAAACCCAGCGCGTGTGTGCATCGGTCAACGTGGCCTCGCGTCGGGCCGGTATCAACATGGACGCCGTACACCAGATGGGCCACGTGCTGCTGCGCATTGCCCAGGCTACGGCCGACCGCGGCGGCTTTGGCTGCGCTAAACTGGTAATCTTCGCCAACATCCCGGAAGACAACCCCTTCATGGCCGGGGCGCACTGCGGCGCAGGCGAACCAGAAGCAGCCGTGAACATCGGCGTTTCCGGCCCTGGCGTGGTCGGCAGCGCACTGAAGCGCCGGTTGGCCCTGGGCGACAAACTCACCCTGGGCGACCTGGCCGAAGAGATCAAGATCACTAGTTTCCGCGTCACCCGGGTGGGCGAACTGATCGGCCGCGAAGTGGCCAAAGAGCTGGGTGTGGCCTTCGGAATTGTGGACTTGTCGCTGGCCCCCACCCCGATGGTCGGCGACAGCGTGGGCGAGATATTGCGCACCTTGGGCATCGAGCGCATCGGCGCGCCCGGCTCGACCGCCGCCATCGCCATGCTCAACGATGCGGTGAAAAAGGGCGGTTTGTTCGCTTCCAGTTCGGTGGGCGGATTGAGCGGGGCGTTCATCCCCGTCAGTGAAGATGCCGCCTTGGCCGAGGCCGTCGGTCAAGGCCACTTGGTGCTGGAAAAACTAGAGGCCATGACCAGCGTGTGCTCGGTGGGCCTGGACATGATCGCCATCCCCGGCGACACTCCGCCGGAAACCATCGCCGCCATCATCGCCGACGAAATGGCCATCGGCGTGGTCAACGATAAGACCACGGCTTGCCGTCTGATTCCGGTGCCAGGGGCAAAGGCCGGCGATATAGTAAACTTCGGCGGGTTGTTCGGCTCCACGCCGGTCATCGAGGTCCGCAATCCCGGCGCCAGCAGTGCGTTTGTGCGCTTCGGCGGCCGGATACCCGCCCCCGTACACTCCTTAAAAAATTGACTCGCTAAATTGACTTGCTCAAAAATCGACTCGCGGCAATCTGCGGCTTGATAATCTCGATGGTCTTGGCAAGCGACTGCTCGCCGGCCGAAAATATCGCCCCCGCCATCGCATCTGCACCTTGGCCTGCGGTTCACCGTCCGCGCGCCACGGTCGAAAATATCGTTTCCGCCATCGCATCTGCACCTAAGCAGCGGAGGTACGCCCATGCCAGATTTCAGCAGCAGCAATAAACTCAGCAGCAGCAATAAACTCGGCAGTGGCAATAAACTCGGCAATAAACTGTTGCGGCGGAAGTTCCTTTCGGCGGTCGGTGCAGCAGCGGCCGGCGCGGCAGCCAGCGCCACAATCGTTCCGGCAACGGTACTGGGGACAGCGCAGCGACCCGCGCCCAGTCAGCGCGTCAACCTGGCGATGATCGGCACCGGTTCGCAGGGTTTGCGGGTGATGTTCAACTTTCTGCGCGAGCCGGACGTGCAAATCGTGGCGGTCTGCGACGCCAACCGGCAAAGCAGCGACTATCACCAATGGAGCCAGAACGAGTTTTGCAACTCGGTGCGGCGGTTGCTGGGCGTCGGTACCGGCTGGGAGTGGCTCAGCCCGAACAAACCGCTGCGGCTGACGCAAACGCTTACAGTCACCAGCGGCACGGCCGGTTACGAGCCAGCCCGGCAAATCGTCGAGGCGTATTACGGCAAAGACCGTCCGTCAGGCCAGTATCACGGCTGCAAGGCGTATGCCGACTTCCGCGAGCTGCTCGACAAACAGCCGGACGTGGACGCAGTGGTCCTCTGCACGCACGACACGCTGCACGCGCCAATTGCGGTGGCCGCCATGCGCAAGGGGAAACACGTGTGGTGTCAGAAGCCGATGACCTACAGCGTGGCCGAGGCGCGGCGCATGGGCCAAGTGGCTCGGGAAACCGGCGTGGCCACCCAAGTCGCCGTGGGTAACGCGGCCTCGGAGGATACGCGGCGGCTGTGCCAGTGGGTGGCCGCGGGGGCTATCGGCCCGGTACGCGAAGTGATCAACTGGTCCAGCCGTCCGTTCTGGCCGCAAGGGCTGGAACGTCCCACCGACACGCCGTCGGTGCCCGACGGGTTGAACTGGGACCTGTGGCTGGGTCCGTCGCCGCACAGGCCGTACCATCCGATATACCTGCCGTTCGTGTGGCGGGGATGGTACGACTTTGGCTGCGGCGCGCTGGGCGACATGGGCTGCTACAGCTTCGACACCATCTTCCGCGTGCTGAAGTTGGAAGCGCCGGAGTGGGTCGAGGCTTCCGCCAGCGAGCCTTATCCGGAAACGTATCCCGTGGCGTCGATCGTCCGCTACCAATTTCCCGCCCGAGGCGACATGCCGCCTGTGCGGCTGACCTGGTACGACGGCGGCCTGCTGCCGGCGCGGCCCGACCAATTGGAGCCACACCGCCGCTTGCCCAAAGAAGGACTGATGTTCATCGGCGACGGCGGGATCATTTTGGCCGGTTTCACCGGGCAGCAACCGCAACTGATACCAGAGTCGAGGATGAAGCAGTTCCAGCCGCCGCCCCCGTCGCTCCCTCGACGGCCGGACATCTCGCGCCAGTGGCTAGATGCCTGCAAGGGCAGCAAAGAAACACCCGACGCCAACTTCGAGTTTACCGCCGTAGTGACCGAGGCCTTACAACTGGGCAACGTTGCCGTGCGGACCCGCGAGCGGCTGGCTTGGGACCCGACCGCCATGAGGGTCACAAATCACCCGGCTGCTCAGAAATATGTGGCCCCGGAGTACCGCAGCGGCTGGACGCTGTGAGACAGCGCTGCCACGCTGCCACGGCGGGCCGTCCGACCGCGCTGCCGTGCCGCCGCGCCGTGGAGGGCGATTACCATTTTCCGGCTAGGGTTTGCGAATCACTTATCACTTGGTGATGATCTTGATATTGCGGTAGGCCACTGGGCCGTGGTCGCCCTGGAACATCAGCGGGCCGGTGGGATGTTCACGGCCGGTCACTCCGCCGGGTGTTTGCTGTTTCATCTCCACGTTTTCGTGGATGACCTGGCCGTTCAGCTCCACCTTGATGAACTTGGCGTTGGCCACTTTTTTGTCGCCTTCGAAGCGCGGCGCCTGGAACTCGATGCGGAACTTCTGCCACTCGCCCGGCTTGCCGCAGGCGTTGACGCGCGGAGCCGTCGCTCCATAGATTCCCCCCATATCGCCCGGGCCGACCTTCGTCTTCCCGTAGCTATCCAACACCTGCACTTCGTACTCGCCCATCACGTAGATGCCCGAGTTGGAACCCTGCGGCACCATTACTTCCACTTCGATGATGCAGTCGCCGAACTTCTCCAAGGTGTAGATGTCCCGTCCGCGGCCGGTGGTATTGACCAACTCGCCGGGAGCGTCGCCGGCCGGCTCGACCACCAACGCCCGAGGGTTCTTTGGATCAACCTTGGCGATGCCCACGGTCCATTTGCTGTCTTCGAGCTTTCCGCCTTTGGCGGTCCAGCCGTCGAGGTTCTTGCCGTTGAAAGGCTTTATTTCGGCCCCGCTCGCCCAGCAGGCGAACATCAGCACACACATCAGGCCAAACAACACAAGCAGTTGGTTGCGAAAGTGCTTCATGGCTTGCTCCTGTTACGGTGATATTAATTGAAAACATTCCAAGGCGCCGAACCGGCGCTGTGCCCTCTGGGATGCCTTACGGTCGAGGCGTGACAATGGTGGACTTCGGCGCGCATATCGCGCAGCTTGTGCACAGCGCGCACAGATTATAGTTTGCCCGGCGGCACAGTGCCAACTTTTTGCGCGCCTTGTTCTGTCGCCCGCCAAATGCGCGGCAAACGCAATCGTCAAGCGGCCGCCAAGCCTCTTTGCTGGGCGAACGGTCCCTATGCTCGAGAAATGCTACCTGCCCAGCAAGGCATCGACGGCTGCGCCGATGTCGGGGCTGGCCATCAACGTTTCGCCCACCAGCATTGCCTGCACCCCAGCCGATTCCAGCAGCTCCACGTCGGCCCGGGTGCGGATGCCGCTTTCGGCCACCAGAATCCGTTCCGGCGGGATCCGCTCCCGTAGCCGCAGCGTGTGCTGGATATCCACTTCAAAACTGTGCAGATTGCGGTTGTTGACTCCGATCAGCCTGGTGCCCAACTGCAATACACGATGCAGATTGGACGGGTCATGCAATTCCACCAAGGGCGTCATCCCTTGTGAAATGATCAGCGCATACAGAAGCCGTAACTGGGCGTCGTCCAAACATTCGGCTATCAGCAGCACGGCGTCTGCCCCGGCTGCCCGGGCCTGATACACCTGGTACGGCTCGACCACGAAATCCTTGCACAACACAGGCACTTCCACCGCGGCGCGCACCATGCGGAGATTGTCGAACGAGCCTTGAAAGTACCGCTCTTCGGTCAGCACGCTGATACACGCCGCCCCGTGCCGTTGGTATGTGCGCGCCACCTCGGCCGGATCGAATTGGGCGCGAATTAGTCCTTTGCTGGGACTGGCCTTTTTGACTTCGGCGATCAGTCGGATGGGCGGGCCGCCGGACAGGGCCGCTAAAAAATCCCGGGGCGGCGGTGCGGCAGCGGCAAGCTCGCGCAGCGTGGCTTCCGGCGTCAGTTGCTGGTGACGCTCGATCTGGCGGCGCCGATCGGCGACGATCTTGTCGACAATGGTAGACATCACTGTACGGCCGGGCGCAGCCGGTCGACTACGATTGTTGGTTCGCGGAGCCAATATTGGCCCCGCCGGGCCAAGCCTTGTGCTGGCAATCGTGGTGTGCTTGCCCCGAACGAAGTGCCCTGATGCGAGCACACGGCCTTATTTTACGTTCCCCCGGCGCCACAAAAAAGCTTGCCATTTCGGGTTGCCGGGCACACAATAGCGGCTGTCGATAGTTGGCACACCGCGCAAAACACACCTTGAAAAAGCCCACCGTGTAAAAGAGGTTTTCACAGCAACAGGCACACGCTTAACTGCTTGGCTTGTTGTAAAAGCACACCGTGTTGAGGAGGTTTTCGCATGACTAAGCAAGCACTGCGAGTGTCGCGGCGCCGATTGCTCAAAGCCGCGCTCCCGTTGGCCACCGCACTGGCCGCCCCGCAGGTCGTTCCGGCAGTGGTCCTGGGCCGCGAGGGAGCGGTCGCCCCCAGCGAGAAGATCATCGTCGGCGGGCTGGGCATTGGCGGTCGCGGCTCCTACGTGTTGAATTGTTTTCTCAACGAACCGGACGTGAAGGTCGTGGCCGTGTGCGACGTCCGCGCCGCCCGCCGCGAAGCCACTAAAAAACAAGTCGACTCGAAATACGGCAATCAGGATTGCGCCGTTTACCGCGATTTCCGCGAGTTTCTGGCGCGGTCGGACATCGACGCCGTGCTGATCACCACCGGCTCGAACTGGCATGCGCTGTTGTCGATCTATTCGGCCAAAGCAGGCAAAGACGTATATTGCGAAAAGCCTTGTACCAAGACTATCGCCGAGAGTTTGGCGCTGGAGGAGACGTTCCGGCGCACGGGCCGCATTTTTCAGGGCGGAATGCAGCGCCGAAACCTGCCTCATTTCCAGTTCGCCGTGGAGTTGGCCCAGCAGGGCAAACTGGGCAAGCTGACAGCCTTGCACGCACATCCGGGGGGTATGGGCACAGGCACCAGCGGCTGGGCCCCGCCCGAACCCGAACCACCAAAAGAGCAAGTCGATTGGGACTTGTATCTCGGTCCGGCTGCCTGGCGTCCGTACAATCGCGGGCTGGTCAATTCCGGTTTCGAGAAAGGCGGCGGCATGGTCGGCGGCGGTGTGCTGGAATGGGGCTCGCATTGCGTCGATCTGTGCCAATGGGCCAACAATGCCGACGACACGGCCCCGGTCGAGTACTTCCCCATCGAGAACGGCCAGGCCACGGCGCGATACGCCAACGGCGTCAAACTGGTGATGCGCAACGACGGCTGGATGCCGCTGGGTTCCTGTCCGGTGCGGTTCGAAGGCGAAACCGGCTGGGTCGAAACCGGCGACAGTGGTCGACTGGCGCTGAGTTCCCCGGCGCTGCTGGCCGGACGAAAAGTGGCTGAAATCGGCGGCTATCCGGCCCATTTCCACGTGCGCGATTTTCTCAATTGCGTTAAGACCCGAGCACAACCGAAAGTCAACGCCAAGGTGGCTTGCCAGTCGCACATCGCCTGTCATGCCGCCAACATCGCCATCTTTCTGGGCCGCACGCTTCGTTACGATCCGCAGCGCAACGAGTTCATCGGCGACGACGAGGCCAACCGGCTGCGCGGCGAAGCAATCCGCGAGCCGTGGCGGATATAAATGGCGGCTACAAATGACAGATATAAATGGCGGATATAAATGACGGATATAAATGACGGATATAAATGTCGCCGACCGCTGGGGCGAAGCCGAACCAGCAATCACCTGCCCCGAAGTCCATAAGACCGACCGCAACAATACGCAAGACCAACCCGAACATTCACGCCTTGTGCAGAGGAGCAGGAAATATGAACATTCGACGCTCGCTCATAATCCGACCCTTGATGATAGTTCGACCCTTGATGATAGTCGGACCCTCGATGATAGCCCAACCCTCGATGATAATCCGATCATTGCCGATACTGCGACGCTGGCTGATAAATCGGCGCTGGTTAATAACCGGATGCCTCCTTGCGGCGGTATTGTCGCAATGCCTGTGGTGCGCGCTGGCTGCCGATAGGCCTCAGGCCGCCAAAGCGATCGACCCGGCCGAAGCGGCACAGCGCGAGGCAAAGCTGATCGAAGTGCTCAACTCCGACGCCCCCAAGGCCGAAAAGGCCATCACCTGCAAGCGGCTGGCGATTTACGGTTCCGGTCGGGCAGTGCCGGCGCTGGCGCCGTTGTTGGCCGATAGCGAACTGGCCTCCTGGGCTAGGATTGCCTTGGAGGCCATCCCCGACGCGGCCGCCGACGCCACACTGCGCGAAGCGGCCGTCAAGCTTCAGGGGCGGTTGTTGGTGGGCGTAATAAACTCACTGGGCGTGCGCCGCGACGCAAAGGCCGTGGACGTTCTCACGGCGCGCCTCAAGGACGCCGACGCGGAAGTCGCTTCCGCTGCCGCAGCGGCACTGGGACGCATCGGCGGACAGGCGGCCGTGGAAGCCTTGCAGAAGGCCATCGCTGCCGGGAACGTCGCCGTTCGTTCCGCCGCAGCCGAAGGGTTGATTCTGTGCGCCGAACGGGCGCTGGCCACCGGAAATCGCCACGAAGCCATCGCTCTGTTCGATTTGGTGCGCAAGGCCGACGTTCCTAAACAACGTGTGCTGGAGGCTACGCGCGGCGCGATCTTGGCACGCCAGTCCGAAGGCGCAGCGCTGCTGGCCGAACTGTTGCAATCGGCCGATAGAGATAGCTTCGCCCTGGGGTTGCGGGTAGCGCGCGAAATGCATCCCGCCGCTGTCGCACAAGGGCCTCTGCTAGACGCCTTGGTACGCGCCGCGCCGAACCGCAAGGCGCTTCTGATCTATGCATTGGCCGATTGCGGCGACCCGATGATTCTGGCCGTAATCCAGCAGCAGGTCCGGGGCGCACCGGCCGATGTCCGCGTGGCGGCGATTCGCGCCACGGCGCGGCTGGGCGGGGCGTGGTGCATACCAGCTCTGCTGGAAGCGGCCGCCGATGAGGACCACGGCGTTTCCCGCACGGCAATCGAAGCCCTGGCCGAGTTGCGCGGAGTGGACGTCGACCGCGAAATCCTGGCCCAACTGAAAACTGCCCAAGGCAAAGAGCGTCGGTTGCTGATCGAAGTAATCGGCCAACGGTACTTGGTGGGGGCCACGCCCGAGCTGCTCAAAGCCGCCGAAGACGCCGACGCACAAGTGCGCATCGCTGCGCTGGGCGCGCTGGGAGCGACGGTGGATTTCGAGCAGTTGCCGGTGCTCATCAAGCGGGTGGCGACCGAGGTGGATAACTCCGACGAGGCAAAAGCTGCCCAGCAGGCCCTGACAATCGCCTGCTCTCGAATGCCCGACCGCGAGGCGTGCGCCCAGGCACTGGCGGACGAAATGGCGCCGTCGGCCCCGCCGGCAAAGATCAGGTTTTTGGAGGTGCTTGGTGAGCTGGGCGGCAGCAAAGCGCTGCAAACGGTGGTTGCGGCCACCAAAGACCCGAACGCACAAGTGCAGGATGCGGCAGTCCGAGTGCTGGGCGAGTGGATGACTCCCGATGCGGCTCCAGCGTTGCTGGAGTTGGCTAGCTCGGCCAAAGACGGGAAATTGCAGACTCGGGCATTGCGGGGCTACATCCGCGTGGCCCGGCAGCTCGAAGTGCCCACCCCTGAGCGCATCGCCATGTGCGCCAAGGCGCTGCCGCTGTGTCAGCGGGACGACGAACGTCGGCTGGTGCTCGAGGTGTTGCGACGGTATCCGAGCGCCGAAGGAATCGCGCTTGCCGCCGGACTACTGCAACACCAGCAGCTCAAGGAGGAAGCCGCCAGCGCCGTGGTGGCCATCGCCGAAAAGATCGGGCAACGCGAGCCAGCGGCAGTCGCCCAGGCGCTCAAACAGGTGATCGCGGCATCCGTCGGCCAAGATGCCACCCAAAAGGCACAATCGCTGCTAGATCAGGCCAACCGGCGGTTGCGCACGAGCGGGCGGTGAGCGGCGCCTGCTAGTCCGCAGTGCGTTCGCGAAACAATTGCCAAGGGGGCCGGCGCCTGCCAACACCGTGCGGGGCCAAGGGGGTGCCGTGCGCCGCTTTACTGCACTAACGGCCGTTCGGCCAGCGGGCGCCAGTACTCGTCGTGGATTCTGGGTATAGCGGGGTTGATGGCCGTGGGGTTCATAGTTTCCACGCGGCCGTCGCCGAACAGCACGTTCATTGCCCCGCCGTGACGTGCCCGTCCGCCACCCCAACCGGTCCAATGCGGCGAGTTGCGCATCTTGGGGGTCACGCTCACCAAGTCCCAGGCCGTATCGCCCACCACGTCGGCTACCAAGCGGCAGTATTCCACCAGAAGGATTTTCTGGCCGTCTTGGACGAAGCGGTGAACTTTCGAGTTGACCCCGTAGCTGACCACTTCGGCTTTCTCGAACTCCCATTTATGGCCGTTGTTCTCGTGGAACGGGTCGCATGGGCGCCCATTCTTGTCCACCACTACTCTGCCGTCAGGATCGAGCAGCTTGTACGTGTACCCGTGGCCGTCGCTCCATGGATATGAACCTTGCATAGCCCCGTCCACGTCGGGGTCGACCAGGATGAAGATGTCGGCCATCAGGCCGTCCCACTGCGCTGGGTTCATCAAGTCTTCAGCCACGATGGCGAAGCTGTCGCTATTGGCCGGTCTGACCCTGCCGCCGGAAATCGTTATCCAATCGACCGGCTTGCGCAGATCGCGATGCCAGCGGACCCGCGCGCCGTCCTCGCGCAGGAAGATCTTGTAGTTGGTGTTGTACACGTAAACGCAGTAGTTTTCGATGCCGCCGGTCCCGCCGCCCCCGCCGGTTGCGCCTCGGCCGGCGCCGACCGTCAGGTCTTCGTTATCGTCGTTGGGGCAGATGTAGAACGACGACTGGTTCTCCAGGTACGGCAGCAAGGCGGCAGTCCATTGCCGTGGCTTGATTACCCGCTTGCTGCTCCCCTCCATGGTGCTGCAAAAACGCTGATATGCCCGACCGATCTGCGCCAGATTGTTGGCGCATTGGGTCCGCCGGGCAGCTTCGCGCACGCCTTGCACAGCCGGCATCAGCAAGCTGATAAGCAATGCAATGATGGTCACCACAATCAACAGCTCCACCAGCGTAAACGCATTACGTGATTTGCTGCGCATGGCACACCCCCTATGTACCTCGGCTCGGCACATGTTCTTTTCGGACCATACCCTTCCTGGACACACTTACCCCGCGGCGCGTGGCTCAACCGACTCGAAACGTAGAGGCTTCTCAGTCAACAACCGACCCCAATTATTGTTCCCCAGACTTTTGCCTCTGCTTGAACTTCTCGATCAGCACCGCCATCTTCTGATATTCATCGCGGAACTTTTGGATATACTGGCGGCGGACTTCCGGCGGGTCATCGGGCCGGTAGCCTACGTCCACCTGCAACAGCCGCTGGATCGCCAAGTGCGCCCGGGAACGAACCAGAAATGACTCGTCGTCTAGCGCCTCCAATAGCAGGGGCATACTGTCGAAATCCCACTGCTGAGCCAGCCCCGTGATCATCATCGCCTTTACTTCAGCCACCTCATGGCCGCCTTGGGCCCCAGCAGGTGTTTCGCTTGGCTGGCTGCCGGTCGGGCCGGTATGAGCCGGTGAATTGTGCCCCACCGACGACGGCCGATGAAGCTGCTGCAACACCTGTCGCATGTGTTGCACGGCCTCCTCGTCCCGCGAGCCGGCCAACTGGCTGGCAGCTTTGACTTTTTCCTCGGGTGTGGGCGCAGCGACGGCCAACTGCGCCAGCTTTTCCGTGGGGGTCTTGCGCGCGCCGGAAAACAGCCACTTTCCACCGTAGAAGACCCCTGCAACAACCACCAACAGCGCCAGCGCGGTGTACAGAATTTTAGTATTCATCAGACTGCACTACCGGATTTGCTGATTGCTTGAGACGGGCGCGCCCGTGCATACACCCGCCCGCGCTGCCCGAGTCGCTTCGATATAGCTCGATATAGCCGCGCCGTCAGCAGTGCCCCCAAAACTTTGCGCCCGGCAACACCATTCTAATCTGATGGCCCCAGACCCTTGACGACGGACACCCTGCGTCGTCGCCGTGGCGCTGATGTCCCCCGAATCGCCATACCGCAGTACTTTCCCAGGACTTGCCAGCCGAGCGGTGCTCTGCACACGTCCCCATTATCAAGATACCGGAAACGCGGATTTTGGGCAATACTTTCAAAAACCCTAGCATCCTAGCACAGGCACACAAGCCCGGCGGGCCGAGGGCCAGTCGCCAAGCGACCGGTAAAAACGCAATGCCCGGCCAGCCGGTTGTCCAGCGGCACTGCGGCGCCATTTGCACAGCGGCCGGAAAGCCTGTCACTGCCCAAGCAATACTTGCACCAGCAGGTCGCGGAAGCCATCAAGGTCCTTCCAGCGCGTGGCAACCAGCATTGGCGTGCCCGCTTCGTCGATGCGCGTATGACCGTCGTCTGTTACAGCGATCTTCAACGTCTCGAACTCCACCAGTGGTCGCTGGCCGGGATATGCCAGATAGATGGCCACCGTGTCGAAAAGCGTGGAACTGGCCGTCAATTCCTCCAACTTTGCCTTCTTGGCCCAGATGCGATAGTTCTCCATCAGAGCTTGGACCATCGGGTCGTTACTCTCGCGCAGCTTGAGAAACCGCTGGCCGGAGACGTTCACCAACCCGCAGGTATCGAGCGGGGTGATGGTCGTCTGCTTCCAAGGCGCGGAAAGCACACGGCGGCAAGCCGCAACGTTCTCGCGGACGTTGTATTCGGCATCCGGAGTGTTCTTGCCGCCATAGCCGACGCGCACGCTGCCGTGCATCCCCACGAAATTGGCCTTGGTGGCTATTTCAGGCTTCCGCTGGAGCACTTCGCCCATGGTGTGCAGCGGCCCGACCGAAATGACCGTGATCGGCTGAGCCGATTTCTCGATAGTCTCGATGACCGCCGCCACGCCGTCTTCGTAGATTTTGCCGGGATAGTCCGAAAGCTTGTAGTCGGCCACCCACGCTTGCTGCCGTCCGGTGCCGTCCCGCCCGCCGGCGCCCAGTCCAATAGGAATGTCCGTCCGCTTGGCCACAGTCAGCATCTTGGCAATCAGCTTCGCCCGGTATTCGGCCTTGCCGCAAGAGGTAGTCACGAGCTTTACATCCAGTTGCGGGCTTTTCAGCAGCATGACCAGCGCCCAGGTGTCGTCGATGTCGTCGCCGATGTCGGTGTCGAAGATGACCGGCACTTTTTCCATTTTTTCCGCGGCCGCTGCCCAACTGCCAAGCAGTCCCAACGCACAAAATACCCACGTACCGATAATCGCACTGCTTCGCATGATGTCACCCTTTACCGATTGAATCACCCTTTACCGATTGAAATTAGTACCCTTTGCTCCTGAGAACGCCGCTGGCAACGGCCTGTTACGCTGCGCCGTGGCGATATACAAGAACTGCCGCAATAGGGTCTGGCAGCAAACCTAGTGGCGTCGGTTCGCCGCACACGAAACCCTGTGGAGAGCCGCCGTCTATCATCGCTTAGCGTTGGGCTGTTTTCAAGCTGCATTGCGCGATTCGACGGGCCGACAGCGCTTCTGTCCTCGGGCGTTGTTCTCGGCCAGGCTTGTGCGGAGTCGCCGCCAGCGGATAGCTGTCCGAGGAATTGCACTGGCGGCGAAGCCAGCCATCAGCTTTCACGGCGAAAAGATTGACTTGCGCCGCCGGCCCTTGCATACTGCCATAGGCCGCACAGGCGCCGTGTTGGAGAAACCTTGCTGCACTGGTACATCGATATGCCACTGAGTCTTCGAGGCACCAACCGAGGGTCAAATCATGCGTAGGCCACAAAGCACAAAAACGTTTGGGGGAAGAAGCTCGCGGCGCGATTTTTTGCGCCGTAGCGGCCGTCTGATTACAGCCGGGAGTCTGGCAGCGGCGATCGCTTCGCGCAGCTATGCCGCCGAAGATAACACCATCAACGTGGCGCTGATCGGCTGTGGCGGCCGCGGTACCGGAGCGGCCGACAACGCCCTGAGCACCGCAGGACCGACCAAGCTGGTGGCGATGGCCGATTTCTTCCAGGGCCGTCTGGAATCGAGTCTGAAAAGCCTTGCCGGTCGCCACGCCGACAAGCTGGATGTTCCGCCCGAGCGCCGCTTCGTCGGCTTGGACGGATACAAAAAAGCCATCGACGCCATCGCTCCCGGCGGAGTGGCAGTGCTGGCCACGCCGCCGGCCTTCCGGCCCATCCATCTGGAGTACGCGGTGCAGAAAGGCTGCCACGTGTTCATGGAAAAATCGTTCGCCGTGGATGCTCCCGGCGTCCGCCGCGTGCTACGCGCCGGCCAGGAGGCCGACAAGAAGAACCTGAAGATTGCCGGAGGGCTGATGTCGCGACATTCGATTCCGCTGCAACAGGCCATCGCCCAAATACACCAAGGCGCCATCGGAGAGGTGATAACTGCGTGGGCGTATCGGATGCACGGGCCGGTGGGTTTTACGCCCAAATCGCCCGGCACAAGCGAGCTTGCCCACCAAATCCGCAACTACAGCAACTTTACTTGGCTTAACGGGAGCTTCTTGCTGGACTGGCTGATCCACAATCTGGATGTATGTTGCTGGGTGAAGAATGCTTGGCCGGTGTCGTGCCAGGGACAGGGTGGCCGACAGGTGCGCACCGAACCGGATCAACTGTTCGATCATTACGCGGCCGAATACACGTTCGCCGACGGAACTCGCTTGCTGGCTCAAGGACGACACATGAACCGCTGCTGGGGCTTTTTCGGCTGCGTGATCCACGGTTCGAAGGGTTCGGCGGTGCTGGGCGAGGGGATAAACCAACCGCGGCTATACAAGGCATACAAGGCCGCTGCCGACAGCCTGCTGTGGGAACACAAGGGGCCTGCACCCAACCAGTATCAGGTGGAGCACGACGTGCTGTTTGCCGCCATTCGCGAGGATCGGCGGCACAACGAGACCGAGCGATGCGCGTACGCGACGCTGGTGGGCATTATGGGACGAATGGCGGTCGAGTCGGGACAGACCGTTACCTGGGAAGAAGCCCTCAACTCGAACTTGGAGCTTGCTCCCGGTCTGGAAAACTACACCATGGATTCCAATCCGCCGGTCATGCCCGACGACCAAGGCCGCTATCCGATTGCCATGCCGGGCATCACAAAAGCCTATTGACCCTGCCAGCGCGAAACGCCTATTCGGCAGTGCATTACCAAGGCACGAAGACGCGAAGACACGCCGTGGTTTAAGCTTCGGGCTTGTGGAGCGGGATCGCTAACGTTTGCGGCGTGTACTGTCGGACGTTGTTGTGTGTTGGGCGGCGAGGCAAGCCGTGATGAACGCTGCTAGCCGCGGGTGCCGGGCGCAAGTAGCCTGCCGTCATTCCGGCACTACTGTCACCAATTCCTGGCTGACGGCCTCGATCAGTTCGGCAGAGATGGTCCGCTGTTGCTCGGCGAAACCGATCAGCAGGGCCAGATCGCACAGGCGGTTGATGTTCCGAGCGATACCCCCGGCCAGCGCATGCACAGTGCTGAGGGCTTCTGGCTCGAACACCGTGCGGTTGCAGCCGGCGGCCTTCAGCCGATGCTCGATGTACTCGGCCGTCTCTTGTTGGCTGAACGCCCGCAGCAGACACTTGACCGCCAGCCGCTGGTCCAATTGAGGTGTGCGTTGCAGGGTAGGCAGGATGGCCGTTTGCCCGCACAGCAGCAACGTCATGGCCGGGCGGCCGTCCGACTCGAAGTTCAGCAGCAGTCGAATCGCTTCCAGCGTATGGGGCGATTGGATCAGATGTGCCTCGTCGATTATCACTACAGCATGTTGCCCACGGCGGCTGTTTTCGGCCAGGAAACGTTCCATGCGGCGGATGCTTTGTTCGGCGCCGCTGGGTGCGTCGCAGAGTTTCGGCTCTGTGCCGCACAACTCATCGGCCAGGTAGGCCAACAGCTCGCTGGTGGTCATCTGCGGAAAGACCAGATGCACCCAGGGCGCAAACCCCTCGCCCAGCACGCTGCGGAGCATCCGCGCCGCGAGCGTCTTGCCCGAGCCGGCCGGTCCGGTCAACAGCGCGCCGCCGCGATGGTTTTCCACCGCATAGCGCAGTTTCAGCAAGGCGGCCTGGTGCGACTGACTGGCATAGTAGAAGCGCGCGTCGCTTGCGCCGTCGAATGGTTTTTGGCTCAGTTGCCAGTACTGTTCGTACATGGCGATTACCGTTTTCGGGCCAGATTTTGCACCACGCCGATGTGAAATACACCGGCTGCGGCCAGGCGGCGCTGCACTTCGGCGATGCGCTCGCGGCTGGTGAAGTTCGGATTGTGCACCAACACCAGTCCATCTAATCGCTTGCCGACGCAGCGAACCAAAAAACCGCCGGTTGTGCCTTGTGCTTCCAGCGATGCACCATCCAATAGCACGATGTGATGTTCTGCGGCCAGCTTGGTCAGATGATCGCACACCATGGACGAATCGGGAAGGCCGTCCAGAACGGCGGCCTGTTCTCCGCTCCAGGGCAGCAGGCTCAGCCGTTTGCACGGCGATCGGAGCAGCACCGTCTCCAGCGAAGCTTGGCCCGCCAAAACCGCATCCCAGCCATACCCAGGCTCCACGGCCAAAGTTTTTGCCAGTCGGCCGGCGGTCGGGTCGGCCTCGACGATGGCAATGCGCAGTCCTCGTTCGGCCAGCCGCTGGGCTGCACAAAGCAGCACGGTGGTGGTTCCTTCGTGGCGCCGATACGCCGCAAAGGCGATTATTTGCCGTCCTTGAAGCCGGGCGGCACTAAGCGCGTCGCAAAGGCGATCCACCTGCTCGCTGGCCGCGGTCAGCAACCGGGTGCAAGTTTCGGGCAGTGTGAATCCAGCAGATGCACCACTTGAA
This sequence comes from uncultured Pirellulales bacterium, assembly GCA_938015445.1. GTDB lineage: Bacteria > Planctomycetota > Planctomycetia > Pirellulales > Thermoguttaceae > CALLPE01. Next base: position 46,297 of record CALLPE010000027.1, read on the forward strand.
GCCGGCATCGTAACCGGCGCGGTCGAAAGCTGCTGAGCAGCATAGTGCGGCGCCGGTACCGGGCTTTCTTTTCCCGCTGCAACCGGGGCACTGGCAGACATCAAAGCTGGGGCCGCTGTGGCCTGAGCGGCCGAAGCACCGCCGCCCGAAGCGTCGGCGCCCGGTGTACTCGGCGGGCAAGTCGCAACGCTGCTCTGGCCGGCAACGGCAGGTTTTTCGGCCGGCGGTTTCGGGCCGCGCGACTCGGATGGGCCAATCGGGGCCGAGGCAGGAGCAGCGGTAGCAGTGTCGGCCGTGAGCGTGCCGGCCGGCCCACCGCCCATGGCAGCCGTACCACTGCTGGCCATATGCAGGTGAGGCGACGGCGCCATACCATCTGTGCCCAAGGCGTCCTGTCCGGCTCCAGCGGCAGTATCTACCCGATATATCAAGTCGGGCATTTGCAGGTCCTCCAACGTTGGCGCAGCTTTGGACGATTTCCGCGACTTTGCCGGCTTGGGCTTGACGAAATGGGGTACCGGCGGCTGCGGTTCGGTCAGTTCGTTGCTGCCGGGGGGCAAAGCGATGTCGCTGGTGGCTGGCGGTACTTCGGGCAGTTTCGGCGCAGGCTGAGCCAGCACGTCCATCACCGTATCGGGCGTCAGCGGCGGACGCTGGTCTTGCGCCTTTGGCGGATCGGCCAACGCTTCGGCCAACGGCACCGCGCGCAGTCCTTCGTGAGGCGCCGCGGCCGTTGGTGGTGGTTGCTGCGTGTAGACTTTAATAAGTGCCTGGTCCAGCGCGCTCATAACTGGCTCTCGCGGGAATTGAATCGGTGTTTCCTCCCAGGCGGGCCTCGCTGCCGGCCGTAGGCCCCCGCCCGTCGAATGGCCCCCAAGTAGGCGCTGCGGTCGGCGCGGCAGTGGATGCATAGCGCGACGGCGAACTGGCTTGTTCAATCGGTGGAGCGGGCATACTGCGTTCTACCAAGGCCGCCGACGAATTAGATCTGCCCGCCCAATACCCCTCGCCGCCAGGATGCTGCCGCTGAGGCAAGTCCATCTGTGGGCTATACGACGGTACGGCTTGCGACTGCGGGGGATAGGGTTGATAGCTGTGCGGGTTCCGCGCGCCCGGATTCTGTACGTGGCTCTGCGCATCGTAAGTTGGCTGCACGCCGGGCGCTTGCCTATGGGGGGCGACGCCTTCGGCCGACGGCGCCCGCCGGTAATCGGGCGTGTAATCCCATTGATATCGCTGTTGCTCCGGCTGCTGCCAAGATTGTGGCGGGGACTGTTGAACCGGTGGTACGCTTTGCGCTGCGGGCGATTGTGGCGGCCAGCTCGGCACGGGGGGAGAAACCTGCGGGCTGGGTACTTGATACGAAGTGGGTTGGCTCTCCCAGCGGCTGGACGGAGGATAGCCCTCGCCGTAACCCCTGGCACGCTGCCCGCCGTATTGCTGTTCCGCAGCCCGATACTGCGCTTCCCTATAAGGTGGTTGCTCATGCTGCGATTGCTGATATGGCGGCTGCCAAGGCAGCACCTCGTAACCGGCCTGCGAAGACTGCTGATACCGTTGATTGTGCTGAGCCTGGTTATACTGCTGACTCTGCTGACTCTGCTGATACTGCTGATACTGCTGATACTGCTGATAATAAGCCTGTTGAGCGCCTGGCTCGCCCTGTGGATACGGTTGGCGGGGCTGGTACTGCGAATGAGCCTGGCGGGATGGGTCGGCGGCAGTCCACGGGTCGTAGCTGTCAACGGCTCCGGATGTTCCCGTTCGCGCGGCAGCCGAGGCAGCACCGTCGGCAGGCATCCAACTGCTACCGCCGGGTTGCCCGTTCAAGACTGCCGGCCGATTGGCTTGAGCCGTCACCGAACCGCCTGCCGCCGCTGCGTCCGATAAACCGTCGTTATTGGCGGATGGCCAAGTGGCATCCTGTCGGTACGGCTCCGGGCGACGAGCGGTCTGCACCGCCGCGGCGGCTCGGTCGGCAGCAAAGGAGTGCGATGGTTGGCCCTGCGATTGGGGCAAGCCGGAACGAGTGGGGTCTGGCCAAACGGACACGTCGGGCGTCTTCTCTGTCGGCCCCGTCGGTGCGGTCGTCGAAGCAACGCCGCCCAGTGGTTTTGAACTGCCCTCGCTCCGCTCGGCTGATTTGCCAACGTGGGACGCCTTGGAAAAATCGACCTTCGGTGCAGCTTCGGGGATACCACTCCACAGCGGCGGCATGTCGTCGGCCGGCGCTGCGGTATTCGTCTGCGCGGCTATTTGCTCGTCGGCAGGCTCTTTCGAGCGGAACAACGCCGGCAGAAGCGCCACGACCACCAGCAAGGCACCGGCCCCCAAAAGCAACTTGGCCGATAGCCCCGCGCTCAGCCACCGCCCATCGCGGCCGGCAGCCGACGCTGGAGCCGGTATCGTAGTCAGCGTATGCACATCGGGCATACAGGCTAGGACACGGGCAGCCGTCGCCGCAGACTGCTCGCCGGCCACCGACTCGCATTGCGGCACGGCGACATCGCTGAGTTGCCATCCGGCAGACCTGGGGAAGGCAATCGTTTCGTAGGACATGAGGGAATCCTCTGCCGTGCGCTGCGGCGGGCCTTCGCGGTTTTTATGCTCTTGAACCATCGTAATCCCCACATGCAGCCTGATTTGTCCATGCAGCCTGATTTGTCGCAGTCTGATTTGTTGGTCGGGCCACCAAAGGTCGGCAAAATCAAGCCTGTCGGCCGGCCCTCACCAGCGGCGCGCAAGAAAGCCAAACGGTGGCTACTGGCGGCGCCGTTTCTGTATCGGTAGGGATTGTGCAGTTCTTGAGCGTTATGACGAGTTTATCGGTGGCGCAGATACGCCAATTTGGCGAAACTGCAAAGATTGGGCAAATATGGCCCAACTCCCTTCAACGTTGCCGACGAAGCTGTAGCCGCTACGAATAGGCGACGTTTGCCGACAGCAAGACCGGGCACAGCTTTCGCGCCTGGCTGGCTTTCGCCCCGGTGGCAGAAGGGCTTTGGCGTATCGCGCGCCAGCGGGCAGTGTGGCCTTGGCGCCGGATCAACGTCGGGTCAACTAGCCTCCTTTAACCCGCCACCTAATGCACTGTAGTGGGCTGCTGTGATGTTGCCCCTGTTTGTCTGCCTAAGTGTTTCGGACGATTTGAAAGGGCGATTGTTTAAAAAGCTGGTTGCAACGGCTGTGCCCGCTACGGTGGCTGTCTAGCCAGTCTAGCGACTATCCTGCCACTTCAGCAGCTAGAAGGCGATTTCAGCGGTTCTGGGGCCATTTCAGCAGCCCTGACCGATCTCTAGCGACTCTTGGCGACTCGGGTGGGGTGGTCTGGGGCTACTCCGGTGGTTCTTGCCGAGTCTGTCGGCTCTGGGCCAGTTGAGCAGGTTGTGGGCAGCTCCGACGGCTCTGGCATGGGCGACTCCGACGGCTCTGGCATGGGCAACTCCGACGGCTCTGGCAAGCGATGCGTTTCCGTGGTATGAACCATTACGGTAAACAGCTTGCATCCCAACAGCGATAAAGGGCTGTACATGGCAAAATACCGAGTTATCGTTTGCCTTCGTCCTGAAGGCTGGCAGCCCCGCTCGGCCGACGACGCACCGCCAGTAATTCACAGTCCAGTAAAAAGCGTCGGCCAGAGCCACGATCTGTTCGAGGCGGTACACAGGGCTGTTTATTTCAACCAGAGGCCGCGGCGGACCGAGCGACGCTGGGCAATTGTGGTCGATCCGGATAGTGCCGGCCGGGCATGGTCTGGCGGACGCCTTGTTACTCCGCTTACTTACAAAGTGCTGCCGATTTGGTGGCCTGAAGGCTGGGAACCCGACTCGCCGCAAGACGTCCCCAACTGCTTGTTCCAAGCCAAGCAAGTCTCAGCCGAATCGGCTGCCGATTATCAGGCAGCGCAAAACATAGTGCTGGCGCTGAACCGGCAAGCCATGAATTTTCCCGGCAGCACGTGGTATGTTGTGGCCGCTGTGGAAAATGAGCCAGTAGCTACGACTGTGTCGGTCGATCCGCAGGGATTGGAGATTATCTCGCAGTCGCGGCGGATACACATTGTCCGCTCGCAACAGGGCGGCAAAGGCAACTGCGATCGCTGTCCCGCCCATGCACTTGCCTGCGCACAACAACCGTGGCGCGAGCATATCCAGACGATCACCGACGTGCAGAGCCGATGGCTGCGCGGCCCGGCGGCGGGAGCCGCACGCAGCTAGAACTGCCGGGGAGGGCGAATCCTGTTGGTCATCCGCAAGCCATTATTCGCCCAACTGGGCTTTGCCAAGCTGTTGCCGTGGGCCGTGGAGGTTTGACCGTGAGGCTGTCGTGTTTTATGCCGCCCCATCGAAGCCAGCCGCGCGGTACAATGACAATAGTCGGCGGCATGTGGCCGACGGAAGCAGCCTTTGTGCTACCGCGGAACCGCCTGGAATCGTCTCTACGGAACGACTTGTCTCTGTGGAACGAGTTGGTAACGCTTGGTGTCTTGGTAGTGCATCAACTGCCTGTGGTTTTGGTTTAAACATTGGCTTGCGAGTTGGACAGGCAAACGGTTGAATAGGATTGCTTGCGAGAGTGGCGGAATTGGCAGACGCGCTGGACTTAGGATCCAGTCCCGCAAGGGGTCGGGGTTCGAGTCCCCGCTCTCGCACTTGCCCGATGCCTTTCTCATCCCCTGTGCCATTGCCTGCACATGCGGCGCGGTAAAGGCAGCGCCGTGGATTTTGCGTGGCACAGGCGTGTTGCTATTGGTGCTTTGGGCGGCTCAGCGGGCCGGGGCGGCCGCCGATGAATTTGCCCGCCAGGCAGCTGCTTTGAAGGCCACCTGCGCGGTCGAAGTGGAAAAGCTAGCCGCCTGGTGCCAATCGCGGGGACTAACCGCCCAAGCCGCACAGACCCGTAACCTCCTGCCGCCGCAAGACCCTTATAAGCTGTTCGTGCCGGTGTTGCCCGCCGAACCCAACGCCGCCGGGCCTCCGCCCGAGGCGCCGCCGGAAGTACACGAGTGGCATCGTCGGCTGGTCAAACTGCGTCAAGAGCAATCGCTTGCCTTATGGGATTTGGCGCGCAAGGCCGTCCGCGCGCGGCGCACCTGGCTGGGCTATGAACTGCTGCTAGAAGCGCTGCGCATCAACCCCGATCTGGAACCTGCGCGCCGGGTGCTGGGCTACCAAAAGGTGCGCAACGGCTGGTACACGTCTTACGAGGCCAACAAGCTGCGCGCCGGGCAGATATGGGACGATCGCTTCGGGTGGATTCCCAAAGGGGCTACGGCGCGATACGAGCAAGGGTGGCGGTTGGTCGGCGGCCGGTGGCTCTCGCCGGAAGAAGTGAAAAAACCTCGCCCGATCCAGTCCGGTTGGGACATCGAGACCGAACACTATCTGATTCGCACCAATTGCGGCATCGACGAAGCAGTAGCGTTAGGCACGAAGCTGGAACAGCTTTGTACCGTGTGGCAGTTGCTATTCATCGGTTACTACGCTACCGAGGCCGATGTGGCGGCGCTATTCGAGGGGCGCGGCCGGATAAGCGAGCGACCGCGGATGCGTGTAGTCTATTTCGCCGACCGCCAGCAGTACAACGATGCCCTGCGCGCGGCCATCCCCAAGATCGACATCACCGTGGGACTATATCTTGATTCCATGCGCGCGGCGTACTTCTTCGCGGCGCCCGACGGCGACGATCGCACGCTGTACCACGAGGCCACGCACCAGTTGTTCCACGAGTCGCGGCCGGTGGCGCGTGATGTGGGCCGCCGGGCGAACTTCTGGATCATCGAAGGCATCGCCCTGTACATGGAATCGCTGCGCCGTCAGGGCGATTATTACGTGCTGGGCGGCGTGGACGACGTACGCTTCTACGCCGCACAGTATCGGCTGCTTAACGACGGCTTCTACGTGCCGCTGAGCGAAGTGACCGCCTGGGGAATGGACAAAATTCAGCAGCACGAAAAGATTGCGGTGCTGTACAGCCAGTTCGCCGGGCTGACGTATTTTCTTATTCACGGCGAAGAAGGCCGTTACCGCGAGGCCCTGGCAGCTTACCTAAGCGCCGTTTACGCCGGACGCGACGATCCGAACACCCTGGCCCAGCTTGTCGGCGTCGGTTACAGCGAGCTGGACAAGCAATACCGGCAGTTCATCGCCGCCGCCGCCAAGCGGGCGGCTGTTCAAGACGAGAAACAACACGCCAATTCGCATACCGAACTGAAACACTAATTCGCATACCGAACTGAAACACTAATTCGCATATCGAACTGAAACACTAATTCGCATACCGAACTGAAACACTGACGAGGCAAGCCATTCATGGAAGGGGACGCCAACACCGGTGGGCCGAGCAGCCTGGTGGTAATTCCCGCGCGGTTGGGTTCGACTCGGCTGCCGCGGAAGATGTTGCTGCTGGCCGGCGGCAAGCCGATCATCCAGCACACTTACCAAAGCGCTTGTCGTGCCCAAAAGCCGTCGCGCGTGTGCGTGGCTACCGACCACGAGGAGATCGCCGCTGTGGTTCGCTCGTTCGGCGGCACGGCGGTGATGACCGATCCGGCGGCCAAATGCGGCACAGAACGGGTGGCCGAAGTCGCCCGGGCAATGCCCCAGTTCGAAATCCTCGTCAACGTCCAGGGCGACGAGCCTGAGATGCCCGCCTGGTACATCGACTTGGTAATCCAACTGCTCCAGCGCGATCCGGCGTGCGTGATGGCCACGGTGGCTGCACCGCTGCGCGAGCGGGCGCTGCTGGACAATCCGGCGTGTGTAAAGATCGCACTGGCACTGGCCGACTCTTCACTGCAAGTGGATGCCCCGCGGGACCACATCGCCGACAGTGCAGCTTCGCCGCCCGGCGAGGCGCTGCCGGGCAAAACGACCGTGCGTTGGGGCCGGGCGTTGTACTTCAGTCGCAGTCCGATCCCCCACGCCCGACAATGGGACGACCGGCTGCTGACGGCCGAGCCGCCGGTCTTCTATCAGCACTTAGGGCTTTACGCCTACCGGCGCGAGTTCCTGCTACAACTTGCCCAGATGTCCCCCTCGCCGCTGGAAGAACTGGAAAAGCTCGAGCAACTGCGGGTACTGGAAGCGGGCTACGACATCCTGGTAGCGGTAGTGCCGCAGCCCACGCTGGGAATCGACACGCCGGAAGACTACGAGCGATTCGTGGCAAAACTCGGCGGATGAGGGCAAAGGCCTGTGGATGTCAAATCGCCGCCTTTGCCAGCCTTGAACTGCGGATAGATCGCGCCGGCTCGTTCTGCTTGCCTTCCCGCCAAATCGGTGGCACACTACTGTTCGCGCTAACGTAGCGGGATACGTTCGCCGCTCGTGTGCCCAATCACAGGAGAACCCTCCCATGACAACGCCCTTTCGGATTACGCCGTTCTTGGTCGTGGCCCTGATGATGTTCGGGCTGGCTTGCCCGGCCAACACTGCCGAACAAGTCGGTGCGCCGTCACAATCAGCCGTCCAGCCATCCGCAGCGCACGAAACCGCGGCGAAACAACTGCCGGTGCAGCAGTCCGCCGCGCCGCAGTCGGTGGCCAAGTTCGGCGCGCTGGAAGTATTCCTTTGGCAAGACACCTGCAACGTGTACGTGCTCAAGCACGGGGACTCGGCGCTTTTGATCGACCTGGGCGATGGCCAGGTGCTGGGGCAGCTTCCGCGTTTGGGCGTAAAGCAGCTCGATTGGGTGTTGCTGACGCATCATCACCGCGAGCAGTTTCAGGGACATCCCCAACTGCGCACACTGGCGCACAAGCCCCAGATAGCCGCCCCCGAGGCGGAACGGGCGCTTATCGAACAGCCAGGCCAGTTCTACAAGGCGCGGCCGTCGCTAGGCGACCGGTTCACCGTTTACGGGGCCAGCTACGTCCGTCCGCCGGTCGAGCCGCTGCGGCTGGATCGCACCTTCAAGCCGATGGACACCTTCACCTGGCAAGGGCACGAGTTTTGGTGTTTGCAAACCGCTGGTAACAGTCCCGGCGCGATGTCTTACTTGCTGAAGACCGACGAAGGCTGGCTAGCCTTTAGCGGCGATGTGATGCTTGCCGGGGCACGGATGCACACCTGGTTCGACACGGAATGGGATTACGGCTTCGCCAAAGGGTTGTACACGCTCATCGAAGCGGCCAGCCTGCTAGAAAGCTTCGAGCCGCTGCTGGTGCTGCCGTCGCACGGGTCGGTGATCCGCCAGCCGCAGGCCGAGTTCCGCCAGTATCAAATAAAGCTGCGCAATTTGGCGCGGTTGCTAGTGCGCAAATACAACATCGGCACCTTTGCCGACGCCGATAAGGACAAGGTCTCGCGCCCCAGCGCGGTGCCGCATCTGTGGCAGATCGGCAAACATCTATTCAAGTTCAAAGGCCCTAGCTTCGGCCCGAATTGCACTTTCATCCTCGCACCCAGCGGTCGGGCGCTGATGGTCGATTGCGGGCTGGGCCGCGAACACCTGGACGCAGTGACCGAGCAGATGCGGCAGCGGCTGGGGCTGAAAGCCATCGACGCCGTGCTGATAACGCACATGCACGGCGATCACGTCACCGGCGCTCCCTATGTGCGCGACCGTTGGGGGGCCAAACTGTGGACGCTTGACCGCGTCGCTCCGCCGGTCGAACAGCCCGAACGCTTCAACTACGCCGCCCAACCGTGGTCATACGGGCCGAATGTCGGACCGATCAAGTTCGATCGGCTGTTCAAGCCGGGCGAGAAAATCGATTGGGAAGGTTTTGAATTGTGCTTCGACTGGATGCCCGGCCAGACCGAGTTCGCCTGCTGCATCCATCTACTGATCGAAGGCCGGCGTGTAGCCTTTACAGGCGACAACCTGTTTGCCGACCCCGACGACCCGCAGCAAAGTGGCCACGAAGCGCTGGTTGCCCGAAACAGCGCCATCCTCGAAGAAGGATATATCCACGGCGCCGATTATCTGCGGCGGCTGCAACCCGACCTTATCATGGGCGGGCACAGCTACGTGATGAACCGGCCCAAGGGGCTGATCGAGCGGTTTTACAATTGGGGGTTGGAGATGCGCGAGGCGTTCGGGGAAGTCAGCAGCGAGGAAGACTATCGCTACATGTTCGACCCGTATTGGGTGCGCGCCGACCCGTACCGCGTGCAGCTCAGTCGCGGCGGCACGGCCGAGCTGACGTTGCACGTGCGCAACTTTCTTAAGCGGCCGCAACAGTACCGCATTGCGCTGGCTGGGCCAAAGGGCATCGCCGCAGAGCCCGCCGCGGTGGAAGTCAGCGTGCCGGCCGAGTCGCTCGTGCCGGTCAAGGTGCAGCTCCGTGCAGACGAAAAACTCCCTGCCGGTGTGCGGCACGTGGCGCTGGACGTCACGCGCGACGGCCGCCGCTATGGGCAATTGTTCGATTTCATAGTCATCCTGGAGTAACAGCGGTTAACGAAACCACCTTTCCCGATGCGGTGTCCGTAGTAGCTGGGCCAGTTAGCCCTTTCGGGATTCCTCTGCATTTCAAACGCTCGCAGCTTGACAACGGCTGGCCACCAAACGCATAATCGAGTGTTGCAGTGAAAGTGCGGCGGGGGGTGTTCGGCGATACGCCGACGGCAGCCAAGGGCACCGCTGACTTTCCTCGCCGGCACGCCGGAGCGTATCTTTCAAGGGTACAGCGCGGCGCAGCGTGGCGGGGCACGATATATGGCAGCGCGTTGCGGTGGGCCAAGCGGTTTGGGCCGCGCCGAAAGCGACTAGCCGAGCTTCGCCGCTGGCACCAGTTACTGCCCTTTCCAACCCCGAACGGCAAGTCGCCAGCGGCTTGTCTTCCGGCCGAACAAACGGAACAGAGAACGATGACGACCGCAGGTTTTCGGACTATTCCGATTGTCTGTCTCTCCGCGCCAAGGTGCAGGCGTATGACCAGCGTGGCAATGCCGGGACTTCGTAGTTATGTGGCCAGTGCGGCGGTCGTCGTTTCGGCGTTAGCCTGCATCTTTTTCATGCACACGGTAGCGGCCCGTGCCGAAGGCGAATGGGAAATCACCCCCGCCAGCGAAGAAGCCCTGCAACTAGGGCTGGAATGGCTCGCCCGCAATCAAGGCCCGCAAGGCAACTGGCAATCCAACGATCTGGGGTTGGTGAGCCTGGGAGCGCTGGCCTTCATGGCGGCCGGACACATGCCAGGGCGAGGGCAATACGGCGAGAACGTACAACGGGCGCTGGATTATGTGCTGCGGAACGTGAAGCCCTCGGGGCTGCTGAACATCGCCGACGCGCAGCGCGATATGTACAACCACGGGCTATCGACCTTCGTGCTCGGCCAAGCGTACGGCATGAGCAACGATCCGCGCATCGGCCCGGTGTTGGACCGGGCGCTGAAGCTCATCGCCCAGACGCAATGCGGCGATGGCGGATGGGACTATCAGGCCCGGCCGCAGCGTCAGGGGCACGACCTCAGCCTGGCGGTGATGCAGGCCAAGGCGCTGCGCAGCGCGGTAGATAGCGGGTTGGAAGTCCCGCCGGAAGTGATCGAATTGGCCATTCGCAGCGTCCGCCAGCACTATTCCCCACGCGGCTGCCCGTACAATGCACCCGAAGACGAGCAGAAGAAATACGACGGCCAGTTCACTTACAACAAGGGCGGCGGGCAGGCTACGGTGGCGATGGCCGCTGCCGGGGTGGTCTGCCTTCAAGAGTTCGCTCAGTACGACGACTGGCGGATCGAAAAGAACATGAAGGTCATCACGGCGGCCATTCGCGAAGGCGACAAAAACCGAGGGCGGCGCAACGTGCCGTTCGACGCATACACACTGTATTACGTAGGCCAGGCGCTGTATCAGGTGGGCGATCCGCATTGGCGCGAGTGCTATCCGCTGCTGCGCGACGCGGTGGTGGCTTCTCAGATACGCAGCCCAGGCCAACCGGAACGGCACGGCATGTGGCCTTCCGACAACCGCGTGGGCGGACGGCCGGGTGAGTTGTTCATGACTTCGGTGTCCTGCTTCATCCTAGCGATTCCCAACCGCTATTTGCCTATCTTGCAGGAAGGCAAGATCGAAGCGATGCGAAAGCAGATGCAATCCAGGAGTTTTGACTGAACGGGAGTCAGGGCTCAGGTGCAGTAGGCACCCGGAATCTGCAGCAGACTGCGGCACGCGATGTGCGTTGTAGCGTTTGTCGGCACCACGCCGGTAGGAAAATCAGCGACCGCCAAGAGGACCGTTGAAAATTCGTTAAGTCTGACTGGGCAGCCGTTAACCGGTCGTCAACAACAACGTCGAGCGAAGACTGGCGATGTTCATTTCACCGTGGTTTGCCGTCGCCGGCCTGATAGCTGCTTCCGGGCCGGTAATCATCCATTTGCTGAACCGGCGCCGGTTCAAGATCGTCCACTGGGCGGCCATGGATTTTCTGCGCGAGGCGGTACACCGCAGCCGGCGCATCCTCCGGTTGCAAGACCTGCTGCTGCTGGCCTTGCGCACTTTGTGCATTTTGCTGTTTGGGTTGGCGTTGGCCCGGCCGCTGTTGACCCGCTCTGCGGCGGTGGACAACCCCGATCAGCCTGTCCATGCCGTGGTGCTGGTCGATAACAGCTTGAGCATGGGCTACCAGAAGCTCAGCGGCACGGTGCTATCGGAGGCGCAAGCCCGCGCCGCCGAGTTCATCGACAGCCTTCCTCGCGGCAGTCGCATATCGGTACTGCCCACGTGCGGCTCGGCGGTCGGTTTCAGCTACGACGCCTACTACTCCAAGGAGGAGGCCAAAGAGGCGTTGGGGCGGATCGAGGCAGTCGATCGTTCCGCTCGCCCCCACGAAACACTCGAAATAGCTCTGGAGGCCTGCCGGCGCCTGTCCAATCCGGCTGGCAAACAGGTGGTGCTATTCACAGATCAGCAGACTGCGCGCTGGAACTTTCAGGCACTGAAAGACTTCTTGCAGGCCATTCCCGGCGGATTGAAGATCGAACAGTTGCGCAACGACGATCCTTCGAATGCCTGGGTAGCCGAGGTGCAACTGCGCGACGGCGTGGCCGACATGGACTCGCCCGCCCACTTCCTGGCCACCATCGGCTACCGCGGCAGCCAGCCGCGCCGCGACGTGAAAGTCACGCTGTGGATCGAAGGCCAGCCGGTGGCCGACCAAATTGTGGAGCTTCAACCGGGCCAGCAGCGGCAGGTAGAGTTCCCGCCGTACCAGTTCGATTTGCAGGCCGAGCCAGGCAAGCCCAACTATGTTACCGTCGAGGTAGCGATCGAGCCGCCCGATAACCTTCCGGAAGATGACCGGCGGTTCCTGGTCGTCCCAGTAGTGGCTTCGCTGCCTGTGGTGTTCGTGGACCAATGGGGTGCCGAGGAAGAGCCGCGGGCGGAGCGTTACGGGTATACATATTTCCTCCGGCGATTGATCGCCCCGGTGACGGCCCAAACACTGCGCGAAAAGCAGCCGTTGCGCATCGAGCGCCGCCGGCTGGAGGAGCTGGACCGAACAGTGTTGGAAGACGCCCGTTTCGTGGTAATCGCCGGCGTGCCGGGGCCGGAGCGCAATACTGTCTCGTTGCTGCGGGAATATGTGGAACAGGGGGGCAACTTGCTCATCGCCGCCGGGGGCGAGTTCGACCCACACTTGTGGACCGAAACTGCCTGGCTAGACGGACTGGGCATACTGCCCGTCCCCCTGGAGCCGGTCATCGAAGGACGTATCCCCGGAACCGACGACGGCAGCGGCGCCCCAGCAGAACCGTTCCGGCTGGATTTCGATAGCCTCAAAGACCGGCAGTACTTCATCAGCGAGCTGGAGAGCCAGCAGGTATTGCAGGAGATTTACTCCGATGCGCTTTTCTTCCGTACGGTCAAAGCCGACGTCAGCCAGCAGGTGCGCCAGCAGATAATTCGGGCCGTTGCCGAGGATATCGCCACGCGACGACGCGCGCTAGAGACCATCAACAAGCAGATCGAGGAACTGACGGCCCTGGACCTCAAAGGCCGGCTGTCGGTGGCACAACGGCAGAGCCTGGCCAACCTGGAGCAAGAGCGTGCCCGACTTGCCCCGAGCTGGCTAGCTTGGGCCGATACAGCCCAACTGGCCGAGGACAAACGTCCGGCCGACGAAGTGGCCGAAGAAAGTCGACCGGATGTGCTGGCCCGCTACACCAACGGGCTGCCATTCATGATCGAGCGGAGGATCGGTCGGGGCCGAGTGGTGCTGGTCACCAGCAGCGTGTTTCCGGACTGGAACATCATGCCGCTGACCAAAGCCAGCTTCGTGTATGCCCGTTTGCTCCGCCAAATGTTGCACGACAGCCTGCCGGTCAGAAACATCAGCACCGAGCGAAGTTTGGTTTTGCCCATCTCCGCCGCGGAGCGCGTCGCCCAGTTCATCCGCACCTCTGCCGACGGCCAAGAGGAATTGCTGGCGGTGGAAGCCGTCGGCGATGGCCGGTTTGCAGTGGTTATGCAGCCGCAAACGCGCCGGGGCATCTACCGCATTGCTGCGCTGCGCCCACGCAGTACACAGCACCAAGCCTTGGAAGCCAAATTGTGGGAAGTGCCGGTGGCGGTGAACGGGCCGGCCGAAGAGTCCGACATCCCCACCGCCGAACAACTGGAAATGCTCAAACGTTTGGGACAATCCGTAGGCACAGAGGGCAACCCGGTCTCGGCCACAGTGTTCCAAGCAGGTGTATTACAGCCGGGTGACCTGGGTTGGCGATTGATGACCGCCGTGCTGATCGGATTGCTCATCGAACCGCTGATATTGGCCTGGAGCGCTGTGCGCGGCCGCTGGCTGCTGGCGGCAATTTGGTTGGTGCTTCTGGCACTGTTGGTAGCACCGGGAATGCCGCTGGAATGGATACTGGTCGGGGCGCTGTGCGCCCTGATTGTGCAACTGGCCCTGATGAGTTGGCCCGCAGCAGCAAGCGATGCCTAAACGATAACCGTAGTCTGATGGTGACGTGTTAGCAGCCGGGAAACATTTACAACATGCGACTAGCAGGCTCCGATTAGCAGTCGGGAAACATACATAACCCGCGACTAGCGTTGTCCGACAGTCGGCGCAGCAGCGGCGTCCGTCGGGCGGGGGTGAACCAGGTTACGTACGCGACAAAGCGAAAACAGCGAAAACAGCCAACTTGAGCTAAAACAGCCAACTTGATGGTAAAGGTGATTGCATGAGTTTTGGCGAGGTGCTGGTAAGGTTTTTGGGGCTGGGGCGCCTGTTCGGGCTGGAGGAAGCCCGACACATCGAAAGCTACGAGCTTTCCCTAGGCGCGGCTTGGGCCCAAGAAGCCCCCGGTTGGCTGTTTTTCGGCTGCGTGGGCCTGGCCATGCTGGCCGCGCTGTTCTACACCCGCTATCAGCGGCAGAAGCATCCCGGCGCCCGCGGCTTGCTGGGGGTGCTGCGTGCAGCGGCGTTGTGCATCCTGCTTATTTTGTTGGCCGAACCGGTTCTGACAGCGCGGGTGACTAGCCAGAAACGTCCTACGCTATGGCTGCTGTTCGACGGCACCGGCAGCATGAGCATGGCCGATCAGTTCCCAGCAGATGAACGTCAGCAGATCGAACAAGCGCTGGCTGTGCGGCGGCAGCAGAGCGAGGACTCGACCGGCGCCGACCAGCCCCTGACCCGAAACGACTATCTGAAGGCCCTGGTCACAAAACCAGAAGAGAACCTGCTGGAGCAGTTGCATAAGCGGTTTCGGCTTCGGGCGTTTATTTTGGACCGCCGCGAAGGGGTGCGCTCGCTGGAGCTGCTGGGCGAAGACCGCCGCAGTCTGGACCTGAATCGGCTGGCCGAACAATTGACCACCGAAGGAACCGAAACCGCCATTGGCGCCGCCCTGCTAGACCTGGCCCGACGCGAATCCACCAGCAATCTGGCCGGGCTGGTGATCTTCAGCGACTTTTGCCAGAACAGTGGACCGCCTGCCGAACCGGCGGCCAAAAGCCTGGGGGTACCGATTTACACAGTGGGCTTCGGGGCCCGGACAGCCATGAACGTGGCCGTAGAAAGCATCGACGCCCCACCCATGATCAAAAAAGACGAACAAGGCACCGTGCGTGTTACTGTCCGTCAGCAGGGTTTCGACAACCACAAGGTGCAGGTCGCCCTGCTGGCCACGCAGCTTGGCGGGCAGGAGGGCGAAACCCCGCACACCGTCACCATCGACGAAAAATCGCTTGAGCTGACTGGACCGTTCCAGACGGTCGAGTTCCAATACAAGCCCGATCGGGCAGGGCGATTCAACCTCACGGCCCACGTGGAACACTTGGACGGCGAGCTCATCGAGGAAGACAACCGCCGGCAGCGCGAAATCACCATTCTGGACGACTACATGCGACTGCTGTTCGTAGAGTACGAACCGACCTGGGAATGGCGGTTCATCAAAGAGGTGTTCCACCGCGACAAATTGGTGGGCTTGCAGGGGTTCCGTACTTTTCTGCGCTCTTCGGACCCGCGTGTCCGCCAGACGAACGAAATGTTCCTGCCCACCATGACCCCGCCCCGTAGCGAGTTCTTCAAGTACGACGTTATCTTCTTGGGCGATATGCCGGCCACGGCCCTCAGCCCACGCTTCTGCGAAATGGTCAAAGAGTTCGTCCGCGAGTTCAACGGCGGGTTGGTGATACTGTCGGGGCCGCGTTTCGGGGTCGGTCAACTGGTCGATACGCCGCTGGGCGAACTGCTGCCGGTGATCGTCGATCCAGCAGCCCGCATCCACGACAAGGAACCTTTCCGCCTGCGACTTACGCCCATGTCGGAGAACTTCTCCTTCATGCGCCTGGCCGGCGAAACGCTGGAAGAAAATCAGCGTGCCTGGGACAATCTCGGACTGCTGCCCTGGTACCAGCCGGTAGTGCGCCGCCATCCGCTGGCACAGGTCTTGGCCGAGCATCCCACGCACACCACCGTGGGTGGGAAAGAGCGCCAGCCGCTTATTGCCCTCCGCCAGTTCGGCAAGGGGGGCCGGGGCATGGTGGTCTATCTGGGCTTCAACGAAACGTGGCGTCTCCGCCGCAAGTACGGCGAACGGTATTACCGGCAGTTCTGGGCGCAACTTATCCACACTTTGGCGCTGAACCACGCCCTGGGCGACCAGAAGCGCTTCGTGGTCAGCACCGACCGCGAGGAACATTACAAGCCGGAAGAAGAGGTCGTCCTGCGCGTGGACGCCTACGACAGCGAGTTCCGCCCGCTCGGCGAAAAAGATCTGCCCGACAAAAAACTCCGCGGCGAGTTGGTGCTGCCGGCCAAGGCGGCCATCGGCGGCCAGAGCGTGCAACCGCTCAGCTTGACGCTGGTGAAGGACGGGTCGTTCGAAACGCGCTTTCCGGTCACCGCCCCCGGCGAATACCGCGTCCGGGTGTTCGATCCGACGTCCAAAACTTGGACCGAAAAGACCTTTGCCGTCAAGAGCGTGGCCCTAGAACGCGAAGCGGCCACGCGAAACGTCGCCTTGCAAGAGGCGTTGGCGGGCATGTTCCCCGGCGGCCGCAGCTACGAGCTGACCAACGTCGATCGCCTGCCGGAGCAGATCCGCTTGACGCCGAGGCTGGAAACCAACATCGAAGTCATCCCCCTGTGGAATACCTGGCTGTGTTTCGGCCTGGTGGTGGTGCTGCTATTGAGCGAATGGCTCGTGCGGAAGCTGGTGAACCTGCCATGACAAAACTGCTCGATCTGCGAAGGCGTCTGGCCCGGCTGCGACGCCGCCGACTGTGGATTCGCCGCGCCACAGCCTATAGCACCTTGGCGCTGGCCGTGCTGTGCATCGCAGGTGTGGCTTTCGCAGTAGATTGGATCTGGGAGCTGGACGTTTGGCAGCGCGGGCTGATGCTGCTGGGGGCCGCTGCGGCCGTCGTCTGGGCCGCTTGGCGTTGGGTCTTCCCCTGGTTGGGCTGGCACGAAACCGATCTGGATATGGCCCTGCTGGTAGAGCGCCAAAACAACATCGACTCCGACTTGATCGCTGCCGTGCAGTTCGAATGGCCCGAAGCCGCCGACTGGGGTTCCAAACAGCTCGAGCAAGCAGTCATCGACAATGTGGCGTTTCTTAGCCCACGGCTGAACGTGCTCAAAGCAGTGACGCTCGACGCACTCAAGCCCCGACTGAAGTGGCTGATTGTTGTGGCCGCGCTGTGGCTAGTGATGATCGTCGCTGCGCCGCGGCACGTGGCCACTTTCGCCCGACGGATGTGCCTATCGTCGGCCCATTATCCCACTGCCACGCAGATCATCGGTTTGAAGGTCAACGGTCGGGAAGTGAATCTGGCCTATCCCGGCGACAGTACGGTACGTGTGTACTACGGCCAGCCGGTGGAGTTCGAGGTCATTTGCGCAGGCCAACTGCCGGCAGAAGGTAGGATCGAACTGGTTTCGCTGCAAAGCGGTCTGCGCAGCAGCGTGGAGCTGACAGATTCACAAAGCAATCGGCAACAGGGCCAGACGGATGCACTCGACTCGCCCAACGCCGTCGGGATGGAGAAGCCCGGCACGTTGGCCCACGAGAAATCGATCTTTGCGGCGTCGCAGCCACCAAACGCGGCTGAAGCCAAAACCGCCGAGGCTTTTTCAGAAGCCCCATCCGATGGCACCAGCGGAGTATACATCGCGCGCGTGCCTCGCTTGGTCGAAGACGCCAAGTATCAGGTGCAGATCGGCGTCGGCTGGTCGGAACGCCCCTGGCGCCGCTGGTTGGGGTTCTTCGTGGGCAGCCGGCGCGGTAAGGCATGGACCGATTTCGCCACTATCACCGTGTCTCAGTTGCCGGTCATCCAAATCGACCACGAGGTCTATCCGCCGACTTACGCGGTCAAGAGCGGCAGCGACCAGCCGGGCGAGCAATCCGGCCCGATCCGCCTGCCGCAAGGGATGCGGCAAATCTCGGTGGTAGAAGGCTCGCGCGTGGTGCTGCGGCTGTATTGCGACAAGTATTTGCAGCAGGCGACGGCCACTATCGGCGCAGAAGAATATCCTTTCGAGCGAGTGGTTCCGACCGACAGTAGCGACCGGCGCGACCAATGGGTGCTCGATTCGCCCGCTTGCCCGCTGGCCAACGTGCTGGAGCCGATCCGCTACGCGGTGCAAGTGGTGGACGGCGAAGGCCAATCGCTCCAGCAGCCCATCGAAGGACTGATCCGCATCCAGGCCGACAGCCCGCCCCGAATCGGCGCCGGCAGCATTATCAAGTTCGTCTTGCCCAACAAAGGCAGACCTACCATCTACTACCAGGCCAGCGACGATTACGGCATAGACCAGATCACGGCCAACTGGGAGGTGCAGTACGCCGACGGGCGACAGTCTGAAAGCGGGCAAATTCCCATTTACAAACTGCCGCCGGGCGAGCGGCCGCAGCAAAAGCTCTCCGGCGAGTTTCCCTTCGAGCTTGCCCGGCTGCCCCTGGCAAAAAGCGACGACAAGTCCTCCGGCAAACTCTCCAAGGGCGATGTGGTACGCGTGATCTTGCAGGCCACCGACTACCGGGGCCGCAATCCCGGCCGTCAGGCCGAAGCAGAAGCAGTGGTGTTTCAAGTCACCGATGAGCAGGGTATCCTGGCCAACATGGCCGAGGACGATCGACGCGCCTTGCAGCAGATAAAAACCATGATTCAAAGGCAGCTTGGGATAGGAGAATCCCCATGAAACGCCTCGAAGTCTGTGTAGCGGTGATGCTGGCGCTGTTGGCCAGCGCGTGCTTGGCCGCAGAGCAAACGCTGCCCACCGAAACCCTGGCGCGGCAAAAGCAAGTACAACAGCGGGTGCGCAGCATGGCCCGCGAGCTGGTGGGCAACGTCTTGGACATCCAGCTTCGCCAACTGCGGGAAAACGGCTTGGAGGGCCATCAGCTTTACAGCGAAATCCAGGCCATGCGCAAAGACCTCGACAAGCTGATCGACCGCGAAATGCCCGAGGTCATCAAGCTGCTGACCGACCTGGAAATGGCCCGCACCGAAGACCCCAAAAAGACCTTCGAGCAAACCCGCAACAAAAGCCGCGACATCGTGGTTGCCCTGTACGTCCAGCGGCAGAACCTGTTGCGGCGGTTGAAGATCGCCGAGATGGCAGCCCAGGTACGTCAGCTTATCCAGATGGAAAGCAACGTGCTGTCGGCTACCGAGTCGTTGCCTCAGCAGCAGCCGCAGGCCCGGCGCGAAACGCTCACCCTGGCCGCCGTGGAAGACCAGCGCGACGTGCGCACGGTTTACGACCGTTTCGTGGACGAACTGGCGGAGATCAGCCGCTGGACAGGCCCGTTCGGCGCCGAAGCAGCCGAGGGCCTGCGCGCCCTGGACCAAGCCAAAGTGAGGGATTCTCTCCGCAGCGCCGAAGAGCATCTCCTGGCAACCAAGTACGCTGAAGCAGCAACCGAACAGCGGGCGGTCATCAAGGCGCTCCAAGCTCTGCTTCAGCGGATCGAACAAGCCCAAGGACTTGCCGAGGCCGACCGGAACTACGCCGCCGACCGGCTCCGCGAGCTGATGGCTCAGCAAGAAAAACTCCGCGAGGCGACCAAGCAAGCCCGCCTGGACCAACCCGAACAGCAGAAGCAGCTCATCGACGAGCAGACGCGCATCCGCAAGGAGATTGGCACCCTGCGCGACTCACTGCAAGACGTTCCCGCCGCTCAGCAACCGCTGGAGGCTGCCCAACGTGCCGCCCTGGAAGCGGCCCGAGAGATGACCGAGGAAAACCCCTCCGGTGCTTTGGCCCAGCAGGATAACGTGCTCAAATCTCTGGAAAAGGCCGCCGCCGCAGCCGACGCATTGCGCGACTGGGAAGGCGGGCTTACGGCCGAACAATACCAGAAGCGGCTTAGCGACTTACAAGCTGCCCGGGAAGACCTCCGCCGCGTCGAAGCCGAGCAGCAGCGAGCCTCCGAAAAGGTGGCCGACAAGCCTGTGGAAGCCAAAGGTCACGAAACCCAAGTGGCCAAAGAATTGGAGAAAATACCGCAAGGCCGCGACCTGCCCGAACCGGTCAAATCTCGCATGGCCGAGGCTCGCCAAGCAGCCGCCGAAGCAGCCGCCGAAATGGGCCGGCCATTGGCCGAGCGTAAAGCGGCCGTGGAAGCGGCGGATCGGGCGGTAGAGCGCGCCGTGGCCGAGACCGAAGCTGCCCTGGCCGACGCTCAGCGCGACCGCCTGCTGACCAAAATCAGCGAACTGGCCCACGCTGCCCGCGCCTTGGACCAAGCAGCAGAGACCGAGCGCCAGATTTCCAAGCACACCAACGAAGCCAGCCAGCAACAGGGGCTGGAAGCAGAGCAGGCCAAGCAGATGGCCGAGGCTCAGCAAGACGTTGGTCAGATCGCAAAGAAAGTCGCCGAAGGCGTAAAACAGACTGTTCCCGAGGCCGCCAAGACCCTCGCCGAGGCCGCCAAACCTATCGCCGCTGCCGAAAAACAGCTCCAGGCTGCGGCCGAACAACCGGGCGAGCCGTCCAAGAAGCCAGCCGCGCGGGCGTCGGAGGCTGCCGCCAAAGCAGCCGAGCAACTCGAACAAGCAGCCGAACAGATTCGCGGCGAAATGCGCCGCGCGCTGGCCCAACTGGAACAAGTCGGCGGGCAACAACTGGCCAAAGTAGAACAGTCCGGCCAGGAGGTGGGACGCGAACTGGCCAAGGCCGTCGATTCGCTGGCCGATCGTTTGCAGCGGCTGGCCGAGGCACAAGAAAAAGTCGCCCAAGCCCAAGCCGATCAGCAGCGCGCCGCCGGACGTCCGGAAAAGGCCCGCGCCATGGAACTGGCCGAGAAGATTCGCAAGGCCCTCGAACAGCAGACCGAGGCCGACCGTGCAGCCGAAGCGCTGGAGCGCACCCGCTCCGGCGATACCCGCCAGGCAGTGGCTAAACAGGAGCAGGTGGCCAAGACCGTGGGAGAAATCGCCCGCGAAGCCGGGCAACCAGCAGCCCAACCGGCCGGCCAGGAACAATCGGGCCAGCAGCAATCCGACGAAAAACCTCACGGCGGCGAGAAACCCCAGCCGGGCCAGCAGGCGCAATCCGGTGAAAAGCCGCAAGCGGGCGAAAAACCGCAGTCGGGCGAGCCATCGCAACCCGGCGGCCAGCCTCAAGGCGGCGAAAAACCCCAGCCGGGCCAGCAGGCGCCAGCCGATCAGCAGCATGGCGCAGAGCAAGGACAAACTGATCAGCAGCCCCTGGGCGAACTTGGCAAAGCACTGGCCAAAGCCGAGCAGGCCGCCCAGCGCGCGGCAGAGGCGTTAGATCGCGGCGGGCAGGACGAAGCGCGCCAAGCGCGGCAGCAGGTACGCGAGGCATTGGAAGAAGCACAGAAGTTGGCGCGCGGCGCTGAACAAGCGGCCGAGACTGCCCGACAAGGCAAACCCGAAGGCAAGCCCGACGCTTCTGCCCAGAAGCGTGTCACCGAGGCCGCCCGCCAGGCCGCCGAGTTGGCCC
The DNA here is from genome assembly GCA_938015445.1 of uncultured Pirellulales bacterium. GTDB lineage: Bacteria > Planctomycetota > Planctomycetia > Pirellulales > Thermoguttaceae > CALLPE01. The sequence continues at coordinate 67,672 of CALLPE010000027.1, forward strand.
GCCAGGACGCCCCCCAGGCCGCCGGCGCGTTGGACCAAGCGGAAAAGACGTCGCAGCAAGCCGAAGCAGCCCTGGGCGCGGGCAAGCCTCAGCAGGCCGCCGACCAGCAAGAGGCGACTGGCAAGTCGCTGGAAGAAGCAGCTCAGCAACTCCAGCAGGCTGCCCAGAAGCTGCGAGAGCAAGCCGCTCAGCGCTTGGCGCAAATGAGCCGTCAAGCGGGCCAGATGGCTGCCCAAAACGTGCCGGTGGACCCGGGCGCTACGTCCGCCTTGCGCGGGGCCGAGCAACAAGCACAGCAGGGCGCTACACCACAGGCGACTCCGCAACAAGCGCAGCAGGCGGAGCAAGGTGCACAGCAAGCGATGGCCGAGGCCGCCGCCAGTTTGGCAGCCCGGGGACAAGAGATCGCCAACGACATCGCCTTGGGCCGTGCCATCGCGCAGGCCGGCGAGAAGCCGCTGCCGGCAAGCCAGATGGCCTCGGCCCAAGGTCAACAAGCCGGCCAATCTCAGCCGGGCCAAGGACAAACCACAGGCCAGCAGACAGCCGCTCAGCCCGGTGGCGAGCAGTCGGCCGCACAGCCCGGCGAAGGTCAGCAGGGCAGCCCACAAGCCGGGCAACAAGGCGGTGAACAAGCCGGGCAACAAGGCAGTGGACAGCCGATGCCCGGTCAGCCGTCGGGCGGTCAACAGGGCGCTCCGATGCCTGCCGGCGCACCGCTGGCCAACCGGCCCATCCGCGAGGCCGCGCAGCTCGCCGCTGCTTTGGCCGGCGCACCCGAGGGCGCAGCCGCCGGTGCTGAATCCGCAGCCGGCGAGCCGGCAATGGGAACTATGCCCGGTATGGCAGCCAGCCCCAGCCTCGCTCCGCCGACTAAGCCCGGGATGACCAGTCCGTTCGGACAAGGCGGAGGCGGGATTATCAGCGGTTCGTTCCGCGAGAACCAGCCGGGGATGATTTCAGAGCCGATCCCGGGGCCCGAAGAGCCGCCGCAAGGGGGCACCACGCCAGATTCGGACAAGGACGCCGAACCGGGCCAGAGGAACTTTGCCGAGAAGCCGTGGTTCGCCAAATTGCCGCCGGAGGTACGCAATGCCATTCGGGCCAGCATCAATCGCCGCGCCCCGCGCGGCTACGAGGAGACCATGCAAAAGTATTTCGAGAACCTGGAGTAGGAGCCGCTTAGCGTGCCGCAGTATTTCAAACCGTGAGGCGGAGCATTTTCGTGCGGTGGCCAAAGTATTTCAGTCGGGTGGAAAGAGTATTTCAGCCCGGCAGCTAAGGTGTTTCAGTGGGTTAGTGAAGGTGTTTCAGTTTGTCAGCCAATAAAGTTTCCGATCAGCCCAGTAGCATCGAGAGCAGCTTATGAGCACTACCGACATTTCTGCCGATGATCTTGCCGCAGTGGAGCGGTGCAAACAGGCGTACCAGCAGATTCGCAAGGAGCTGGCCGAGGTAATCGTGGGCCAGAGCGACGTCATCGAACAGGTATTGATCGCCATCTTCGCCCGCGGTCACGCCCTGCTGGAAGGCGTGCCTGGACTGGCCAAGACGCTGCTAATCAGCTCGCTGGCCGAAGCCACGCACCTGAGCTTCAAGCGCATCCAGTTCACGCCCGACCTGATGCCCAGCGACGTAACGGGCACCGACGTGATTCAGGAAGACTTGAAGACCGGGGAGCGGAAGTACGTGTTTTTGCCGGGGCCGTTGTTTGCCAACATCATCCTGGCCGACGAGATCAACCGCACTCCGCCCAAGACTCAGGCGGCCATGCTGGAAGGGATGCAGGAGCGGCAGGTCAGCGCCGGTGGGGTGATGCATAAATTGCCCGACCCGTTCTTCGTCCTGGCCACGCAAAACCCCTTGGAGCAGGAAGGCACGTATCCACTGCCCGAGGCGCAACTGGACCGCTTCCTGCTGTATATCAAGGTGGATTATCCCAGCCCGCGCGAAGAATGGGAAATCGCCCGCCGCGTCACCGGTGGCAAGCTGGGTAAGATCAAACCGATATTGACCGGCGAAGACATCCTCAACTACCAAAAGTTGGTGCTACGCGTGCCGGTCAGCGACCAGGTGCTGGGCTACGCCTGGGCGCTGGTAAGGGCCTCGCGCCCCGGAACGCCCGAAGCGCCCGAGTTCGTCGACAAATGGGTGGCCTGGGGCGCCGGACCGCGCGGCGTGCTGACCCTGGTTACCTGCGCCAAGGCCCGGGCAATTCTGCACGGCCGCTACCACGCTACCATCGGCGATGTGCAATGGATCGTCAAGCCTGCGCTACGCCACCGCATCGCCGGCAATTACGCCGCGCAGGCCAACAATCTCACCAGCGATCAGTTGATCGACATGTTGCTAGAAGCCGTCCCGGCCGACAAACAGTACGTCTGCCCAGCGGCCTAAGCATCCGGGCTGTAGCGGCGGGTTACGCAACCGCGCCGCACCGGCTTGGCACTGCCAACTTCAGCTTAGCGAGACCTCAACCGTGGCGCGCACCATCCTTTCCCGTTACCTTGATCCCGACGTGCTCAGCCGCATCGCCGGCCGGCGCATCGAGCCGCGCGGTCTGGTGATCGGCAATCTGGCCGGGGCGCACAAGTCGCCGCTGTCGGGTTTTGCGGTGGAGTTTGCCGGGCACCGCGAGTACGTCTGGGGCGACGACCCGAAGCACATCGACTGGCGCGTGTACTACAAGCGCCACCGGTATTTCGTCAAACAGTACGAGATGGAGACCAACTTGGTGTGCCATTTCGTGCTGGATATCAGCGCCTCCATGCGATACGGCGACGGTCGGCAACAGAAGCTGACCTATGCTTCGCAGATGATCGCCGCCCTGGGCTACGCCGTGCTCCGCCAAAGCGACAAAGTGTCGCTGGCCACCTTTGATGAACAGGTGCGCGGCGTGGTCCCACCCAGCAACGCCATGCCGCAGATAATCCGCATGACCGAATTGCTCGACCAGAGCAAGCCGGTCGACAAGACCAGAATGCCCGAATGCCTCATGGAACTGGTCGGCCGCATGCGCCGCCGCGAGATCATCATGATCTTCAGCGACTTTTTTACCGATCTGGAACGACTGGAGGCAGCACTACAGTTGATGCGCTACCATCGGCACGAGGTGGTGCTGTTCCAGATCATGCACCACGACGAGCTGGCCTTCGACTTCGACGGCATGACAAAGTTCGTAGGTCTGGAAATACCCGACGAACTGCTAGCACAGCCCACCCAAATCCGCCGCGCATACCTCCGCGCGGTAGAGCGGTTCAACAACCGCCTGGACGACATCGCGCAGCGCAACCGTGTGGAACGGGTGCTGGTCGATACCAGCCGCGACATGGGCACGGTGTTGGTAGACTATCTCAACCAACGCGCTAGGCTGCACCGCAGGAGATAGCCGGCTGCGCCGACCGGTTGGTTTGAGTTGGCATTCGCCCGGTACTACAGCAGCCGTGGGCGTTGACCGCACCATAGCACGGCGCCATGCCCGGTTCCGATGTGCCATGCGCAATGCTATAATCCGACGGCTGATTGGCACTACTACGCAAGTTGGAAAACTGGCTAAGGTTTAGATGACGTAAGTCTGTTGCCGAACGGGGCGCTTCTTGCCTATTTTGCCAACCTGCGCTGTAATATTAGGCGATTGCCGAATCTGGCCGTTACTGAGCTGCTGGATTTGGCTGTTATCCAGGCGTCTGCGGTTCTGAAGGAGTCTTGCCTTGGCTAGCGCCGAAAAGGTGTATGTCATCGGCATCGGCGAGAATGGGCTGGATGGTCTTACTGCCGCGGCCCGGGAACTGATCCATTCCGCCCAGTTGCTGGTAGGCGAGGCGCACGAGCTGGCCCAAGTGCCCGAGTGCGGCGCCGAGCGCCTGGTAATCAGTAACCAACTCGACGAGGCGGTGTCTAAGCTGCGGGAAGTGCTGGGCACACGGCGCACGGTGGTTCTGGCCAGCGGCGATCCGCTGTTTTATGGGGTGGCTCGCTATCTGTGCGACCGCCTGGGAAAAGAGAACTTCGAGGTGGTGCCGCACGTCAGTAGCATGCAATTGGCCTTCGCCCGGGTAAAAGAAAGCTGGGAAGACGCCTTTCTGACCAATCTGGCCCACTACCCGCTGGAAAACGTTCTGGAACAAATCCGCGGGGCGGAAAAAGTCGGCCTCTTCACTACCGAGCAGTACACCCCTGCTGTTATCGCCCGTACCCTCCTGGAACACCAGCTCGACTACTTCACGGCTTATGTGTGCGAGAACCTTGGCTCGCCCGACGAGCGGGTAACTCACGGCGAATTGGCCGAAATCGCTTCGCACGAATATTCGCCGCTGAATGTGATGATACTGGTGCGCAAGCCGCTGGCGCCCGACCGGCCCAGTCATGCAATCGGACGGCGGCTTTTCGGCAACCTGGACGAGGCCTTTCTTCAGTCGAAGCCCAAACGCGGCCTGCTCACCCCGGCTGAGATCCGCGCCATTGCGCTGGCCGAGATGGACATCGGGCCGGCCAGCGTCGTGTGGGACGTTGGGGCCGGCAGCGGCTCGGTGGCCATCGAGGCCGCCCAACTGGCCCCGCAAGGCAAGGTGTACGCTATCGAACAGGACGCTGAAGACCATCAGTTGATCCTGGATAACGCCAAGCGGTTCGGAGTGACCAACCTAGTAGCGGTGCTGGGCCGCGCGCCGGAAGCATGGAAGGACCTTCCGCAGCCGGATGCCGTGTTTGTCGGCGGCAGCGGACGCGGCATAAGTCAATTGGTAGTCGGGGCTTACGAGCGGCTCCGCCCAGGCGGACGACTGGCCGCTACCATCGGCAGCATCGACAACCTGGCCGAGACGCATCAGGCGCTGCACAAATTGTGCGGCCATCTAAATGTGCTGATGGTCAATTTGGCCAGGGGAAACTATCACTTCGACCGGCTGCGCTTCACCGCGCTGAATCCGGTCTTCGTACTTTCGGCCGCCAAACCGCAGCGATAAAACCGCTGCTATAAGCCAACTGCGTATCCCGCACTGGGCGGCATGAATCACTAGGCCGCAGGGGTGCTTACGCTTTGAGCCCCGACAGTTATGGCAATCGTTGCTGCTGCCTGCTCGAAGCGTTTGGCGGGGACTTACGCTTGCCGATGCGATGGGGCTCATCTCTCGGCATGCCACAGAAGCGCGCCGTCTCCGAGCGGTCCACAGACCCGCAACTTCTGTCCAATCCAGATAATATGCACCGACGGGGGAGCATAAAGAATCTGGAGAATATATGACGATAAACTAAGACAGCACGAAGGGGCAATATGTTCTAAAGCGCTCCGCTTATCTCGATTTTTCTAGCTTAGTTACATTAGCCACAGTGCCCAGACTAGCAATCCGATGAACGTTACTACACCGCACTATCTGGCCTATGTACGGTCCGGCGAAGACGACAGCCGCGGCCGTTGGGGGTTTGAGCTACGCCGCTCCGATGGTGCGGAACGTATCGAAGCTTCCGACGTCGAACCCAAGGTCAGCGGTACCCGACTCGACCTGCTGGCGTTGGTCCGCGCACTGGAATCGCTGGATCAACCGTCGCGGGTGACGTTCATCGGGTTGCGGCCGGAGATCGAACGCGGCATACGATACGGGCTTGCGGAGTGGCGCTCCAACGGTTGGCGTTGGGAGTGGTTCGGCCAGATGGTGCCCGTTCGCAATTGCGATTTGTGGCAGCGCGTCGATCGCGCCTTGCGGTTCCATCAGGTAGATTGTCGCCGATGGCGCATCGACGGGCCGCATCTGCACGGTCACTCCGCTGGCGACAGCGCTGCTGTTGACGGCCATCTGGCCGGTAAAAATGGCGACAACTTGGGGGAGCGGCCCCTAGGCGGCAACTCGCCGGAAAACGGCCAGCCGGGAAAAACTGCCGGACAAACGGCCTGGGGGCTTCGCACCGTCTTGATAAATTGGTTAGTATATATAGATTTAATGGCCCGCCGGTCGAAGCGCCTGCTGGCCCTGTGCTTTCCCGCAAGGAGGTTCGTAAGTGCGTACTGACATCGGATTGGACAGCATTGGTCGGCTGATAGAGGGAACCCACGAAAATCCGTTCGAAATCCTCGGCCCGCACGAAATTAGCGATAACGGCCGGCGAGCTTTGGCGGTTCGAGCTTTTTTGCCGCATGCCGATCAGGCTTGGCTGGTAGATCCCGCGCACGGTGAGATTCCGCGCCCCATGCGGCGGATTCACCCGGCAGGCCTTTACGAAGCGATTACAGTCAGTACCAACGGCTCAGCACCACGCTACTTGATCCGGGCCGTCGATGCCTCCGGCCGCAAGCTAACCATGCACGACCCCTACGCCTTCCCCCCGCTGTTGACCGACTACGACCTGTATCTGCTCAACGAAGGGCGCCACTGGAAGCTGTACGAGCGGCTAGGCGCCCAGTTGCGCACCATCGACGGCGTGGATGGCGTGAACTTCGCCGTTTGGGCGCCGAACGCACTGGGAGTGAGCGTCATTGGCGACTTCAACAACTGGGACGGCCGCCGGCATCCAATGCGGAAGCACATTCCCAGCGGGTTCTGGGAGCTGTTCATTCCGGGGTTGAGCGAAGGAACACTATACAAGTATCAAGTGCGCACCAGAGAGGGCGTGTGCGACAAGGCCGACCCGGTGGGCTTTGCCACCGAGTGCCCGCCGCGCACCGCCTCGAAGGTGGTCGATCTGAGTCGCTTTCGCTGGCACGATGCCGATTGGCTTGCCCGCCGCCGACAGACCAACTGGCTGGAACAGCCAATTTCGATCTACGAAGTCCACCTGGGCAGTTGGCGGCGACCGGGCGATGATCCGACCCGTTGGCTCTCCTACCGCGATCTGGCCCATCAGTTGGTCGAGTACTGCACCGAGATGGGCTACACGCACATCGAACTGTTGCCGGTAAGCGAGCATCCGCTGTCGGCCAGTTGGGGTTATCAGACGACCGGGTATTACGCGGCCACCGCGCGCTACGGCACCCCCCACGACCTGATGTACTTCATCGACCTGTGCCACCAGCACGGGTTGGGGGTGATCATCGACTGGGTGCCCGCCCATTTCCCCCGCGACGGCCACGGCCTGCGCCGCTTCGACGGCACCGCATTGTACGAGCACGAAGACCCGCGCCGCGGCGAACACCGCGACTGGGGCACTTTGATCTTCAACTACGGCCGCCACGAAGTGCGCAACTTCCTCATCGCCAACGCATTGTTTTGGTTCGACAAATACCACGTCGACGGCGTGCGGGTGGACGCGGTGGCCTCGATGCTGTACCTGGACTACAGCCGGCGCGATGGCGAGTGGCTGCCCAACGAATACGGCGGTCGCGAAAACCTCCAGGCCATCGCCTTCCTCAAAGAGTTCAACGAACAAGTCCACATCCAGTTCCCTGGTGCATTGACCATCGCCGAAGAATCCACCGCCTGGCCCAGCGTGTCGCGGCCCACTTACCTGGGCGGCCTGGGCTTCAGCCTGAAGTGGAACATGGGCTGGATGAACGACACCCGGCGGTACATGCACCACGACCCGGTGCATCGCAAGTACCATCACAACGAGCTGACTTTCAGCCTGATCTACGCCTTTCACGAAAACTTCGTGCTGCCGCTGTCGCACGACGAAGTGGTACACGGCAAAGGCTCCCTGCTGGACCAGATGCCCGGCGACTTGTGGCAAAAGTTCGCCAACCTACGGCTGCTGTACAGTTACATGTGGACGCATCCGGGCAAGAAGCTGCTTTTCATGGGCGGCGAGTTCGGCCAGTGGAACGAGTGGAACTACGACGAGAGCTTACAGTGGCATTTGCTCCAATGGCCGTCGCACCAGGGATTGCAGCGCTGCGTGGCCGACCTGAATCGCATCTATCGCCGCGAAAAGGCACTGCACGAGGTGGATTTCGACTACCACGGCTTCGAGTGGATCGATTGCCATAATCACGACGACAGCACGCTGTGTTACGTCCGACGGGCCAAAGACCCGCACGACTTCCTGGTTGTCTGCTGCAACTTCACTCCCGTTCCCAGAACCAACTACCGGTACGGCGTGCCCGAACTTTGTTGGTACGAAGAGATATTCAATAGCGATTCGATGTACTACGGCGGGAGCAATATGGGGAACTTCCCCGGCGCCATGGCCGAGCCGCAAGAGAGCCACGGTCGGCCGCAGTCGATCGTCATCACCCTTCCGCCGCTAGCCACGGTGATCTTCAAGCCGCGCCGATAACCAGCCGGTCTCAAAGTGCAGCCACCGGCGCCCGGCGATTTGCGAACCAGAAGCCCCACGGCTGCGCAGTATTTGTGCGACTGCGCGACTATGGCTCTTGCTTTTCGACCGAAAAGCGGGTTCACTTTTTCTTGTCGTGTACCCCTTCGCTCGACCATTTTGCGGACTTTTGTTCGACCACGCATTTGCGCTTCCTCAGACCACTTGATTGAACGTCCTTCAACCATGCGCTTGACGTGTGGTTCGGACATGCACTTGAACCTCTGTTGAACCGACCTTGAGCCTTTGTTGAACCCAACGCGAACCTCTATTGAACCCAACGCGAACCTTTGTTGAACCAAACTCGAACCTTTGTTGAACCGAACTCGAACCTTTGTTGAACCCAACTCGAATCTTTGTTGAACCGAACTTGAACCTCTGTTGAACCGAGCAGTCTAGGAGACATGCAGTGAATTCTTCGTTCGATCGCCGGCAATGGTTGCGGTACGTATGGGCTTCGGGTGCGGCGGCGGGACTGGCCCGGCTGGGAGCGAGCGACTGCTCGGCTGCCGAGGTGGGCGAACCCGGCGGCTTCCAAAGCTCGATCATCGCCAAGAGCAAGATCGACGCCAACCGGGCCAACGCTCGATTGGTGGGCGATCGGGTCATCCAGCCCGAACGCCAACTGCCTGTGCTGCACCGCACCGATGTGCTGGTCGTGGGCGGCGGCTCGGCGGGCGTGGTGGCGGCACTGGCTGCCCGGCGCGCCGGGGCCGACGTGACGCTGGTGGAACGCTACGGCCATTTCGGGGGCTTGTGGACCGGCGGACTAGTGCTGCTGATCCTGGGCCATATCGTCAAGGGCGGCAAACAGGTGTGCCAGGGCATCGGCGAAGAAATTATGCGGCGGTTGGAGAAACTCGACGGGGCAATCATCAATCGCCGTCCCGGGGTAAATCCCACCGTCGATGCCGAAGCCGCCAAGTACATCCTGGTAGAAATGGTCATGGAGGCCAAGCTCAAGGTTTTCCTCCACTGTTGGGGTGTGGATGCCATCATGGACGGCGACAGCATCCGCGGGGCAGTGTTTGAAAGCAAGTCCGGCCGACAAGCCATTCTGGCCAAAGTGGTCGTCGATGCCACCGGCGATGGCGACGTGCTGGCAGCCGCCGGGGCCGAGTACGAGCACCGCTCGCACAACGTGGGGCTGGTCTCTCGCGTCGGAAATCTGGACCGCGTGGATAAACAGGCGGCTCAGCAGTCGCCCAAGCCACGCGGCCTGGGTGGCCCCACGCCCGTCCCGGGTGTCAATTGGGTGAACATGCTCGGTCCCGAAGTGGACGGATTAGACATCGAAGTGCTCACCCGCTTGGAACTCAACCATCGCCGCTTCATCTGGCAGAACGTGCAAAAAATGCGCAAGACGCCCGGGTACGAAAAGGTGTATTTGGTCGAGACGGCCCCGCAATTGGGAGTGCGCATCACGCGCGTGCTGGCCGGGGTGAAGACCATCACCCGCAACGACATCGACGCCCCTACCAAAATTCCCGACGTAGTGGGCGTCGGCGGCGCATCCCATGCCGAACATGGCCCGTGGCAAATTCCCTACGGCGCGCTGCTGCCGGTGAAGATCGACAACTTGCTGGCGGCCGGGCGCTGCGTAAGCGCCGAAATGCGGATGGCCGATCTGGTGCGATTGATTCCCAACTGCTTCGTAACGGGGCACGCCGCCGGAGTGGCCGCTGCCGTGGCCGCCATGGACGGCTGTCGGCCGCGCGACGTGGACATATCGAAACTGCAGCGCATCCTCCGCGAGCAAGAGGCTTATCTGGGGTGAACGCCACCAGCCAGCAAGCTCAACCGCCTGCCCGCGCTGGTGGCTCGACCGTCAAGCGCTGGCGAAGCGCGTCGCGCGTTGCCGCGCTATTGGCGTCGGCTGCGCTGCTATCGCCGTGGCTAGCCGGAACACAATGGCCGCAGCTCGTGCCGGCAGCAAGCGCATGGGTAGCCGTGTGCAGCACCGCGGCCTTGGGCAGCTTGGCGTCGATTTTCGTCGTAGCCGGTCTGTTGGCGGCAGTGGCGGCTATTTTCTGGCGGCGATGGTTCTGCCGCTGGGGTTGCCCGGTCGGATTGTGCGCCGATGCAGCCAGCCGAATCGGCCGAAAACTCGGCTGCCGCAATCGGTCGATGTTCCCACTGGGACAATGGGTTGCGGTGCTCACACTCGTCGGAGCGGCGGTCGGCTATCCGCTGCTGTTGTTTGCCGACCCGTTGGCGATGCTGGCCGCTTTTTTCGGGCTTTTTACTAAACCCGCTTCCACTGGTGCGATATACGCGGCGCTGGCCCTACCGGCCGTATGCCTGCTGAGCGTGTTGCTGCCAGGCCTGTGGTGCGCCCGGTTGTGTCCCCTGGGCGCAACCCAAGAGCTTCTTTGGCGGCTGCGCAGTTCGGTGCAACAGTTGCCGAAGGCAGTAATCGCCGGCCTGGTTGCCGTTATGCGCATGGCCCGAAGGGACATTCCCCCGGCAGCCGGTTCGGCAGAAATCTCCCACTGCGCTTCGAGCAGATCGACGCTCCGCGCTGGCCCGCAGCAAGTGGTCGTCGGCGATAAGGCGATTGTCGGCCACGAGGCGATGTTCGGCGACGCGGCAGCGGCTCCCGACTGCTGGCCGCTGGCGCGACGCACGGCAATCGCCGCGCTGTTGGGAGCGGTTTGGGCTGGGTTTGCCCGGCAGGCAGCGACCGTTGCCACCAGAAAAATCAGACCGCCTTCAGCTCGGTCAGATGTAGATTTTCTGGGGCTGTGCATCCGCTGCGGGAATTGCGCCCGGGCGTGCCCGACGCGCATTGTGCAACCCGACATCTCGCCGATCGGCGTTTCGGGTTTGTTGGCGCCGATGGTAAGCTTCGCGCACGACTACTGCCGCGAAGACTGCCGGCGCTGCACCGAAGTGTGCCCGACCGGCGCGATCGCCCCGCTTCCCAATGGCGACAAGCTGGCTGCACCGATGGGTATAGCGCGCGTGGACATGAGTCTGTGCTTGCTGGGTGACGATCGAGAGTGCTTCATCTGCCGCAACTGCTGCCCGTTCCAGGCCATCACACTGGTGTTCAGCGAACAGACGTACTCGCTCACGCCGCAGATCGAGCCGGCGCGCTGTCCGGGCTGCGGCGCGTGCCAAGCAGCCTGCCCGGTCAGCCCGAAAAAAGCCATCGTAGTTTATCCTCTCGATTGACCAAGCAAACTGCCTCGGCCGCCGAATGCCGCCGTTGAAGCGAAAATGCCTGAAAAGATCTGCTAACCGTGCACGGCAGACATGTCGGTGGGCGGAATCTATTCCGGCACGCGCGGCGAAAGGGTGGGGTTCCAGTACTCGTTGTTCAACCGGGGAATGCTGGGATCGATCTCTACAGGAGTGACGGTGCGGACATCCCCGCCCACAAACAACACGTTGCACGCCCCGGTGTGGCGCGGAGCGACGCTCTTGGGCCAGTAGTCGCGGTAGTTCAGACCGGCCAAGTCGGCCACGTGGCGCTCGTAGTCGAGCAGCAGAATCTTGTGGGCATCGGCGATCAGCAGGTGCGACTTGCTGTTCATGCCGTAACTGGTTTCTTCGGCGGCGCCATAGAACTCGAAGCTCTTGCCGACGAACGATCCCTTGTACCAGTCGGCCAGAAAATTGCCTTCCATATCCAGCACTTGAAAGGCGATGTGCCCATCGTGTCGGATGCAAGTGACGGTGGTTCGTCCGTCGGGCAGTTCAACCACGTCCAGCCAGACGTCGTCCCAGTCCAAATACCAACCAGAGTCGATGTGCAACTCGTAACGCCCGGGACCTTTGTCGTATCGACGGCACAGCGAACCTTCGCCGAACGGCATTTCCACCCAGGGATCGCCCTTGCGGAGGATTTTGACTTTCGACGGGCCGGCGGTATTGTTCTTGTTGCTTCCTTCGGGACAGATGTAGATAGCGTTCTGGTCTTCCAAAAAGGGGCGCAATTTTCCCGGCCATGAACCGGCGGCCAACCGCCGCTGGGGATACTTCTGATGAAAGTGCTGGTAGGCAATGCCGATTTGGTGGAGGTTCGACGCACATTGCGTTCGCCGGGCGGCCGTCCGCACGCCCTGCACCGCCGGCACCATCAACGCGATCAAAATAGCGATGATCGAGACGACCACCAGCAATTCGATAAGCGTAAACGCTCGGGCAAAGCGGAATCGCATGTGTGGCCCCTTTCGCTGCAAGGCTTTTGCAGTTGCTTGTGCGCGCGATCGGCCGCTTGCCTGCTTCTCTGCCCGGCGTTAACTAACGTCGCTTCGTTCGGGCGGCGTGCCAGTTCCACCAAAACATGCCAGTCCCACCAAAAAGAGGCTGCGCAACAGTTGTGCGGGCCGGACGCTGGACAAATGAATCATACCAGAAAGGCCAGCGGGAAGACACTGCAAGAACCGCGCAAGCAGGTCCGCAGAAAACGCAGTGCGAGGCGGCATTAAACGCCCGGCGGCTTTTGGCAAAACGCCGTTACCGCGCAACAATGGAAAAATCACATGCCCGGCGGATCCGCCTGCCGCGGCGCGCTTTGGTCTGAGTGCGCAGCGCAAATAGGCTGGGCGGTTAGGCTTCCGCCGTAGGGCGGTCAGTTGCCGGTCCGTTTTATCACCACCAGTGCTTGCTCGTTCGGGTCCGATGAAGATATGTGTTGGGAAAAGTACTTGTGCGCCAGCGCGGCGAGCTTGCCGGCCGGCAAACGCAGGCTGCTGCAAAGGGCGTCGGCAAGTCGGTGGGGTTTCTCCGACTTACCAGGCCCGCCGGCTACCCTGCCATAGCCCGGCACTGCGGCCAGCAGTACATCGCCCGGCTTAACCTCCACGCGGCAGCACCGAGAGTGCACCTGCGGGCCTTCGCCCAGTCGTTGTGTAGGTTCTAGCAGCGCCTGGCAACAGCCACCGGAGAAGTGCCAGAGGCTGCCCACGCCGGCCAGGGCAATGCTGCCGTGACCGCTTGTGGTATCGAGCAACCCCAACAGCAGCGTAGCGTGCTGATCGCCGGCAGAGCCGGTCCAATGCGTGAGGTTGATACGGGCGACGGCGGTCTGCAAGTCGTGGTGATATTGAAGATGGGCACGCACCAGCGCGCGGATCGCAGCGGCGGAGATGGCGCCGGGCAGTCCGGTAGCGACCGCCTCGATTAAGGCGAAGGCCAGATGGTTGTCGTCCGGGCAGAACCAGTCGTACAGCATTGTGGGCGACGCGCCGCCGCGGCCAGCAATTTGCCAGCCTTCCAGCAGCGGTGCGACTGTTGGCAATAGCTTGCGTTTCAATCGGCTGGCGGCGGCAAGTTGTTGTTTTACTGGGCGAAGTTGCAGATTCTCGTGCAACAGTATTTCGCGCTCCAATTCGACGGCCAGCCGGCCGGCCACGATCTCCAACATGTTGGTCTGTTTTTCGGTGAAGTCCCGCTTCTTATCCGAAAATACCCACATCGTGCCCAGCAAATTGGTCGCGGTCGAAACAGGCAGACATACCGCGGCCGGAAAATCCTCCGCTGCGCGCCAGTGGCGCATGGAAGTGGGGTCGTTCAGAACCACGGCGTGACCTAATAGCGCTTCCAAGTCGCCCAGTGCGCCGCGCAGCGGTCGGGCCGGACAGGTGAGCCGGTCGAATGGCAATCCCCAGCAGGCACGGAGCTTCAGCTCGGTGGTGGCGTCGTCGAGCAGATACAGCGCTGCCGCCTGCGCGCCTACTGCTTCGGCCCCAGCACGCAGCGCCGCTTCCAGCCGCACGGCCAAGTGTGCAGGCTCATCCGGATGCGGTGTCAGCGGGATTCGGGCGGCCAATTCCGCTTCGCGCTGCCACAGTGCGCGCCGGGCCTCGAGCAACTCGGTGAGCATCCCGGCAATGGCGGAAGCCAATTCCGTGGCTGCACCCACTTCCACACGCTCCTGCAATGGCGTGCTCCGCCGCTGTCGGCCGGCGGCGTGCAGATCTTTCCGGCCGCCGCCACGATGGTCCTGTCGGGTTGCGGCTCGGGGCGCTGGGCGGCTTTTTTCCTCCGGCTGATGGTCGACTGGGGCCAGGCATAGGAGTCCGGGAGCAGCCGCGACGCCCTGGCTGACCGGGGCGGACCAAACGCACTTGGTCGCCACGCTCGATTCGCCGCCAACTTTTTCACTGGTCTGGTTTGTGTGTTTGGAGCGCTGTTGGGAGCGCAAATCGGGCGTTTGGATGCCAGGGGTATAGCGCAGCTCCCAACCTGTCGCCCGACGAAACGCCCGCAGCAATTCCGGAAGCGACCCGACCGCCGCCAGCGACTGGCGCTGGCCGACGGCCGAACGACTGGCAGACAAGCGCCGCAGTGGCTTGCTTTTTCTTTTCACGGGCAGGCACTTAGCATCTAGCAGAGGGGTGCGTAAGATTTCCGTAAGCGGCTAACCTGTCCGTGGCTAGCAGGGACGGCGGGTTTATCAGGTCGGTATAAACGTTGTAAACTGTCCAAATGCCTGAGTCTTTGTGCCCTGCACATCATCCGTGGCCGATATAGATTAACATCGGCAAGATTAGCCGTTTGGCACAGTTTAACACGGCAAAGCTGTGCGGCTGGCAACAGGCCGTAGCCGGGCCGTGATATATGCCACAATAGACACCGCCCGCTGAGCGAAAGTCGAGCGATAAGAGTCGACCGAATTTTGACCCGGACTGGCAATCGGACGCTCCGGCACGATCCGTACCGCATTTCGCAGCACTGCAATCGGTGCGGACAAACTGGCCACACTAACCGCCATCTTTGGCACTATTGAAGGCTACAACGATGAAATGGGTCGTTGGTGCGACAAAGCCCGGACGCTCGCTACGTCTGGGAAGCATCGCTACGGCGGCAATCGTGCTGCTGGCGGTGTCTTCGGCAGAGGCGGTCGGGCTGCGGCACTTCACCTGCATGGTGCCGATGCGCGACGGCACGCGGCTGGCCACCGACGTGTATCTGCCCCGGCTGCCGCGCGGCCCTTATCCGGCGCTTCTGGTCCGCACACCATATGGCAAGCACGAGATAACCCGTCTGGCGGCCCGCTGGGTCTGCCACCACGGCGTGGCCCTGGTGGTGCAGGATACGCGCGGCCGGTTCTGCTCGGAGGGTGCGGGAGCGATGGTCTTCTTGGACGACGGTTGGGGGGACAATCGCGACGGCCACGACACTATTCGGTGGATCGCCCGACAAAACTGGTGCGACGGCACCGTGGGCATGTGGGGCGTGTCGGCTTTGGGTGTGATGGCCAATCTGGCTGCGCCCGACGCACCGCAAGCGCTCAAAGCGCAGCATGTAATGATGGCTTTTTCCGACATGTACTCGCAGGCGGTTTACCAAGGGGGCGTGCTGCGCAAGTCGCTGGTGGAAGGCTGGCTGCGAGAGAACCGTTTTCCTGCCAGCGCTTTGGATAAGGCTTTGCAGCATCCGACCTACGACGATTTTTGGTCGTCGCTGAACTGCGAGGCCCAGGCGGCCCGCGTCAATACCCCGGCGGTGTTCGTAGGCGGATGGTACGATATTTTCCTGCAAGGCACGATCAACTCGTTCGTGTCGATCCACAACCACGGCGGCCCACGTGCCAGGGGCAATTGCCGGCTGATAATTGGCCCCTGGACGCACAAGGACGCCCAGTGGCTGGCCGATCCGCGTAAAGCCCGCGGCGTGCCGCAGGCCGCCGATCCCTTGCGGTTCTTCAATTACTGGCTGAAAGGCTGCCCCAGCGGCGTGCCCGGCGACAAACCGGTGCATTACTACGTGATGGGCGACAGAGGCGACCCGTGCGCGCCGGGCAACTTCTGGCGAACCGCCGACAACTGGCCACCCCCGACCACTGCGGTAAAGTTCTATCTGCACGCCGACGGGAGCCTGCAAACTGTGCCGCCGGATCAGTCCGACGCCAAACTCAGTTACCGTTACGACCCCAACGATCCCGTGCCCACCATCGGCGGGCAAAACCTGCACGGCACATATGGCCCGTTGGACCAGCGCCCGGTGGAATCGCGCAGCGACGTGCTGCTTTTCACCAGCGAGCCACTTTCCGAGCCGATGGAAGTGACCGGGCGGATATACGCCGCGCTGTACGTATCGTCCGACTGTCCGGACACCGACTTCACGGTCAAACTGACCGACGTATATCCCGACGGCCGGTCGATCATCCTCTGCGACGGCATATTGCGCGCCCGTTACCACCAGTCGCCGCAACAGGCCAGCTTGCTTACGGCGGGCAAAGTGTACCGGTTGCAGATCGACTTGTGGAGTACGTCGGTGGTGTTCAACCGAGGGCACCGGATCCGCGTGGCCGTTTCCTCGTCGAACTATCCGCGTTTCGAGCCGAACCCCAACACGGGCGAGTTGCCGCACGAGGCACGCGAAACTCGCGTGGCTACAAACACGGTTCACTTGTCCGCTCAGCATCCTTCGCACATAATTCTGCCGGTCGATCCGCGGCAAGGCCGGCGGTGAACTTACGAGCCGTGAGGGTCAGCGACGGCTCACAGCGTGCCGGCCGAATGGGACAGCTTTGTTTCTTACTTGCGCAAACACAAGGCGGGCAAGAGCATGTCGGGAATCGTGCGTTTCTCCGTGTCCTTGGAAGGCGAGTTGCTGGAAGCCTTCGACCGCTACTGCAAGCAGGAACACTTCGCCACCCGCAGCGAAGCAGTCCGGCAGTTGATCCGCGAGAAACTGACCGCACAGGCGTGGGAGGCCGATTGTGAGGACGCCGCCGGCACGCTGACGCTGGTGTACGATCATCACCGCTCGAACCTGCGCGACCATCTGACCCAGTTGCAACACGACAACGTCAACTTGGTGGTATCGACGTTGCACGCCCATCTTACCCACGATCTGTGCCTGGAAGTGATCGTGCTGCGCGGGCCGGCGGCACGGCTACGGCAGATCGCCGCGCAATTACGAGGGTTGAAGGGAATTCATCGAGGAGAGCTGGTGATGGCCGCTGCGCAGCCGGCGCCGGACGGGCGACATGGTTCACCGCACCGAAAGCATAAACACACGGCAGACGATCCCGAGCCGGTAGCGTAAGCGACGGGCATAGGATGGCGGCCGGAGCCGCCGGGCGTTCGACGCATCCGGGCCGGAGAGGTAATCGAAGGGTGATCGCGCGGCTTCGCTCGCCGTTCAATCGCCCTGGTCTTTGAGCATTACCCAGACGCCGAATTCGCCTTCAATGGGCAATCCGATCGGCTTGCCCAAGTATCGCGCAGCCAGCACCGGCTTGCCATAAAAGTCGCGTGGGTTTTGCAGGCGGAACTTGTCGCCGCGGTTGAGCCACTTGCCGGGATCGAGTCGCACAGGGGATCGCTGCGCGAAGTTGACCACGATCAAATTGGCCCGACGCGGATCGTACCGGCTGGGGCGCAGCTCGATTATCACCTCTGGCTGC
Source organism: uncultured Pirellulales bacterium (assembly GCA_938015445.1). Classification (GTDB taxonomy): domain Bacteria; phylum Planctomycetota; class Planctomycetia; order Pirellulales; family Thermoguttaceae; genus CALLPE01. The sequence goes on from CALLPE010000027.1 coordinate 85,283, forward strand.
TTGGGCCGCGGCTGGTTCTTGCCCACGACGATGTTACCCTGTTCGACTACTTGCTTGTAGCGATTGATCGACAGGTTGCCGTTGAGTATTACGTTGTCGCGCACCTGGCAGTCTTCGTTTTCTTTGGCCGTGTAGCCTATTTGCATGTTGATGTTGTACAGGAAGTTCCGCAATACACGGATGTTGCGGCTGGGCCGGCCGCCGCCGACCAGGAACGTCCCCCCGTTGTAGGCCACGTTGCCTTCGATCAGATAGTTATCCACGTATGCCTGCGACGAGCCGTAGGCGTGCATGGTGTAGCTGAAACCGCCGGTCAGGATGCATTCGGCGATGGTCTTCACGCCGTCCTGGTTCTGGGTGTAGATGGCGTGCCCGTGGCCCCGGTCCGGCGCCGACCAGCCGTTGTCGTAGATGATCGCGCCGTACAGCTCGCTGTTGGTCGAGCCTTTCCACCAGCTTACGCCCTGGGCGTTGTCGTGGATCAGCAGATGGATGAACTTGCAGCCTTCGCCGCTATAGACACTCAGTCCGCCCCAGGGTCGGTTGTAGCTTTGCGGATGCGAGCCAGGCTCTTCTACCCGGCGCGGCATGGTGAAGTTTTCGGAAACGATGATCTCCAAGTCCCAGATCCACAGCCACGTCGATGGTGCCTGCACCGACAGCCCACCGTCGATTATGGTGCGTTGGCCGGGCAGCGCGCGCACGTGAATCGGTTTGTCCTTCTGCCCGGCCAGTTTCACCACGTACCCGGAAGAGCCTTGTTTGCGGTCAGGATATTTGTACGTGCCGGGCAGAAGCCACAGTGTATCACCGGGAGCGATCTTCTGCTTGCCCTCCAAAGCGGACTGCAAATCCCAGGGCGAGTCCTTGGTGCCGGCACCCTCGGGCTTGCCATCCACAGCAGCGTACCAATCGGCCGCGCAGGCCGACTGTGCCGTGCCGCTCCAAATCGCAGAAACCAGCACAAAGCCAACTACCAACATTTGCTTAACTGTGGTTGACATGCTCGCAACTGTGCGTGACATAGTCGCACCTCCTTCGACCAAGGCCTATCAATCTGCCGGCGAGCGGCCGTCGGCGTTTCGCCCCGATAACAACAGCAGCGGCACCGCCCTAAGCACTTCGCCCGGATTACAAGGCCTTCGCTCAGGTAACAAGGCCTTCGCACAGATACCAAGGCCGTCTCTTAGATAACAAACACCCGATAACAATCGACCTTTGCCAATTGGCCAAATAACTTTTCGCAAGCAAGCGCGCCATGTTCCACTCCACATCTACCTCAAGGCTGCCAAGCAGGCGGGACCATGGTGTCCGAATGGCTGACGGCACTAAGGTTGCGGCCGCTGCTTTGTGGCGGCCTTTTGGAAATCGTACAGCAGTATGCCTCGGCCCACGCCGGCCACGTCGCCCACGCGGGCAGCTTGAAAGGCCATGTAGCGGCCGTCGTCGCTGACGACCGGATTGGAAGCCTTCCACTTGCCGCCTTCGTTGAAGTAGGTCAGCCGCTGGAGCGCCCCCGAGCCGTCCAAGGCCAGCTTGTATATGTCGATGTATTGCGATCCTTTGGGATTGTGCCGGTCGCATTCCACGCAGGTGAACTTGCCGTCGGGGAAAATGCCTTCGGGTTCGTCGTACTGATTTGGGGCGTTGGAGTAATTGGTTACTTTGCCGGTTTTCAGATCGACGCCCATCACCTCGGTTCCCTGGTAGCCGTAGGCGCTGAAGGTCAGTTCGTTTTCTTCCGGCGGGCGGAAGTTTTGCGTCTCCAAACCGCAGCGGAACGGCAAATCGCGACTATCCAGCACTTTGCGCTTGTTGGCCAGCGTGGGCTTGCCCTGCTGATAAACAATGTCGGCCATCCAGATTTGGCTGGCCCCGGCGGGCAAATCGTCCGGGTAAAGCTGATGGTTGATCGTCCAAGCGATGCGCAGCGATTTACGCGACACGGCAGGCCCTTCAGCACAACGCACGCCCAGCGGTACCGCCGGGCTGTCCAGCTTCCGGCTGAGCACCCAAAGCTCCGGCGTCTTCCACCGGGCAGCCCAAGGGTCGGACGGATCGAACTTCGGCGCGCCAGAAAGCAGAATGTCGCCATTGCTCAAATACAACGCGCGAACGTAACCGGCGTGGAAATAGTGATGCGTCAGCGGGCGAATGACGCCGGTGGCCAGCTCCAGCTCGTACGCGTCGCCGAACGTTTTGGACAAGAACAGGAGCCGCTTGCCGTCGTGCGACCAATCGGCACGTTCGCCAAAATGCGTCAGCCGCCGGATGTGCGGCGGTAGGTTGGCCAGCGGCGAGTCGGGTTCTTCGTCCGCTGCCCGATGAGTAATGACCTGCGGTGGCTCGGGCGGCGGCGGAGTCCTCGGCACCGATTGCGCCGGTTGCGGCTGTTGCTGCGGTTCCGCCTGTTGTGTGGGGCGTGGCGGGGCTTGCCCTGTCGCTTCGCCCGCCGCTGCCGCGGTCGCTCCAGCGGTCTTGGTGCCTGCCGCCTTGCGCTCCAACGCGTGCTCGAAGAGGGCCTGATAAAACGCCAGTTGGATGTCCAATATCTGCTCCAGCGTGACGGGGCACGCTTTTTCGTCGGCGATGCCGTGCGGGCACTCGAACACGAAGGCAGTAGCCCCGCTGGTGTGATACAGAGCGCTGACCAGATTGAAACTGGCGTAGTCGCTTTCCCGCGTCGGCGCAGTCTGCGCCGCGGGCAGCGCCCCGTGGGGCAAACCCCGGGCTTGATAAAGTTGCGCCACTCGACCGGCCAACTCGGCAACCTCCTGCTGCACCTCTACCGGCACCCAGGCCGGCCGCAACAGAACCGGCGCAGACTGGTGACTGTGCAAGGAAACTGCCAAATCCGGTGCTTCCTGGCGGGCCACGCGCAGAATGGCCGGGGCCTCGTTCCCCATAGGCTCGAAGAACTCGTCGTGCATGGGATTAATGCCCTGCTGATCGAAGTAGCAGCCCATGAAACCGACCAGCGGGCCGGTGAACGGATGCACCCGTTTCGATCGTGGCCAGTAGGCGATTGTGTTGTCGGCCCAGGTTCCCTGGCCCCAGAACTGGAATTCGTCGTGTGTCATGCCATGGGCGGCGCGGGGTTCAAAGCGGGCCACACCATCAGGATTTCCGCAAGGGACGATCAGCAATCGGCACTTACGGCCAAGTTGCTGCAACTGCGATTGGTCGCGGCCGCGCAAGTCGCGCCCGCTCTCCATTATCGCTATCAAGTTGACCAAGCCGGTCAGCCCTTCCACCTCATGCCCGTGTACCGGACCGATCAACAGCACGACCGGTTTGCGGCGCGCGGCCTTGTCGGCGTAGGCCGCAGGCTCGCGGGCGCCGACGGCCGAGTTGAAGTTGGCCAATCGCTGCTGCGGCTCGCGCTGGCCAAAGCTGACCAACCACACCGGCCTTCCGCCTGCGCTGCGGGCGATGACCGACACGGCGCCTTCTTTGAGCTTCTCCCATCGCTGGGGAAGCCCTTCCACGTCACCTATCCACCAGTCGGGCAACTTCAGCGGTTTCAGACGCTGTTTAGCTTCCGCGTAGGTCAACGAAGCAGCAGACGCCGCCACGCAGCCCACAACTGTCAATATCGCAGCGCAACACAAGTGAATCGATTGCATGGGCGAACCTCCGAACAAGTGGCGTTGTAACTGCAACGTAACAGGCGGGCGATAGTGCAGGTGGACAGCCGGGTTTCCGGCGCGCTAGCGGGAACGGGGCTGCGACGCGGCAACAGCCCAGGACTCGGTCCGCCTCAAGTCTTCCACCACCCCGACATTACTTTGCACTATCGCTGCGGCGATTTCAACTTGCAGACTTGCAGACTTGCAGCACTTATCATGCGCTTGTCGCGCCATCTCCTGTGCCGGCAGAAGACGGCCATCAGCAGCATCGCGCTTCCGAGCAGCAGCCAAGTGGCCGGTTCGGGAACGGTGCCCAAGTTACCATCACCGACGATTTCCACCACAACAGCCGGTTTCCCCGCTATGGCCGACTGGGGCAGATAGGCCGAAGAGCGAAACGCCAGTCGGGCCGGGCTGCCTGGCGCTGCCTCCAGTTCGATGACCGTTTGTCGGACGAAGCCGGCCGTCAGTGCAGCGCCCGCTTCGATTGTCGTGCTTCCCGCACCGTCGATGTCGCCTGCGTGCTTGTGCCCCTCGGCAATCACGAGCTGCGCTTCGTTGAGAATCGGCAGGTGCAGCCCTGCAAGCTGGCTGTCGCTGAGCGGATCGCCTGGCCCGGCAATCGCCAAAACGCCCTGGCGGATATGCAGCAGAGTGCGACCGGGATCGATTGTGACCTCGTCTTCATCGAGCCAAAGCGTGTACGTCTGCTGTCCTGTTTTGGTGGTGGTCCCGCGCCAATGCAGCTTTTGGGCGATGTGAATGCCGGTCGTGCTATCGCCTCCGCTGTGCTCGTGGCCTGCTGCCCAATCGGCCGACAGCTCGCAACCGTCGAACATCACGCTTGCCGCGCGAAGCATTTCGCCTTCGGCAGCATGAATGCCGCGCAGCAGCACGGGGCCGCCGACGATTTCTCCGCCGCCGCTTACAATGCCGGTCAGTGCCAGGCCCGCCGGTGCCACGGCCAGCGTGGCGCCGGAATCGATGTTCAGTTTCGGCGTCCAGGCGTCATACGACGCCAGGCTCAGGTCTGTACTGCCGGCCACGCTATCGACCACGCGCAGGCCAACGTTGGGGTCGTCCCATTGATTGCCTGCCGGCAGGTGCAGCGTCGTGTCGGTTGGAGCCAAGGTCAAATAGCCGCCATTGCCAGAAAGCGTGCGCAGCCGTCCGACTTCGTCCGCACCGTAGGGGCGCAACATGGCCTCCAAATACACGGCCGGCCCCTGAAGACTCAATCCGCTCAGACCGCTGCCGTTGACGACGAATTGCAAGCTGCTATTGTTCCAATCCACTCCGCCGTCGGGGCCACCGGGGGTTGATTTTTCGCCCAAGAGGATTTCCATCACCGACTGGGCCTGCGAGGTTCCTTGGCCCTCAATGACACCATCCAGGCGGTGGAAGCCAACGTTTCCGGGCTCGGCCATGTCCGACTGGCGTAGCCGCAACAGGCCGCCTGGGGCAATTACGCAGCGGCTGCGCAGGTGCACGCCGCCGTGCGCGACGTTTTCGCTGCGGAAGCGGCTGTCGATGTTGAGCTGCGCGCCGGGGCCGACGGTGATCACGTCCTGGTCGTCGCGTCCCAGGATCAGCCAGGCCATCCCGCCAGAGCGAGACTGCCCGCCCTGCACACCCACGCTGGCGTGCGGAGCGATGGCCACGTTGCCGCCGATGACGCAATCGGCGCCATCGACGCTCAGTTGCGCGGCGTGTTGAAATGTCAGGCCCGAGTCGAACACGGCCGTAGCAGGCGATTGTCCCAGGTTGACCAATCCGAAACGTCCAACGGTAAGTTCGCTGGTTGCCGCGCTGCAATCGCCGCCTAGAACGCCGGAAAACACCATTGGCGGCGCGAAACTGCCTCCGGCCAGCAAGGTGGCGATGGCACCGTCGGTCAGTTCGAGTCTGATAGTGCTCGCCCCGGTGGCCCCGGTAAGTCGGAAGGAGTTACCGAACCGCCATGCGGTCGGGTCCCAACCGTGGGCGTAGCGGATGGCGGCTGGCAGCGCGTCGGTTGCCGCGGTGGCGACGCCCAGTCCGGCGCCGCTGCGGCAGGGCCCGGCGAACTCCAACACGCCGCCTTGTGGCCCAAAGCTGATGTTGCGTTCCATCACGATGAGGGCTGCGTCGGCGAAGGCATTGCGGATGCTCAGCCGGCCGCCGTCGATCAGCACCGGCCCGGCCCCTAAGGGCGAGTTACCTGCCGCGGGGATTGTCCCTTCGGGGGAACTGTAAGCGGCCTCGATACTGAGAGTCCCGCCGCGGACAGCCAATTCGCCATTGAACCTATGAGCGACGTTGGTAAAAGTCTGCGTAGCGCTGCCGATCTTGGCGAGCGATCCTCCAGAGCCGCTGATTACGCCTCGGTACACGGCCGGGACGTCGGCCGCGCCGACCAACAGGCTGGCGTTGTTGAGGATCACGTTGCCTTTGTCGGTGCTGCCGCCGCTCAGTGCGCCGACGGTCTCGGACACTCCAGCCAGCAGTTCGAGCACCCCGGCGGTCGCAGCCAATTCCACCACTCCCGGATCAGGCAGGACTTCGGAGCGCGCCAGTTGCACGCGCCCCTGACGAATCGTAGTACTGCCGCTGTAACTGTTGGTGCCAGAAAGTATCAAGTGCCCTTCGCCGGTCTTCAGCAGTGCGCCGGGCGTTGTGCCGTCGGCCATAGGGGCCATGATCGTCAAACGCTGCCACTGCCCGATATTGAACTCGCAGGTACCTTCCAATTCGACTCTTAGCGACTCCAGCGCGCCGCCGATTGCGGCACGCAGGTCGCTTTTGACGGGAGTCATATTCACCGGGCCGGCCAGCACCAGCGTGCCGTGGCCCACCAGGTTGAACTCGTAACTGGTCGCAAAGACATCGTAGCCCAGCAGCAGACCCTGCGGCCCGGTGCTGTGGCGCGAGTCGAGCTTGACGCTCAGCGTGCCGGTGAGCTTCAGCGTGCTTTCGAAGCGATTGTCGATCAGCCCGCCTGCCCAGCGCGCCGGGTCGAGATAGTCGGCCGTACCGCTGGTGGGGTTTGTCCAGCCGGCCAGGCAGACTGCCGGGGATATGATTAAGAGGACTCCCACTGCCCAGCGGATCATATCCTTTGCGTAAAGCCCCGACTTGTTAGTATGTGCCGAGTTGTTGGTATGTGCCGACTTGCTAGTACGTGCCGACTTGTTGGCATTTGCCCAGTTGTTGGCACATGCCGAGTTGTTGATATGTGCCGATTTGCTCATATGTGCTGAGTTGCTCACATGTGCCGAGTTGTTCATATGGGGCGAGTTATTCCAGCGCGCCGAAGACGCCGCCGGCCTGGGAACAGCGCCACTCTGCAAGCGTCCGTGAACCGGCGGATGCAAAAACATTTGGCAACAGTTCACGGGGTTCTTGATCTTGTGACGCCCGCCGGAACCCCACGGCAGCGGGACGGCAATCGTCATCTTGAACAGGGGAATTTGGCTTGTCAAGCGCCCCGCCCCCCAAGAATTTTCCAGGATTTTTGCTGACGCGGGCAGGCGATTGGTCTTAATTGGGCGGGCGGGGATGCGTATTTTCCCGCCC
>CALLPE010000028.1 GCA_938015445.1 uncultured Pirellulales bacterium
ACCTACGCACACGGGAGAACTAGACGTGGCACTGTTTTAGTCAGCGGCGACTAAACGGTCAGGCGCACCTCGAACCCAAAACCTAGCCAAAGTCCTACCAGTTTTAGTCAGCGGCGACTAAACGGTCAGGCGCACCTTGCCTGCGCTGTCGCGCCTGCGTTGCTCGTTTTAGTCAGCGGCGACTAAACGGTCAGGCGCACCTATTACGCAGCAAGTTGCTGGCGCAAAATCCCTTGTGCTCAAAAAAAAAGCAAAAAACCGCCAGCCGGCTGCCCAAAAAAGCACAGTGCGAATCGGTTTTTTTCCACTTGCCAGCGCCTACCGTGATGGTTCGACTTGTCAAAGCCATGGCAGTTACACTAACGCGAGGCCACCGCCATGACAGTCGTTTTAGGCATCGACTTCGGGGCGAAGAACATCGGCTTGGCGCTGGTCGAGAATCGGCCCGGGCAGCCCGCGGTGGTTCGATACGCTGCCACCTTGGTTGCCGAGCTTAAGCCGTTGAAGAAGTTGGTCGAGCCGCGTGCCGAGCGCCGCCGCATGAGACGGACGCGCAAAACCCGGCGCCGGCGGTTGCGCCGGCTGGCTGCGGCCTTGCGCGGGATTGCCGGGGCAGAAAAGATTCTGCGCTTCTGCCGGCGGCGCGGATACTCGCACGACCCCAAACAAAGCCCAACACTGTCAAACAGCGCGCGAACCGCGCACCAGCCCGAGCTTTCCGAAATTGTTAGCCGACTGGATCAAAACAAGCAGAAGGTTTATGAAGAGCTTAAGCAGTGGGTCCGGCAGGAGGCCCCCGGGCAAGCGGGGCCAACTTTTGTAAAGCAGTTCGGCCAATACACGTCGCAAAGAAAGCGCAAGAGCCGGCAGCAGCCAACCGGCGAAGCGGAGCGGCCGGAGATGCTCCAGCAGCAAAGCCCCGAAGACGAACTGCCCGGCAAACAACAAGAAGATAAGCCGGTGTTCGACGTGTCGCGCGACGAGTTCTTTCGGGCACTGGAAGCTGAGGTCGAGCGAGTAATAGCCGAGCCTGACCGGCAGCGCGTGCTGGCGGCCTGTCGAAAACATTTGAACGCCCAGCGCCTCCCGTCGTTAGAAGTTCGTCCGCCGCGGTTCGACAATCGGGCAGTAACGCGCTGCCACTGGGAAGGTTGCCAGCGGCGTCCGCCGCGGGCAAGCAACGCCACGCTGGAACTGCTTCGCCAGACGCTGTACATCCGACTGAAACCGGTATTCGACGAAGCCCTGGCCGGTTTGGCCGATGAGCAGGCGAAAGCCGAGAAGCGGCAACAGATGGTGCAGCGGGTGGACGATTGGTGCCAGCGGCTGGCCAGCTTGGCCCGTAGGTATCGGAAGCTACGGACCACACAGGGGTGGAGGCCGCCGGACTCCGGCCGACAGCAGCGCGGTTTCCGCCACCAGATCGACGACCTGGTGGTCAAGGGCGGCTCGGGCCGGCTGCGCTATTGCCGCGAGCATTCGCGCCAGTATGTGGAGTACTTTTTGGACGGCAAGCAAATTCCCAATCGCGCCGACGTGGCCGACCGCGACATCCGCAGCCGGCGGCAGAAAATCCTCTTCGACCGCCTGTGGAGCCTGATTCGCGGCAGGCTGTTGCCGCTGGTAGGCGGGCGGATCGACCGGATCGTAGTGGAACGGGTGGCCTTCGACGTACTGGCCGGCAAAGCCAAAGACCGTCAAGAGTTTATCCGCGAAGAAGAAGACGACGCTTACCAGATGTACTGGTACGGGCCCAGATACTCTCACAACAACGATCTGGAAATGCTTCGAAAGGAGTTCGGAGGCCGATGTGCTTATTGTGGCGAACAACGGTATGCCGAGTTAGAGGTAGAACACATCTTGCCCCGAAGCAAGTTCCCTTTCGATTCGTATTTGGTGATAGTACCGGCTTGCCGAAGCTGTAATGCGCGCAAAGGCGGGCGGCCTATCGGCGAGACTGACATGGTAATTCATAACGAAGCTTTTGCCGAATACGAGCGGTATTTGCAGCGCGTCAAGGTTCCCCACGGCTTTTGCACGATCAAGAAAGGTTTGCTCAAGCTGCTGACGACACGAGACCGCAAGCGGCAAGGCCAATGGTTGCTGGGGATGATAGCCAACAACCTGTTTACCATGGGAGAGTCGCAGAAGGCTGTCAGACCCTTGGGAAGATGGCTGGCCGGCAAGCTCGAGGCCGAAACCGGTGTGCGCCCGGAGGTGGTAGCTTCCAGCGGGCGGCATACAGCGGTGTATCGGAAGTTGGTCTTGCCCGAATACTCCAAGACCGAGGCCAAAGAAAACATAGACCTGCGGAACCACGCCGTGGACGCGGTGATGCTGTCCTGCGATTTCCCTAAGGTAACGTTGATCGACGGCAAATGGTGGCTGACCGATGATTACCTGCGCAATTGGGAAGAGCGAGTCAGGACAGTCGCGCCGCCACTGGTCCCGTGCCAGAGCAATGGGCAAGCCAGAAAAACAGCACCACATGGGCAAGATTCAGATGCCGCGGTTGAAACGGTTGCCCAGGAGGGCAACGGGAGCAACAATCTGCTGAAATTGCCCAAGGTCGAGGCACCGCAGCCCATAAAGTATTTTGAAAACGATTTGGGCGGAGGGTACTTCGAGATCAAGTTGTCGGCATTCGGATGGAATCGCAGCCGACAAAGCGGCGCGCTGGTCGATCCGGTGGCAGTGAGCCGGGACGGGGAGAAGGTGCTTAAACGAACACCGGCACAAGAGGTATTGAAGCAATTGGACAGCGATGCCGAAAATCGCCGTAAGCAAATCGAGGTGATTGCACATAAGCAGCTCAGAGCTTTGCTGGAAAGTGAGCCCGACAACGCGGCGCGTAACTTTGTGCGCTGGCTCCAGGCGCAGACTGCCCGTGGTCTGCGCGCTGCCCAGATGAGCAATCATCCGGCTGACCAAAGACACCGCCAAATGCTGGAACAGTTCGTAGCCACGCCTGTGGAGCAGTTTTTTCAACAAGCGGCGTCGGCGGGCGATGCCCAGCCTGAGCTTCCCAACGACGGGAATAGCGGAAAGAAATCGGGGCGGAAGGCGGAAAAGCGGTCTGCGGCACAGATTCCGCCGATCATCGGGGTGCGCTGCGCGGTCGAACAGGGGGCGGGAAAGTACAGCGTGTTCCGCTGCGACCGACAGGGCAGAATCATCCACCGATACGCAAGCCATCCGGACGTGCGCGAATTTTATGTGGGTTACCGGCAGGGGAAAAACGGACAACTGGAACGTGGCAAGCCGATAGTGCTTCGGGTGAACCAAGTGTGGCGGGTCGACTGCTCATTGGCCGGCGGTGATAGAACGGTGCCAAAAGTCGTGGAGACATTCGTCCTTGGCACTCCGTTGGAAGGTCGACCGCTGGGAGCAAGCGGCTCGGCGCGGGAGTTCCGCCGGCAGTGGCGCGAGGCCCTGCAAACACTTTGGGAACGCCTGGGGGTGAAGAAGATTTTCTGTATCAGGCAGGCTGCCGTAATCGAGAAGACCAACGGCGAGTGCTTTTTCTTGCCGAACTTCGACGGTCAACAGGACTGGATGCGAGGCTCGCCGTGGAAAAACATCCGCCGCGTTTACCGCTCGCCCTGGCACTACTTGGCCAGCAACAGGGCCGTGCGCACCCAGCCGATGGCGGGGTCTGAGCCGCTGGTTGCGGGGGCGGACAATTGACGAGCCGATGTATGCGGCAATTTGCCAGTCATTATGCCAGTTGCCACGGCGAAGAAGTGAACGCATGGTGACGACCGACGGCTAGTTGGGCGCCGTGGGTTGTCAGAACGTTGCGCGGGCTTCGCGCGGCGTACCCCTCTGTGTGGGCACCAGCGGTGATTTTCTTGTCGACCGCCCGTGTCGCACCGGCACGTGTCATCCGCCTCAGCGGTGCAGTGTGCCCGGCGACGGTCGAAGATTGCCAGAAACGCTGTCGTCGGGAAGGATAAACTATACATTGTTAGGCAAAACCAGTTAAGACCCAACTTGACGTGTTTTAACCATTGGGCTACAATCACGTCGCACGATGGGATAGTGTGTGATGATCGTCTGTAGTACAGCCGGTGGGTGGGTAGTTCATGCCCCGGCGAAGTTGAACTTTTTTTTGGAGGTTTTAGGCGTTCGGGAGGATGGGTATCACGAAATCGTCACCGTGATCTGCCCTGTACGGCTGTACGACTACCTGCGAGTGGAGGTCGAACCCAGGGGAAAGATACAACTGGTCGCTAGGTGCTCTGTGGGTTTGGCGGCCGATGGAGGGGGCGAACTGCCGTTGGGCGCCGATAATCTGGTCGTTCGGGCAGTAGAATTGTTGCGCAGTCGCGCCGGGGTGGCATCTGGCGCACACATCGAGCTTTACAAGCGAATACCGATAGCGGCTGGTCTGGGTGGCGGGTCGTCGGATGCAGCCGCGGCCTTGGTAGCAGCCAACTACGCTTGGGGGTTGAATTGGCCGCAGGCAAGGCTAATGGAACTGGCCGGTGAATTGGGTAGCGACGTGCCGTGCTTCATTCCGGGCGGCCCGGTGCTGTGTCGGGGGCGAGGGGAACTGGTCGAGCCGCTCGGCCGCTGGCCGCCGCTGTGGTGCGTAATAGCCAAACCGCCGGCGGGTCTGGCAACCGCAGCGGTGTATCGGATGTGTCGCGCGGCAGAACGGCCCAAAAGCCCAGATGCCCTATTGGATGCTGCCAGCAAGGGAGACCTGGCAGCGGTGGGCCGGCTGCTGTGGAACCGGCTGCAAGAGGCGGCGAAGAAGCTTACGCCGTGGATCGAGCGACTGTCGGGACGCTTTTCGCAAGCGGATTGCCTGGGCCATGCTATGACCGGCAGCGGCACAGGTTATTTCGGCATTTTCCGTCACGCGCGCAATGCTCGCTTTGCAGCGCGACGTTTGGCGTCTTGCGGGGTGGAGGTGTTCGTGGTGCAAAGCTGTTGATGACTGACCCCCGATAGCGCGAGGAGGACGGCCGTGGAAATCACCGAGGTTCGCGTCAAGCTCATGGAGGACCCGGGAGAGAGACTCCAGGCTTTCTGCTCCATCACCTTCGACGACGCCTTCGTGGTGCGGGACTTGAAGATCATCGAAGGCGCAAACGGCCCCTTCGTGGCCATGCCCAGTCGGAAACTGACCGCCCATTGTCCGAATTGCGGGTGCAAGAATCACTTGCGGGCGGCGTATTGCAACCAGTGCGGGGTGCGGCTGAAGGAGCCGCCGCTGGCCAAGGACGAGGAAGGTCGGGCGAAGCTGTACGCCGACATTGCCCACCCAATCAACTCGGCGTGCCGAGAAATGATCCAGGCCAAGGTGATCGCCGCCTACGAACAGGAGAAGGCGCGCTCGAAACTTCCCGGTTACGTGCCGCAAAAATACGACGACTACGATTACGAGGAACTTCCTGCTGCGCCGAAAACAACCAGCCCCCCCAAACAAGCTCCCGTGGCCGAGCAACCACGCGGCCCTCACAAGCCTCTTGCCGAGAAGACACCGGCCAAACCGGACGCCCCAGGACAATTCGGCGCGGGAGTTTTCGATTGAGCCGAGCGACTGCGGCGGCCATGGCGCTGGCACCGGTGTTGCGCTGCGCAGACGCATGGCACTTTGGGTTCGGTGCCCTTGCCGGCTTGTCCGGCATTGCCGTTACGACCGGGGGCATAGCTCATCACTGGCCACCACCAGGCACGGCTTAGGCAAGCTGGCCGCGCCGTCCTACCGACGCTTGGGGTTCATAATCGCTCCCGATGTGCTATGATTATTGGGCCTTGCCGGAGCAACATTGCTGACTGGTTGGGACATCGGTGAAGACGTTGCGGCCGGCGGCCGGCGTTGCGCGGTAGTTGGCTCGGTGGGATAAAATCGAAGTTATTGATTTTTTTTGCGACGGGCGATCGCCAAATGGGGAGGCTGCACATGGTGGATCGGCATCTGAGCACGCGGTTGTTTTCGGCTCTGGCTTTCGTGGGATTGGGGATGATGAACATCGACAGCGCATCGGCGGCTGACGCCAGCGTCAGCGACAACCAGGAGCGGGCCAAGAGGTTCATCCAGCGGCACGAATCGACCATCGCCCCGATGGAAATCGAGGTCAACCGCCTGTGGTGGACGGCGAACGTGTCGGGCAAAGACGAGGACTACCAGCGCAAACAGGAAGCAGAGACGAAACTCAACCTGGCCCTGGCCGACCGCGAGGCATTCGCCGAATTGAAGGCTATCCGGGCCGGAGAACTGTCCGATCCGATTCTTCGTCGCCAGATCGACATCCTGTATCTGCAATACTTGGGCCGGCAAGTCGATCCGGAGCTACTGAAGCGGATTGTGGAAAAGGCCAACGCCATCGAGCAGGCGTTCAACGTGCATCGGCCGCGGGTCAACGGCAAGGAGTTGACCGACAACGAAGTGCGTCGCGTGCTGCGCATCTCGAAGCACTCGGCCGAGCGGAAGGCCGTTTGGGAGGCCAGCAAGAGCATCGGGCCGGTGGTGGAAAAAGACTTGAAGGAACTGGTACGGCTGCGGAACGAGGCCGCCCGAAAGCTCGGCTTCGGCGATTATCACAAGATGCAGCTCTACCTGGCCGAGCAAGATCAAGGGCAGGTGCTGCGGCTGTTCGACGAGCTGGACGAGCTGACGCGCAAACCGTTCCGCCAGGCGAAGGCCGAGATCGACGCCGCGTTGGCCAAGCAGTGCAGCATCGGGGTGGAAGAACTGCGTCCGTGGCATTATCACGATCCGTTCTTCCAGGAATCGCCCGACGTGTTCCATGAAGGCTCGGAAGCCTTCTACGCCACGCTGGACGTGGTGAAGCTGTGCCGGGAGTTCTTCGCGGGCATCGGCTTGCCGGTCGAGGGGATCCTCAGCCGCAGCGACTTGTACGAGAAGAAAGGGAAGAACCCCCATGCATTTTCGCTCGACATCGATCGGGCCGGCGACGTGCGCGTGTTGGCCAACGTAGTGCCTGACCGGAGGTGGCTGGATACGATGCTGCACGAATTGGGTCATGCGGTTTATTCGGAAAACGTGTCGCGCAAGCTGCCGTACGTGCTGCGCACCGAGGCCCATCCGCTTACTACCGAAGGCGTAGCGATGATGTTCGGCCGATTGGCCGACGACGCGGCTTGGCTGGAGGCCATGGGCGTGAAGCTGCCCGATCCGCAACGCTTCCGGGCTGCGGCCGAAAAACGGCGTCGCAACGGTCTGCTGATCTTCTCGCGGTGGTGCCAGGTGATGGTGCGCTTCGAGAGCCAGTTGTACGCCAACCCAGATCAGGACCTGAACAAACTTTGGTGGGATTTGGTGGAAAAGTACCAGGAGGTGAAGCGTCCGGCGGACCGCAATCTGCCCGATTACGCGGCTAAGATACACATCGTCAGCGCGCCGGCTTACTATCACAATTACATGTTCGGCGAGATGTTCGCCTCGCAGTTGCACCATACGATCGCCCGCGAAGTGCTCAAAGTCGCCGACCCCGCCAAAGCTGTTTACGTAGGGGATAAGAGGGTGGGGCAGTTCATGATCGAGCGCGTGTTCGCCCCGGGGCTGACTATGGACTGGAATGCTCTGACGCGCTATGCCACGGGCAAGGACCTTGGGCCGGAGGCATTCGCGGCCGACTTGAAGAGCGACTAACCTTCTGTTTTTAACGCTCTGGCGGCATGCACACACGCGACTTTACGCCGTACCATGCCCGCACCGTCAGCTCGCTATGGCGGAGAGGTTCATTGTTTGCTAAACATACGGCTTAAACAGGACGAGGAAAACCGTTGGCGATTGTTCTGGAAAAAGGGACGACAGACTTCAGATGAGCCAGGCCACCACCCCAGCCATCAACAGCAGCCAGACGCCCGAAAACGCGCTAAAAGACCGCGCCCGATTGACCGATCACCCCATCGGCTTTTGGTTTTTCTTCTGGGGCGAGTTCGCCGAGCGGTGTTGCTATTATGGGATGCGGGCGATCTTGCTACTGTACATGGTGCAGATTCTGAAGTTCGACGACAGTCACGCCAACCGCGTGCTGTCGTATTTCATCGCCGCCTGTTACCTGTTGCCGCTGGTGGGCGGCTACGTGGCCGACAACTTTATAGGCAAGTACCGGACGATCGTTTACTTTTCGATCCCCTACATCATCGGACAAGGGCTGCTGGCTATTTCGGCCTTGCACAATGAAACCTGCTTGTTCATCTCGCTGGGTCTGCTGGCCATGGGCAGCGGGGTGATAAAGCCCAACATCTCTACCCTGATGGGGCTGACCTACGACCAGAAGCGTCCCGGGCGGCACCGGCTGCGCAGCGACGCCTTCGCCATGTTTTACGGGGCGATCAACATCGGGGCAGCGCTGTCTTCGTTCAGCGTGCCGGCGGTGGCCACCTACTTCGGGCGCGACAGCCAAGCGTATGCTATCGCCTTCATGATTCCCACCGGGCTGATGATTTTGGCGTTCATCGTGTTTGCTGCTGGGAAGCCATTTTACGCGGTGGAGAAGATCAGCCCCGTCAAACTCACCCCTGAACAGCGCCGCCAGCGATGGACGGTGCTATCGCGGTTGTTCGGGCTGTTTTTGGTGGTGACGGTGTTCTGGACGATTTTCGACCAGTCGCCCACCACGTGGACGCTTTTCGCCCGCGACTATCTGCACCTGGAATTGTTCGGCATGACGCTATCGCCCGACCAGCTTCAGACGGTCAACCCGATCCTCATCGTCTTGCTGCTTCCGCCGATGACCATGCTATGGCACTTTTTGGCGAACATCGGTTTGCAACTCAGGCCTACCAGCAAGATGTTAGTGGGTTTCGTGTTGACGTTCGTGGCCATGGCAATCGTCACCTGGGCGGGATTCCGGGGGTCAGAGGTAGCCAAACGCGGGGCACCGGCGGCCTTAGCCGCTGCCGAACAGACGGCGTCCGAACTGGCCAAGTTGTCTCAAGCGGTCGAGCAGCAAGCCGCGGCGACACCCCGAGCCAGCGCCATGGCTGCGGCCGGACTGGCCGCCGATGAAGTTGTTCGCTCGGCAGCGGCCGCGGTGCAGCTTGCTGCGCAGCTTGTGGCAAGCGGACAGCAAGCAGCAGGAAACCAAGCAAAGCAAGTAGCAGCAAAACAGGCAACCGGAAAAGAAGGAACTGGAAAGGAGCCGGCCGAAAACAAGCAGCAGTTAGCGGGCGCTCTGGAAGGGGCAAGCAAGAGCGGGAACTCTTCCGCCACCACAAGCAACCCGGCTGAGATGTTTCAGCGGTATGCCGCAGCAGCCAACGCGGCAGCCGCTCGAACGCAGGCCCGTGTCCGAGAGGCCCAAGAGGCCGCCCGTAAAGAGCGCCAAAGCGCGGCCAAGGCCGTGCCGGGCAAGAGTTCCAACTCCGCCAATCGTGTTGCGGCGGCGGCGGCAGCTATCGAAAAAGCTGCTGGTGCGGTCGATCGGCCTGAAGTAGCCTCGTTGCACACAGCAATTGCTGTGCTGGCCGCTGCTGATGCTGTGGTACTGGCCGCGGAAGCAATGGTGGAGGAATCACCCGAGCAGCTTGCGCTGCTCGACTCTACCCAGCGGGACCAATTGCGCCAGCTTGCCGAGCAGACCAAGTCCGCGGCGGCCCAGGGGCGGCTGTCGGTCTGGTGGCAGATCATCCCCTATATCGTCATCACCACGGCGGAGATCTGTATTTCGGTAGTCGGGCTGGAGCTAGCGTTCACCGCCGCACCAGCGGCCATGAAGAGCTTTGTGACCGCTTGTTGGCTGCTGACGGTCTTTTTCGCCAACATCCTCAATGCCCAAGTCACGCCGCTATACAATGTGGCCGTGCTGGGCTTCCATTTGACTCCCGGTTGGTACTTCGGTGCCTTTGCCGCCGCCATGATTCCAGTGACGCTGGCCTTTGTGCTTGTGGCGGCCAACTTCAACCGCACGCTTGCCCGTTCGGGTCAGGTGGTGTGAACCGGTGCGGCGACGTTGTCAGCACCGATCCTTTCCGCACAGGGGGCGGTCGGGCGTGGAATAGTTTTGCTTAACCAGCCCTATAGGCTCGATACGTCCACGCCGCCTTCGTTGTTGCGGTCGCCCAGCCGAGAGTAAACCTCCGGATCGATATTGTAACTGAGTGAGCGGACCGAACCATCGCAGAACACGAAATGGCACCCGGAAGCATGGACGCTGCCGAACCGAACGGTGCTCGTTTCTCCGCGGCGGTCTTGTTTAGGGGTCCACTGGGCGTAGGTAGAGCGAAAGTTGTCGTTGTCCCAGCCGGCGTACAGGTTCTCGTTGTCCGATGGATCGGCGCCGGTGGCGTACTGGTCGGCGTTGATATACTTCTCGCCGAACATGATCAAGTACGACGTGCCGGTGCGGATGTGGCCGGATGTGACCTCGCTGCGTTGGTAGGAGATACCGGTCATGCCCCGGGTATCGATCCAGGCGGCTGAAGATTCCGCGTCTGCCAAGCTGGACGGTCCCCTTCGGTACTCCACCCAGGGCTGATTGCCGCAGTTGGCGGCATAATCGCTGCGTGCTACCATGTTGTCGCCGGGCGGGTTGTCGGCGGCGTTGATAGCTACGAACGTCTCTCCGCGGATGTGTTTATAGAGGATCGCCCGACGCCGACTGGGGCAATTCAGCAGCGGCAAGGGCGTGCGCACCATTTGGGTGGCGTAAGGTTTCTTTTGTTCCCAGGGCAACCCCGCGCCTAAATCGTGCAGGTCCCCCAATTCCAGGAACGGCAGTAGGTTGTAAGTCCAAGCGCCGGGCTGGTTCTTGCCGAAACCCCGGTCTGGATCTCCGACCCAGTCCCAGCCCCAGCCGCCGGTCGGGTACCAGCCGATCTTCTGCAAATGGTTCTGGGCTGCCGTGCCCAGTTGCTTGAGGTTGTTCTTGCAGGAAGTTCGCCGGGCGGCCTCGCGGACATTGCCCACGGCTGGCATGAGCAGCATCGCCAACACGGCGATGATGGTGATCACCACCAGCAGTTCGACCAATGTGAAACCGGCTAAATACCGGCGGCGGCTAACCCACAATCGACGTGAGTTCATGGCACAAGCTCCTTTGCGAAGTTCTGCACAACAGCCAGCCAATCATCTGATAAGCCCGCTGCGGGTCTGGCGGCGCCGCAGCGTCGGCGGCCACGGGCGGCAGCTCCGTGTCCTGGCCCGCACACATCACCACACCCGCGGCGACGAGATCGCTATCTACCCTTTTTCAGAATAGCAATTACTTCTTTTTTTCGCCAGCTTCGCGATTCAAACACCGGCGCAAATAGCGGGCACGTTCCACATTCCGGTCGGCCGAGTTCAGCGATGCTCCGGCCAGCTTTTGCAGGTGCGCCGGCTGGGTGCGCAAAAACAGCTCGTTGATGATTGGTATGTCGATATCGGGCAATAAACCCAGGTTCACGCCCATCCGCACGCGCGACAGCAGATGCATGGTCTCTTCGGAACTAATCGTCTGCGCGGTGCGCAGGATGCCATAGGCGCGGCTAACCTGGTCGTGGAGCATCTGGGGGCCTTCTTTCATCAGGAACTGCCGGGCCTGGCGTTCGTAGTCGATGACCACCGGCACGATGTCGCCGACTTGTTTGATCAGTTCGGCCTCGGATCGCCCCAGCGTGACCTGGTTGCTTATCTGATAGAAGTCACCCATTCCCTGCGAACCTTCGCCGTACAGTCCGCGCACTGCCAAGCCGATCTTCTGCAAGCTGCGAAACACCTTTTCGATCTGGCGCGTGAGCACTAGGGCCGGCAGGTGGACCATTACGCTGACTCTCATGCCGGTACCCACATTGGTCGGGCAAGCGGTCAGGTAGCCGAGCTTGTCGTGAAACGCATAAGTCACGTGGGACTCGATCAGGTCGTCCAAGCGGTTGATCTTCTCCCACACGCTTTGCAACGACAGGCCGCTTTGGATCGCCTGGATGCGCAGGTGATCTTCCTCGTTGATCATAATGCTGAAGGTTTCGCCCGGGTCCAGGGCCACTGCCCGGGCGCCGCGCCCCTCGGCCAGCTCGTGGCTGATCAGGTGTCGCTCCACCAGGAATTGGCGGTCTACCTCGTCGAGTTGCTCCAGATTGATGTACAGCAGCTCGACCCCGCAATTGAAGCGGGAAATGCACTCCCGCATCTGTTTCTCGATTTGCATTCGCTCCTGGTCGGAGCACCGCGTCATGAAGGGAAAATCAGCCAGGTTGCGCGCCAATCGGATGCGGCTGCTGATGACGATATCAGCCTGGGGCCCGCTGCCGCGCAGCCATTCGCCGGTGCTGTTTGCCAGGTCGTTCAGTTCCACGGTACCTTACCCGACGATCTGGATAGAATCTCTATATATCACTCTACGTGTAATTATCGCTGTAGGTGTAGTCCCTCTACTGCACTCAACTTATCCAACCTGCACGCGCCGTGCAATACGTCATCCGGTGGTTGGGCACGAGCTGCGAGGCGACCTTCGACCTGCGAGCCAATCAGCGCTACAACGGGCCGGATTTGCACATCGGCGCAGACAGTTCGGCCAATTCGACCGACGCGCTGCGCAACGGCATTGACCGGCGCACCGCATCAACTCCTTAATCGGCGCACCGCGTCAAGTCATTGACCGGCGCACGCCGCACGACGTTGACCAACTTGATGCGCGGGAACGTTAACCAAGGCAACGCGCAGCAACGTAAGGCGGCGCACTGGGCAGCGGCACGTATTGTAGCGCAGAGGTCGGCCCAGCTCGGCCCGGCTGTGCATCGTATGGATGATGAACCTTCGACCACCCGACAATAGCTTTGTTCGTACTTGGCCGCGCAAGATACGCCTCTCTGGCCGAGCAGGCAGGAGGTGTAACGGCCGGGAACCGCGCTACGCTGCGCCGCTGGAGCTGTGAGGCATTATCCAGGCCATTACCCCGGCCATTACGCAGGCCAAGTATAGCGCTGGCAGGATGAGGCAATAGACGTGCGCAAGCGTGAAGCGGTGACTCCTCTGCCCGATACTTCCTTCGCGCGGCCCTGCGGCGGCCGCCTGCACTAGGCTGACTCGCATTCGATACGTTGGATCTGGTCCCGCAACCGGCTTGCCCGCTCGTAATCTTCTTCCTGCACTGCTTCCTTAATCTCGCGGCGAAGGCGGATTAGTTGCATGCGCCGCTCGGCTCCCCGCGGCGAGCGCAGCGGACGCTTGCCGATGTGCTGCTCTTCGCCATGGATATTGACAATCAACGGCTGGAGCTGTTCCCAAAAGCAGACGTAATCGTTGGGACATCCCAGCCGTCCTTGATTGCGAAACTCGTAGAAGGTTATCCCGCACACAGGGCAGGTTTGCTGGTCCAGTTCGGCCAACTCTGCGCTGGCTTGTCCGACCTGCATTTTTTGGGCCATGTGCTGGGCCAGTGCGGCGGCCAAGCCAGTAAGGCCAGCCGTATCGTTCGACGGCTGGCTGAGATATTCTTTTGCGTGCTCCGGGCAGAGGTGCTTTTCGTGAATCTTGCCGCCAGTTAAATCGGTTATATGCACCAGAGCCGGTCGTTCACACTTTTGACACTTCATGGTAGCGACACTCCGGACTCGGAGGGCGCATCACATCCCCAAGCGTGACAACAAGATACGACGCCCGCCTCAGCAGACGGACATCGGCCGCGCCCGGCAAACAAAGCTGCCGCGTTGGCCCAAGCATCAATGCGCGGACCTCAAGCTCCGCTCAAAAAAGATTGTAACAGCCGTCCCCAGGGTGTCAAGGCAGGAGGGCTTGCCGACAGCATCTGCATCGGATATGCTTGAGTTTTCGTATTTACGAGGATAGCAGCGACATGAAAGCGCAGAAGACGTTCATGGCCAAACCGGGCCAGATCCAGCCCAAATGGTGGCTCGTAGATGCAGCCGGAAAGGTTGTGGGGCGGCTGGCCAGCGATATCGCAATGATATTGATGGGCAAGCATCGCCCCACCTACACGCCGCACGTCGATACCGGCGATTATGTGGTTGTGATCAACGCCGCCAAGGTGGTTTTCACGGGCAAGAAATGGCAGCAGAAGGTGTACACTTGGTACACTGGTTATCCGGGGCAACATCGGGAGACAGCCGCCCGGCGCTTGCAACGCAAACCCGAACGAATCCTCTACGAGGCCGTCCGTCGCATGTTGCCCAAGAACAAGCTCAGCTACCAAATGCTCCGCAAGCTGAAAATCTACGCCGGCGGCCAGCATCCGCACCAGGCCCAGCAACCGGAACCCAAACAGTTGGCGATAAAATAAACTTTTGGCGATAGGACTTGGCGATAACAGAACGTAAATCACCTTCGGATTCAACGCTTTGTTGGGCAAGTAATACGGTTGGTTCGCTATGACAGAAACCGCGACGAAGCAGTATTTTTGGGGCACGGGTCGGCGCAAAACGGCTGTGGCCCGGGTGCGTATCCGCCCCGGCACGGGGACAATCCTGATCAACGACCGGCCGATGGAAGAGTACTTCACTACGCCCAACCAGCGCAAAGCGGTGATGGCGCCGCTGGAGTTCGCCCAACTGGTCGGCCAGCTTGATGTACTGATCCGTGTCAGCGGCGGCGGCCCCAGCGGACAGGCCGACGCTTGCAAACTGGGCATCGCCCGTGCGCTGAAAGTCTATCGTGAAGACTTAGCCGGCCCACTGCGCGACTCGGGCCTGCTGACGCGCGACGGGCGCATGAAAGAACGCAAAAAATACGGCCTGCGGGGCGCACGACGCGGCACGCAATTCTCCAAGCGTTAGCTTCGATTTCAGCACAAGGGATCTTTCAGCCCGGAAGGCCGATCGACCTGTGCAGCGAGTTTTCCGCGGGTCTCAGTCCCCGAAGCTGCGGCAAGCGGGGGCGACCGGGGCTATCGGACAAGTGGCGTTGGCGGTCGTGCCCGGTCGGCTTTAGGGGTAACCTGCCTGCTGCGCCGACCTGACCTCGATGTTTCGCCCCTTGCGGTTTGGCCGGTCTCAGGTCAATCTTTGGACAAATCGATTGCGTCCTCCCCGCGCGAGTGGACCTCGACGATCCGATTGCCGTCGATTAGTAGCTGGTATTTCAGTCCTTGCGGGGCGCGGATGCGCGCGACGCCATCCTCGATGGTCACCGGGAACGGGGCTGCCACGCGGCGCTTACCGTCGCTCGCCACCGCGAGAAAATCGACCTTGCCTTCCAATACCATTCGCAGGCTGACCAACGCGCAAGGGTTGATGTTCGGCCCTTGGCGCTGCTGGGTGCGCAGGACGAACGAGTCGGGCAACAGCCCGGCGTGCGGACCGTCGGGATACTGTTGCTGCTCGGCACTGATCAGAATTCCCCAGGCTACGTGTTTCCAGTCCAGCGTATTGTCGTGCGGCGCAAGCATAGCCAGGGCGTAAGCGTACACGCCGCCGACCCATTGCACCGGCAGACCGATCCACAACGGCCAGCGATAGTTCGTCGCCCCGTACACCGGTACGGTGGCGTAGGCCATCACCGGCTGGTTGCTCCACAGATAGGTAAACGGCAACCCGGAAGCCGCCCACCGACACGCTTCGTCGAGGTAGTCCTGGCGCCCGGTCAGCTCGTATCCGCGCACATAGGCCCAAACCAAATAGGCCGAAGCCAGTTGGTCGGGGGTGTGCAACGATAGTTCCCAGGTCTGCGCCCCGCGCGGAACGCGAAACCGCTTCATGTAATCCAAGGTTCGCAGGCCGGCTTGCAAGGCTTCGCGATCGCCGGTTGCGCGGGCCAGCTCGAGCAACTCGGCGGCCGGTCGGGCGCAGTGTCCGCTGGCAGTATCTTCGTAGTGTCCGCGTCGAAACGGGCCGTCGTAACGGAACGAGCCATCCTCGCGCTGGCCGTTGATTATGCGTCTGATGTGTGCCCGTTGCTCGGCCAACCACTTCTCGGCCCGACCGGTAACGAAGTATATCGTCCCGTTGGGCACATGTGCGCCGCCGGGGACGAGCTGGGGCAGGTCGGGTATTTCGCCACTTAAGCGGAAGACGGTGGAAGCCATATCGGCAAACGGCTGGCGCGGCCAGTTCGGTTCGACGCAGTGTCCCCAGCCGTGTTCGTTGCGCAGCGGACCGCGCAAGGCCGACAAGCACAGTCGATATTGCTCTTCGCTGGTGCGCGGCGCTTTGGGCAGCGGCGGTAATCCGCGCCGCCTGACAGCCCAGAGGATCAATTCTTCCAGCGGTTGCCGACAAACACGCAGCACAGCCGAAATCCTTTTGCCGCGTAACGCCATGCGGTGGTCCACTGTGCCGTCGAAAAAGTTGGGCGTGGCGTACACCGGTTGCAGGCTCATGTCGTCCCAGGTCAACGCTAGCGAAACCTTCTCGGTTACGAAGGCCATCAGCGGCATGGTAACGTTCATCACATCGGGGGCGAAACGCAATCGGGCGTCGGTTTCTATATCCAGCGCCGAAGAGCTTTGCTCGCCCTTGCCCAGATATTCCAATCCCGCAAACAGGCCGCCTTCCAAACCCCCCAGCGCGCGAACCACCGGCCCCTCGCAGGGCTGTTGGCTGTGGATGTCGAACACCAGCGTGTCGCCGCTGAGAGCGATCGTCGCTCGCAGGCCGTCGCCTTCCAAGATCGCCTCGTGCTGCCGCGCTACGGCCGTCAGCCTGGGGAGCCGGCCATCGAAGTGCACCAGCGGCCCGACAAAGCCTACCAGTTGTTCGCCGAGAAGTATCTGCGCCACTGAACCATCGGCAGCCAGTCGCATTCGCAGCAATGGAATGTTAGGCGCAGCCTGAGCCTCGGGTTTGGCAGGCGGTTCGGACGGCGGCTTTTCCGCGCGCGGTTCGGCCTGCGGGGCGCCCGGCGCCGGGCGCAGTTCGAGCCACTGGGTTTGCGCTGCCGGATGATGGATCATCACCGTGCGAGCTACCGGGGGCAGCCCGGGCGACTGCAACTCCAGCCGCACGACCTCCAGCGGCTGATCGGCCTTCAAAGGTTGTTCTATTGTCAGGTCGCTGTCGGGCCAGACGCGGTGGGACTTGCCGGCGCAGGTAAACTCCAACGGCCGTCTGCCATGATTGCGCACTACTGCCCGCACCACATTCCCCGCCACCGACACCTGCTCCACGGCCAGCGGATGACGGCCCACGCTTAGCAGTTTTATATAGTCCAGTTCGATTTCTCCTGGAGCAGTGCCGGGGTCCAGTCGCAACGCGGTTAGCTTGCCATCGGTGGCCAGCCGAGTGGTGTAATCGTGCCACTGACCGTCGTGCTGCATTTGGAAGTGGGCGGATCGCTGCTCGCTCATGTGCGGCGACTTATCGGTCGCCCAGTAAACGGCGCCGTGCCCATCGGTACGACTGCGGGCGCGCAACTGAAGGATGTACTCGCCCCGGGGCAAGTCGGTGTTTCGCACTATGTAGGGGTCTTCGCCCGTGCTGCGGATTTTCAGCTTGCCTTCGGCCACGTGCAGTTGGCATTGGTTGGCTGCCTGCCAGCCCTCGGCGTCGCGGTCGAACGACCACTCCAGCAACAGCGAGGGAATGATGGTTCTAGGAAACGGGTTGACCGGCGCTGAGACGCTCTGCTCGGCCGCCGCGGTTACTACCAGCAACGCAAGTGTCAAGGTACACATGGTCTGCTCGCCCCCGTGCTACAGGTCTGCGGTTCGAATGCGCAAGAGCTTTTCACTGCAAATCCGGATGTGCAACAGCTTTACACTTGGAATGGGGATGTGCAAGAGCTTTGCACTTGGCATGGGGACGTGCAAGGGGTTTGCACTTGGAATGGGGAACTGTAAGAGCTTTACACTTGGAATGGGCAAGAGGTTTGCGCGTAAAGTTGGAATGTGCAAGGGGTTTGCACGTAAAAACCGTGAAGCATCGCGCTAATGGTTGTTCGGCGCAGATTCGGCCGGATAGCTATTGGGCTGGCCCGGCCGGGCCGCCGCAGCCGGTGCATGTTCCGCAAGCGTGTCGCCGGCAAGGTGTAAGCGATCGGCACTGCGCAGCGGGATAAGCTTGGGTACCGCGTATCTTTCGCCGAAAATCGAACCGTACATCCGCAGCAGTTGGTTGCAGCTCAGTCGCAGAAAAGCGTAAACCGATTCCGGCGGTCTGGTAGCCAGCCATTTATCTACCAATTGTTGCGACTGCACGTCGAAACAGCGCTTGTTCGACCCGTGGGCGTATTTTCGGCCGGGAAACCGCCGCACATCGCCGTCGAAGTTCGGCCCGATGTGCCATAGCTCGTGCATCACGGTAAGCAACTTGTCGGAAAGGGGCAGCTCGAGAAAGCGGGGCAGGTAGAACCGCAGCAGATACAGCATCTCTCGGCCCGAAGCGTCGAGTACCTGCTGCATACCCCAGCAAACGCCGCGGCGGACCATGTAACGCTGGCCGCCGGCGAATCGCAGGGGCGTAATCGCGGCGTACAGCCCGTACTCGGACCGCCTTCGGGTCTGAGTGAAGCCGATGGCCACTCGCTGCATATCGATGTGCTGCAAATCGTCCAGCCGGGCGACCATGTCCTGGCACAGCAGACGCATGTGCAGGGTGAAATCGAATCCCCGTATTGCTGCCATCCGTGGGCCCTTGATACAAGCCGTCTCAAAGCTGAATTGTAAGGCTCACAGTCTATCAGCGAATCGTTGCCGCGGACAAGTCCATCACGCCCTGTGACGGTGCCGATGAACTGCGACGCACACGGCCCAGACTACGGGTTGGCGGAGCATGTCCGGAAATTGAAGTGTCAGACTGCTTGTTTGCAGTGGTAATGTTTCCTCGGGCTGCACGGTGCTGGCATACTTTGCAGCCTGAGAGCCATACTGTGCAGCCTGAGAGCACAGGGAGACCGCGGAAATCAATATCCGGGTACTCACAGCTAACTGCAACATGTGCCCCGCGCCACTGGGCGACGCCTCATCGAACTTGGCACAGTGCCCGAGGCGCTCGCTTCGGTCGGCAGAGCCTAGGCACACTGGCGGGGCTGTCAGTCCAAAAAGCCCACCAGTTCTTGGCTACGGCAGGGCTGTTGAAGCTTGCGCACCGCTTTGGCTTCGATTTGGCGGATGCGCTCGCGCGTGACTTTGAAGATGTGGCCCACTTCTTCCAGCGTGTAACAGTAGCCGTCGCCCAAGCCGTACCGTAGCTTGATGATCTCGCGCTCGCGGTAGCTGAGCGTCTTGAGGACCTTGTTGATCCGCTGGCGTAACATGCCGTGAGCGGCACCGGAGGCTGGGCTGCGGGCGCTGGTATCCGGCAGCAAGTCGCCGAAGTGGCTATCTTCGCTGTTACCTACCGGGCGGTCGAGGCTGATCGGGTAGCGGCTCATGGCCAGCACACGCCGCACTTCGTCTACGCATATATCGGCCGCCTTGGATATTTCCTCCAAACTCGGTTCCCGGCCCAGTTTCTGGTGGAGTTTTCGGGCCACGTTCCGCACGCGCGACATGGTTTCGACCATATGTACCGGGATGCGGATGGTCCGGCTTTGGTCGGCCACTGCGCGGGTAATGGCCTGGCGAATCCACCACGTGGCATAGGTGCAGAACTTGAACCCGCGGCGATACTCGAACTTATCGACCGCTCGCATCAGCCCCGCGTTGCCCTCCTGGATTAGGTCCAAAAAGCCCAAACCACGATTGCGGTACTTCTTGGCGATCGAAACCACCAAACGCAGATTGCCTTCCGACAAGCCCCGTTTGGCTTCCTGATACTGAGCGTAGATCTGCTTCAGGTAGGCCACCCGGTTGCGCAGGCTGGTGGGCGTCTCCTGCGTGGCCCGGAGGATGTTGCGGTATTCGACCACCCACGGCTCGCGCTGCCGCGGCTTGCCCTTGTGGCGGCGATGTTCGTCGATGCGGGCTTTCAGCTCGTCGACGCGGCGGCTGAACTCCTCCAGGGTCTTGATCATCGGCTCGATGCGTTGGGTGCGCAGACCCAATTCTTCCACCAGTCGCACGCACCGCCGGCGGCGTCGGGCCAGCCGCCGCCACGCCGCCCGACGCTCCGCCATCGGCCGGCTGCGACTAGTGGCGATGGTGTAGTCGTGCCGGTTGCGCTTCAGCAGCGCTTCCAGCGTGCGCAGGTTGCATGGCAAACGGCCCAGAATTTGGGCTTTTTCCAACTGGTCGGTGACCGATACCTGCACCGTGCGATCGAACGGCAACTCGCCTTCCTGCACGCGGCGCAGAACCTTGAAGGCGGTTTGCATTACGTAATCGCACTCCAGCACTTTGCGGCGGAAGCGGGCGCGGGTCATCTCGATCTGCCGCGCTAGGCGCACTTCCTCCTGCCTGGTCAGCAGGGGGATTTCGCCCATCTGCGTCAAGTACATCCGCACCGGGTCGTCCGACCAGGACTCCTCGTCGACTATCTCAGCCAGGTCTTCGCTAAGGTCTTCTTCCTGAGCAATATGCTCATCTTCCTCCAGATGCTCAGGAAGAAGGTCCTCGTCGTCCAGCGCGTCGACGCTCTTTTCGGCGAACTCGATGACGTCCTCGGCACGCGCAACCGGCTGGTCGTCCAGATCATCCAACAGCACGTCGTACAACGCAGCACTCCTTTTTCAACAAACCCTCAATTCCGCAAAACCGTCGATCTTTGCGAACATCAACCTTTACGAACATCGACCTTTACGAACATCAACCAATCCTGCCAGGCTACTACGGCCTGCGCCCCGTGATACGTCGGGGAACCCAATCGTCCTGTCAGCTTTACGAAAAGCCGTGTTGTCGGCTTTGCCAGAAGTTGTTTTTTGCCGTCCAAGCCGACAACCGACTGTTGTCGCCCCACTTTTTGTGCGTAGATGTGGATTCGCTACAGATGCCCCGACGCCATGGGTTCCAGCGGCCGATAGCGCTGGCAGACACGAAATTCTACCACCGATTGTTCGCGCGGGTCTTGCTGCCCGGCCATTTGGTAAAGGATTCCAGTCAGGAAAGCACTGTTCACCGCGCCAACCACCGCCGGCGCTGACGCCCAGGCAAACCTAGTGGTTACTGAGGCCATTGCAAAGGTCATTCACCTTTGCGCGGATACCCAAAACTCTCCAAAGAATGCTCAAGTAAGTGCAATCAGCATTGCCGCCGTGATCGGGTTCCTGTGCAGCGTGCTAACCAGAGACCAACTTCCGCAGTACAGGTTGCGACCATCTGCGGCTAGCGAACGTCCCACGCACCAGGAAGGAAAACACGCATTGCCACACACGCATTGCCACCCAGGCCGCCATCCGCCCCGGTTCGCCCGGCCTGTCGGCGCAGCCTTACCCACTGTTTGCCTCGGGGCACAAACACACCCCCACGGCAGCTTGCGACCCGCACCAAGTACATTCTAATCGGATACACGGCGGAGTCTAGTGCCACAGCGGGCCACGGAGCCACAGGGCCACGGCCCGCTTTGCGCGAGCCGCTTGCGTTGTGGCGATCAAGTGCAACGATTGGGCAGTTCGGTTGGTGGGGTTGCGCGGCCGTTCGTTGACACTAAGCTACGGGCTGACTAGAATCAATTGTAGTCCTTAGGGTTCTCTTCGGAACGTCCTAAGTCGTCATTTCTAGTGGACTTTAGCCGCGGGCAGTTGTGCGGCGCCGAGGGGTTACAGTCGATTAGTGAATGTACTGTCGGGCGGCCCGCCCCCATTCGGAGTCAATAGGTCATGGCGCGTGAAAACCAGGGCTTGCAGGTGGCGTTGATCATCTTCGTCATGCTTACGATCCTGCTGGGCGTGACTACCTACATGTTTTGGAGTCAGGCGCAACGCGCGGCCGAGAATGCCGAGGCGGCGTCAAAAGAGGCCCAACAGCAGCGCGATTTAGCCTTGAAGAAGCAGGGCGAACTGAACCAGTTGAAGGGGCTGATTGGCGTAGACGAAAGCGAAGAAGTGGAGAAAATCCTCGACTTGCACCGCGAAGATATGAAGCAGTACGGCGGCGGCTTGGAGGCAGAAGCCCAAAAGTATCGTTTGGCGATAAAGGAGCTGCACGATACGCTGGTTAGCAGGAGTGCCGAGTTGAAAAAGCTCCAAGACGATTTGGCCGCCCTGGATGCAAAGTTCAGACAGCGCGAGGCAGGCTCGGCCGCGCAGGTGGCCAAATTCGACGAAGACGCCAAGCGGGCTGAAGCGAATCGTCAAGCCGTGGAGGCCGATGCCAACAAAGCCCGCGCCGACGCTTTGAAAGCTGCCGAAGACTTGCAAAAAAGACTTGATGAGGCCAGGAAAGAAGCCGCCGATTTGAAAAACAAGAGCGAGGCCGAGCTGAGGAAGATGCATAGCCGTTTGGAGGAAGTCGTCCGCCAGAACGAGCGCAACTCCGAAACACTGGCCAAACTGCGGCGGGAAACTTTTGATGTTCCGAGCGGCGAAATACGTTGGGTGGATCAGCGCAGCGGTATTGCCTGGATCAATCTTGGTCGGGCCGACGGTTTGCCGTTACAGATCACCTTTGCGGTTTACTCGGGCGACGCTACCCAGGTGACACGCGCCGCCAAGAAAGGAAGTATCGAAGTGATCAAGATCGAGGGCGAGCATCTGGCCCAGGCCCGCGTGCTCGAGCATAACCCTTCCGATCCGTTGATGCCTGGCGACAAAATCCACACCCCGCTATGGAGCCCCGGCGAGCGAAAACACTTCGCCATAGCGGGCTTTATCGACGTCGATGGCGACGGCCGCAGCGATCGCCAACTGCTGAAGGACATCATTCGGCTAAACGGCGGCGTGATCGACTGCGAAACCGACGAAAAAGGCGAGATTATCGGCCAGATGACGGTCAACACGCGATATCTGGTGCTTGGCGAACAGCCAACTGAAAAAACCGCCGCCGGACTTACCGACGTGTATTCCAAGATGATCTCCCGCGCCGATAGCCTGGGAATCGCCAAGATTCCGGTGTCTCAATTGCTCGAACAGATGGGCTGGAAGAGCCCCACACAGGTTACCCGTTACGGCGTGGCGGGGCGCGTCAGCGGCGCAGCCAGCCCATCGACTACCGAACAGCAGGGCGAGGAAAAACCGGCCTTCCGGCCGCGCACGCCGCCGAAGCCTGGCCCAGGGGGCGCTTTCTGAGATTTTTAGGCAATATCGCGCCGGTTCGATTTTGCTTGCGGCTGCGCCGTGGGGTACGCCTTGCTTGTAAGTGCGCCGCGAACCTCGCCCGGGGCGTGCAATACCGGCTTGTTTTCTGTGATGCTACAGGACTGTCGGCTATCATCGTTCTGTAGCTTTCTGTGGCAGATACGTTGCCGATGGCGCTAAGTGCCTGGCGCCAACCAAGGTGCATGCGAAGTTTGTGGGCACCGTCCGAAGAAATCTGCTAGCAATCGCGTCGGCCTTGTTTTGCGGAGCATCGACCCACCGGTTTTCAACCAGTGGGTAGGCCAGGTAGCGGGTCGGTGCGGGACGGTGAGAGCTAGGCAGTTGGGGAAGGATAGGAGAAATGGATTTTTGCTATCCCGGGTTGCAAACCGCTTTCAAGTTGCTAAACTGAAGCGGGTGTAAACAGTAATTGGTAGTATCAAGTCGAAGCAGGCGGAGTTCAAGCAAAGACGGTAGGAGGATGGGATATCCGGCCATCACGGACCCCGCCAACCGATGTACAGTAGTTGCGGTATCCGATGTCGCTGACCAAAGAGCGGAAACAGGCGTTAATCGAGGCTTATCGGCGGGGTGAGCACGACAGCGGCTCCCCAGAGGTCCAAATCGCCCTGCTGACGACGCGTATCAACGGCTTGACCGAACACCTGCGCGTGCACAGGAAGGACTTTGCCTGCCGGCGAAGTCTGCTGATGCTTGTCGGTCGCCGGCGGCGGCTGTTGGACTACCTCAAGCGTATCGATCCGCAGCGATATCTCGATATTCTTCGGCGATTGGAGCTGCGCAAGTAACTGGGCTGCCCGGCCGTCAGCGGGGGGAAGGCCGCGGCGCAGCTTGGTTCGGTTGGCCGGTCTGGGGCCGCAAGCCGGCAGCCAAGTGCGGCTGGCGCGGCGGTGGGCGTTGGCAGTTCTTGTCCGGGCGGCTCTGGTAGCCGGACCATCGCAGCGCAATGCTGGCCAGCCGGTTTGCCGTGGTCGAGATGTTCTTTTCCCAAACGCCTTTGCAGGAACTTGCTGGCCAAAACCAAGGGTAGGACGCAGCTTTGAAAGTCGAAGTACAGCGCAAGATCGGGGCACATACTCTGCGGATAGAAACTGGAGAACTGGCCAAGCAGGCCGCCGGAAGCTGTCTGGTGCAATATGGCGAAACGGTTGTGCTTGTGGCCGTGTCGTCTGGGCTGCCCCGACCCGGCGATTTCTTTCCCTTGACTTGCGATTATCGGGAGCGGGTGGCCGCGGCGGGCAAGTTTCCCGGCGGGTTCCTCAAGCGCGAGGGACGCCCCACGGTCAAGGAAATTCTTACCTCCCGGCTGATCGATCGCCCTTTGCGACCGCTGTTCCCAGCGTGGTTCCGCAACGAGGTCCAGGTGCAGGCTTACGTGCTGGCCAGCGACCGCCAACACGACCCCGACGTGTTGGCCGTCATCGGCGCTTCGGCGGCGCTGGAGCTATCGCCTCTGCCTTTCCGCGGGCCGCTGGGCACGGTGCGCCTGGGATTTCTGGATGGCCAGTGGGTGCCATTTCCGACCTACGACGCGCTGGAAGAAAGCGAGCTGGACCTGGTCGTCTCCGGCAATGAACAATCGGTGTTGATGATCGAGGGTTTCGCCCGCGAAATGCCCGAAAGCCGAATGGCCGACGCCATAATGGCAGCCCACGAGCTGGTGCGCCAGGTGTGCCAGATGCAGCGAGAACTGGCCGAGAAGGCCGGCGCGAAAAAGGCGGAATATCCCGTTCCGCCGCCCAACCCACTGCTGGACGAACTAAAACAAAAATATTACGAGCCACTGCGGGAGGCAAAACAGGTCGAAGGGAAGTTGGCCCGGGCCGAAGCTTGCAACACCCTGAAGACCAAAGTCCTGGCGGAGCTGTTTCCCGAAGGTATTACCACCGTAGATCCCCTGCGGCTAGAACAGTTCGAGGAGTCGTGGTTGCAGTTGGAAAGTCGGGTAGTGCGCGATTTGATTCTCTCCGGCCGGCGCCCCGACGGACGCGACCCCAAGGCGTTGCGCCCGGTGGAGTGTCGGGTGGACGTGCTGCCGCGGGTTCATGGCTCGGCTTTGTTCCAGCGGGGTGAAACGCAGGCCCTAGCCACGGTGACGCTGGGCACTGGCCGCGACGAACAGCGTGTCGACGGCCTCCAAGAGGAATACACCCAAAAGTTCATGCTTCATTACTACTTCCCACCGTTCTCCGTAGGCGAATGCCGGCCGGTGCGCGGGCCAAGCCGGCGGGAGATCGGGCACGGCGCACTGGCCGAACGCTCTATCCAGCCAGTGTTGCCCGATGAGGAACATTTCCCCTATACCATCCGTATCATCTCCGACATCCTCGAATCCAACGGCTCCAGCTCGATGGCCACCGTGTGCGCCGCTACCCTGGGGCTGATGGCCGCGGGAGTGCCGATCAGCAATCCGGTGGCCGGCATTTCCATCGGGCTAGTGAAAGAGGACGACCGCTGGCTGTTGCTGACCGATATTATCGGCGAAGAAGACCACTTCGGCGACATGGATTTCAAGATCGCCGGTACGCAAAACGGCGTGACGGGAATCCAGTTGGACCTGAAGATCGACGGAATAACCGAGGAAATCATCCGTGCCACTTTGATGCAGGCCCGCGAGGCACGCATCGAAATCCTCCGCAAGATGCTCACCGCTATTCCGCGGCCGCGCGCCGACATCTCGCCCTGGGCACCCCGGCTGCTGCGTACGCATATCGATCCGGACAAGATCGGCCTGCTGATTGGTCCCGGCGGGAGGACAATTCGGGCCATTCAGAACCAGACCGGCGCGATCATCGAAGTAGAAGACGACGGCACCGTGACCATCGCCGCTTATACGCCCGAAGGCACTCAGGAAGCCCTCAAGCGCGTGGAAGCAGTCACCGCTTCCATCGAAATCGGCCGCATCTACGAGGGGCGAGTGGCAAGCATCAAAGACTTCGGGGCGTTCATCGAGATACTGCCGGGCAAGGATGGGCTGTGCCACATCAGCGAGATTTCCGACGAGTACATCTCCAGCGTTTCCGACGTGCTGCGCGTCGGCGACCCGGTTAAAGTCAAAGTTATCGCTATCGACGAGCAAGACCGGGTGAAGCTCAGCCGCCGAGCGGCGATGCGCGAACTGGGCGAAACCACCGGCGGGCAAGGCGCGCGCGAGGGTTCACGCGAACCGGCCCGCGAAGGTACACGTTCCGGCGGCCGCGAAGGCGCCCGACGTGGCGATAACGGCCCGCGCGGTCACCACCGTCGCGACAACGGCGGCCGGGGCCACCGCCGGGACCGCTAAGGCCTGCCGAAATGCTCAACCCGTCGCTCAAAGAACTGCAAGAGCAGAACCAGCGCCTGGTAGACCGCTACACCGAGATCGCCAGGCTGGCCGGCGCATTGGCTCACGAAATCCGAAATCCGCTCGGCACTATTCGACTGAACATGGACTTGCTGGCGGAGGATTTGGCGGCCTCCGATTCTCCGCGCGACCGTCGCGCTTTGCACAAGGTGCAATTGGTGCAGCGCGAGTGCCAGCGGCTGGAGAAAATGCTCGACGACTTTCTCAACTTCGCCAACGTCCGCCGGCTGAAGCTTCAGGCCGCCGATCTTAACGAGGTGGTGCGCAAGGTGCTCGATTTCTTTCGCCCCAAGGCCGCCGAAGCGCAAATCGAAATCGTCGATTACCTGGCCAGCGACCTGCCGATAGTGATGCTAGATGCCGAGGCCCTGCGCGGCGCCCTGCTGAACCTGCTGCTTAACGCCCAACAGGCAATGCCTCAGGGCGGCCAAATAGTAGTGCGCACTTACAGTACTGCCGATGGTGTGGCGCTGGACGTGATCGATACCGGGTGCGGCATGGATGAACAAACGCAGGCCAAGGTATTCGACGTATTCTACTCGACCAAACCCGGCGGTACTGGCTTGGGACTGCCTACTGCCCGCAATATCGTCGAAGCCCATGGCGGCAGCATCGGCCTCCAGAGCGAGCTGGGACGCGGCACCCGCTTCACCATAACGCTGCCCGTGCCCCCACGGCTCCCGCCCGCCAGTCAACAGCGCGGTAGGTAGTCGAAACGCCTGTGTTTTGTGGCGCGGGTCGGTCGGCGGCGACGGCCGACGGACCCAGACGGCTCGTAGCGCTGCGCGAGGGGCCGAAAAGCTCGACCTGTTCTGGGCGGTTAGACCCTGCCGGTCGTATGGGAGGCGGCGAGGTTGAGCGGGGCCCTTCCGGCCGCACTGGCAAACGGCCACCAAAAGCCGTAACATACAGTTAAAATACAGTTGGCTTATCGAAGATGGTCTATACACCGGGAGGAGGGCAGATGATTTCCGTCGTGATCCCGGTGCTCAACGAGTCGGCCACCGTGGCCGATGTGGTGCGGCTGGCGTGGCGCGACCCCGATGTCAGCGAGGTGCTGGTCGTCGACGATGGCTCGATCGACGGCACCCCCGACGCCGCACGCGAAGCCGGTGCCGTAGTACTCACCAGCACTTTGTTGGGCAAGGGGGCGTCGATGGAAGATGGTATGCGCGCCGCCACGCAGGAGCTAGTGGTTTATCTGGACGGAGACCTTCACGGGCTGAGCGAGGACCTGATCGCTCGGCTTAAAGCCCCCCTGTTGTCCGACCAGGCCGATTTCGTCAAGGCGCGCTTTACGCGCACCGCCGGCAGGGTGACGACGCTGACGGCCCGCCCCTTGCTGCGCCTATTCTTCCCGGAGCTGGCTCATTTCGAACAGCCGCTGGGCGGAATAATGGCAGCGCGGCGGTCGCTATTGCAGCGACTGACTTTCGAGACCGACTACGGGGTGGACGTAGGCCTGCTGATCGACGCCGCCGTGCAGGGCGCACGGCTGGTAGAAGTGGACGTAGGACATATCGAGCACGACAGCCATCCGCTGGAATTGCTGGGCGATATGGCCGCTCAAGTGGTGCGGACAATCATGGCTCGGGCAGCGCGGCATGGGCGGCTCAAAGGTTCGCATTTGTTGGAAGTACAAGAGATCGAACGGCACATGGAGGCCGAGATCGGCATCGCTTTGCAGAAATTCGAAGCGGTGGAAAAGCTGGCGTTGTTCGACATGGATGGCGTGCTGTTGGATGGCCGCTACGTGGTGGAATTAGCGCGGCAGACGGCCATGAGCGGCGCCCTTTCGCAATATTTGGACAACTTGAAAATGGATCCCGGCGAGCGCACCCGAGCCATCGCCGCTTTGTTCACCGGAGTTCCGCGCACCATCTTCGAGCAGGTCGCCCGCGACATGCCCCTCCAGGCCGGCGCCCGGCAGCTTGTGTTGGAGTTGCGCAAACGCGGCTACCGAGTGTGTATTGTCACCGATAGTTTCCAAGTAGCTGCCGAAATAGTTCGCCGACGCGTGTTCGCCGACTTCGCCTTCGCTAACCTGATGCGCTTTCAGCAAGGCAAGGCAACCGGTCGGGTGACGCTTTCGCCGGCGATGATCCATCCCCGCGGCTGCCCGTTGCACGTCTCCTGCAAAGTCAACGTGTTGCACCACCTGACAGAACGCCTTGGCTTGGGACGGGAGCAAATCCTTGCAGTGGGCGACGGCGAGAACGACATTTGCATGTTGCGGGCCGCCGGTTGCTCGTTCGCCTTCCGTCCCAAGTCCGACGCCGTCCGGGCAGCCGCCCAACGCGTTCTCGACGGCCAACTCGATGACATCCTCACACACGTCGAGTAGCTGTTAATGTGTGGCTAGATAGAATCGGAAGACTGGCTCAAATAAGAAGATAGGTAAATCTCCCAACTTGCGGCTTTGGCGCGGAGTTTTCCGGCTGTCAGTCCACGACGGGCACGCGGAACCAAATTTTTGTCGGCATCCCGTTGACGCTCTTCGCCGCAGCCGCTAGTATGAATGGTTCCCGGCCATTTAGACCGGGCGTCTTTGACAATTGGCACTGGTTTTTGGCGGAGAGGCTGCTGTGTCTGGGCAGACGAAAGAGGTCATTCGTATCCGAATGGAGGCATACGATCACGCCGTGTTGGATCAGAGCGCCGGCGAGATCGTGGACACGGCCAAGCGGACCGGGGCCGTGGTGCGTGGCCCAATTCCGCTGCCTACTCGGATCGAGCGTTACACAGTGTTGTCCAGCCCGCATGTGGACAAGAAGGCCCGCCAGCAGTACGAAATCCGCACCCATAAGCGGCTGATCGACATCGAGCAGCCGACTGCCAAGACGATCGAAGAACTAAACAAGCTCAGCTTGCCGGCTGGCGTCGATATCAAAATCAAGACCACCAGTCGGCACTAGCGTTGGTGTCGGGCGGCAGGGCGGTAAGCCGGTCGACGCCGGGTGCAGTGCGGCCGGAGATTCGTTCGCAAGCCTCACTGGCTTACGGCCGGGCTGCAAGGTTTTGCCGGATTGTTTGGCAGTAAGACGTATCCGCAAAACTGGTGGTGTATATGGATTGGAAGCCGGGCAGGTAATACCGGTGCATGTCCAGCCGGTGGTTCCTGCCAGGCGGCGCACTGAAAGGCGACACAAATGACTGTTGGACTTCTCGGCCGCAAGGTCGGGATGACCCAATTGTTCGAACCGGACGGTCGGGTCATCCCCGTTACGATAATTCAAGCCGGTCCGTGCCATGTCCTGCAATTGCGGACGTTGGAACGCGACGGCTACGAAGCGGTCCAACTGGGATACCTGGATAAACCGCGTCGCCTTGCTTCCCGCGCCGCCCGAGGTCACGTCGCCAGATTGGATAGCAAACGCCAACGTGCGCGAGCTGCGGCAGGCGTGGCGCCCGTGCCCAAGGCCGATTGCGAGCCTAAGCGTTTCATCCGCGAGTTGCGGGGCCCCATCGAAGGTTACCAAGTGGGCCAGGAACTGCGCGTCGACCTGTTCAAAGACATACCAGCCGTAGATGTAGTTGGAATTACAAAGGGGCGGGGTACGGCTGGGGTGATGAAAAGACACGGCTTTCGCGGTCAACGGGCCTCGCACGGCGTCAAGAAAGTGCATAGGCATCCCGGCTCGATCGGCTGCAACACCGATCCACACCACGTCTTCAAGGGAAAACGTATGGCCGGGCATTATGGCGTGGAGCGTTGCACCGTCCGCAACCTAAAAGTGGTGAGAATCGATGCAGAGCATAACCTGCTGGTGGTGCGCGGCGCTGTGCCCGGACCAAACGGCGGGTTGCTTATCATCCGCAAGACCAACGTGGTGAGGTAGTAACCAGGAGCGTAGTACGAAATTCCGCGGGGAATTGCTTTAGCCATCGCACCGATCGACGGTAAGGCGGCAAGGGCGCGCCGGACTAACGGCCCAAATCAAGCCGCAGGTGCCTCGCCGGTTTTCCAGTAGCGATGATCGTGTGAGCTGCGCAGGCAATTCGCCGCCTGAGAAGGTATCCGGGGGCGACGATGGTAAGCTTGCCCGTATTCGATAAGCAGGGAACACAAGTCGGGACGTATGAAATCGACCCGGCCGAGTTCGCCACGCGCATCAACAAGCAACTATTGCACGATGCCGTGGTAATGTACCAGGCCAACCAGCGGCAAGGCACGGTGAAGACCAAGGGCCGCTCGGAAGTCGCTGGTTCGACCAGGAAGCTCTACCGGCAAAAGGGTACCGGTCGGGCGCGTGCGGGTAATCGGCGGACGAACATCCGCCGCGGTGGAGGCATGGCTCATGCCCTGCGGCCGCGCGACTGGTCGTACCGCCTGCCCCGCAAGGCCCTGCAATTGGCCACTCGCATGGCCATTGCAGCCAGGCTGCGGGACCAAGAAGTAGTGTTGATAAACGAGCTGAACTTTGCGGAACCGAAAACACGCGAAATGGCCGCGCTGCTCAAGGCACTGAAGCTGGAAGGGATGCGCCTTCTGCTGGGCTTGCCCAGCTACGATGCGAACGTTTACAAAAGTGCCCGTAACATCCA
Source organism: uncultured Pirellulales bacterium (assembly GCA_938015445.1). GTDB lineage: Bacteria > Planctomycetota > Planctomycetia > Pirellulales > Thermoguttaceae > CALLPE01. The sequence goes on from CALLPE010000028.1 coordinate 30,873, forward strand.
AGCAGTTTCGGTTATGCCGGTTGGCGAACTGAACGCGCTGGAGGTGCTTCGGCCGCAGCGGTTGCTCATGACGACTGCCGCGCTGGATGCTTTGCGAGCCAAGTACCGGGCCGAGGCCGCATCGCAGACCCAGCAGTCGGCCGCGGTGTAGCTGCAAAACAGCCGCGCTGTAAGAAAGTAACAACGACGTTTTGGTGGAATAAAGTAACACATTTAAGTGCTACACACACAAAGGTTAAGACAGTTGGCGCAGGTGGATTAGGTAGAGGCCCGAACGGCGGATAAAGCTTTTTCGTTCTGACCAACCAGAAGCGGTTGGCGGAGTGGTCGGAGGCGGAAACGAGCCGTCGAACGACGCATCGCACACGGGGGTTGATGGCATGGCACGGGGCAAGCCAAAGCAGGACCGACAGCGGGGACCGGAGCTGGAGCCTTACCAGGTCATCCTCCGGCCATTGGTCACGGAAAAAGGGATGCACAAGGCCACCCGGCAGAATGCATACGCATTCGAAGTCAACCCGGCGGCCAATAAGGCGCAGATTCGCCGTGCGGTAGAGGTGTTGTTCGACGTAAAGGTGGTGGCGGTCAATACCCAGAATCGCAAGGGGAAACCAAGACGGACGCGTTTCAAACGCGGCGTCACCAAGAAGTGGAAGAAAGCCATCGTCAAGCTCGATCCTGAAAGCCGGATCGACTTCTTCTAGTCAATCGACGGAAGGCAGCAGGTCATGGGACTACGGCGCTACGATCCGATTACACCTGGTCGTCGCGGGGCGACGGTTAGCGACTTCGCCGAGCTTACGCCCGGTGCGAAGCCGCCGAAGCATCTGTTGCGCACCAAGAAGCCGACCGGTGGCCGCAATAATCAGGGGATTATCACTTGTCGGCACCGGGGCGGTGGCCACAAGCGAAAGTTGCGGATTATCGACTTCCGCCGCGATAAAGACGGCATCCCGGCGGTGGTCAACTCCATACAGTACGACCCGAACCGTAGCGCCCGCGTAGCGCTGCTGCACTACGCCGACGGGGAAAAGAGGTTCATACTCGCCCCGGACGGTTTGAAGGTTGGCGATCAGGTGCTTAGCGGGAAGGACGCGCCGGCAGCGGTGGGAAATTGTTTGCCGTTGGCCAACATTCCCTTGGGCATGGAGATACACAACATTGAGATGCAACCGGGGCGCGGCGGGGCGTTATGCCGCTCGGCCGGGGCTAAAGCGGTGTTGGCGGCCCGCGACGCCAATTGGGCGCAAATCAACCTGCCCAGCGGCGAAATACGGCGCGTGCCGGCGGCGTGCCGAGCGACCATCGGCACGGTGGGCAACGCTGAACACATGGGAATTGTGTATGGCAAAGCCGGGAGACGCCGATGGCTAGGCCGACGCCCGCACGTGCGCGGCACGGCCATGAACCCCATCGATCATCCCCACGGCGGAGGCGAAGGACGCACTAAAGGCGGGCGCCATCCGGTCAGCCCCACCGGAAAATCGGCCAAGGGCGGCGCTACCCGGAAACGCCGCAAAGCCTCCAATAAGGCGATTATCCGGCGGCGCCGGTCGGTGCGTTACGGGCAATTGATCCTCAAGTAGCAAGAGCACAAGAGCAAAGGTACAAGTAGCAAAGTAGCAAGAGCAGGGTACAAGTAGCAAGCGACCAAGTAAACAAGGGAACAGTATCGCGGTAACAAGGGAACTGTATCGCGCAGGCAAGTGCGGCAAGGATAGGGAAATCACTCTGGCGGCCACCGGCTTGGGCCGATTCGCCCAGCAGGCCGGAGCGCCAAAATCAACAGCCGATAGGGGAAGGCCACAACATGAGTCGGTCGAAGAAAAAAGGCCCTTTCGTCGATCCCAAGTTGTATTTCAAAGTGGATAAGCTGAACAAGACAGGGCACAAGGAACCGATAAAGACCTGGGCCAGGGCCTGTACGATTGTTCCCGAGTTCGTCGGACACACCTTCATGGTTCACAACGGCAAGACGCACGTGAAAGTGTTCGTAACCGAGGAAATGGTGGGACATCGTTTGGGGGAATTTGCTCCCACGCGGATCTTCCGCGGTCATGGCGGTAAGGGGAAGCGGTAGCAGGGGCGCGGATATGGGGTACTTAGCAACGCACCGGTTTGCGCGTATCAGCCCACGAAAGGTCAGGCCACTGGCCGACTTGATCCGTGGCAAAGACGCTAACGAGGCGCTGGAACTGCTTCGCTATATGCCCCAGCGCGGGGCGCGGATGCTGGAGAAGGTGCTGCGAAGCGCCATGGCCAACGCCGAGGATTTGAGGTGCCCGCATGTGAACCGGTTACAAGTAGTGGATGTGCGCATTGACGGCGGCCCGATGTTCAAGCGATGGCGTCCCCGGGCGCGCGGCATGGCGTCGATTATCCTCAAGCGAACTTCCCATATTCGCATTGAGTTGGAGTGACTCATGGGTCAAAAAGTCAACCCTATAGGCTTTCGCACCGGGATCATGACCGGCTGGAAAAGCCGTTGGTTCGCCTCCAAGCAGGAATTCGCCGATCTGTTGGTGGAAGACCAGCGTATTCGGGATTTCATCAAGAACGCTAAAGACAAACAGGGCAAACCCGCTTACCCAGGATTGGCCAAAATCGAAATCGAACGTACCCGCGACGAGGTGAAGGTAATACTTTTCACCTCTCGGCCGGGAATACTGATTGGCCGCAAAGGGGAACGGGTAGAGGAATTGGAGAAGCAGCTCCAGGACAAGACCGGAAGACGAATCAGTATCAAGATCGAGGAAATCAAAAGACCGGAGCTGGTGGCCCAATTGGTGGCCGAGGACATCGCCGAACAGTTGTCCAAGCGGGCAGGCTTCCGCCGGACGATGAAGCGCGCCATCGAACAAACGATGGAAGCCGGCGCCAAAGGGATAAAGGTACAGCTATCTGGGCGACTGGGTGGGGCCGAAATGTCCCGCCGCGAAAAGCAAATCGCCGGCTCCATGCCGCTGTCGACACTGCGGGCGAAGATCGACTACGGTTTCGCCGAAGCCAAAATCCCGCAGGGACACATCGGCGTACAAGTGTGGATAAACCAGGGTACGTATAGCGAGGACGAATCCGATGGCGATGATGCCCAAAAGGGTCAAGTTCCGAAAAAGCCAAAGAGGGCGTATAAGAGGTGAAGCCGCACGCGGCAACCGCGTGGTCTTCGGCGATTTCGGACTGCAAGCCACCCAAGGCGGTTGGATCAGCGCTGCGACCATCGAGGCCGGCCGTATCGCCGCTCAGCAGTACCTCCGCAGCGAGGGACGGTTGTACGTGCGCATATTTCCCCATAAGCCAATTACCTCTATCCCGTTGGAAACACGGATGGGAAAAGGAAAAGGAGAACCAGAGTATTGGGCGGCGGTGGTAAAACCAGGGACGGTGTTGTACGAAATCAGCGGAGTGTCTGAGGAAGCGGCCCGGCTGTGCTTCGCCCGCTTGGCCCACAAAATGCCGATCAAGGTCCGATTTCTCCGCCGTCGCCCCGCATGAGTGCAAGTCGCTGGACCAAAAGGCCGCGGAAAGACGGATACGGGGTAAGATGGAAATGGGGAAAATGGAGCTGTAGGGAACAGCGGGTATGGCGAACAACCGGCATGGGAAAGAACAGATGTGGGAAAGAGCCGTTGTGGCAAGATGGCCGGGAAGATTGTCGGGCGTAACAGAAGGTTGTCGGGCGTAACAACAGTAAGGCTATACGGCAATGAGTAAGGCAGCGGAACTTAGGGAAATGAGCGACGAGTTGCTGGCGCTAACACTGAAAGACGCCATCGACCAGTTGTATCACCTGCGCTTGCAGGCCCAAACCGAGCGACTTGACGCGCCCAGCGAACTGAGGAAACAGCGGCGGCTAATTGCCAGAATCAAGACAATCCAGAACGAACGGGCCCGGAAGCGGGCGGCACAGGCGCAGCAGTCGCAGGCCATCCAGGCAGGCGCGTAGAGCACCGGGGCATAAAGCCCTGCGCCGCGGGTTCTATAAGGCGAGTATCGTTTCGGACCGTACGTCGAAGGGAGCTATACACCAGAAATAGTCGCAGTAGTGAGCGAGAACAACAGCGGCAAGGCGACAGATTGTTACAGTTGAGCCAACAGAATCGACCATAGTTTGGCACAGGCAAGACCACAGGTAAGGCGGTGCTGGGCGGTGCTGTGATGGTCGTCGGCGCACACCAGACCGCTGAGCAGCCGGTCGAGTTGAGAAAAGAGTGCAATATGCCCAAGCGCGTGGCCATAGGAATCGTCATCAGCGACAAGGCGGCAAAGACCCGGCGGGTGGAAATTCCCCGCCTGGTGCGCCATCCCAGATATGGCAAGTACCTTCGTCGGCGGACGATCTGCTACGTCCATGACGAACAGAACGCTTCGCACGCTGGCGATGTGGTGGAAATTATCGAATCGCGTCCCCGCTCTCGGCTCAAACGCTGGGAACTGGTGCGCGTAGTGGAAAAGGGCCGCATGGTCGATTTGGCTGCCATGCGGGCAGCGCTGCGTGCGCGGGCGCGCGGTGAGCAGGTCGATCAAGTCGATCAAGTTGGTCAGGGTGATCAGCTCGAGCAGCTCGACAAAGGCTCCGGCAGCCAGTCCGGTCAGGCCCAGCCGCAGGCCGGGGTTTTTGCCGTGCGGTCCGGCCCCACCGAACCGCAAGCGGACGGCGGGGAACAACCACCACCGCAGGTCTAGCTTGCAGTATGCGTGGTGTTGCTGGCGTGCAGTTGCCGAGCGTGGCGGCGCGCCAAGCGGCATCGGCGCATGAGACGGGGGCAATAAAAGGGCAATACGAGGGCAGATCGCTGCGGCCGAGGACATACCACACGAGTGCATAACAGATATATGCATACAAGATGGCGATAACAGAGCAGTGACTGAGCGGAACGACAGCCATGATTCAGACACAAACCAGACTGGCCGTGGCCGACAATACCGGGGCCAAGGAGTTGATGTGCATAAAAGTGTTGGGGGGCAGCCGGCGGCGTTACGCCGGACTGGGCGACATCGTGGTGTGCAGCATCAAGAGCGTGTTGCCCACTAGCGATTTTAAGAAGGGGTCGGTGGTTCGGGCGGTGATCGTCCGCTGCAAGAAGCCCACCCGGCGCCCCGACGGCAGTTACGTCCGCTTCGACAGCAACGCGGCGGTACTTATCGATAACGAGCAGAATCCGCGAGGCACGCGGATATTCGGCGCCGTGGCGCGGGAATTGCGCGAGAAGAACTTTATGAAGATCGTCAGCCTTGCTGCGGAGGTGGTCTAATGTGGATTCGCACCAACGACTTGGTGGAAGTGATTGCCGGCGAAGATCGCGGCCAGCGCGGCAAGGTGCTGCGGATAGATCGCAAGTCGGGACGTTTGGTGGTCGAAGGCGTCAATCGCGTGTACAAGCATGTCCGCCGCACGCAGCGCAATCCGCAAGGCGGTCGGCTGTCGAAGGAAATGCCAATCGATGCCTCCAACGTGTTGCTGGTGTGCGAGAAGTGCGGGAAGGCGGCGCGGATGGGCGCACGCTATCTGGATGACGGCTCGAAAGAGCGCTACTGTAAGAATTGCGGTGCCGGCAACGGCCAGATCGCTCCGCCCAGAGCGCGCTATGCAAAGAAAGCGTGATCGCTATGAGCGAGGAAAAACCGGAAGTACGATCGGAAGCGCAGTCGGAAGGCAATTCGGAACAGCAGCCGGAAGCGCAGCCCAGCGGGCATACTGCCGGCCAGCAGGGCAAAGGCAAGGCTAAGCCGGCGAAAACGGAAAGGTCGCAGCAGCCGTCCAAAGGGCGAAAAAAACAGGAAGCTGCCCCTAGCGGCGAAGTCGAAGCCCCTGTGCCGCGCCTTTGGGAGCGGTACACCAAGGAAGTGCTGCCGGCGCTGGCCGAGAAGTTCGGCCGCACCAACCGTCTCTCTCTGCCCAGACTGGAGAAGATCGTCATCAACATGGGCGTGGGCAGCGCGATCAACGACAAGAAGTACCTGGAAGAGGCGATGGACGCGCTGAAGACCATTGCCGGACAGAAACCGGTGGTCACGCGAGCCAAGAAGTCGATTGCCGGGTTCCACGTCCGCAAAGGGATGTCCATCGGCTGCATGGTGACGTTGCGCGGGCGGCGGATGTACGAGTTCCTGGATCGGTTGATTTCGTTGGCTTTGCCGCGGGTCCGTGATTTTCGTGGTTTGAACCCGAACGCCTTCGACGGCCGCGGCAACTTCAGCCTCGGTTTGACCGAACAACTGGTCTTCCCGGAGGTAAACCCAGACAAATACACCAAGACCCAAGGCATGAACGTAACCATCGTCACCACGGCCAAGAACGACGACGAGGCGCGAGAGCTGCTCCGCCGATTGGGGGTGCCGCTGCGGCCGGCGTGATCGGCGCGCGGCGTTGCGTTTCTGCTGGCAAGCAGTTCGTGTTGTAGGTTCGGAGGCGCTGCACCCGGAGGGGCGACTGAAGCGATCGGCCGGCTGGACTGGCCGGAGGACGATTAGCCGTTAATTGCCGGACGATTGGACGTTGATTAGCAGTCCCGAGAGGAAAACGGAAAACATTCTGATGGCAAGCAAAGCGAAGATAATCAAAGCTCTGCGTCCGCCGAAGTACCGCACGCGCTTGGTGCGGCGGTGTCGTTTGTGCGGTCGGCCGCGTGCGGTTTACCGCAAGTTTGGTATTTGCCGGTTGTGTTTCCGCAAGTTGGCGGACCAGGGAATGATACCGGGTGTCCGCAAGGCGAGTTGGTAAAGGGGATACTCGAATATGATGACCGACCCCATCGCCGATATGTTGACCCGCATCCGTAACGCCATCCGCGTGGAACGACCCCATGTCGATGTTCCCCTGTCGAAAGTCAAACGCGGCGTGGCCGAGGTGCTCAAACGCGAGGGTTACATTTGGGATTGGGAAATAGTAGAAGCCAAGCCAGCCAGCCATTTGCGCGTGTACCTGAAATATGGGCCTAATGGCGAGCGAGTGATCCGGCGCATCCGGCGGATCAGCAAGCCGGGCCGCAGGGTGTATGCCAAAGCGGCCAATCTCCGTCCGGTGCTGGGCGGATTGGGAATCAGCATCATCAGCACCAGTCGGGGAGTGGTCAGCGACCGCGAGGCGCGCCAGCGCCGCCTGGGCGGCGAGGTGCTGTGCGAAGTGTGGTAGGCTACCATGCTGGGCGGCACATGCTGAGCTGGGCATCCAGGGCGGTAGGACGCAAAACAAAGTGCATATATGCAAAGCAAAGGGCGGCAGCAAGACGGAGGCATCGGAAATGTCCCGTATCGGAAAAAAACCGGTCAAAGTGCCCGATAACGTCAAAGTCCAGATCGTGGACCGTACCATTTCGATCGAGGGGCCGCTGGGCAAACTTTCCTGGGAGCATCGCCCGGAGGTCAGCGTCGCCTACGATCCCGGCGCCAAGACCATTACTGTCACCCGACAAGATGACCAGCGGCAGAGCCGGGCATTGCACGGTTTGACGCGGGCATTGATCCAGAACATGGTGGTGGGCGTTACCGAGGGATACGAGAAGCGATTGGAAATCCAAGGCGTGGGCTATTTGGCTGCTGTGCAAGGACAGACCCTACAATTGCGCGTGGGATACGCCAACGAATTGCAAGTGCCCATCCCGGCAGGGCTAAAAGTCACGGTGCCCGACCAGCAACACATCGTCATCCGCGGCATCGACAAGCAGCTTGTCGGCGAGTTTGCGGCGGATGTCCGCGCGCTGAGAAAACCGGAGCCATACAAGGGTAAGGGGATTCGTTATCTGGGCGAAGTGGTCCGCCGCAAACAGGGTAAGGCGGTGGTCAAATAACGGTAAGGGATAAGCCACAGGCCCAGCGGCGCGCGGACCGGACGCCTCTGCACATTATCTTGATCTTGCGTATGTGAAGTAAACAGGTGGTTGGGGCCGGAGGTACGGTCGACGTTTGGCATGGCCTTGGGATACATTTGGTAAACGGCTGCGGAAGTGAATCCGATGCGGCCGGTGGGAACGATTTGCCTATTTGCCGTATAAGCTAAGCGATCGAGGTAGTTGTGACAAAGATCAGACGGTTACAGCGACGGCGTCAACGGCGCACTTTTCGCGTGCGCAATCGGCTGAAAGCCGACGCCAGCCGACTGCGGTTGAGCGTGTTCCGCAGTCATAAGCATATTTATGCTCAGATCATCGACGATTCGGTCGGGCGGACCCTGGTGGCGGCTAGCACGTTGGACAAACAGTTGCGTGGCCAGATCACTTACGGGGGCAACAAAGCGGCCGCAGCCCTGGTGGGCAAGCTGCTAGCCCAGCGGGCTTTGGAGAAAGGCATTCAGAAAGAGGTGTATTTCGACCGGGGAAGGTACAAGTATCATGGACGATTGGCGGCGTTAGCCGATGCCGCCCGCGAGGCCGGTTTGGTCTTTTAGCCCCAGGTGCCTTCAAGCGGCGTTCAGCAACAGAAGCGAAACTACCATTCCACAGTAACAAGCAGTAGGGTTGGGCGAGCGCAGATGTCCACGGAACCGACGACACATGGCGAACTGATCGACAAGGTTCTCAAGATCCGGCGGTGCGCCGCGGTGGTCAAAGGTGGCCGCCGGTTCAGTTTCACGGCCTTGGTGGTGGTAGGCGACGGCCAGGGGCGCGTGGGCTGGGGGTACGGCAAGGCCAACGAAGTGCCTCCGGCGGTGGAAAAGGCTATCCGCGACGGCACCCGAAATATGATCAGCGTGCCATTGGAGGGAACGACTATTCCCCATCGAGTCGAGGGGCATTTTGGTGCCTCGAAGGTGTTGATGCTGCCGGCGGCGCCTGGCACGGGCGTCATTGCCGGTGATGCGGTTCGGGCGGTGTGCGAGTGCGCTGGGATACGGGACATATTGACCAAGAGCTACGGCTCGAACAACCCGCACAATCTGGTCAAAGCGGCCGTGGAGGCGCTGCGGCAACTTCGTTCCCGCGCAGAAGTGGAAATGCTGCGAGGAGTCTCCCTGTCATGAATCTTGACGACGTGCATCGTGGCGTACATCGCAACAAACGTCCCAAGCGTGTGGGGCGCGGCATCGGTTCCGGCCACGGTAAGACGTCCGGGCGCGGCCACAAGGGTCAAGCGTCGCGGTCGGGTTGGTCGCGTAAGCCGAGTTTCGAGGGGGGACAAATGCCCCTGGTGCGCCGCATCCCCAAACGCGGCTTCCACAACCGGTTCGCGCGCAGCGTGGCCGTGGTGAACGTCGGCCAGCTTGAAGCCCGCTTCTCCGACGGGGATGAAGTCACGCCCGAAACGCTCAAACAACGCAACTTAGCCAAAGGGCGTTACCAGGTGCTGAAAGTGCTGGGCGATGGAGAGTTGAAAAAGCGGTTGAAAGTGGCCGCCCATTGCTTCAGCCGCTCGGCGAAACAGAAGATCGAGCAGGCCGGGGGGGAAGTGGTCGTGCTGCCTGGCCCGGCGCCAGTCGGCAAACAGAAAGCCAAAGCAACAGCTTAGCCACTCGGTTGAGTGGAGCAAGCCATGTGGGAAAAAATCCGCGTAGTGTTTACTATCCCGGAGCTGCGCAGGAAGATCCTGTTTACCCTGGCGCTGCTGGCGGTGTATCGCGTCGGATGGCAAATCCCCTTGCCGCTGGTCAATCAAGACGCGATGCGTAGCTTTTTCGGGGAACAGGCCGCGCTGAGCGAGTTGTTCAGCGTCGTGGCGCAATTCAGCGCCAGCAAGCTGCACGAAGCGACGATATTCGGACTGGGCATAATGCCCTATATCTCGGCTTCGATCATCTTCCAACTGCTGGCCAGCGTGTGGGCACCGCTGGAAAAACTTAAAAAAGAAGGCGAAACAGGGCAAAAGAAAATCAACGAATACACCCGCTATGCCACCGTGGTGTTGTGCATGGGGCAAAGCTGGTTCTATCTGCGGTTTTTGGCCGCTCAGGGTTTGATACACGAGGAGTTCTTGGTCGGCGGATTCAGCTTCGGCTGGCAATTGACCGGCGTGATGACCATGACCGCCGGCACGATCTTCCTGATGTGGTTGGGCGAGCAGATCGACGAGTACGGCATCGGCAACGGCATCAGCCTATTGATCATGGCCGGCATTGTCGCCCGAATGCCCGAGGCCGGCCGCCAGTTGTTCGGCCCGCTGGTGCGGGAAGGCGGGTTGCAACTGGGTAGCACTCCCGGCCAGGTCGGGGCGGAGACCTTGATCGCCTTGGCTGTACTTTTCGTAGGCGTCATCGCCGGGGTAGTGTTTATTTACCAGGGCCAGCGGCGCATTCCCATCCAGAGCGCGAAACACGTTCGCGGCCGCCGGGTGTACGGCGGTCAGCGCAACTATCTGCCATTGCGGGTCAACCAGGCCGGCGTGATGCCCATCATCTTCGCCAGCAGTCTGCTGTTGTTCCCCCAGGTGATTTTCCAATATCTGTCCCGCCATGGTGCCTTCTGGTTTGAACTGGAGCAGTCGTTCCATCGCGGTACCTCTTTCGTTTATAACGTGCTGTACGTGGCGCTGATTTACTTTTTCTGCTACTTCTGGACGGCCATCACCTTCAACCCTAAAGATATGGCCGAAAACCTGAAAAACTACGGCTCGTTCATCCCCGGATACCGTCCCGGACGTCGAACGGCCGACTATCTGGAGAAGGTCATGGTCCGCATCACGTATGTGGGGGCGGGCTTCTTGTCTGTGGTGGCCGTGGTGCCCACCATTGTCGGCACTTTGCTTGGGGTGGATTGGAACGTGGCCAGCTTTTATGGTGGCACCAGCCTGCTGATTGCCGTCAGTGTGGCCTTCGACCTAGTGCAGAAAATCGACAGCCACCTGGTGATGCAGAACTACCGCGGCTTGTTGCAATGACAGCGCGCCACACGGGCCTGCACCGCAAGACCTTTGCCGATTGCCGGAAAGACGAGCGAGCAATTTGCATGTTACATGTTGTAGTCCGCTGAGCATCGAGAGTTTACCATGCGAATAGTGTTCATCGGCCCGCCGGGAGCCGGAAAAGGTACCCAGGCCGAACGTATCGTGAAGACCTACGGTATCGCTCATTTGTCCACGGGCGATATGCTCCGGGCAGCTCGGGCCGCGCAAACCGAGATCGGCAAGAAAGCCGACGTGTATATGTCCGCCGGCCAACTGGTGCCCGACGACATCATCATCGCCCTGATTGCCGAACGCTTGCAACAGCCGGATTGCCGCGCGGGATATTTGCTGGACGGGTTTCCGCGCACCATCGCCCAGGCCGAAGCCTTGGACCAGATGCTGGCCCAGCAAGGCACTCCGCTCAACTGCGTATTGGAGCTGCGCGTGCCGGAAGACGAATTGTTTCGGCGGCTAGCCGGCCGCGGTCGAGCCGACGACGACCCGGAGGTGATCCGCCAGCGGTTAGTCGCTTACCGCCAGCAGACAGAACCGCTGTTGGAGTATTACAGTCGCTGTGGTTTGTTGCGCAGCGTCGACGGGGTGGGCAGCGTGGATGAGGTATTTAGCCGCGTGGCGGCGGCGCTGGATCAGGTGGGCAAGTGAGCACTGGGTTTGGGGGCCTCAGGGGTGGAGATACTTCGCTCGCCGCGCGAAATCGCCGAGATGCGCAAAGCAGGCTTGTTGACTTGGGAAGCGCATCGGCTTGCCGCCAGCATGATGCAGCCCGGTGTGACCACCAAAGAAATCGACGCGGCGGTGGAGAAGTTTTTCGCGGCGCATAATGCTGTGCCGCTATTCAAAAACTACCCACATCCGGACGGAGACGGCCCGCCCTTCCCGGCCGTGACCTGTATTTCCATCAACGAGCAGGTAGTACACGGTATTCCCGGCCCCCGAAAACTTAAGGAAGGCGACATCGTCAGCCTAGACACTGGCTGCAAATTGAACGGGTGGTGTGGCGACGCGGCAGCCACATACCCGATAGGTCGGGTGGCGCCCGAGGTGCGGCGCCTGATAGACGTTACTAGAGGAGTGTTGGCCCTGGCCATCGAGCTGATGGGACGGTGCAGCCGCTGGAGCGAGGTGGCCGCCGAAATGGAAAGGTTCGTCAAGCACAGTGGGTTCTCGGTGGTCGAGGCGTTCGTCGGTCACGGGATCGGCCGCCAGATGCACGAGGAGCCGCAAGTGCCCAATTTCGTCAGCCCGCAGTTGCGCCGCAGCGGCGACTTCCGCTTGCAACCCGGGCTGGTTATCGCCATCGAGCCGATGGTCAACATGGGGAAGAAGCAGGTGTACACCGCACGCGACAGGTGGACCCAGGTCACCGCCGACGGCAAACCGAGCGCTCACTTCGAGCATACCGTGGCCATGACTGCCCAGGGGCCGTTGATCCTAACGGCTGGGCCTAATGGAGAAAGTTGGTAAACTACCGTGCTCCCGGAGGCAGAGGAATCAGAGAATCCCACAGTAGGGGGCATTGGGGACTCACAAGGCAGAAGCATAAGCGACGGCTCTGGCCGGTCGGGCGGAGCCGCGTAGCGGAAAACGTGTTTGAGCTATAACTGTAATCAGCTTGGCGGGGGTGGCCGAGATGGGGTTGACCGACCGTGGGGAATCTGTGGCAACAACAGGACTACTTGCCAATAGGCCCAGCCAGGCGTTAAACTAAAATGTTTCGGGGCAAAGCGCTCGACAACCGAGGGTCCGAGCCATGAAAGTTCGAGCCAGCGTCAAACGGATATGCGAGAACTGCAAAGTGGTCCGCCGCCGGGGCGTGATCTACATCGTGTGCAGTAATCCGCGCCATAAACAACGACAAGGTTAGACTTTGCGATGAAAATCCCCGCTGCCGGTGTACCACTGCGGCGGCGCTGAAAATACAGGGAGCAACTCGCTATGCCACGTATTCTGGGTGTTGACGTCCCCGGAGAGCGGCCAACCGTGATAGCGTTGACCTATCTGTATGGCGTAGGGCCGAAGATTGCACGGACTCTGTGCCATCGGGCGGGTATAGACCCTCATATTCGCGCTAAAGAGCTGCGTGAAGACGAGTTGGCCCGCCTGGCCGCGATCCTCGACAAGGACTATACCATCGAGGGCCAGTTGCGCCGCCAGGTCGCGCAGAACATCGCCCGACTGAAGGATATCAACTGCTACCGAGGGATTCGTCACCGGCGCGGCTTGCCGGTTCGCGGGCAGCGGACGCGCACCAATGCCCGTACCCGAAAAGGTCCAAAGAAGACCGTCGCTGGCAAGAAGGGGGTCAAAGACCTGCGCTGATGTACGAAAGACCTTTGTCGAGGTACAAGTGCACAAGGGGTTGCTTCGCAGTGCCGGAGAATTGTGAAAGGTATTGTTTGCTGCACCTGGGCTTGAAGGGGCCGAACAGTGGCTAAAGCCAAGAAGCGAAAAATCCGTCGTAGCGTAACGGTAGGCATTGCCTACATCAAAACGACCTTCAATAACACCATAGTAACGATCACCGATACCAAGGGCGACACGCTCTGTTGGGCTAGTGCGGGCACGTGCGGTTTCAAAGGAAGCCGCAAGAGCACCCCGTTCGCCGGGCAATTGGCTGCCCAGCAAGCCGCCGAAAAGGCCCTCAAGTTCGGGCTGAAGGAGGTGGAGGTGAAGGTCAAGGGGCCGGGCAGCGGTCGGGAAAGCGCAATTACCGCCTTGCAGACAGCAGGCTTGAAGATCAAGTCCATCGAAGACATTACTCCCTTGCCCCATAATGGATGCCGCCCGAAAAAACGCCGGCGGGTATGAGTTGGTCACACTGGTTTAGTTGGTGAGAGCGACTATGGCACGCATTCACGAGGCAGTTTGCCGTTTGTGTCGCCGGGACGGGATGAAGCTGTTTCTCAAAGGCAGCCGCTGCGATACGCCCAAGTGCGCGTTCGAGCGGCGCGACGTTCCACCCGGCATGAGCGGAGCACGCCGCGGCAAACTTACCGATTATGGTGTCCATCTCCGCGAAAAGCAGCGGCTGAAACACTATTACGGCCTGATGGAGCGCCAGTTCCGCCGGTACTTCCAAATGGCCGAGCGCGCTAAAGGCAACACCGGTGACCGGCTACTCAGCCTGCTGGAACGCCGCTTGGACAACATCGTTTACCGGTTGGGAATGGCCCAGTCGCGCGCTCAGGCGCGGTTGATGGTTCGTCACGGGCACATTACCGTAAACGGCCGGCGCGTGGATATTCCCAGCTACTTGGTCAGCGTCGGCGACGTCATCCGCGTCAAGCAGCGGCCGCGCAGCCTCGAGTACGTAAAGCGCGTCAGCGCCGAAGCACAGCGTGCCGTACCCGATTTCCTCGAGCGCTCCGACGGCGATGTGCCCGAAGGTCGCGTACTTCGCTTGCCCGAGGCCTCGGATGTATCCATCCCCGTGCAAGTGCAATTGGTCATCGAGTTCTGCTCCCGGTAGTAGCGTTGGTTTTACGGGTGTAAACAAGCGATTGGTGAAGCTATCTGTAAGGTTTTCCCGGAGTGTCCCTATGCGTGTCAGATGGCGCGGACTGGAGTTGCCCAGCCAGGTTGTTTGCGATCGTTCTACGCTTACCGCGACTTACGGGAAGTTCGTGGCCGAGCCTTTTGAGCGTGGTTTCGGGGTGACGATCGGCAACAGCTTGCGCCGCATCCTGCTTTCCAGCCTGGAAGGCAGTGCGGTAACGCGAATCAAACTGCGCGGGGCCTTGCACGAATTCACCACCCTGCCCGGCGTGGTCGAAGACGTTACCGACATCGTCCTGAACATCAAGGCGCTGGTGGTCAAGAATTACAGCGACCAGCCGAAGATGCTGCGGGTGCAAAAGAACACCCGCGGCCTGGTGACCGGCGCCGACGTGCAGACCGACGACCAGGTAGAAGTGATCAACAAAAGCCACGTCATCGCCACACTGACCGAGGACGTACCATTCGACTTGGAGATGGTGGTGGAGAACGGGCGCGGTTACGTGCCGGCTTCTGAGCGACAGGCCTCCATTCAAGAAATCGGAGTGATTCCGGTCGATGCCGCGTTCAGCCCGGTAGTCAGGGTCCGCTACGAAGTGGAAGAAACCCGCGTCGGGCAAAAGACCAATTACGACAAATTGACCCTGGAAATCTGGACCAACGGCTCCGTTTCTCCGGAGATGGCTCTGGTCGAAGCGGCAAAGATACTGCGCAAGCACCTCAACCCGTTCGTGCAACTGACCGAACTGGGACCGGCGGTGTTTTCGCAGCCGCGGAGCGTGGGTGCCGTGGGTTTGGACCCGGCCACCGAAGCTAAGTTGTCGATGAGCCTGGCCGAGCTTAACCTATCGGTGCGGGCCATGAACTGCTTGGAATCGGAGAACATCCGCACGGTCCGCGATTTGGTGCTCCGCACCCCGGACCAATTGCTGGCCGTGCGCAATTTTGGCGAGACGACTCTTAACGAAGTGATGGAGAAGCTGGCGGACATCGGGCTGCGGCTGGGAATGCGCCTGCCGCCCGTTTCCGTCGGACGTGGATAGAATCATCATAAAGCGACGTAACCATGCGACACCGACGCCGAGGCCGCAAATTAGGTAGGAATCCCAAGCACCAGCGGGCATTGCTGCGCAGCGTGGCCTGCGCGCTGATCCTGACCGAGCGCGATGCCGAGGGAGAGCCGAACAAGCCCCGTGTTCGCGGTCGGATTGTCACCACGCTCAGCAAGGCTAAAGAGGTTCGCCCGTTATTGGAACGCTGCATTACCATCGCCCGACGCGCCCTGGCCGCCCAGGAAGCTGCCGACCGCCTGGAACCCGACGCGGAAAAATACACCGACGTTTGGCGCCGTTGGCGCCAGAGCGAAGCCTGGTACGAGTGGTGCCGCACAGTGGCACCGGCCGTGGCTGCCCGCCGACGGTTGCTCTCTCTGCTGGGCAATAAGCGAGCGGTGCGCATCTTGTTCGAAGACATCGCGCCGCGTTACGCCGACCGCGAGGGCGGATACCTGAGAATCCTCCGCCTGCCCAAACCCCGCTTGGGCGACGCCGGGCCGCGGGCCATTCTGGAATTCGTCGGCGTACACGACCGGGTAAAAGCCAAACCGCCCAAGCCGGTCTTCGATATCCCCAGCGAGCCTCAACCAGCTTCCGAAGCCAGCTCGTGAGCGGGTCGTTTCGGCTCAGCGGCAAACAAACCGACGAGCATTCCGCAGCCAATCGCTGATGGTGTCGCTCCGGGTTCGGGCCGGGGGGACGTTCTTTTTTCGTCTCGCCCGTCCCGCCAACGGCATCAGCGCCGCCCCACCCCCACCCCCCCGCCGGCCACAATATTTA
>CALLPE010000029.1 GCA_938015445.1 uncultured Pirellulales bacterium
CGGATATACTTGCCCGAGCGCAACTGAAGCGATAAGGAAGTGCTGTAGCTTGCGGGGAATCGTCGCTCGGATATACTACTTGTGCCGCAACCTTTTGATAATACAGGGGTTGCGACAAAAAACTGCTTAAAAAAGCAGTAGTTGCTCCAGTGGTTTTTCACGGGGAGCAGCGGTTTTTCCAATGTAATTCTCCATTTTGCCGAACTGGCAGTCGGTGACTGTCAGTAGGCGTACCTGCCCTTCGGGCGGAAGGGCTAAACGTATGCGCGAGCGGTATGGGGCGGCCGCTTCTTCGCTGCCGAAGTAGCGCGCGTACACCGAAAGCTGGAGCATATGAAAGCCCATCTGTAGCAGTGTCTTACGGAAGCGGGCATACTGTTTTCGGTGCTCGCTGGTCTTTACCGGCAGGTCGAACATCACGAACATCCACATGCCTTGGTACCTTGATGTTGTTCTGGGTGCAAGTCTATCGGTGTGGGGCATGTTCAATTAGCTCCACGAGGGCAGGGCCAAGCTTCGAGCGTTGCCGAGAAATGCGTCGGCCAGTGAGGCGGTCAGCCGGGACGCTGCGTCGAACAAGGTGCGTTGGCAGCCGTCGAAGCTGATGCGGCCGGTAAGCTGATGTAGCATTTCGAGCTTGGCCGAACGGCTCAACTCTGCCACGGGCCCGTTGGTGCGGAGAAATTGGGCGACGGCCAAGTCGACGATGGGTCGAAAAGGCTCCATCAGGTCGTCGGCCAGGCAGTAGGGGTTGTAGCGGTTGTGGTGATGGATACCCAAACTGGGATGCAGGCCGGAGGCGCAAATTGCCCGACCAACGATCGCTCGCAGAATGGCGTACCCGTAGTTGAGCAGCAGGTTTTGGTCTTTTAGCTCCGGATCGCGGCGGAAACGGGGATCGCCGAACAAGCGGGGCCAGTAGCGGCGCGAGGCTTGGGCTTCGATATTGGTGACGTCGCCGGCGCGGACACGTGGGAGCAATTCCAGCAGCCCAGCATCGTCGCCGGTCAATTGGCGAAGGGTGGAGGCCTGGGCGCGGATTTTAGAGCGGATTAGTTGGCGCCACAGTCGTTTGCGCAAGGGGAGTGGGGCACGAGCTTGAGCGGCGAATCGTTCGGCTTGGATGCTATGACCGGCCAGCGGGAGCATCATCCCGATGGGCAGACTTTTTTCGTCGCAGACGACCAATGCACCGCCGGCGGCGGCCAGCCCGACCAGCACGCTGTGCGTATAGGTGACCTGGCGGTGGGCAACGACCAGGACGGCGAGCTCGTTCAAAGGAATGGTGACGAGCTGCTGGTCTGGGCGCTCGATGCGCAGTTGGTCATACCGAACGCTGAGGCGTGCGGGCGATTCGGACAGATCGACGATTCGATCAGTCATTGGCCGGAAGGATGTTTCCCAGTGGGTCTACTAGGACCTTCCGTGCGTTGACCTTGCGCAGGCCTTCGGCCGAGCGAGACAAGCCTGCGCGCGAACCTTTGACCCCTCTCAACATAGTAAATGGCCGCGCGTCGTTGTGCAAACGAAATTCAACATTGTCCTTCGAGATTACCGACACGCGAACCAGCTTAGTTTGTCGCTTTTCCACGATTTGCAAATACTCTCCGCCGGCCAGTGAGAATTTGAAGCGTTTTCCGGGGCCGTGGTCGCGTTGGACGACCGGCTGGTTGTTGCGCAGGCGTTGGATGGCTTGGTACAGGCTAACGGTGATGCCTTCCCAGCGTATTTCGTTTCCGGCAGAGTCTAGCACAGCCACGATTTCCATGTGGTGGTTAGCGCCGGGCTTGACATAGCGCGCGTAGGGGCCTTGGCCGACGGTCATAATGGTTTCACTGCGGACACGGATGCGCACCTTGTGAATAGGGATGATGCGTCCGTCGGAGGCCGTCATGTAGGGATGATTTTGTTTTTGCTTGAAGGCCTTTTTGGGGTCGGGTTGTCCCAGTTCTTGCAGTTTTCTGTTTACCAGTTCGCGGATGGCTGGGTCGACGATGTCTTCTACTTCGCCGGACGAGAGGCCTTCGAGCGGTTTTCGGACATGGACTACGGTGTCAGTCTTGCTTTTTTCGGCAACCAGCGACTTGGGTGGGCTGTAATTGGTTTCCTGGTGCAGCGGTCCTTTCAGCCGGCGGTCGATGCGGCGGGACACATTGATGGCTAACACGGCGTTGCGGACATCCTCGATAAACTTTTTACGGGGTCCCCAAGGTGGTTCGAAAAAGCAGCGGAACTGTCGGGAAACGCGGCCTGCACGTTGCGACTCCTCGCTAAAGCGTTTGACGATGGCCGGGGTGGTCAGTGCGACGACCAGGGCATCGACGGCATGATGGCGATGGTCGAAGCGGGCTTTTTCGACGTCTTCGAGGTCTTTGGCAGCCACCCCAAGCTCGCGGCCTAACTCGGCGAGGATTTCGTTCAGTTGCCACTGGTCGCGCAGTTGAGCCGTAACGCCTCCGGTGCTGACTTGGACACGAAGGGTACCCTGGTGGTCGGAGCGGCCGCCATAGAGCAAGGCAAGATACTCTGCCGCCAAACGGGAGGCGAAACGGGTATCGTTGAGGTGGCGGTTGGCGAAGTCGGCGGGCACGTGAGTCATCTGGAAGCGGCGGAGTTTCGCTTCGGCTGCGTCGCCCTTAAAGCGTCGCACCCGCTGAAGAATCTCGTGCCAGCGCTGCTGGTCTTGCCCGTAGGCTTCGTAAGGAGTGTAGTTCTTTTTTACGTTACGGTTTTCGGAGATTTCGCAGAGGGTCTTGTTGGTGAAGGAGTTATCCAAGCAGCGACTATAGGGGATGATGTGTTCGACGTCGAATTGCGGCTCGTCGCCGAAGAGGGCATCTGCGGAAATGGTTTTGCCGGTATAGGGGCATTTGTGGCAATCGCACTCCTTCCACAGGCGGTATTTGAGAATGTCGTGCGGCCGGATGGTGGTCATTTTCAGCTCTTGAGAAAGGTATTTTATGGCTTGTTCGCGCTCAAGTTCGTGTTTCCGCATGGCATCTGCCAGTTGCTTGCGCTGTTCGCGGCTGCGGCGCATTTCGCGGGCCAGTTCGATGTGTACGCGCTGCGGTTTGCCATAGGTGCGCACAATGGCGTTAACGACCTTGCGGACTTCGGTCAAGGCGCGACGCACCACGGGGTTGTTCACGTGGGGGAAGACCTTAAGCAGTGGGGGAAGGCGGTCGTAAACCTGCGGTTTCTCCTGAGTATCCTTGTAAAGTTCCTTGATAATCGTGGCCAGGGGCTGACCTTGCTGAAGGCGAGGCAAGATTTTGGCGATAGCTTGGCGAGAAAAGGCGTGGTAGCCGGGTTCGAAGTCCAACGCTGCCACGTTGGCGGCCTCGGAGGGCGAGAAGCCCCAGGCTTTCTCGAGGCGTCGGGCGAGCGGCTCCTCCTTTTCGAAGGAGAGGATTTCGTCGACCAGGCGTCGGCGCTGGTCGTCGGGCATGTTCTGCCAGCGTTGGCCAAGCACCGCAAGCAGTTTAGCCGCGGTACGATTTCCCACTATCTTTTTTTCGCCGCCTTGTTCGAGATTGAAGCGCAAGTCGAGATCGGAGTCTTTGGACTTTTTCAGCCCGAGTCGTTTGCGGATGTGGTTGAAGGTGAGCGATTCGACGGTTTCCAGCTCGGCGGCGAGCAACTGCTTGGCTTGGAGAGTGAGCTTGCCCTGTCCTTCCTGGGGACTCCACTCGATGTATTGTTCGGCATGGGGGAATGCTTCGAGTATTGCGCTGGCGTCTACCAGGCGCAGGTCGTTGAGTTTTTGCCAATAGCGCATACGCTGGGCTTCCAAACAAGCCAGCGGCGCGCGGCGGCGTCCTTTTTCGAGCGAGCAGCGTCCGATGAGGCCTTTCTGGGATTTTAACGGACGCTGGAAGAAGATGGCGCGGTAAAGCTGCTTTTTGAACTCGGGGGTGAGAGCTGCATGATGCGGTTCTTGGGCGGCCCAGATGGCTTCGAACTCGTTTTTGAACATTGTGCGGCTGGTCCAGCGTGTGCGGATGCGCTGTTGATGGGGATCGAGGCGGGCCAGGAACTCGCCGAGGGTGCGGGCGCCGCTGGCTTCGATTTCCCGGGACAGCTCGGCAATGGCCGCTTTGACCTTGCTTTTATCGTCGTCGCCTTTTTTCGGGGGAGCTTTTTTGTTGCTTAAGAAGCCGCGGCGCTGTGCCAAATGATAGAACGCCCGACCAAGAGCGTAAGCAGGCAATGGTCGATCCAGCGCGGCGGCCCGGATACGGTACGGGAGCAGTTGGGCGTCGATGTGATTGCCGGCGCTATTGAACTGGCTGCGCAACTGGGTGTCGAGTTGCGAAATGGCGGCGTTGCGGTCGGCCGGCTTGAGCGAGAAGGGCGGGAGCAGCCCGGCCTGTTGCAGCAGGCGGGCGGTGCGGCGCAAGCGCTGCTGGCGTCGGAAAAACTGGCGTCGCGCGAGGCGTTTTTCGCGTCGGGCGCGGCTGGCAGGTTCGTCGGTTCCTTTTTCGATCTCCTGCTCGCTGCCGGAGCTGCTTTCGAAACTGCGCACGCCCATGCGAAGTATGCCAAAGGGGTTGCCTTCGTCGTCCAACTCGACAAGCGTCCATCCGATCGACTGCACGCCGATGTCGAGGCCGAGTACATAAGGAACGGCGACTGGATTGGCCATAGCGTGGTTCCTTGGTCTGTGTCGGTGAGTTGGTGTGTCTTTCCGCAGGGGTATTGACAATTCAGTGCTAAGTGTTAATATGCTGGTAGTATATCCGAGCGACGATTGCCCTGGCTTGTTACAGTAAGGGCTTTCGGTCGCGCGAGGCAACGCTTATAAAAGCGCCCTCGGGCGTCCTCCCCGGTTTACCGGTTCTAGGGCGCCTTTTTTTATGCGCCTTTTCAACCGGCGCGGCACGGTTCGGGCAAACTGTGGAATCGGTGCGTATTCTGAGCCGTAGTTCACCGCGCCGAGAAGCGTACTAAGCCGCTAGTTCTGAGGATGCTATGATACACCATTTGGGCAAAATGTCAATTTTCGGGGTAGAGGCACACTATGGTCGTCTTACCTCCGACGGCTGGAGGAAAGTTCGTGCCACGCTTGCTACGCAACTCCTACCCCTTTGCCTCCGCCAGCTTCTTCCGCACAACGCAACCGGCGCGAAAGGCCCAGCAGATGCGCGGTTCAGTGAAACGTGAGCCGGCAAACCGGAGCAGAACCCGAAAGCAGGTTATACGATACGGATAGGAAAACGCCGCTGAGGCAGGCCGGCGGTGTTCGGCTATCCCGGCGCAGCGTGCGAAGAACGCGGCAGCCCGAATTGACAAATGTAGGTCGTGGGGCCAGGGCACAGTGAGCCTGTTTATCGGCGGGGTAGCCGTAGCGTGGGGCCCCTATCTGCCTTGAAGCTATCGCCAGCGCAGCGCCAAGGTGTTTCAAACTATTTCAGCTAGCCGGCGCTCGGGACGGTTGGGGAACAACTGGCGACTGAGGGTATTGAGCCATTGTTCCTGTGCAAACAGCACCCAGCGGGGGTCGAGCTGGGCCAGGGCGTGCGCTCGTTCCAAAGCGGTCAAGGTCTCCCGGGACAATTGAGCCGCCGGAGTGGTGGGCAGGCTTCCAGCGGCAGCAAGTTCGTCCAGCGCCGAGCAGTGGATCGTGCCGCCGGCCGGAAGGTTACTGGCCAGGCCAGCCAGGCTGCGTAGCGGGACCGTCGTGGCAGCATTTACGCGGAATCGCTGCATGGCCACAGCGCGCCCGTCGCTGACCGAGACCTCGACCTCGAAGGTTCCACGATAGCCGTTGGGGTTAATGGTGAGGATGCGCGTGTTCTGATTGATGGCCACAGTCACAGGCAGCGTTGCCGACGAGCCGACAGGCCGGGCGACGGCGCTAAAGGTGAGCTGGTCGCCGTCGGGGTCGCTTGCCCGCAGCGCCACATTCCAGGGCCGTCCGATGTTAATTTGATTGGGAATGGCAGCCAACACTGGGGGATTGTTGGCCGTAGTGGTGCGGAAGACCAGCGCCCAACCGTTTAGTGTGCCGGTATCCCAGGGATCGGTGTCGGTGACGACCAGTCGCCAGGTGCCGCGAGTGCTCAAGCCGTCGAGAGAGGAAAGCGGTTGCAGGGGGCGGAAACGTCCTGTAAACGGTGCGCTGCCGGCAGTGATAGGCGTGTTGGCTTCGTCGTCGAAGATGGTAGCGGCGAAGTTGGCGCCGTTCCCGCCCGCGTCGCCGACCAGCCGCACCACCCTGCCGTTGGGTGCGACCAGCGATATGTCGAGGTCGGCGACCCAGGTATGTGCGATGTTCAGCTCTACGTCGACGTCGGTGATAATGCGGTTGTCGGTGATGGTGAGGTAGGAGACAACTGTCCCGTAATCGATCAGTCGTTTGGGGGCGTCGGAGGCTTGGTAGCGTAATACGGCGGGGTCGTTGATGGTAAAGCCGCCGGTGTAGCCAGCGGCCGGGTTTCCGTGAAGATCGGTGACCGCGCCGGCGCGCAGCATGTAGGTTACAGGCCCATTGACGCCTGTCAGATCGACGGTGTAACGCACGACAGTAGGCGCCACCAGGGTAGCCGCAGTGACGCGGCCAGCGCTGAGCACCAGGTCATCGATACCGATACTGCCGGCGGCAAGCGATTCGTTGAACGTCAGCGTGATGTGTTGCGGGGCGGACGTCAGCAGGGCATTTTGGGCGGGATTGACGGCCAGCACGGCCGTGGGCAGCGAATCGTAATGGAACGTCGCCTGCCATTGGCGCAGCGGGCCGCCGCCGGCGCGACGGATGGCCCCTTCGGCGATATGCATGGTTTGAACTCCCTCGGCCCGGACCGGGGAGACGTTGTAGCGGAATCGGACGCTGTTAGCGGTCAGCAGGACCACGGAATCGGCTGGGATGCCGTTTACGGTGAAATCGGATGGCTGCACACTTGCCGGATCGTACGGTTGGGAAAAAGTGACGGTGAACTCCGTGGGCCGAACGCTTACCGACGTGCCAGCCACGGGCAGGCTTCCGGCAACGGTCATGTTGAGCATATCCAGCGTGCCGCGGGCGTTGAGGCGTCCGCTGGCGACTTTTCCGGCTAGGGAGGGGATGCGATCGGCTCCGCCCAGTAGGGCATTACGAACCTCGGCGACAGTAGCGTTTGGGGCGACCGACCAGGCCAGTGCAGCTACGGCAGACACGTAGGGTGCGGCCATACTGGTTCCGCTGAGGAATTGGTACCCGCCGCCAGGTTTGGTGCTGTAGATGTTTACTCCCGGTGCAGCCAGATCGACCGAGACGACGCCGTAATTGCTGAAGACGGCCAGATTGTCGCGGTTGTCGGTGGCGGCGACCGAGATGATGTTTTCCAAGTTGTAACACGAGGGGTAATTGGGCGTGAGGTCGGTATTGCGTGCGTTGTTTCCGGCGGCGGCTACGAACATGATTCCCGCCCGATTGTGAGCGGCAATCGCGTCGTACAACGATTGATAGTACCCGCCGCCTCCCCAACTGTTATTGCTAATGCGGACATCGACGCCTCGGTTGCGCATCATGGTGACGTAATTGATCGCCCGGATGGCATTGTCGAGGCTGCCGCTGCCATTGGCCGCGAGGAACTTGATGGGCATGATGCTCACCGACCAGGCGGCGCCGCTGACGCCCAAGCCGTTATTTGCTACCGCACCGATAATGCCTGCCACGTGCGTGCCGTGGCCGTGGTCGTCCAGCGGATTGTTGTCGTTGTTGGCGAAGTCCCAACCGAAGTAGTCGTCGATAAATCCGTTGCCGTCGTCGTCGATGCCGTTGCCGGGAATTTCGCCGGGGTTGACCCAGATGTTTCGGGCCAAGTCGGGATGGGTGTAGTCCACGCCGGTGTCGATCACCGCTACCACGACGCGGCTACTGCCAGTGGTGATTTGCCAGGCTTCAAGGGCGTCGATGTCGGCGCCAGCCGCGCCGGTTTGTCCTCCGATGGTCTGCCCGGTATTGTGCAGTCCCCATAAAAGGTTGAATTGCGGGTCGTTGGGCAGCGAAGCCAGCGGCGTTACGACATTGGGCTCATAATAGGCGAGGTTTGGATTGGTGGCCAGCCAGGCGGCTGCCTCCTCGAACCCGGCGCCGGCGACGCGAATCAACACTTGGCCCACAAGCCCCAAACCGCCAATGACTTCGACCTGGTATTGTTCGCCTGCAAAAAGTCCGGCGACCTGGGATATGCTTTGCACGCTAGAAGACGCGTTTGGCGTAAGACGTACGATCCACTCGTCGGTAAAGACGTCGACCAACTGCGTCTGCCAACGAACTTTTCCGGTAACTTGTTCCAGGGTGAATCCGCCGCTGGCTACCCGGGCAGCGCTGGAGGCCGACAGTTGCTCGAACCACATTGCGGCTGCCGTATAGTAGTCGTCAGCGTAGTCGGCCAGCGATTGAAGCCCGAGGCTTTCCATCGACATCAACATGCGCTGTTCTAGCAAATGGAAGCCCAGCGACAACCTCCGGCCGGCAGCCTTTTTGTTGTTGCTTTTCCCTTTGCGCCTGAAACGAAGCAGTGCGAGCCGACCCCAGAAACTCATGACAGTGCAACCTTGTAGGAAGCGGGGTGCTCGGGCAGCACACTGTGCGCTGTTGCGCTGTGTGGCTGAGCGCCGCGCGCTACGGATACACACATTGACCGAACAGGCCACGAAAGGCGAACTTTCGGCGTCGGCAACAAGACAGGCGGCACAAGGCTGTGCGAACTTTCCACAACCGTGCCGGCCGACGCCGCAGAGGAGACTAGCCGGGAACCACAAAACGATAGCTTGAAGAACTTGCGCAGGCAGCGAAGTTTAGTTTTTCTTGACAGTTTGCCGACACCTACGAGTTCAAAGCGCGCTGGGTGGTTCCGATTGTGACGGTTATAACGAACCGCGGGCAACTTTGCCGGCGAGCTTTTCCGCCGTTTGCCGAGCCTTCCGTTACCAGACTCCAGGGAAGATCGTCCCCAGGCTGCCGGAGAGTGGGGACGGCCAGTGCCCCTGCTGCTTCGCGCCGCATCGGAAACTGGCACCGGCGTGCAGGCATGACGGCGATGCGGACTGGGCGCAACTTGCCATCCATCTCTGCCACTGCAACGGCGCTGCGAGAAAAGGCGTGACATCCCTGTGCCCCCCGACAGCCAACGACGGTCGCCCGCACGCGTCTTATTGGCTGATTCCCACAATATCTCCTTGCAAAGTAAGGATCAGGCGGCGGGGACCTGCCCGGCTGCGATGTTCGCAAAGCCATATTCCCTGCCATAGGCCCAGACAAAGCCTTCCGTGGCGCACGGGAACCAAAAGCGAGCTGCCCAGCAACGAGGCCTTGGCGTGCCCCGGCATGTCGTCGTCGCCTTCCTCGGCGTGGCGGTAACTGGGGCGTTCGGGCACTAGGGAGTCCAGTACATCGTCAAGATCTTCCAGCACGGCAGGATCGGCGCTTTCGTTGATGGTCAGCGAAGCGGAGGTGTGCTGGATGAAGATGTGCAGCAGCCCCACCCGCACGTATTGCAATTCCGGCATCGCCTCGATGATCCGCTCCGTAATCGGATGGCATCCTCTGCGCATTGCCGGCAACTGAAGCTCGCGTTGGACCCAGGTCACTCCAAATACCTCGCTCCCGAACATTCGGCTGGACGTGGTCGTTACTGCAAGTTGGTACTTCTGCGGGCAAACGCCGGCCGGAACAAGTTCCCCAGACGAAACCGACAGCGCCACCGACCGTTTGGCCGACTGCTGTGTATTATCACAACCGGTGCGCTCGGCTCCAATGGCCCCGAAGGTAAAAAACCTTCTATCAGGCAGAACTTAACTGGTTTCGATGCATTGCCCAGTTCGTGCCGTCGGAACCGACCAGCAGCCGCCACCGAGTAGAAGACGGACGAAATTGCTCGCCGGCGCCGCTAGCTTTGCGGGTTCGGAGGCGGTTGCGCGCCGTTTTTGAAATTGCCTGTTTTCCTTAAGGCGTGTGGGCCGGTGCCGTTAAGGGCGGTATGCGGTACCACCAATAAGTGGTGGGCAACAGCAAAATTTTTCCGCGTCCCCATTGACATTTTAGCCGAAGCGGCCATAATTAAAGGTCTATATGTTGGCACCGGGGGATTTCTGCTTGTTTTCGCGCGGTTGATCTGACAGACTCAACCGCCAGCTTTCCGGCCAACATGACCATGCCGAATCAGTTGGGGTACGCAACGCCCCGTCGAATTGCCTGAGTATTGGCGATGGCGTGGGGCGGATTTGCCGACCCGCTCAGAAGCAATCTCGCAGTTCCAGCCGCCGGTTCTGGCATTGGTCGAAAAAGCACGCGACGTGATGATGTGTTCTGTCTTGGCCGGCTGGACCAGTTGTCTGTTTGAAGGGGGTGATTTTACATGCGAAACGTTTTCGATGCCATTATGCAGTCTGGGCACGACGAGGACTTCTGTCCGGTCGAGACCGACGAGTTCGTGCCCACCGACGCGCCAGCCGGGTCGCGCGAGAAGATCGAGGTCCTGGCCCAGCGCGTGATGCGGGGATTGCCGCTGTGGCATCCCCAAGACCGCTCGGACTACAGCGGTCTGACGGGCGCAATCCGCCCACGCTCCTAAGCAGCCGATAGCTCCACCGGCGCGCAGTGCTGCACAGTCTCGCGGCCGCAGCACGACAATAGCCCAAGATCGTTTACTGCGTTTCCCAGCGTCGCCGGTGGAGCATCAGCGGCGCTTTACCAGCCAAGCCTTCTCGGCGCAACAGTGCGGCCGATAAGCGCTCGGCTTGCGCGCTGGCGCCAAGCGCCGCACCAGGCTTGCCCAAATGCGACAAACAGCCCCAACCGGTGGGGCAAACAGCGCGCACCAGCGGCTCGGTAAGCACCAGCGGCGCTTTACGGGACAACAAACGCACGATATGGCGCGAGAAACTCGGCCGCGCCCCTGCTGGCCAGAAAGAATTCAGTCCGTCGCGGGCAGGTCTTCGTTGCGCTCGTGTTTTTCGACGTGTGCTTGGATCGACACTCCAACATTGGCCGGCAATCCAACAGTGTCCCTGCGATCCAGCTCGCCGCGAAGCACAAGCACGCTCGGCGGCGCCTCGACCCCAAGACGCACCTTGTCTGGGGTTATCTTTATGACCGTAATCACGATATCGTCGCCCAAGAGGATATTCTCGCGCTCGCGTCTGGAAAGCACCAACATTTGCTCACCTCGATGCCGGAAGATCGCTCGAGCGCTTGCCGGCGGCGGTGTTGTCATATACCGCCGAGCATATCGCTCCGACGTCTCCCGGCGCATGCTTTCGCCGGCTATGTTGGGCGGACCGGTAGCAACCTGGGGATGCTTCGGTACTGCCGCGTCCGGCTGTATGCTCGGCCGCGGTGCGCCGAACGTCCGGCTTAGGCAGCCACCGACTGCTGCCGTGGGCCAGCGGCCAATTGGGTTTTCTGGAAACGCTGGCCGGCCGAGTCGTAGAACAGCACCTGGTTGCGGTCGGCATCCCAGATAGCCGTAAGTTTCATTTTTCGGGGACCACACAGGCAAAAGTAAACACCGCACGGTCGGTCACCGCGCAGCAGCTTCATTTCTCTCATTTCAAATGCGCCCAGCTCAAGCTGGCTATGCTTACACAAAGTCGAATACACGTAATGCCGAAGGTCTTCCAAGTTATCCAGGCGATGATAACAGGTTACCATTTCGGAAGAAAAACTCCTTGGTTTAAGACGGGGAAACTGAGAAAGAAGCGCTCTTGGCGGGCTATAAGCGCTTAAGAGAAATCGGGCCAATTGTTGGCAATGGAAAATATCGGCAAAATGGACCAATTACTTTGGCGCGATCTGAATAACTTTCCAAGCAAAGGCGAGTGGTGCCCAGTGCTTGGCTGTCGATGGGCCCGTCGCCCAATAGTTGGGGGCAATTCTTCGGATTGGCCCGTTCACAGATGTTGAAAAACGCGAACTCTTCCATCGTCAACCGGATGCCGCCTCGCCGGGGCACCAGGGTAGGTCGGCGCACCGCATCATTCCGCATCTCAGCGGCAGGGGTGCGGCTTGGCAATGCAGATGACGCTCGCCGGCGCGCCGGGTTATTCCGCACCGGGACGGGCACGGGCGCAAGCACAAGCGGGGCGGCAGCGTCAAATCGGCAAAAATCGCCCAGCTTCACTTTTTCTCTGCGGCATAAATGGTGTAGTTCTCGGCGACTTTGCCGGTCTTCTCATCGCCCTTGTGAAGGAAAACGCGATAGCGCAAGGCGATCGACTCGCCTTTGGGCAGCAGATAAGAGCCGTCTTTGTTCTTGTCCCCTGTAAAGTCCCGCACTCCAAACGGATTGGCCGCAAACAGGCCATAAGTTCTTACGTGCCAGTAAGTGGGGAAACGAAAACTGGTGGGGTGGTTGAAGATGGCGACGCCGACGGTTTGGCCGTCGATCGGACCATGATAATCTACCCAGGCGGCTTGTTTTCCCCAGGCCGCAGCGTCAACCTGGCCTTCGCTGTTGACGATTCGGCCGCCTTTTCGCGCTTCCACGCGGATCGAGTCGGCCACGCGCAAAGCGAAGGTCCCCTCCTTGGTGTCGCCGAACCTCACCGGGCCTTCCGAGGCGGTAAGCGTAATATCGAAGTCGATCCAGCGCGAGTCCTTATCGCCGCTGAAGGTGAGACTTCGCTGGTCTTCGCACACTTTGGTTCCATCGGGGGCCAGCCAGTCGTTGCGGGTGACTATTATCGCCTGTTTGCCGCCTTGGACTTTGACGAACTCGCGGTGTTTGATCGTTGCGCCGTCTTTTCGTTCGGCCCAGAAGTCAACTCCGCCCACGTTCCCGTGCGTAAACCACAACGAGCGATGGTGGATGTGGTCTTTTTTCTCGTCGGGTGCTTCCGCCAGGGGGAAGGCGCGGGTGACGGGCTTGCCGGTCGGTCCGATAATCGGCCACAGGACCGGCTTGCCGCCGGAGTTGACCAGATACTCGGCGAAAAGCTCGCCGTCGATCTTGATCACCACTTTTTCTGGCAGTTGTTCGGCCGTCAGCTCGGCGGCGGGACAACAGGATGGACAAGACAAACCCGATGCCAGCCCACAAAACAACCCAACGCCCAAACACAAGACCCATACAGCCGCGGACGCCGACACACCCGATCGGCCCTGCGCGCTGAACCTCGACATGTTCCACATAGCAGTAGCTCCGGTTGGAGTTGCAGGAGGTTGTTGCTGATTGCAATTCCGGCGTTACCTCGATGACCCGCTGCGGGACCGGGAAGAACGAACTCGCACTGAGAGCTTAGGCAAAGGGCCAACCCGACCAAAAGCGGTGAGGCATTTTGCAGTGGTGTCGTCTGTGGCAATGATAGTTCGCCCCGGCGGCAAACGCAACCAAACAGCACAACAAGCTGCTTGCCGGGCGACAAGATGATTGCCGGCTCGGCCTCGATTAACATCGGTCTCGATTAACAGTTGTTCACGGCGGGCCAAGCAGCATGGCAACCGATTGGCCCAGCGGAGCGTGATTGAGCTTGAGCGCAATGGGTCTATTCACATGCAACGGTTCGCCGTGGACTACATTGACTGGGCACTGCGGGTCGGGAAACTGGTAATTGACGGTAACGGGCACGTGTCCGTCTTGTATAGCCAAAATACTGGCGATGATTTCCACCGCTCCGGTGCCCGCGCCGAGATTGCCGAAAAAGCTCTTGGGTGCCGTCACCGGCACGTCGCCGAGCAATTCGCGGATGGCCTGCGCCTCGATACGGTCGTCGTGTACGGTACTCAACCCGTGGGCGTTTACGTGGCCGACTTCTTCGGCGTTCAGGCCCGCTTCGCGCAATGCACCGGCGATGGCCTTGCGGATACCTTTGCCGGTCATGGGTGCGCCGTTGGCGCGCGGCTCGAATGTAGCGGAGTAGCCTAGTATGCGGCAGTAGATTTTCGCCCCGCGGGCTTCGGCGTGACGGCGCGATTCGAGCACCAGCACGCCGGCTCCTTCGCCATTGACCATGCCGCGGCGTCGGGCGTCGAAGGGGCGGCAGACACTAGCGGGGTCTTCGTCGGGCGAATCAAGCTGGCAGGCCTCGCTGCGGAAGAGAATCGTCGGGTGCACCCGCGAGCCTGCCCCCCCGGCGATCATCACATCTGCCTGTCCCCGGTCGATCACGCGCATTGCTTCGGCGATGGCCGACAGACTGGAGACCTCGGCCAGGGTAAGCGAGTTGTTTGGTCCGCGGGCGTCCTGGGCGATGCCCACGTGGCAGGCCGGCATGTTTGGCAGATACTTGAGCATCCATAGGGGGAACATCTCGGTCATGGCCGCTTCGCCCCAGCGGCTGAAATCGAACCGACCGTCCACGATGCAGCTTCGGTAGGTGGCCACCAGTTCTTCCAGCTCGCAGGGTATCAGGTCGGCGCCGAAGACGATGCCCAGCCGGTCCGGGTCCACTCCCGAGTCGCGCAGCCGCGCATCCGCGCAGGCCATGTCGGCGGCGGCGAAGGCCAACTGGATGTCGCGGCTCATAACTTTAAGGCTTTTTCTGGGCCGCACGTACAGTTTTGGATCGAAGCACTCCACAATCGCACCCAGCGGAATCGGCAAGTCGTCCGCCTGGAAAAGCTCCAAGCGACGTACTGCGCTGCGGCCAGCAGCCAGCCCTTTGGCGAAGGCATCCAGGCCGATGCCAATCGGGCTGACGACCCCTAAGCCGGTAACTACCACTTCGCTATGCACTTCTCACACCCCGAGTATTTCCCGCCCGGCGACCGAGCCAATCCGGCGCCAACGGTGCAACGCCATCGGTTTAGTGGTGGGAGGATATCGGCCAGGCGGAAAGCTGTCGTACGACCGGTTAGTCTCAGCCGCGCCTTTGCCCGCTTGCAGATAACCTACGCCTCACCGATAGCACCATAGATTAATAAATTAGATTTCGGGTCTTGCGCGTTGGTTAACCATATCAGCGGGCAAGCTAAAGTCGGTTAGCCGTGACCTCCGTGCAACCTAGTGAGGTCCAGTCTTGGCGGCAGTTGCAGCAGCTAATAGCTGGACGCACCGCCGTCGGAGCGACCTTCTGGAGCCAGTGCGTCGCAACTGCCTATTGTGAAAGCACTTACTGATTTATACCGAACTGATCCATAGGAAACGGCTGTTGATTTTTTGCCCCGCACCTCTGTTTATTTGTTGGGTGGGTTAAGGCCACCCGGTAGTAAAAACCTGTGGCACAAAAAGCCCACCACTGCCGAAACTTAAGGCCCAATGTCGATATTATCCTGGCCCAGCACCCCCTTCAAGTGACCTTTGATAGAGCCGGTAGAGTTTGTAGCGGCGGGCGCCGACGGCCTCTAGAACCCTGTTGATCTCGTAATTATCTTCCAGAGTCCAGCTCAGCTCGCCTTCGGAAAGCCCCAGTATTCGCTTGCCGAACTCCAGCGTGTGGTAGATGAGCAGTTCCGCCACACCGCGGCGGCGATAGCCAGGCAGGATAGCAAGTCCCACCACCCGGGCGGCCTTGACGCGACGCAAACGCCAAACCAGGCGCAGCAGGTTTATGGGAAGCCCAAAACGAAACAGCCGCCCGTTTAAAGGACGGATGGCCTCGTTGATGTCCGGCACGGTCAAGGCGAATCCGACGGTTTGTCCTTCGATCTGGGCAAGTAGGACCTGTTCGGGCACAGCGATACGGGAGAACTGCTTGGCCAAGTAGTGGAACTCAGCGTCGGTCAAGGGGACGAATCCCCAGCGCTCTTCCATTGCCCCGTTGTACACCGTCCGGCAGCGTTGGACGTCGGCCTCGAATTGCCGCACATCGAAAGGACGAATAACCACTTTGCCGCGCTGGCAGATGCGTTGCACCTTTTCCCGCCACCGGTTGAGCAAGTCTTTGGAATCGGCAAACCACCAAGCATACAAGTCCTTGACCTTGCGCAAACCCCAGGATTCAAGCAGGCGGGCGTAGTAGATGGGATGATGGTTCATCATTGTCCTGGGCGGATAATCGAAGCCTTCGATCAGCAGACCGCAGGGGTAATTCATCGAGTAGTCAATCGGCCCATGCATCGCTTCCCGACCCCGGCGCCGAAGCCAATTTGCAGCCGCATCCAGCAAGGCGTGCGCAGCCGGCTGATCGTCGAAGCACTCGAACATCCCGAAGCAACCCAGATTGCTGCCGTGGTGCTCGTTATATAGTGGGTCGTCGCTGGCCAGAATACGTCCGACTGGCGTGTCGTCGCGCAAGGCCAGGAACTGCACGGCCTGGCCATGTTGATAGAACGGGTGTTTACGACGGTCCAGGAAGTTGCGCATCTCTGCCAGCAGCGGGGGAACCCAGTTGGGGTCATTCGCATAAATCTTCCACGGCAGGCGGAGGAACTGCTCGCGCTGTGCCCTGCTGGAAACCTCAACGACGCGCAGCTCGCCAGAGATCTGCGGCCGGCGAAACACCAACTTGCGTAGGCGGATTCCTTCGGCGCCCGGCGCGGCGGAAGGCTCTTCGTCCAGATCGTAAACGCGGTAGGTCTTGGTGATCTTGGCTCCTCCCTTCTTCAGGCTGCCGTAAGAAAGGGCGTTGGATTCCAGCACCCAGGAGAACTCGGCCTCTTCCAGTCCCCATTTGTCGGCCAACGGCGCCAGGGCGTACATCAGGGCTAGTCCCACCCCCTGCAACTGGTATTCGGGCAGAACATTAGTGCTAAGGATACGTACACGCTTGATACGCTTTTTGCCGACTAGCAAGCGCAGGAACCCAAAGGGGAACAGACGCCCGTCGATACGCCGGATGCGCGGATTGTAATCCGGCATGCCGAAGGCCGCCCCGATCAACTGCCCGTTCAGCTCCGCTCCCACGGCCAGTTCGGGCACGATGAGGAATTGCAATCCACGCGCCACGTGCTTCACTTCAGCCTCGGACAAAGGCACAAAACCCCAGGTGTTGGTCAGCGAGCGGTTGTAGATCGACATGAACGCATAAACGTCTTCTTTGAACCGCTTGCGGTCCAGCGCGCGGAGCTTAATGCCCAGATGTTCTATGACCTTCTCTGCTATGGGGGCCAACCGGTCCCGAATCGCCGGCAGCATATCGCGATGCCCCCAGAAGGCGAACAGGTCTTGGGCCTTGCGGAAGCCGTAATTTTCCAGCAGTTTTTGATAATACGGCGGGTTATAGGTCATCATGAACATCGGCGGCGTATCGAAGCCGTCGATGAGTAGCCCCACTTCGTAGTTCATCGACGGGTTGGTCGGGCCGCGGAGCCGGTAGATCCCCTGCTCGGCCAGCCAGATGCGCACGGCGTCTAACAGGGCGTTGGCGACTTGCTGGTCGTCGACCGATTCAAAAAAACCGAAGAAGCCCCGCCGCTCTTCATACCTCTCGTTGTGGCCGCGGTTGAGGATTGCAGTGATCCGCCCGCATACTTGGCCGTCGCGGACAGCCAGAAATGACTGGGAGGTGTTTCGCTGGTAAAAAGGATGGGCAGCGAACCCGACCAGTTCCTTCTGGGTCATCCGCAAGGGAGGAATCCAGTTGGGGTCATCACGATAATGCTTCCAAGGAAACTCCAAGAACAGTTTTTTTTCGCCTCGGGTCCTTACAGGAACGATCGCCACATCCGACATGCCGCGGTCCTCCGGACCTTTCCGTTGCGATGCACAAAAGGGGGATTCTATCGGCCCAACATGTCTCACACAAGGCGGCGCGGGTCAGCGTCCTCCCGCCCCGCTCGGCTCCCCAGCCGGCAACGCAACCGGCTCGGTCCGCGCTGCCGCCGCGCTGGCCAGCAGGTCGCTTGGCGGCAAGATTTTGAGTGCTGCTTCTGGCCGAGTAGCACCGCTGTGGCAAAACCGTATCCCAACGGCCAAGATGCCAGTTGAGCGTTAGGGGGCAGGAGGAAATAGGAATGAAATAGGAAAACAGAGGATTTCGGGCCCAAGAAACGAACAACGGACAACCGCCGGCCAAGAAATAGCTCACGGCGAGGTTGTCCGCGCGGGAAGGACAAACCTACGAACTACTGCTGCCGGTGCTTTCGGGTTTGACAGGCGATTTGGCACCCGATGCCATTTGGCTGCGTTGGATCGCCTCGAAGACCTCGCGGCGATGTACCGGGATCTCCTTGGGTGCCTCCACACCTAGCCGTACCTTATCGCCTCGGATCTCCACCACCACGATCGTAATGTCATCGTTGATGACAATACTCTCGTTCTTCTTACGGGACAGGACGAGCATCGTACGTTCCTTCGCGTTGTTGGGGCCTTGTGCCACGGCACCTGCGCAACCACCAGCAATATGCCTGACGAAGGCACTTCCCCTTACACTTTACAATACGTCCGCTTTAGCCAATGTCAAGCAAAATACGCCACTTAATGGCGACGATATTGTGTTGGGCTTACCATGCCCCCAAAAAGTTCGCCAAAGCTCGTATAACGCCACCTCGTTCCCGACGCGCCTAAAAGTGGCAGCGCATTCAGCGCAACTCGTTGCTAGCACAACATTTACAACGTGGACTTGTGGCGCGTCTCGACTTCTTGCCCCATACGGCGCGCTCCTTTCGTACCGCCCACTGTTTAGGGATTAGCCCAAGCGAACCCGTTGCCAAATAATCGGCCGTTTGACCTTACGGCGCCGGTGGAGCCGGTACCACCAATTGCTTGGTCACACTGCTGCACACTGATGCAGCACCGGCCAGCGCCCAAGACCTACGTGCCCGGCAAACAGCTCGGCATCCCCGCCGAGGAGCTGGTTGCGCTGTTGGCTAGGGAACCCAGTGGTGCCGGGGTGGCGACGGCAGCCAGATGTGCTGGGGAAACCTCGGCTGCCGAGGTTGAGCCGACGGACGTTGAGCCGACTGAGGTGGTACCGACCAGAGTGCTGTCCACTACAGTGGTGCCGACTAGGGATGCGCGGTAATCTCGACTAGGGATGCACGGTAATCCCAACGGTCGCCTGAGCGCAGCGAATCGTGTGCTCGCCAGGCCCGGGCGCCGTCAGTCCGGAAAGCACTACTTCCCGACGCTGTCCGGCTGCCAGCCATACCCAAAACGTCTTCCTCTGCTCGCCGATATTGACCTCGAGCTTCCCCAGTGCGGCCTCCGGCCCATTTTGCACCACAGCCGTCAGGGCCAACGGTTTGCCGGCCCGAATAGCTTCGCTCGTCTGGTCTGCGTGACAGCGCAACTGTTCGACTTGCGGCGAGACGATCCGCAACCTGCTCTTGCTCAGCTCCACTTGCGAGACGTCGTCCAGCACTAACAGGTCGCTTCCCTCGGGTGGATCAGGGAACTTCCATGGGCCAAGTTCCAGGCGCCGCACACCGTGGGCGATAAGCATCGGACGAGCATCGGGCTTGATGGTCTCAAGCTCGACATTCTCTAGCCGGAGCACATTGACGTTCCGCAAATAGAATCCCCAGGCCGGCAGCGGCCGGGCGTCGACCCCCGGTGCTTTGACAGGGGTACGGGCTTGCTCTGCCGTGCCCCCGCCATGGTACTGGATGGTTACGTTGCGGAAGTTGACTTCGCCGAACGGTTCCTCGGCCCAACTTTCGACCGAGGAAGCCGCCCGATACACGCCCGTGGCCCTCACATTGCTGACTTCGATCTTTGCGGCGGTGTTTCCCGGCTTGAGCACGAAGTGGAACGGCGTGGCGACGTTCTCCATCGTCAGATTCTTCAGCGTCACTTCATCCAGGTGTCCTTCGGTGCGGTCCCACGCGCCTGGCTGGAGATTCAACCCGGCCAACGTACTGTGCCGTTTGGAAGTGCGATGGGG
Source organism: uncultured Pirellulales bacterium (assembly GCA_938015445.1). GTDB lineage: Bacteria > Planctomycetota > Planctomycetia > Pirellulales > Thermoguttaceae > CALLPE01. The sequence goes on from CALLPE010000029.1 coordinate 19,690, forward strand.
ATGCAGTCCCGGCCCCCACAGCCTACAGTTGTCGATGGTCAGCTTTCTGGCCGGGCCGATCAACCGTATGCAATTGCACGAAGAGTTGAGGCTGCATCCGGTGATGGTCACGTTTTCCCAGTACCGCCCGGCGATGCAATCGTCGCCAGTGGCCATCTGGCAGTCGCTGATAGTTACGTTGCGACAAGGGCGCTGCTTCCAGCCGCGGAAATGCACGCCGTCCCAGCCGCCAGCGATCTTCACTCGGCGGATGATTACGTCGTCGGTGCACTCGAACAAAATAGCGTAATTGGCCGAATCGACGATCAGCAGGTCCTCGATGGTCACGTGGCGGCAATTGCCCAGCAGGATGGTATGCGGCCCGCGCATCCGTTCTTCGCCTTTGGGATCGAAGACCTTGTTGCCGTCAATGACGCCCGGTCCAACAATGGCTACATTCTCCACTGCGTCGGCCAGCACTAATGCTCGATGCCAGCGGGTCCACTTGGCTTCGGGCATTTGGGGTGGCGGCTGGAAGTGCTGATAGGCGTCCAGATCGTCGGTGCCCACCAGCCTGGCGCCTTCGGCCAGTTGGAGCGTGACGTTGCTTTTCAGGTGTACCGTGCCGGACAAATACTTTCCGGGAGGCAAAAGCACTGTTCCACCCCCGGCCGCCGCACAAGCGTCAATCGCCTTGTTGATGGCTGCCGTATCTAGCGTCTTGCCGTCGCCAGCAGCACCGAAGTCCCTGACGCAAAAAACACGCGCCGCGCCCGCCGGTGTGCTGTCATCGTCGCCGTGAAGCATTGCAGCTTGAAACATCACTGCCAGTCCGATACCGGCCACACAGGTTGCCCGCGCCATTGCGAGCCGTACAGCCATCCTGCCGATAAGCGACATTTCCCTGCCCTTTCCAGGCAAAAGCCCACACCCACCCAGTATTGGCAAGCGGCTCGTCGCTGGCCGTCTGCCGGATCATGCGATTCGGCCAACCGGACATGGCCCCGGATCCTGCCAGTATGGCACTGGCGCGGTGCACGCAAAGTTGTCGCCGGGCCAACATTTATCCCTGTCGCTTGGCTGGTGTAAATACCCGCTGTTTAGCCGCTCTACAGGCTTGCCGCTTGGCCAACGTTCAGCCCGGCGGCCAAGAGAACTTCCGCCCAGCTAGCATGTGAAAGTGCAAATGCATGACTTCCTGACCGGCATCGGGTCCGCAGTTGGTGACCACCCGATAGCCGCCACCCAGGCCAAGCTGCTCGGCAATCTTTCGCATCGCCACAAACAGATGCCCGACGATCGCCTCGTCGGCTGGGCTGACCTGGTTGGCCGAGGGAATCTCCTTTTTAGGGATGACGATCAAGTGGGTGGGCGCAGCAGGCTTAATATCCTCGAAAGCCATGCACAGCTCGTCTTCGTAAACGATTTTGGCGGGTATTTCGCGATCGATGATCCGTTTAAAAACCGTCTTCTCCGTCATGACAGTTGCTCCAGGGGTATGGCTTCCTCGATCAACATCACCGGTATGTCGTCGATGATCGGATATAGTAAAGTGCCGTCCTGGCGGATTAATCCGCCTTGAATCGCATGTTCTACGTTTCGGCCGGCTCGATTCTTCAATCTGCCTTCTCGGATCGCCTGGTTGATCCGTTCCACCAACGCCGGTTCGGCCTCGTGCAACGGCGTATGATTTTCCGGACAGACCAACAGTTCCAGCAGTTGCTTGTCGATCATCTGCTGTGCTCCCGGTGCCGAAATTACCAGCCGCACGTTATCGGCTCGTATTCCACCAGCGCAAGCTCTGCGCCGCTTTCGATTGCATGCTCGACGGCCAATTGTACCAAACCGATGCAGACTGAAGCACCACCAGGAGACACCGATTGTGCCAATAGCACCCCGGTGTGCCGATAGCGTCGGGTTGCGTCCACCCCATCCAGCAGTGCCGATACTTTCCCGCAGCCCCGATACCGTTCAGCAGTGCCAAAACCATTAAGTCGTTCTTATACCGTCCGGCCGTGACAATAGCGTACTGTCGAGCCGAGACCACCGTGCTTGCGCTGCGGAGACGGCAAACCAGGGAACTTCAGGGCCGAGAGCAGCCTGGAAAAGCGCACGACACCCGCGCAGCTCTTCAAGCGCAGTGTGTTGACCAGGCGCCGTCGGCACTGCCCTTTCCCCGCTAGCACTGGCCGCGGAGCGCTCGCGACGGAGCGCTGGCAACGGGGTGGGAAGCGGGCGGCTAAGTCCAGCACACCTCCAGCTCGTTGGCGATCTCCCGAACGCCTTCCACTTTGCGCAGGGCCTCTTGGGCCATCTGCTTTTGGAAGTAGCTGTTGACCACCCCTTTGATCACCACCCGACCGTCACGCGCCTCGAATCGCAAGTTCCGGCGGGAAACATAGGGGTTGCGTTCCAGCGCCACAGAAACACGGTCGTCAAGAGGCACTTCGCTCATGACCGGCACCCAAAGCAAGTACAACACGGGCAGGACATCGAAAAAACTCCGGAAGAAAATGGGCCTGGGAAGGTGGGAAGGCTTCGCTCGCCCCTCGGGCGCCTGCACGACCAACCGCCGTGTCCTGAGGTGGGTCTTCCCCTGTGTCGGCCGAGCCGGCAGCGTCTTCGGGGCGATTTGCGCCCCGATGGCAACGCGACACACACGAAGCATCTCGGCATCAGACGCCGCTGGCGGCTCTCAGCGGAGCACTGCCACTGGCCCTATCGACAGCCAGAGAAAGGCTCGCGCAGCCAATCCACCAAAAAAACATAGAACAAGAATCGGCTGCTGAGCGGAGAATCGAGAAAATTAACGGCGAACCGGACAAGGTTGTCGGCGAGCTTTGCCGATCGATAAAGCAGCAAAAAAGACAGCCTGCTCAGACAAAAACACATCGTTGGTGTGCCGTCTAGCAGGCCCGCTGAGACCGCCTATAGCCGACCGCGATCAACCACATTGCTTGTTGTCGGCAATCCGGCTGGCTGGCTAACGATTTGTTGCAAATACCGGAGGTGGGAGTTGAACCCACACGACCCGAAGGTCACTGGATTTTGAGTCCAGCGCGTCTGCCATTCCGCCACTCCGGCGATTGGGGTGGATATGCATCAGCCGCCTTGCAGCGATTCTAGCTCTTGCCAAACAACTTGACAAGACGCCGTGGCACTCCATCGCTACAACACGAGCGGCTCGGCCTCAGACAGTAGTCGCATTGCGTGCAAACGGCTGGGGTAGGGACGCTGCCGCTGGTTCTATTCGACACTACCGGCAGGTGCGCCCCGCTTGGCCCTACCGCTCGCGCAACCACCGGATCGGGCCGTCCACGGCGGTGTCATCTTCGCCCTGCTTTGCCCCACGACGCACCGGGTTTAGCTACCGGAGGGGTTAAGCCGGGATTCGCTTCTCATACAATGGCCTGTTTGGCATACTTGAATGGCCTGTTTGGCATACTTGGTACGATGGCGCGGACGATAGACCGCATATTTCAGATGAATGGGCCGCGCTGAAGCTCGTGCACGCCTATCGAGCCGGTACAATCTCATGGAAGTCCACAAGAGTTTCTGGCAATTCACGAAAGTTCATAGCAGTTAGTGCGATTTGAGAGGTGCTAATCGGGCAGTTGCAAGAGGTTTGTAGGAGCAGCAATGGGTGAAATGCGATCCACAACAATACCGGTTCTCATTGCGTGGGGGTCAGCCTGGCTGGGCGTGGTGTTGGTGATTGGATGCGCCAAGCCGGAGCCAACGCAGCCGAAAAAAACTCCCAAGCAACTCCCACCGGCTGTAAAAGCTGCGATGGAACGCGGCGACAAGGCACTGAGTAACAACGACCGAAAAGCCGCCATCGCTGCCTACAGCGAAGCGATCAAGCTCGACGGGAATCTGAAGCGGGCTTACGTCAACCGCGGAGTGGCTTACAACGAGCTAGGCGAGCTGCAAAAAGCCTTGGCCGACTTCACAAAAGCTATCGAACTCGACCCGACAGACAGCTATCCTTACGAACAGCGCGCACAGGTGTATCGCAAGCTGGGCGAGGTCGCCAAGGCCGACGCCGACAAAGAAAAAGCCTTTCAACTGCGCGAAAAGCGGCGCGATCAAATCCGCGAAGACAAGAAAAAGTGGATGGAATCGAAAAGCAAGAGCAAAAAGACGTGAGCTGTACGGGCGATTGGCCCTCACCGTGCAGCCGACTTACTGACAAGCAGCAGACTTACCACGAAGGCACGAAGACACAGTACAAAGACACAGACAGTTATGGGAAAACCACGGCCGGCCTGGCTGCGGGGGCTTGGGGAATCGTGGCATGCCAGCGAGGCTTCGCGGTGAGTATTATCCCCTTTCTGGCGGAGAACCGATCCTCGCGCGAATAGCTCATTAGAACTTTTTTCGCCAAAAGCCCCGATGCTCTCTTGGCCGCATCGCCTCGCGCTGTCGGCCAAGCTTTGCGTTTAAGCGACAGTTCGATATCCATCGCGGCGCGGCTTCATCGTTTGCGCAACTGGCGGGCCTTCTGGTAATCCGCTTCCGCCTTATCCTTCTGGCCCGACTGCGCGTACGCATCGCCGCGGAGCAAGTACGCCGCCACGCGGTTGGGGTCTAATTCGATGGCCGCCGTCAGCGGCTGGATGGCTTGCTGCGGGGTGCCGCTTTCCAGGTAGCATTGGCCCATCCACAAGTACACGTCGGCGTGGTCGTTATAGGTCTTGTCGGCCAGCATGTCTTCCAGCAGCTTGAGCGTCTGCTCGAGCTTGCCCTCCTGATACAGGCGGCATACGGTGGCCCAGTCGTACTGCCGCGCGTACGGACGCCATGGGTAAGCCGACTTGTCGGTGAACCGCTCCAAGGCCTCGTCGGCCTCTTCCCACCACGAGGCGAACCACAGTCCCGGATCTGTTTGCAGCTTCTTTGCGGCGGCGATGGGAAGAAACACGTGGGCGTAGAAGGCACGGGTTTTCTGCGCCGCCTGGTACTCGTATTTCCAGATGCCCGCTACGAATTCCTCTTTCGTCACTTCGCCCCGGGCGGCCTGCTGGTGCAGTTTGAGGAATTCCCTGGCGTAATTGATGTTGTGCAGCTCGAAGACAGCGCCAGCCCAAAGCTGCTCGAAGTTTCGCGGCTTGCCTTCTTCCGGCCCAAATTGATGAACCGCCGCCACGCGGATTCGTCCCCGCTGCTCCCCGACCGGCGCCACGTTCTCGGCGTCGGAGTCACGCGGCGGCGTCGGGTCCCAGTCGATCGGCTCGCCGAAATCCTCTCCGGCGAACTTCCTGGCGGCCCAGTCGCGCAGCACGGCACTATCCTCGAAGAACTCCGCCATAGCTGGCCGATCGCGGAGCATCTGCTCGACTTGCCGGCGGCCGTGTCGTATGGCTTCTTCGGAAAGCGGTTTGTCGGACGAAGGCTTGTAGTCGGCTCCCGCATCTTTCGGGTTAAGTGCGATGGCCTTCTTCAGCTCGGCAGCACCTTGCTGGTAATCGCCTAGATGCAATCGGGCTGCCGCGCGTAATCCCCAGGCGCGTACGTTAGCCGGCTGAGCGCGAATCACTTCGTCCAGGTCGGCGACCGCCGTAGCGTATTGTTTGGACATCAGCAGGCAAGTGGCCCGATCGATGCGATGCTGCGGGTTGCCCGGCTCCATCTCCACGCAGCGCGTGTAGTCGGCAATCGCCTTGTCGTATTGCCGCATTTCGGAGTAGGCCCAGGCGCGAGAGTTGTACGCCCCGATCATCTTCGGACTCAGCTCGATCGCTTTGCTATAGTCCTCGATTGCCGCAGCCAGCTCGCCCATGGCGGCTTTCACGTGGCCGCGGCTACACCACGCGCGGGAGTTCCACGGCTGAAGGCCGATCGCCCGGTCGTAATCAGCCAGTGCCTTGTCGTACTGATCCAGTTCGGAGTATAGCCAGCCTCGCGTTTCGTAGGCTTCGGCAAGATTGGGGGCGAGGCCGATGGCCTCGTCCAGAGCCGCCAGCGCCGCATCGAAGTCGTCCTGATCCAGCGCCGTCATAGCCCGGGCAAGAGCTTTTTCGGCGGGACTTTCAGCCCGGTCCGCCGGCAAGCCGCCCGCAGGAACAACCACAGCAACCGTGCATACAGCCGCTAGTATCGAACGGTAGAAGGCCGACATAATCGAATCCACTGCTTCATGCAACTATTGGGCCTCCGTACTGGCAAAACCCTTTCTCAGATAAGTGTCGCACAAATGGCCGCGTTTGGCAAACCATAGGTCAGGTACTAGGGGCAAGCCTTCCGGCCGGCAATCGCCGGCTGGCCTGCCGGTCGGCTGGGAGCCGCTTTGCGATTGTCGCCCGCCCACTGCGTCGCTATCATGCCCGGCGGTGCCCGATCATCAACCAAACACCACCCTACGGCAGCACCCAACACGATACTGCGACAGTCAACACGATTCCCCAACACACAACGCATGACTGAACACTAAACACCATATGCCAACCATAACCGAACACCGAACACCATATGCCGACAGCGAAGACGATACTGCGGCAACAAATGCCAGAGGCCAGCATCGAGCAGGCTTCGGCAGCAAACGGAACGATACGGCAGCACCGAGCAGAACTGCTTTACCAGGAAGACGAGTACCTATGCAGCTCTGCCGCCGGGACTCCGACGGTCGGCTGATTGCCAGCAGCGAAAAAGCTTGATAGCACCTTCGACTTATCATCGGATCGTTAGCGGTCAGGCGCGGGGCGTTGTCCCGGCGAGCGTCCGCTTTCTGTTGCGGCTGCTCGAAACGCCGTATGCACTGGCAATGCAGATTCGCAATAGCCGATACGACCGGGGCCGCCAGGGTATACATCGGCTCGATGTGCCAGTGATCAGCGTGGGCAACATCACCCTGGGTGGAACAGGCAAGACGCCGCTAGTGGCCTGGATCGCCGAGTGGTTCGTCGCCCGCGGTGTGCGCCCCGCGATCGTCAGCCGCGGCTACGGTGCGGCGTATGGCCGGCGAAACGACGAGGCGCTTATGCTCCGGGCCAGACTGCCTGAAGTACCCCAGGTGCAGAACCCCGATCGCCTGGTTGCAGCTACCGAGGCCATCGAGCGGCTGAGTTGCCAAGTGATCGTGCTGGACGATGGCTTTCAGCATCGGCGGATCGCGCGCGATGTGGACATCGTCACCTTGGATGCCCTGCAACCGTTCGGTTATGAGCATGTATTTCCGCGCGGCACCTTGCGCGAGCCACTCTACGGGTTGCGCCGGGCCGATGTGGTGGTGTTATCCCGGACCGATGCCATCCATCCTACTCAACGGCAGCAGATACGGGCACGTGTTCAGCAGCTCGCGCCCCGGGCCACGTGGGCAGAAGTGGCACATCTGCCGCAGTGCCTAGTCGGCATTGCTGGACACAGGGAAGAACTGGCGGCTATCCGCGGCCAGCCGGTGGCGGCGTTTTGCGGCATTGGCAATCCCGCTGCGTTCCGGCACACGCTCGAGCAGTGCGGCGTGTTGGTCCGGGCGCTACGAGAGTTTCCCGACCACTTTCCGTACAAATCCTCCAGCCTCCAGGCGTTGGAAGGCTGGGCCAAGGCGCTCGACGTTCAGGTGGTACTGTGTACGGAAAAAGACTTGATAAAAATCGCCCGGGAGCGGCTCGGCCACAAGCCGCTTTGGGCAGTGCGAATCACCCCGCAGTTCGTCATCGGCCAGCAATCGATTGAAGAGCGTTTGCAAGCTCTCCTCCCGCGGATGTAACCGACGGCGGCTCAACATCTTGCCGCAATAGTCACGTCGGGCGTATTGGGGAGGGTCCTTCGGCCGGCTGACAGCAAAGACGAAGTTGCCGACGGGCTTTTTGCTCTTGGCCGCGGACGCGGCGGCGGGTATGCTTTTGCTGGCCAAACGCCGCTGGGTATGCGGCCGCTGGGTATGCGTTTGTCGGCCACGCGGCGGCCGTTAGGCGTGTCCGGGGCGATCGTTTTTTCCCACGCCCGGCGCAATCGCCGTACTTCGAGTTTGCGACGGCCGGCCCAACGGCTGTGGTTCGGGTTTCCGACGCCGGCGCAGTGGCAGTGCTTCGGCACCGGATAGCACTGGGCACATCGGCGATATTACGGCCCACTGGTTGCGCCAGGCCGAATGGCGACGGTTTTCGGTTTTCGATATACAAAGCTTGTGGGGGGCCACAATGTTAGGCGCGCAACTGGACTACAACGACTATTTGGCCCGGCTGAAGGCGGAGCTGGACCGCTGCAATCCCGCGGAAGTGCGCCTGCTTTGCGACTGGCTTTACGAGGCCTGGCAGCAAGGGCGCTACGTGTTCATCATCGGTAACGGCGGCTCGGCGGCCAACGCCTCCCATTTCGCCGAGGACCTCGGCAAGGGCACTTTGCCCGCAGAAGCCCTAAAAGACGATTCCCGCCGCCGGTTGAAGGTCCTCAGCCTGACCGACAATTTGCCGTGGGTCACGGCCCTGGGCAACGATTGCGGCTACGACCAGGTGTTCGTCCAGCAATTGATGCACTACGGCCAGGCCGGCGACCTATTGGTGGCCATCAGCGGCTCGGGGAACAGCCCAAACATATTGGCGGCGGTGGATTGGGCCAACCGGCACGGCCTGCGCACCTTCGGCATGACCGGCTACGACGGGGGAAAGCTGAAGAAAATGCAACAGGCGGGCATCCACGTCGAACTGCACGACATGGGGATGGTCGAGGCCATCCACGGCTGCCTGATGCACTGGATCATCGGCGATCTGTACGCGCGGATCAACCTTACCGGTCGTTGGAGCGGAGGGTAAGCGTCGGATAAATGCTGTGCCGATTGGCGCCGGCACAGTGCTGGCGGTCGTCTGCAAACAACCGCGGCTGCCCCATCCGACGGCAAACAAGTACGTGCAAGGAAGCACGTCGATGAGCGAAAACCTCGTAAAGTTGTTAGAGCGCGACATCAGGCCGCGCATCGTGCTGGTCGGCGATGTGATGCTTGACCGGTACGTGTGGGGCGACGTGGAGCGAATAAGCCCCGAAGCCCCCATTCCCGTGTTGCGCGTCGATCGCCGCGAAGTGCGTTTGGGCGGGGCGGGCAGTGTGGCTTCCATGCTGGCCGCGCTCGGGGCCGAAACACACCTGGCCGCCGTAACTGGCGACGATTCCGAGGGGCAGACCATCGCCCAACTACTGGCACAACTGGGCGTGGACTGCTCTACGCTGGTGGTCGATCCGCAGCGGATCACCACCGTCAAGGAACGCCTGTTGGGCCGGACGCATCAAAAGCACCCGCACCACATGATGCGGGTAGACCAGGAGCAGACCGAGCCGATTGGGCCACAAATACGCCAGCGGCTGCTAGAAGCCATCTCCGCCCGAATACCGCAGGCCGATCTGATCTTGGTCAGCGACTACAACAAAGGGGTGTGCGCGGGCGAGATGATCCCCCGCCTGGTGCAGCTTGCCCGTTCGGCCTCTGTGCCTATCGTGGCCGATCCCATCAAAGGGGCTGATTACCGTCGGTATGCGGGCTGCACTTGTATCACTCCGAACCGGGTGGAGGCCGGTCTGGCGGCGGGCATGAAGGTCGTTTCGCCCGAAGACGGCTTGGAAGCCGCCCGACGGATTCTGCGCTTTGGCGTGGAAGCGGTGCTGGTCACGCTGGACCGCGACGGGATGGCCTGGGCGGACTGTCGGGGCCACGAGCGGTTGTTTCCCTGTCGGCCGCGCGAAGTGGCCGATGTGACCGGCGCCGGCGACATGGTGCTGAGCACGCTCGGCTATTGTTTGGCCGTGGGTGCCGATTTTCCTGACGCTATCGAGATCGCCAACACCGCCGGCGGCTTGGAGGTGGAGCGGTTGGGCGTGGTGCCACTATCGCGGCAAGAAATCATAGCCGAACTGAGCCGTAGCCGACCCCGGACGGAGAAAATCATCAGCCTCGAAAAGCTGGTGGCGGAGCTGGAGCGTGTGCGTCGTACGGGCCATCGCGTGGTGATGACCAATGGCTGCTTCGACCTGCTGCACCCTGGCCATGTGGCCTCGCTACAAGAGGCGCGACGCTACGGCGATTGCCTGGTGGTGGGGCTGAACAGCGATCGCAGCGTGCGGGCGATCAAAGGGCCGGGCCGTCCCATAATCGACCAACAGGGCCGGGCAGAAATGCTGGCTGCCCTGGCGTGCGTCGATTACGTGGTGGTTTTCGACGAGCCTAGCGTCGCCGGACTGGTCGCCCGCATTCGCCCCGATGTACTGGTCAAAGCCAGCCAGTATGCGCCCGAAGAGGTGGTGGGCCATGACCTCGTGGAAAGCTACGGCGGGCGCGTGGTCTGCGTGCCGATGAAGGGCGATTACTCGACCACCGCCATCGTCGAGCGCATCGTCAATGCCAGCCAGAGCAAGCGACATGCTGCTTGAAACCGCAAGACACGAAACGATTCAGCGCATCGCCGTTTTCCTGCCTAACTGGGTGGGCGACGTGGTGATGGCTACCCCAACATTGCGCGCCTTGCGTGCCCGGTATCCGCGCCCGGCGCAAATCATGGGCATCCTGCGCCCACATTTGGCCGAACTGCTCGACGGCGCACCATGGCTCGACGAGCTTTGGCTGTTCGACCCGCGTGCCGCAGGGCCACATTTTGGCCGATGGGGACTAGTCCGCGCCATGCGCCGCCGCGGCATCGACTTGGCAGTGTTGTTGACCAACTCGTTCCACACGGCGCTGTTGGCACGACTGGGCAAAGCGGCCGAGCGCCTCGGTTACGCCCGCGGCTTTCGCAGTTTCCTGTTGACCAAGCGGCTGCATCCACCACGTGTCGGGCGCCGAATCCTGGCTATGCCGATGGTGGATTACTACCTGGCAATCGCCGAGTCGCTGGGCTGCACCCACCTTTCGCAGCGACTAGAGTTGCACGTAACGGAAAACGAACGCCAACAAGCCTGCGATGTATGGAAGCGCTTAGGGTTGCGAAAAGACGGCCGAGTAATCGCCTTCACGATCGGGGCTGCCTGGGGCCCCAGCAAACTTTGGCCGACGGAGTACTTCGCCGAGCTTGCGCGCCGGGTAGTCGATACGCTGGATTGCGACGTGCTGGTGGTCTGCGGCCCGCAAGAGCGACTCCTGGCCCGGCAAGTAGTGACTGCGGCCAGGCGCTTGGAAGTGGCCACCATCGCCGACGAGACGATGACCCTTGGACTTGTAAAGGCGTGCTTGGAGCAATGCTTGGCAGCGGTCTGTACCGACAGCGGCCCCCGCCACATCGCCGCCGCTTTGGGCAAACCGGTGCTTACGCTGTTCGGGCCGACTTCGCCCGTGTGGGTGGAAAACCCGACGGTCCAGGCCGTCGACCTGCAACTTCCATTGGATTGTGCGGGCTGCTACCGCCGGAGATGCCCGCTGGGCCATCACCGCTGCATGCGCGATCTGACCCCGGACATCGTTTACCAAAAGGTTTTAGAAATGCTGCAACGGCGTCAGGCGCTCCGGCGGGCAGCATGACCACTGGCGCCGCTTGAAACCGCACAACCGCCACCCGACACCTTGTGTGCAACAACCGTAAAACGCGGCTGTCCGCCGGGCAGTGCGACAAAGGTGGAATAACCACGCATCGTCAGTTTTCCATCGCAAACAAAAGGCGACCAATGATCCGCAGCGCAGCGCTTAGCATTTCTGGCGATTCGCTTCGCCCCCGGCTCGAGCCGGCCGGCGATGGGAAAATGTGGCTCGATCCACGCTTCCGCAGCCGACTGTTCCAGGAAGGATTGGTGGGTTTCGAGCAAGTGATGGACAAGATCGACGGCCAGTGTCTGCGCCTGTTGCCGAAGCGCGAGAATTGGTATCTGCCGCCGCCAGATAGTTGCCTGGGCCGAGGCGGGCTGTATTTGAAAAAACATCGCACGCGAAACGCAGCCACGGTGATCCGCGCGCTGTTGGGGTGTGGCCCGGGCGAAACTGCCGCCCGGCTGGAAGTGAAAAACGTCGATTGCCTCTCGGCCGAGGGTATACCCGTGATGCGCGTGGTGGCATACGGCGAAAAGATGCATCGTGGCGGCCTGGTCGAATCGTTCCTGCTAACCGAGGAACTCGACGGATACATCGACTTGCATCGCTTCCTGACTACATATTTCAGCCCTCACAGGCTCGCTCACCCGGCGGTCCGTCACGAACTGAAGATGCTCATTCGCCTCGTGGCCCAAGTGGCCCGGCGCTTCCATCAACTGGGATACAACCACCGCGACTTTTACTGCTGCCATTTTCTGGTCAAGCGGATAGGTTACGCGCGGTTCGATATTCGGCTAATCGACCTTCAGCGCGTGCAGTGTCGTCGGATGTTCCGCCGCCGGTGGATAGTCAAGGATCTTGCGCAACTGGCCTGGTCGGCACCGCAGGCGTCGATCGGCTGCCGCCAGCGCATCGAGTTCATCAAGCACTACTTGGGCGTGGGCAAGCTCACGGCCCGGCACAAGAGATTGATCCGTAGCATATTGCTGAAGCAGAGCCTGATGCAATGGCGCTTGGGAGTACAACCGTGAAAGTCGCTCTGGTGATCGAACACTTCGATGCCCGCCGCGGCGGCGCCGAGCAATGGACCTGCCAGTTCGCCGCCAGTTTGCTCCAGCGCGGCTTCCAGGTACATGTGGTGTGCAAGGATGCCGCCCCAATATTGCCCGTCCGCTCTGAAACGACGCCACTTGCAATACGCCCCGATGAGCCGCCGACACACCATCGGCGGCAACCCGGCAAAAGTGCTGCCCGCCGCACAAGTGTCCGACCGAATGCGTCGGGCTACCCGAGTGGTACGCCAGGCCCACCGGCCGCGGTGAAGGGAAAACGGCACCCAGGACTGGTGCTTCACGAATTGGGATGCTGCGGGCGATTGGCCTTTGCAGCCAAGGCAGAAAAGCTGCTCCGCACGCTGCCGGTCGATATTATCCACGATATGGGCAGCGGGTGGTACGCCGACGTGTTACAGCCCCACGACGGCTCGCGCTTGGCCCAGTGGCACCAAAAACTCTGGCAATTGCCGCCGTGGCGCCGAACCATCAAAGAGTTTCTGATGGCTGTGTTGCCGCGTTATCGGGCATTTCGCCAGCTGATGCACCGACAATACTCCGACGCGCATCGGCTGGTTATCGCCCTGTCGCGGATGTGCGCGGAGGACCTCGAGCGCTATAACGCGGTGCCCCACGAGCGGATACGTGTAATCTACAACGGCGTTGACACGGCGCGCTTCGACCAAACGGCTTGCCGACTGTTAAGACACTCCGCCAGGCAATCGCTCGGCGTGCCAGACCAGGAAACGTTGCTGCTGTTCGTGGGCAACGATTTTCGGCGCAAGGGCCTTGAGACAGCCGTGCGCGCGCTGGGGCGCTTGCGGAGCGAGGGCTTCAACGCAATGCTGGCCGTGGCAGGTGGCGGACCAGCGCGGCCATATCTTCAGCTTGCCCATCAGTGCGGAGTTCCCCAGCGGCTGAAGATGCTTGGTCCTGTGGCAGACATCCTCCCCTGTTACGCGGCGGCCGACGTGCTGGTGCTTCCTACTTGGTACGACCCGTGCAGTCTCGTGGTGCTGGAAGCCGCCGCATGTGGTTTACCCAGCGTAACCACGCGCTATAACGGCGCGGGCGAACTGTTGCGCCACGGCGTCAGCGGGATGATACTTTCCGATCCTGGCGACGACGCCCAGCTTGCGGCACACTTGCGCCTGCTGATGTCCATCCTGGTGCGGCAGGAGATGGCGCGTCAGGCCCACAAAGTCGCGCTGCGCCACACGCTGGAGCACAACTGTGCGCAAATAATCGACGTTTATCGGGAGGTACTCGGCCGGAAACGCAAAGCGGCGTGACCGCCGGCCGCCGCGTGCCGACCATTGGCCCGCGCAGCGCAGAGTCCAGGGTGGTAGCAACGTCACGAAGCTGGACGACATGAAAATCTGCCTCTACACCGAAACTTCGCTGCCCGAACTTGGCGGACAAGCCCTGGCAGTCGACGCCCTGGCCCGGCGACTTTTGGAGCTGGGACATCAGCCGGTAGTACTGGCCCCGCGCAAGCGCCAGTTTTCCCGACAGGAGCCGCCGCAGACGCCCTATCCATTGGTTTATCACCCCCGAATTTACTCGACGCGATGGTTTGTGCGCTATCACGGGCTGTGGCTTTGGCGGTTGCACCGGCGGTGGCAGTTCGACATCGTACATTGCCACAGCACCTATCCCAACGGATACATTGCTGCTGCATGCCGTGAGCTGACAGACGTTCCCCTGGTGATAACCAGCCACGGCAGCGATTTGGACGCTTTGAGCTTGTTGATGCGCAAACCGCAATTGCGTCCGCGATACGTGCAGGCGCTGCGCAGCGCGCGAGCCGTAATAGCGATCAGCCGCGCTACCAAAAAGTTGCTGCTACAGATATACCCGCGCGCCAAAATCGTTCATATTCCCAACGGTGTCGATGTCGGGTTGCTTGGAACAACGCTTCCGCGGCCGATCGGACTACCCGTGGCACTCCAGCCCAACCAATACTTGCTGTTCATGGGCCGCCTGACCCATCGTAAAGGGGCCGACCTACTGCTCGCCGCCTTCGCCGAGACCGCCGGCCAGCACCATCTGGCGCTGGCCATTGCGGGCCAAGGTCCCGATGAACAGCAACTACGATCGCAAGCCATTAGACTTGGGGTAGCCAGTCGAGTCCACTTTCTGGGCCGCGTCGATGGCGCGCTCAAACTTTGGTTGCTCCAGAACGCGCTGTGCTGCGTGGCGCCGTCGCGCTACAGCGAGGCCTTTCCCCTGTGCGTGCTGGAGAGCTTTGCCGCCGGAAAGCCAGTGCTAGCGACGGCCATCCCGGGACTCGAAGAACTGATTCACCCAGGAGATACCGGATGGCTGGTTGCGCCCGACGATAAGTGTGCGTTGGCTTGGGGCATCAGCGAAGCGGCAGCGCAGGTTGATCGGGCCTTGGCGATGGGCAGCAACGCGCGCCGGCTTGCACAGCAGTTCGATTGGCGCAGAGTCGCTTTACGACATTTGGAAATATATTCGAGGTTGTTGGCCGAGCGAGTGGTTCTTGCCCGCGGCAAACACCCTGTGCAGCGGCGTGGGGCGTACGCATGAGCACTTCGGCTCGAATATCCCGGCGCCGACGGCCGCGCCGAGCGGCAAGGAAAAGCCCCTCCCCACGGCTAGAAAAATAAACAAAAACCGTTGTAGTCGGCTAGGACTAACAAAGTGGAACCGTTAACTCGGCTTAGCGGCCTCCCGACTGGTGCATCGCTAGGATGTCAGCACCGAAAGATGCCATGATTCGCCCCATGTGCAGTTTGCTGGGACTTTACAAGGTTCACCTCCTCCTGCTGGTGGCATGTTTGATGCCGCGGCTTTGGGTGGCGGCGCTTCAGCACACTGTGTGTCCAGACGCCGTAGAGTACCTCGAAACCGTCGAGCTGCTCCAGCGCGGCGATTACCGCCAAGGGCTGGAGTATCTGAACTTGAACGTCTATCCGGCGGTGTTGCTGGTGCTTCACAAGTTGGCCGGACAGTGGTGGATCATTGCCGCCGGGGCATGGAGCGTGACCATGTCGGTCTTGGCGGTCTTGCCGCTGTACGGACTGCTCCGGCAACAGCTTGGAGAGCAAGCGGGCGTATCGGCGGGCTTGCTGTACGCACTTCACCCGCGATTGGCTCTGCATAGCCCCCTGATAATACGCGACCCAACGTTCTGGTTCTTGTTTCTGCTGGCGCTTTACCTTTCCTGGCAGGCGGCAGTGCGGCCGAGCATGTTGCGTCTTGCGGCCGCCGGCCTGACGATACTAGTGGCCGTTCATACGCGCATCGAAGGGCTGCTGCTACTGATTCCCCTGGCCGTATGGAACTGGCGGCTAGTGTGGCCCAGCCCGGTGTGGCGCAAAAGATTGCTTTGGGGGGCTGCCGCAGCGCTGGCTTTGACGGTTGCCAGCACCGTCTTGGTGAATACTGTGTTTTTGCAGTCGCACGAGCGTTGGGAGGTCGTTGGTTGGCGTCACGCCGAGGACTTGTGGCGCAGAGTGTTCTCCCCCATGCTCCTGGGAGAGCACGACGCCGTGGCACAGCCCAGACTGCATGCGGCCAGCGTCGAGCAAATCGACTTCGGGCTGGCTTTCATCCCCGAGAGCAAGACCAACCGCCGGCTGATAACGCGGTTCGTCAAAACCTTCACTTATGTGTACGGGGTGCTGGTGTTGGCGGGCATCTGGAGGTTACGGCGCCAGTTGTCGCGAATCGACCTTTTACCGTATTACATAGTGGCCGCGGCGGCCTTCGTCGGCGTGTGGCTGAAATACAACATCGCCCCCATCGACCAGCGTTACTTCTTTCCCATCTTGTTCGTCTCGTTTGCCGGATTGTCGCTGGGCGCGATCCAATGGGCCGAGTGGATCGGCCGCGCTGCCGCCAAACTGCGGACAAGCGATGCCAACGCCAGGGCAGTGGGTCTTGCAGCGGTGTTGCTGACGGTGATAGCATCCGGTTTGATCGACGGCGTCCGCGTTGCCCGGCCTACCCTGGCCGCTTGGCGCGAACAGGCCGAACTGGGAACCTGGATTGCACAGCGATTCGGCCCGGGCAGAACCATCACCACCAACAACGAGGAAAGCCGCTTGTTGGTGTATTATGCGTGCGGGCGTATCTCGTGGATCGCCGATCAGTACGTTGAGTCGCTCGAGGCTGCGGCAGCCGCCGATCGCGGCACTCTGCCCGAAGTGGTCGTCCTTTGGCCGCAAGAGCATCGTCCCGATGCAGCGGCGGTGGCCGAAAACATCCTGCGTGTGCGCGAGGCACTTGGGTACAGGCAAGTGCCCGGCGAGCAAATCCCCGCCCAATACCGCCATCTGACCGTGTTGGTCCAGCAAGAATTTGTGGTCGGCACAGACGCCGCCTCGCCCCAGCCGATAGCCGCGTCATCTCCCGTTGCAAGACACTGACAAGGCGACGGCAAAATCCCGCATTCCGCAGCAGCATTATGAGGGCAGCCGGGCCCCCAGAGCTATCCTGCCTTCCACCGGGGTGCCAGCCGTGTCCCCGTCGGCTACTGCCCGTTTAGCGCATCTTCATCTGTGGTCGCTTGACGGTCTTGGGCAGCGCGACCCATTCGGCAGGGCCGACCAATCCGACGCGGCTGACGTCGATCGGCTTGAAGCCCAGCTCGAGCGCCGGCGAGTCCTCGCGCAGCCGGAAGTCGTAGTTATCGGCATCCACGAACTTCGGGTCGGCGATGATGCTGTGGCGGTCGTGCCCGCGCTGTTGCCACTGGGCGAAGGTCAGATTGCCGGGGAAGGTCGGCTGGCGGCCGTCGGCCCGCCAGTAGCAGTTGTGATCCATGAAGAACTTGTCGTTGCTCCAGTTACCGCCCAGTAGCTCGCCCTGTTTGTAGTACACGATGTTCCGCTCGAAGCTGAACGAGCGGTGCTCTTCCTGCCGGCTGCGGCGGAGCTGCCCAAAGGTGTGCGAGAAGGCCAGGATGTTGTTCCGCACGATGTTTTCCCGGCCGTAATGCTGGTGGAAGCAGCCGTCTTTAACGTGGTACACCACGTTGTTTTCCAGCACGATGCCGGTGCTGCCTTCGTCGGTGTACAGTCCCCAGCCACCGTAGCTGAACGCCCAAATGTGATGGATGACGTTGTTTGCTATGCGGGTGCCGGGGGAAACTCCCAGGCAGTACACGCCGCCCATGTCGCTCAGTTGTCCCCAGCCCAGATGATGGATGTGGTTGAACTCGATCAGGTTGTGGTTGGCTTCCGAGGGGGCGTAACCCCAAGTCCAGCCCACCGAAACGCCGGTGTAATGAAAATCGCAAATCTCGTTGTGATGTACCTTGTTGTGCGATGTTTTGCCAATCCACACGCCCACCCCAGCGTGGAAAACCTTTCCGCCGTCGTGGATGAAGCAGTTGAATAGTTCGTTGCGTTGGGCTAGTTGTTCGGGCTGTTTGGGCAAGGCGGTTTCGCCCAATCGGACTCCCCCGGCGCCCAAGTCGTGGATGTGGCACTGTACCACCCGGTTGTTCTGACAGCCGCCAGCCAGCCACAGCCCATAGCCACCGGTGTGCGCTATCTCGCACCGTTGGAATGTGCAGTTTCGTGCTCCCCGGGCGAAGACCGCCGCCGTATTGAGGAAAGCGGCCGCTTGGGCGTCGAATTGCCCGGACGGCGGTAGCACCCAATCGGTGTGCTGGAAAGAAAGCCCTTCGAAGATCAAATGCTCGACGAACTTGCCCGACTCCGGCTCGCCCTCCAGCCGCAACAGGTGTTCCAATAGGGGAGCGACTACCTCGGCCGTGGACATGTCTTCGCCGGGCCGCGGCAAGTAGGATAGCGTGTTTGTAGTGCTATCCAGATACCATTCGCCAGGAGCATCCAGCGCTTCGCGCACATATTCCACGTAAAAGCGCTCGTCTTTGCCCCACCAGCCCATCGGCCACGCGCTAGGATGAACCAGGCGGACGATCTTCTCCTGCTGGTCGATTTGCTGTATGCGGTGCCGCGAGGTGGTCCAGCAGTGATAATAGACCACCACCACATCGTCGAGGTTGTACCAGGGCTTGATCTGCTCGTCAGCGAAACGGAAGGAGCTGCGGTTCTTTACATCGCGCCGGGCAGCTTGATCGCGCTTGTACTGCTCGCCAGGACCGCTGGAAAAATACCAGTCGTCGTTGGGAATGCGCGCCGGAATGCACCGCCGACCATTCACATACAGTGAGCGGAACATCGGCCGCTGTTGCTTGACGGGCGGGACCTGGGCGGTCCACAGCTCGGTTGGCGCTTTTTGCCAACCGGTAATCGCAATCCCGCCGCTAAAAACCGGCGTCTCGCCCGGGTAGGCCGCGTAGGTTATAGGACCATCGACCGTGCCGGAGTCCTCCGGGCGGAAAATCAGCGGCTCGCTCAGCCTGTACACTCCGCCGCGAACCAGCACCCGGACCGGCTTCTTGCCGCCGGTTTGTGCCTTCAGTTTGGCGACCGCCCGTTGCGCGGCCGCCAGCGTGGCAAACGGGCCGTCGCGGCCATCGGCGCTAGGCTGGGCCAGTTTTCCTGAGTAGGCGTCGTTCCCATTTGGCGCGACGAAAAAATCCGCCGCCTCCGATCCCAGTTCCGCCGGTGCGCCCGTTGCGGCAAACCACGGGCATGACACAACGCAAACCATCACGAACACTACCGTTCTGTTTGACATAGCGATTGCCTTTGCTCCTGTGGCAGTGAACGCAAAGTACCAGCCGGTTTTGCCAATGCGAGGTTACAGGTTCCCGACCGCCACTGTCGGAGTGAGCACAAAGTACGGGCCGCTTGCGTCGAGGGATGCTGGTCGGCACGCTTTGCGCCCGCTATTTCATGGCGTCGTCCGGGGCAGCGCTTGGTAAACTCGCTCTTGCGCGGCCGCTGTGGCACAGTCACTTGACGCTGAACTTATGGATGGTCAGCTGATAGTACTTTTGGCCGGGGCGAAGCAAAGTGGAGGGAAAATCGGGGCGGTTGGGCGAGTCGGGGAAGTGTTGACACTCCAAGCACAGTCCCCCATGGTTGCCGTAACGCAGCGATCCGTCGGGCCGTTTGACCCGCATTCCATTGGCCGTGTAAAGCTGCACGCCCGGTTCGGTCGTCCACACCTCCATTACCCGACCGCTGGTCGGCTCCGCTACCCGCGCGCACAGAGTCAACTTCTCGCCCCGCTTCTTGTTCAGCACATAGCAATGGTCGTAACCGCCGGGAACTTGGGCGATCCGCGAGCCGATCGTGTGCGGTGTGGTGAAGTCCATTGGGGTATCTTTGACCGGGGCGGGCTTGCCCTGGGGAATTTTTCCGGCATCGACCGGCAGGTAGTAATCGGCGTTGATCATCAGTTCGTGAGCCAACACGTCGCCGCTGCCAGCCCCGGCAAGGTTCCAGTAAGCGTGGTTGGTCAGATTGACGTGCGTGGGCTTGTCGGTGACGGCCACGTACTCCATTTGCAACTCGTTGCCCTGCGTGAGCCAGTAAGTCTTTGTTACGTCCAGCTTGCCCGGATAGCCCTCGTCGCCGTCGGGACTGGTGTGCGACAGCCTTACGCCCACGCGGTCGGCCTGTTCGACCGCTTCGGCCTTCCACACGTAACGATGGAAGCCCATCTTGCCACCGTGAATGTGGTTCCGTCCGCTGTTGGCCGCAAGTTCATACTGCTGTCCGTCGATGACAAACCGCGCATTTGCGATGCGGTTGGCATAGCGGCCCACGATACAGCCAAAAAGCGGATGCCCGGCCAAGTACTGCTCCAAATTGTCCAAGTGCAAGGTGATGTTCGCCGTATTGCCGTGCTGGTCGGGAGCGTGCAGGCCGATGAGCATCGCCCCGTAGTTGATCACCTCGGCCTTCAAACCGTGCGAATTGGTCAGCGTGTACAGTTCGACCGGGGTGCCGTCGGGCATTTTTCCGTAAGGCTGTCTGGTGATGCTCAGCCCCTTTGTGGTTTCGGCCGCCGCCAGCTTTCCCGCGGAACCGGTCGCCACGGCTAAATTGCTGAAGCTCAAGATGTACACCGCCGCCACCCACGCCGCCCGCCAAACAATCGTCCACCGCACACAACAACGGTCGCTTGCTGCCATGACTTATGCTCCACGCGCCAAACACGGCCCCAATCCGGTTCTCGAAGAAACCACCCAGAGACCAAGGCTCAAAGATGTTTCTGGCCAGCGGATATGCATGCGTCCTGCAATGTACGCTAATGGTCTGCCTGTACCAACGCGGCTGATAAATGTCGCCGATACCACCCACCGACAGCGCTGTTTCCCAGCCAGTCGCGCAAGACTTCCTCTTCGCTCAAACCTTCTCTGGCAACTGGTACGGCTTTCGCCGCGGACGATCCAAGAAGGCGTTGGCTTCCGGATCGTCGATGAACTGCTCCTTCGTTGGGTCCCAGCGCAGTTTGCGGCCCAACCAGCGGGCGATGTTCCCCAGGTGGCAGACCGTGGCCGAGCGGTGGCCGATTTCCACGTCTGCTACCGGTCGGGTACGCAGCCGCACGCACTCCAGCCAGTTAAGCATGTGATTATCGCTGCGGTACAGACGGATTTCGTCGTCTTTGATCGGCTCCTTGGCGATTTCTTCCGGTTGAGAAACTACCTTGGCGCGGTCGATGCTGATGGTTCCTTTTTCGCCGATAAACGTGGCCCCGCCGGCAGGCCCGTTGCCAAGCTCCATAACGATGTCGCCGGGATATTTGAAGAACACTTTCGGTTTGCTGCAAATCGCGTCGCCGCGCGACTTGGACTCAGGCTCGGTATAGGTGGGCGGGTTGAACTTATCGCCTTCGGTCCACACCTCTATCGGTCCGCTTTCGTCCATTCCCAAGGCCCACTGTACTTGATCTAGTCCGTGCGAACCCCAGCCGGTCATCTCCCCGCCGGAAAACGGCCTGAAACTGATCCATCCTGGCTTGGCACGCGGCAGATACAAGTCTTGGTTGAACGCTACAGGCTCGACCGGTCCGCACCACAAGTCCCAGTCCAGGCCGTCCGGCACAACCTGGGCCGGCAAGCCGCATTCCCAGGGGCTTGGGTAGTTGTGGGCGATTACCCGAATGATCTTGCCGATCCGCCCGTTGCGCACCAGCTCGCAACCGTAGCGGTTGATAGGGTTGGAACGCTGCTGGCTGCCGGTCTGGAGTACCCGGTTGTACTTACGCACCGCCTCTACGATGAGCCGCCCTTCGCGAATGGTCAGCGTCAGCGGCTTCTCGGCGTAAATGTCTTTGCCGGCCTGGGCACAATGGATGCACACCAGAGCACGCCAGTGGTCCGGCGTGGCGGTGACCACTGCGTCCACGTCCTTGCGCTCCAGAAGTTTGCGGTAGTCTTGATAGGCTTCGATTTTGTACCGGGCGGCTACTTGCCGGGCGGTGTTGATGTTCACGTCGGCCACGGCCACCGCTCGACAGTACTTCGATGCGGCCGCGCTGCCGAAAACGCCGCTGCCCTGCCGGCCGACTCCAATGCCCGCAATCCCGATCCGGTCATTGGCCCCCAAACGCTCCTCCCCGGCCAACACCACAGAAGGCACATAATACGGCACACAATACGGGACTGCAAAAGCGCCCGCGGCAGTAACTGCCTGTTTGAGAAAATTGCGGCGGTTGGTGGTGTGTGTCGGGAACATCAGGGAACCTCCAAATGGGCAAGGCAATATCAGCGATTTCTGACGGTGGGTTGTTTGGTGCGGAAAAAAACGCCCCGCTGTTTGGTGATTTCGGGAACTTACCGATTTGCGGAGCAATTGCGCGCCGTAGCTCGCGCTTTGCGCTGCGCGCGGTTGTCCTTCGTTCAACGCTTCGTGCTGGTTACTGATGCATTTCTTGTTCAACGCACGCCAGATGTGCCGGCTAGAAGGCGCACTGGCTGACGCTTCTGGATTCCTCATTCGTTCCAGAATGCGCCGCTGGGGCTTTGGGCTTGTCACCAACGTTCAGTAACATAGCGTTTGCCAAAAACGTACCGTGGTCAATCGGGCAGCGGTTTTACCTTGATGTTCTTGAAGCACACGCGGCTTCCAGGATCGTGTGCTTGCAAGGCGAAGGTACCGCTGGAAAGCCTGCGGTCGCCCTTAACGTCGTCCGGCTCGGTGTAATCAACAATCACTTTTCCGTTGACCTTGGTGATGATCCGCTTGCCCTGGACGATGATCTCCTGGGTGTACCACTCGTTGTCCTTAGCCGGGGCTTCGTAAACGTCCTTGACGGCGTATAGCCCGCTGCTCTTTTTCGGATCGCTGTGCGTCTGGTTGACCTGCACTTCGTAGCCTTTGCGGGGCCAGCCGCTCTCCTGATATTGAGTGTGAAAATAAATGCCCGAATTGGCCTTCGGCGCCGTCATCACCTCGGCCTTGAAGTGGAAGTTCTTGAAGTTGGCCTTGTTCACCTCGCCGGCATAGAACAAGTGGGCCACCGGGCCGTGGGCGACGATCATCCCGTTTTCCACTTTGAAGGAAGAGGCGTTCTGCCCGACCTTCCAACCGTCGAGCGTTTTGCCGTCGAACAGGCTGTAGAATCCGTCTTCGTCCGGCTCCGCGGCAGCGGAGCAGACGCCTGCCGTCAACACAACAAGCAACAGGAAGAGAAAGCGTTTCATGGCAACTAATCCTCTTTGTTGGGTGGCGCGCATTGGGTGGGGCCGATACACCGCTCCTTTATGGTAATGCACGGCGACTGCGTTTCAAGTGGCTTTTCAACAACAACCGGCTGGTTTACAATCGACGCTTCACCAAACAGACAACTTTACCAACTGGGGTTCGCCGAACAACCGACTGTACAATCTGCGCTACTGTACAACCTGCGCTTCGGAAAACAACCAACGGCACTCCTGTGCCCAACTCCTGTGCCCAGGCGAGTGAACCGCCCAGCGGAGAATGCGCGATGAGTCAAGCCCAGCTCCCTTGGTATCGTGAACTAAGCGGCTATCACTGGTTCGTATTTATCATCGCCACTTTGGGCTGGATGTTCGACTGCCTGGACCAGCGGTTGTTCGTGCTGGCGCGCAGCCGGGCAATGGAAGAGTTGCTCGCACCGCGCCGGGCGGAAATCGAACAGCAGGTGCTCCAGGAGTCCCGGGCCGCCGGAGCCCCCCAGCAAGCCGGCGACGCTCATGCCGCGCAGCCGGCCCAATCCACCACGGAGCAACAACAAGCCCTCGTCCAGCGACGCTTCCGCTCGGAAGTCGATTTCTACAGCAGCATAGCTACGGCAATGCTACTTGTGGGCTGGGCCACCGGAGGCTTGGTCTTCGGCGTGCTGGGCGACCGGCTGGGCCGGGCGAAAACATTGATGCTCACGATACTGACGTACTCGCTGTTTACCGGTCTGTCGGGCATTTCGTTTTACTGGTGGGATTTCGTGCTATATCGGTTTCTGACCGGTATGGGCGTCGGTGGGGCGTTCGCCGCCGCCGTCTCCTTGGTAGCGGAAGTCATGCCGCAGCGGGCCAGACCGCACACGCTGGGACTACTGCAATCGTTCTCGGCACTGGGCAACATCACCGGCTCGCTGATTGGTCTGCTGCTGCTGCCTGTAGTGGTGACCGCGCCTGAGTGGTTGCTGGGCGGTCACATCGCCGGCTGGCGGTTGATGTTCGCCGTGGGCTTTCTGCCAGCAGTGCTGGTTTTAATCGCCATGCAACGCCTGAAAGAGCCGGAAAGCTGGCTGGCGGCCCGCGCAGCGGCCAAAGCCGCGGCCCAATCCGGTCAGCCCGGACCGCAAAAACTGGGCAGCCTGGCCGAATTGCTGGGCGACCCGCGCTGGCGCAAGCACACCATCATCGGGGTGCTGCTGGTGACAGCCGGCGCAGTGGGACTGTGGGGAGTAGGCTTTTGGAGTCCCGAGCTGATCCGCAACCACGTCCTCAAAGACGAGCCGAAACAGGTGCAGGACTCCATCTCGTCGATCGCCACCGCTCTGCAAGACGTAGGCGCGTTTTTCGGTATGTTGGTTTTCACATTTATCACCGCGTACATAGGGCGGCGCGGGGCTTTCGCCGTCTGCTACCTGTTGTGCTTGGTGGTAGTAAGCTCGGTCTTCGGGTTCATGTCGCAAAAGTGGCAAGTGTATTGGATGATACCGCTGCTGGGCTTTGCCACTTTGTCGGTCTTCGGTGGGTTCGCAATCTATCTGCCGGAACTGTATCCCACCCGGTTGCGCAGCACCGGCACCGGCTTCTGTTACAACGTGGCCCGGTACCTGACGGCCATCGGCGTTTTCACCATGGGCAGCTTGACGGTGCTATACACATGGCTGTTTACCAAACCGTGGGCGGAACGATTTTTCGCCTTCTTCGGGGCTGAAGTGCCCCCGCCGTTCCGTGCCGCCACCGTGACAGTGGCTATGATCTTCCTGCTCGGCTTGGTCGTGCTGCCGTTCGCCCCAGAAACCAAGGACAAGCCGCTGCCTGAGTAGCTTCGAGCTGGGTAGCGCTACGCTGTGTGTTTTTTTAGCTCTGGCGGGCGAGTCGGCTTCTGGCTCCGAGCCGTTGGTTGGCCCCCGTTTGTTTCCGTGTGGTCGCTCGACGGCCGATCAGCTTTACAAATGCCCATTATCGGCCTGGTACTGATCGTCGAGCCGTTTGTCGTCTTGTTTCTGCCCGTCGAGGCTGTCGTCGCCTTTCCCGCTGCTTGATTTGGCTGCTTTGCGCCAGCGGACGATGTACACCAGCGCCAGGAAGTCGTACACGGCGTGCGCCGCCACCGGAACGAGCAAGTTCCCCGTGCTTAACCATATCCAGCCCAAGTAAGCACCTATGATGGTGGCGTACACAGCATAGCCGGGCGTAATGGCGTGTGCGATTCCGAACAGCACCGAAGCCGCAGCTAAGCCGAGCCACAGTCCTGCCGTACCGCCGATCCATTCCGCAAGGGCGATTTGAATCACCCCGCGGAAGAGCATCTCCTCGCCCAACCCGGCCAAGAGACTGATCATGGCGAACTCGGCCACATTGAGCTGCCGGAACATGGGCGCTACTTTTTCGTCCAGTACTGCCATGATCCGTGCCAGAGGGCCGATGGGCCATTTCAGCGACACGTACAGTATCAGTAGCAGCGGGAGCGTGGCCAGCAGGCCTAAACCGGCGTGCGCCCAGCTCCAAGAAAACGTTTCCAGGGGCCAATATCCTAGCAGCCAGCCCAGTGCGACGGCAAAAACGGCCAACCCGCCTTCAAACAGTGCCGCCACAATTGCGATGTTGTCGTACTGAGGGGCTTCTTGCTGCATTGTCACCAGCAACGCTCAGTGGATATAGCCACAACGGCAGTGAGTAAAGGCGTTGGTTGCCGATTCCAAATTTTTCAACAGGCGATAACTTTTTTAGATGCAGTTGAATGCAATGCTCACAGTTTAGCGGCGCGGCATCCCAGCCGGAAGCACGCACTACGGTATAACCTGCGCTGAGGAGCTATTTGCTATTTAGGGGCGGGAGGCGATGTATGCTTGATTGAGCAGCGCCGCCCCAGTTCCTTGACGGGGGCAACCGCCAGTGCTAGACTTTTTCCCTTTACTAGTGCCAAAATGCGCTATCTGGGCTGGAAAAGAAGCGTAGCGGCTAACGTTGCTCGGCAATAGCGCAATTGGCGGCAATCTTTATCGGCTTTGTGGCAAAGGATAGTCAACATGACTAAGTATGTGTACTTTTTCGGCCCGACGGGAACCGAGGGCGACGCCAGCATGGTCAATCTACTGGGCGGCAAGGGCGCGAATTTGGCCGAGATGGCCCGACTGGGCCTGCCCGTCCCCGCCGGCTTTACCATTAGCACCGAGTTCTGCACCCGCTATTTCGCCGAAGGCCGCCGGTTTCCTGATTCCCTGAAACAGGAAGTAGCCGAAGCGTTGCGGAAGGTCGAAGAGGTGATGGGGAAAAAATTCGGCGACCCGGAAAACCCCTTGCTGCTCTCCTGCCGCAGCGGCGCCCGACGCTCCATGCCCGGCATGATGGAAACAGTGCTCAATGTGGGACTTTGCACGGCCACCATCCCAGGTTTGATTAGTCGCTCGGGCAACGAGCGGTTCGTATGGGACGCTTATCGCCGGCTGATCATGATGTACGCCGATGTAGTGATGGAAAAGGCCGAGGATATCGAACCGCCCGAAGGCAAAGGCATCCGCGTCCAACTTGAGCATCTGATGCAGCGACTGAAGAAGCGTAAGAAGTACACTCAGGATACCGATCTGACGGCCAAAGACCTAAAAGGCCTGTGCGAGCAGTTCAAGCAGAAGGTAGTCGAGGTCCTGGGCAGGGAATTTCCCGACGACCCCATGGAGCAGCTTTGGGGGGCCATCGGGGCAGTGTTCAAGAGTTGGGAAGGACGCCGGGCAGTCTCCTATCGGAAGATCGAGGGCATCCCGGACGACTGGGGAACCGCCTGCAACGTGCAGGCCATGGTTTTCGGCAATATGGGCCCCAACTCGGCCACCGGTGTAGCCTTCTCGCGCAACCCGGCCACAGGCGAAAACAAGTTCTACGGCGAGTGGCTGGTAAACGCCCAGGGCGAGGATGTAGTGGCCGGGCTGCGCACGCCTAATCCGCTCAACGAGGAAACCAAAAGCGAGCAGAACCGCCACTTGCCATCGCTCCAGACGCAGATGCCGGAGCTGTATCAGCAACTCGACCAGATCCGTGTCACCCTGGAGCGTCACTACAAGGAGATGCAGGACATCGAGTTTACCATCGAGGAAGGCAAACTGTGGATGCTCCAGTGCCGTACCGGAAAGCGCACCGGAACGGCTGCCCTGAACATCGCTATGGACATGCTCCAGGAGGGACTGATCGACGAACGCACGGCCGTGCTCCGCGTCGCCCCTACCCAACTGGACGAGCTGCTGCACGCAGTGGTGGACCCAGAGGCGGAAAAGAACGTCGAGCCGTTCGCCACCGGCTTGCCTGCCGGGCCAGGCGGGGCGTGTGGCAAGATCGTGTTCACCTCTGCCGATGCCGTGGAAGCCGCCAAACGTGGCGAAAAAGTGATCCTGGTACGCGAGGAAACCAATCCCGAGGACGTCGAAGGTATGCGCGCCGCCGTCGGCATTCTGACCGCACGCGGCGGAATGACCAGTCACGCCGCCCTGGTCGCCCGCGGCTGGGGCAAGTGCTGCATCGTCGGCGCCGGTGCACTGAAAATCGACCTGGCAGGCAAGAAGCTGGAAGCCAACGGCGTGAAGCTTAAAGAAGGCGACGTTATCACGCTCAATGGCACGCGGGGACGCGTGTACGTCGGCTCGCTGAAAATGATCGACGCCACCGAAAACCCCCGCCTCCAAGGCTTCATGCAACTGGTGGAAAAGTATCGCAAGCTGGGAGTCCGCACCAACGCCGACACGCCGGAAGATGCCAAGGTGGCCCGGCGGTTCGGGGCCGAGGGCATCGGGCTGTTCCGCACCGAGCACATGTTCTACGGCGAAGGCTCCGACCAACCGCTGTTCTTACTGCGGAAAATGATCCTCAGCAAGACCGAGCAAGAGCGGCGCACCGCGCTGGACGAGCTATTCGGCTACATGAAACGCGACATCAAGGCCACGCTGGAAGCGATGGACGGCCTGCCGGTGACCATCCGGCTGCTCGATCCGCCGTTGCACGAGTTCGTACCCCAAGACAAAGCCAAGCAAGCCGAATTGGCCAAAGCGCTGGGCATCCCACCATCGGCGGTGCGCAAGCGGGGCGAGGCCCTGCACGAAGCCAATCCCATGATGGGCCACCGCGGAGTGCGTTTGGGAATCACCTATCCAGAAGTAACCGAAACGCAAGTCCGCGCCATCTTCGAAGCCGCCGCCGAGCTTATCACCGAAGGCAAGAATCCGCAGCCGGAGATCATGGTGCCGGTCACCTGCGACGTAAAGGAACTGGATGTCACCAAACAAGTCGTCGATCGCGTTCACCAGGAGGTCAAGGAGAAGCTGGGCGTGGAAGTCAAGTACCTCTACGGCACGATGATCGAGATACCCCGGGCCTGCCTGCTGGCCGACAAAATGGCCCGCACCGCCGAGTTCTTCTCCTTCGGCACCAACGACCTGACGCAGATGGGCTTCGGCTTCAGCCGCGACGATATCGGCGGGTTCCTCCAAGACTACTTGGACAAGCGCATCCTCGCGGCTGATCCGTTTCAAACCATCGACCAGGAGGGCATCGGCCAGTTGATCGAGATGGCCGTCTCCAAGGGACGCGCTACTAGGCCGGACCTGAAAATCGGCATCTGTGGCGAGCAGGGCGGCGACCCGGCGAGCGTCGAGTTTTGCTATCGCACGGGCTTGAATTACGTCAGTTGCTCGCCGTACCGCGTGCCTATCGCCCGACTGGCCGCGGCCCAAGCAGCAATCAAGGCCGAAAAGAAGTGACGCCTTCGCAACACCGACTTTCCGTGACGCACTGAGCACTGTTTGTTGTCCGCTGACCCTGCGAGTTATTCAGCAGTTAGGCTGCAACTAAAAAAACCGCTGCTTTAGCGGTCCTTTATCCGCTTGCCTGCCGGTTTGTCATCCAATTACCCGACAGGTTGTTATCCGTTTACCTAGCGGTGCGCTTGTGGTACCGCGCAAACTGGGGAGGGCCGACTCATGCACACCCATCGCAAAAGCTCGCAGTACAGGCCGACGGCGTCGCGGCGTCAGTTCTTGACCGTTGGCAGCCGCCTTGCCGCGGCCACGGCTTTGGCCGGCGCGACGATCCCCGCCGTTCATGCCGCAGAAGACAACACCATCCGCTTGGCCCTGGTTGGCTGCGGCGGGCGCGGCACGGGAGCGGTAGTCGATGCCTGGTCCACCACCGCCGGGCCGGTCAAACTGTACGCCATGGCCGATATATTCGCCAACCGCGTACAATCAAGCCTCAAGAACCTACTGGCGCGCGGTCAGCAGCACGTGGATGTGCCGCCGCAGCGACAGTTCGTCGGCTTCGACGCCTACCGCAAGGCGATCGACTGCCTGCGGCCCGGCGACGTGGTGATCTTGACCACTTCCTCGGTCTTCCGACCGCTGCACTTCGAGTACGCCGTGGCCAAAGGCATGAATGTGTTCATGGAGAAATCGTTCGCCGTGGACGCCCCCGGCACCCGCCGATTGCTGAAAGCCGCCGAGGAATCGGAAAAGAAAAACCTCAAGGTGGGCGTGGGCTTCATGTGGCGGCACTCCAAGGCCCGGCAAGAGGTCATCAAGCGCATCCACGACGGGGCCATCGGCGATGTGCACACGCTGCGCATTTACCGCGTTCACGGGCCGGTGCATTGCCCGCGGCTGCCGCCGGGCGAAAACGAACTGGCCTTCCAGCTTCGCCATCCGGTGTGTTTCAACTGGGTGACCGGCGGCTTTTTCCTCGACTGGCACTGCCATAACGTGGACATCGCCTGTTGGGTGAAAAACGCTTGGCCGGTGACGGCCCAGGGCATGGGCGGGCGCTGCTATGCGGAGGCCGGCAACCTGTTCGACCATTACACCGTCGAGTACACCTTCGCCGACGGTGCAAAACTGTTCGCCTTCTCACGCCACATGAACAACTGCTGGAACCTGTACGCCGACTACGCCCACGGCTCCAAGGGTTCGGCGGTGATCATGAGCAGCTTGGGAACGGCCGACCCGCGACTATACCGCAGCCAGAACATGGTCGATTCGGAAATGACCTGGCGCTTTGGCCCCAACGAGCCGAACCCCTACGTAGTCGAATGGCAACTGCTGCTGGATGCCATCCGCCAGGACAAGCCGCACAACGAGGCCCGTCGGGCGGCCGAGGCCAATATGGCGACCATTATGGGCCGGATGGCGACGCACTCGGGGCAGATGATCACCTGGCAACAGGCGTGGCAGTCGCAGTTCGAGTACGTCAAAGACATCGACAATATGACGTTCGACACTCCGCCGCCGATCCGCGCCGCCGCCGACGGCACCTACAACGCCCCTCAACCCGGCATTACCGTAGAACACTAGCCGAGCGTTGCCTACTACGCAGCACTATCCGAGTAATTGCACGCCCGTCCGTGACATCGAGGTTTGGCTGGCGTTTCCATGCTGCGGTGCTTTGCGGCTGCTTCGAGCGGTTTCGGGCCGCCAAGCTGCGACCGCGGCAGCGATCGGCGCTGTAGCGGAGCCAAGTCGGGCATAGGCCATAGCGCTGCGCGCCATAGCACGGCAAGCCACAGTTACGATATACCAAAGTTACGATGGGGCAGATAGGGCAAATTATAACGATGCGGGTCGTTCAGGTGGGGCCGCAGCCCGCTCCAAGCATCCCTCCGACTGACTGGCGGCGGCCCTTGGATAGCCTGCGGTCTATTGGTTAAACTAGACTCAAGGCGGCAGGTTGGCGGCATGTCGAGCGGCACATCGAGCGGCATGTCGAGTTGTATCAGCAGCGCGGTATCAATGGCGCGCTATTCGGCCGGCTGCCTGACAGTGGCCCAGTAGGCCTGCAAGATTGTTTTTCGTGACATGGTTACGTTGTTCAACACGAGGTTGCAGCTTTGAGCGACAGTCAGTCACCAGAACGACAGCAGCAGCCTGAGCACAGCGCACAAACCCCGGGGTGCCCGTCGCAGCCGCGGCCGACGGAATCTCCCGCTCCGGAAGGGGTCGGGTTTTCGACGTCCGTACCGGGTGGAACCGGTGTTTCGCAGATGGCGCCGAGCATCTCGGAAACCGGCGAGCCATCGCAGATGCCAGCGGCAACCGAGCCACAAGCGGCGCTCGGTAACCCGCAAGCATCGGCCGATAAACCACCGGAGCAGCCCAAGCGGCGTATCTTAATCGGCTCGCAGCGCGGGCCGTCGGCGTACCAATGGCGACGGCGCGATTGGATACCGGTAGTGGCCCCCGACGTGGAATCGGGTTCCACCAGTTCAGACATACCCGCTCAAGCCACAGTCGGCTCGCAAGAAGCATCTGGACAAGGCCGCGCGCCGGGTTTGCGCGACAGGAAGCGCCGGTCGCGGCGTTTTCGGTCCGGCCGACGCGGCCGCAGCGGCCGAAAAGCTCCTCTCGGCCAGCCGGAATCACCACCTGAAGCGGTGCCTATGCCGGGGCCCAGCCAAACAACAAGCGCGGCAGGACAAGCGGCAGCGTTGTCCACTTACCCCACCGACACCCCGGCAAAACCCGGCGATCTAGTTGCCGGGCAGGTGGAAAACCTTTCCATCGTTGCCGCGGTGGAGGCAGCTTTGCAAAGTCTTGCTGCCGGTCAGGCTGGCGCGGACCAATCATTGGCGAGCGCCTCTGCACCGGCTGATTCTGGCGAACTGGGCGTCGCATTTCATCCGGCTTCCACTGCCGAAACCACCTTTGCGCCCCAGAGCTTAGCCGAAAGTTCGCCCTCGCCCAGCGAGCCACCCTCGGTTGGTTCCTCGGCCATCGACCAGCCGGTTGCACCATCCTTGGCCCAGCCGCCGACCAACGTCGCGGCGCCTTCGGGCGAAGTACGCAGGCCTCTGGGCGAAACAGCTTCGCCATTGGGCGAAAAAACTTTGCCGCTGCGCGATACCTTTCCGTTGCCCGATACTGCGCCGCTGACCCATACTGTGCCACTAGGCGAAATGCCTGCGCCGTTGGGCGAAACACCCGCAGCTTCGGGCGAAATACCTGTACCAAGTCCCCGCCAGCCGTTGTCGAAGGATTTGGAGGAGGAATTTGCCCAGGCGATGGCCGGCCAGTCGCTCGAGGCGCTGATCGCCGGCAGCACGACACCGCTTCAGCGTGGGACGCTGGAGCTTCAATCGCAATACACCGGTCGTGTGGTAGCGGTGGGCAAGGAAGAAGTGTTCCTCGAACTGGGCGGTCGCGAGCAAGGGAGTGTTCCGCTGCGGTTGTTCGAGCAGCCGCCGGAAGTAGGCAGCATGCTGGATGTGGTCGTGGAGCGGTTCAACGTCGAAGATGGCTTGTACGAGCTTTCGCTACCGCAAAAACCGGTTGAAGTGGACGACTGGGGCGACCTGCGCGCAGGAATGCTGGTCGAGGCGCGGATAACCGGCCACAATGCCGGCGGGTTGGAGTGCCGGGTAAACAACCTGCGGGCGTTCATCCCCGTCAGCCAGGTGGCTTTGTACCGGGTGGAGAACCTGCAAGAGTTCGTAGGACAAACGCTGGAATGCGTGGTCACCGAGGCCGACCGCCAGCGGCGCAATTTGGTGCTCAGCCGGCGGGCAGTGCTGGAGCGGGAGCGTGAGCAGGCGCGACAAGAACTGCTGGCTTCGCTGGAGCCTGGGCAAGTCCGCGAGGGCGTGGTCCGCAAACTGACAGACTTCGGGGCGTTTGTCGATCTGGGTGCGGGAGTGGACGGTCTTGTGCACATCAGCCAGTTGGCGTGGCACCGGGTGCAGCACCCCAGCGAAGTCCTCAGCGAAGGCCAGCGAATCCAGGTGCGGATCGAAAAGGTCGATCCCGAGACGAAAAAAATCAGCCTCGCTTACCGCGACTTGCAACAAAACCCCTGGTCACAAGTCCTTGCCAAGTATCCGCCCCAAAGCGTGGTCCGCGGCAAGGTCACCAAGCTGATGGAGTACGGGGCCTTCGTGGAGCTGGAGCCGGGCATCGAGGGGCTGGTACACATTTCCGAATTGTCGCCGAAGCGCGTATGGCGCGTAAGCGACGTGGTCAAAGAGGGCGACGCGGTAGAAGTGCTGGTGCTTTCGGTCGATCCGCAAGCGCAGCGGATCAGTTTGTCGATCAAGGCGCTGTCGCCGCTGTCGCAGCCGAAAAAGGAGCAGCAGGACGAACAGTCGCACGACAGTAGCGACGCAGGACAGCCGACGGAGCCGGCTTCGCAAACTGCCCCCCCGCAGCCGCGAAAACCGCGCAAACCCAAGCCGGAAAAGCCGCTGTTAGGCGGTTTGGACCGGCCGGCCAAAGGACAGCGCTTCGGGCTGAGATGGTAGCGGGTTTTACGTCAAGTGCCAAGGATGCGGCTAATTCCCGCGCAACCCGTTCGCCTTGACCGGAACGATGCAGGCCAGCCATGCGTATCGTGGCCGCTTAGGGCGATGCAATGGCGTGCTGTTATTATTGCTGTTATTATTGTTGCTGATCGTCCTGCGAGTCGGGCTGCTGGGGCTGTTCGATGGGGATTTTGATCAGCGGGCCGGTGCTGCTGCCCACCCCGCCGCGAAGTTCCTGGGGTGGCGTGCGGCTGGCAGCGGCAGCTTTGGCGCTTTCGATCTCTGCGGCTTCGGCCCATTCTACCCGCTTGCGCGATAGCCCGATCTTCCGCTCCTCCGGGTCTACCCGCAGCACTTTGACCTCGATGACCTCGCCCACTTTGACCACGTCTTCCGGGTTTTCCACTTTGTGATCGGCCAGTTCCGAGACGTGCAGCAGACCTTCCAGCCCTTCCTCCAACCCAACGAAGACGCCGAAGTTGGTGATCTTAGTGACCGGCCCTTTGACGATCTGTCCCGGCTGGTACTTGTTTGGTATTTCTTTCTCCCAGGGGTCTTCGGTCAGTTGTTTCAGCCCTAGAGCGATGCGGCGGCGGTCCTGATCGACGGCCAACACGCGGCACTCTATCTCCTGGCCTTTTTCCAGCATTTCGCTGGGATGGGTGATCTTGCGGGTCCAAGACATGTCGCTGACGTGCAGCAGACCGTCGATCCCTTCTTCCAGCTCGACGAACGCCCCATAAGTCGTCAGATTGCGCACGGTGCCCTTGACGATGCTGCCGACCGGGTAGCGCTCGGCCGCGTAATCCCAAGGATTCTGCTGGGTTTGTTTCATGCCCAGCGAGATCTCGTGCTTTTCTTTGTCGATCTTCAGCACTACCACTTCGATTTCGTCGTCCACTTGGACCAGTTCGCTCGGGTGGTTGACGCGCTTGGTCCACGACATCTCGCTGATATGGACTAATCCTTCCACGCCTTCTTCCAGTTTGACGAACACCCCGTAGTTCATCACGTTGACCACTTTGCCGCGGACATGACTGCCGACGGGGTACTTCAGTTCGATATTTTCCCACGGGCTGGGCGTGCGTTGCTTCAGTCCCAAGGCGATCTTTTCCCGTTCGCGGTCCACGTGAAGTATGACGACTTCGATTTCCTGATCGATGGAGAGCATTTCCGAGGGGTGATTGACGCGGCCCCAGCTCATGTCGGTGACATGCAGCAGGCCGTCGATGCCGCCCAGGTCCACGAAAGCCCCGAAGTCGGCGATGTTCTTGACTACTCCTTTGCGGCGTTGGCCTGGCTCCAGTTCGGCCAGCAATTGAGCCTTTTTCTCGGCGCGTTCCTGCTCGATCAGTGCCCGGCGGCTGACGACGATGTTGCGGCGGGCCTCGTCGATCTTCAGCACGATGCACTGTACAACTCGACCTATGTAGTCGCCGATGTCGGCCGGTCGGCGGATATCGACTTGGCTGGCCGGCAGGAACACGTTCACCCCGATGTCGACCAGCAATCCCCCTTTTATCTTGCGCGTAACAACGCCGGTAACTACGTCCCCTTCGCGTACCGACTCCATGACCTTCATCCAGGCGGCAATCTTCTCGGCTTTCCGCTTGCTGAGCGTGACCATGCAGCGCGGCTCGTCGGCCAGTCCGTAGATGTCCTCGACGTCTTCGATGAAGACTTTGACAACTTGGCCGGGTTCGGGGGGCGGCTCGTCCTCGCTCCATTCGTTGCGGAAGACGATCCCTTCGCTCTTGTAACCCACATCCACCAGCACCACGTCGCCTTCCACACGCAGCACTCGTCCGTCGACGATCTGGTTGACGGCGATTTCCTGGGCAGTCCAGTCGATGTCTTCTTCGCGGGCGCCGGCCATCGCCGCCGCCAACTCCTGCTGCCACTCCTCGTTGGACTGGTCCAACTCCCGAATAAGATTTCGATTTACCATGTCTCTCCAGCAAACAATCAGACTGTTAGTAAACACTCGTTCAGCAAGCGGATCGTCGTCTTCCGAAACCCGCTGCGGCAGGGAGCCAAAACTTTGCCAAGCAAGCCCCCAGTATAGCAACCCGACTGCAAAGCGGCAATGCGGCAGCAGGAGCAATTGACACGATTAGCTGACGTTATAAAATACGTAGTTTCCCCGGTGCGATTTGTTGCCGCCGGGGTTCTTCTTTTTCAGCCGGCCGACCAGTGCGCGACGGCCGAATATTTGCCGGGGAGAAGAACCTTGGAAGAAGCCATTCACAAAGCCGATGTGCTGATCGAGGCGCTGACCTGGATTCGCCGGTTCCGGGGCAAGATCACAGTGGTCAAGCTCGGCGGCAGCATCATGGACGAATCTGTCGCCCTGAACCACCTGTTGCTGGACGTGGTGTTCATGGAGACCGTGGGCATGAGGCCGGTGATCGTCCACGGGGGCGGGGCGGCAATCAGCCGGGCGATGAACGCCGCCGGATTACAGCCCCGCTTCGTCCAGGGCCGCCGTTATACCGACGCCGAAACGCTGAAAATCGTCGAACGTGTACTGGCCGAGCAGATAAACGACCAGATTGTCCGCCAGATCAACGAATTGGGCGGCCGTGCCCAGGGACTGAACTTTCGCACCGCAAATGTGCTCTACGGCGAGAAACTCACTCTGCAAGACCAGGACGGACAACCGATCGACTTGGGGTACGTGGGCACAATAACGCGCGTCGATCGGGAGACCATCGAAAACATGTGCTACGCCGGCATTGTGCCGGTCATCCCCTCGATGTGCCTGACCGAAGACGGCCAGAAACTCAACGTCAACGCCGATACCGCAGCCACTGCCGTTGCCCAGGCCATCCAGGCCGAAAAACTTGTGTATCTTAGCGATGTTAACGGCGTGCGGCGGGTTAAAGACGACCCCAATACGCTCATCGACACGCTCACCGACGAGGAAGCACGGAAACTGATCAGCAACGGCGCAGTCGATGCCGGCATGATACCCAAGGTTCAAGCCTGCCTGGAAACCCTCGACCGCGGCGTGCGGAAGGTGCACATCATCGATGGCCGCCTGCGGCATTCGTTACTACTGGAAATCTACACCACCAAAGGAGTCGGCACGCAAATAGTCCGCTCCGCCGGAGAAAACGAAAACACCTTGCGTGGCACACGGGGAAACATCAGGCAGTGTGCCGGCTGATACTTGCCTGTGGATGCAGACATGCCGCTTAGCTCCAGCGAAACCATTGCTCTGTTTCAAAAGTACGTAGTCCCGAACTACAACCGCTTTCCCGTGGCCCTGGTGCGCGGCGAAGGTTCATGGGTCTGGGATGCCGAGGGAAATCGCTATCTGGATTTGTTTCCCGGCTGGGGGTGCAATTTGCTGGGCCACTGCCCGCCGCTGGTGGTGGAAGCCGTCCGCGATCAGCTTGGCAAGCTGATCCACGTGCCCAACACCTGGTACACCGAAGTTCAAGGCCAATGGGCCGCGGCACTCAGCCAGCGGAGCTTCGGCGGGCAAGCGTTCTTTTGCAATTCCGGGACCGAAGCCAACGAAGCGGCCATCAAGCTTATCCGCCTCCACTCGCCCCGACCGAAGTACAAGATAATCACCTTCGAGGGTGGTTTTCACGGCCGTACGCTGGGCTCTACTTCGGCCACAGCACAGCCGAAGTATCACGAAGGGCTAGGGCCGCTGATGGCCGGCTTCGTGTACGCGCCGTTTGGCGACCTGGAGGCGGTGGCTCGGCTGATCGACGACGAAACCGCCGCCATTCTGGTCGAGCCAATCCAGGGCGAAGGCGGAGTACGCATTGCGCCCGACGGTTTCCTGGCCGGTCTGCGCCGCTTGGCCGACGAGCATAAACTGCTGCTGGCTTTCGACGAAGTGCAAACCGGTTTCGGCCGCACTGGCGATTGGTTCGCCTATCAAGGTTTCGGCGTCACGCCCGACATTATGACGCTATCGAAGGCGTTATGCGGCGGTTTGGCCGGCGGGGCGATGCTGGTCAAGCCCGAGATAGCTCCCAGCCTGAGGCCGGGAATGCACGCCTGCACTTTCGGCGGCAATCCCATCGCCGCTCGCGCTGGGTTGGCTGCTATCGAGATGATCGAGCGGGAGAACCTGCTGGTGCGCGCCAAGCAGCTTGGCGAACTGTTCGCCCAGCGCCTTACCCAATTGCAGCACCAGTGCCCGTTGATCCGCGAGGTTCGCGTCCGCGGCTTGATGATCGGCGTGGAGCTGTCGATTGAAGGGGCGCCGATCGTCAAGGCGTGTCTGGAGCGCCGGTTGCTGGTCAACTGCACTCACTCGACGGTGATCCGTTTATTGCCAGCAATGACCCTCAGCGACGAATTGGCGCACCAAGGTTGCGACATCCTGGCCGAAGTGCTTCAACAGGCAGCCAATAGCACCGCCGTCCAATAATGGACGACCGCGTCCCAGCCGGGCCAGCACAAGGCCCTCGCAGGCAGAAACTGTTTTTCTTGACGACTACGGCGAGTTGAAGACTCGGCACGCGGCCATTTCACAGCTTGGCAAACGACGATTTGAAGACCTGGCATACACCAAACCGAGGACTTGGCCTACAGCGAACTGACGCCTTGGCCATCAACGATCCAAAGCACTGATCCAAAGCACTGGCAATCGACGATCTAAGAACTTGACAATCTACGCACTGATACCGGCTAACAGGAGCATTCCGGCAGACAGCCGACGCCAAAGCCCGCGCTTTTGCCCGGCAGCCGTGCATACCGTTGTTTGCAACTAGGCAGCCTGCTCAGGCGGAACAAGCCGGGTGTACCGAACGGCGACATCGAAATTGTCAGCAAGGGAGCAATTCTGCTGTCAGCAACGGAGCGATCTTAAAGGAGCACATAGCGATGCGCCATCTGCTGACCGTGGCCGACCTGACGTCCGCAGAAATCGAACGCATCTTCGCCATCACCGAGGACTTGAAGACCAAGTTTCAGCAGGGGCTACGCGAGCCGTTGCTGCCAGGTCGGGTGATGGCCCTGTTATTCGAAAAACAATCGTTGCGCACCAGGGTAAGCTTCGAGGCGGCCATGATCCATCTGGGCGGTTCTTCGCTTTTCTTGGGCAGCGAGGTGGGATTCGGCCGTCGCGAGAGCTTGGCCGACTTCGGCCGGGTGCTGAGCGAGTACGTGGACGTGGTAGTCGTCCGCGCCAACCGACACCAGACCGTGGTGGACCTGGCCAAACATGCAAGCTGCTCGATCGTCAACGGGTTGACCGATTTCAGCCACCCCTGTCAGGCCCTGGCCGACTTGTACACGCTACGGGAAATGTTCGGTACACTCAAAGGACGAACGCTGGCCTGGGTAGGCGACGCCAATAACGTGGCCCGCAGCCTGGCCTTGGCCTGTGGCAAGGTGGGCATGAAGTTCCGCATGGCTACGCCGGCCAAGTATCAGTTCGGGCAAGAAGCCCGCCAGTGGATCCGCGAACAAGTACCCGAGCTGGACATCGCAGTCACCACCGACCCTGTGGCCGTCGTCCGCGATGCAGACGTTGTGTACACCGACGTCTGGGTAAGCATGGGCCAGGAAGCCGAGCGACAAATTCGCCGCCTCGATTTCGGTCCCTATCAGGTGAACAGTGCGCTAATGTCTCACGCCCCAAAAAGCGCGCTTTTCATGCACTGCCTGCCGGCACATCGCGGCGAAGAAGTGACCGATGAGGTGATCGACGGCCCGCAAAGCATCGTCCTCCGTCAGGCCTCCAATCGCCTTCATGTCCAAAAGGGCATTTTAGTGTGGCTGCTGGGAGCAAAAAGCTAGTCACGCACTTGGTCAGCGAACACCGTCAGACAGGACACCGCCACCTGGGCGATAATGGCCCTCAGCAAGAAATAGCGGGCAAGCCTACCAGCGGGGTAATTGCTTGCGATGTTCACCCTTCGGGCACGATACGTTTTTCCTGTCTGTGCGCCGCCCATCTGCGGCGGCACGGTGAGCATCGAGGGACAGCGCGTCATTGCTGTCGGCAGCGTCCCGGCAGGCGGCCCTGTACACGACCTGGGCGATGCGGCAATCTTGCCTGGCCTGGTCAACGCCCACACTCATCTGGAGTTCAGTCGGTTGGAAGCCCCGCTGGGCAATCCCGGCATCGGTTTTGCCTACTGGCTTCAGCGAGTAATCGACTACCGCACAAGTTTTCCGCCGGATGAAGGTGCAATCCGGCAGGGCATCGATCAATCGGTAGCCAGCGGCACTACGTTGCTGGGCGAGATCGCACAAGGTAGCGCAAGCCACGAGGCGTTTCACGCCGGCCCGATTCGCGCGACAGTCTTTCTGGAGCTGATCGGCCCTACTGGTCAGCGAGCAGAGGAGGTGTTGCAATTGGCGCAAGACTTTCTCCGTGGGGCGTCCTCGTGCGGTGGCCAGTCGCAGCCAGCGGCCCAAAAGGCTTGCTTTACCCCGACCATCGCTACCAATTTCCGGCGTGGGCTTTCTCCTCATTCTCCATACAGCGTGCGCTGGGAACTGCTGCCGAAGCTAGTAGCTCTTTCCGCAGAGGCCGAAGTCCCGCTAGCAATCCATCTGGCCGAAAGCCGGGAAGAAATCGAGTTTTTGGCCACTGGCCGAGGCCCATTGCGGGAGTTTCTCCGACAGCGCGGCGCCTGGGAAGCGGGCATAGCGCCTATCGGAGCACGCCCGCTAGATTACCTCCACGTGCTGGCACAGGCCCATCGCACGCTGGTGATACATGGCAACTATTTGGACGAAGAAGAAATCGCCTTCGTTGCTGCTCATCGGCAAAAAATGGCGGTTGTGTATTGCCCGAGAAGCCACAGTTTCTTCCAGCACGCGCGGTATCGGCTTGGGGAAATGGCGCAAGCAGGCGTGTTGATAGCATTGGGCAGCGATAGCCGCGCATCGACGACGGACTTATCCATGCTGGCCGAGATGCAACACGCCGCGCAGCAGCATCCCGATGTGCCGCCGCAGCAAATTCTGGCGATGGCCACCATCAACGGCGCCCGCGCGCTGGGCTGGATGCATCTGTGCGGCAGTTTGGAGCCTGGAAAGCTGGCCGACCTGGTCGCAGTGGCATTGCCCGCCCGATGCCCTGACGATCCCCACGAGCTGCTGATGAGCGGCGACTTGCCGATTCTCGCCGTTTACTGCGGCGGGCTCCCAGTTTCTGCAACCGACATACTCAGCCGGCCCGGTGGATGAATGGTTTACGCAGCGTTCCAGCGGCAGATTGCCACAGGCCGGCTCGCCATCGCCAGGACGACACTACTCAATCCTGGCGGGGATCTCCTTGTAGATAACGATAAATCGCTTTTGCTAACTGCCGGCCGACGGTCAGATATCCTTCAGTAGTGCTGTGCGGCGTGTTCCAGGCCGTTTCCAGGGTCACAGCCACCACGTGCTTTCTGGTATTTTGGGTAACCCAGTTCTTGCTGATCGCTTGCCAGCGCTTGTCATAGCCGGCGCCAGACTCTCGGGTTTTAGTGCTCAGCGGCAGCGGGCCGGTGATCTCGGCCTTTGCGGCTGCCACGAAGCGATCTAGGTTCCGCTGCCCTATCTGGTTGAGTAGCTCTTTCGGGGACGCGAAGAAGAACGTCGGATCGTTGGCCGCCGGGTTGTGCAAATCGATGAATAAGTCGAATCGGCCCTCCGAGTCCATTTGGCGGATGATCTTTTGCACAGCCGCCACTGCTGGGAAATACGGCTCATCCGTCCAGTCGCGGTTATGATCGTGCGGCTTTTGCTCTTTGCCGCCTGCGCCGATGGCCGTGTTGTCCACATCCATCAGCGGCACCACCACGAACTCGGCTCTCTTGCGCAGTGCAATTGCCTCCGGTTGGTCGGAAATGAGCCATTCGAGCAGCCCCCGAGCCACCCAGCTCGAGCCACTTTCCCAGGCGTGCTGCCGGGCAATCACTACCACTCCGTAAGGTGGCGGCTGGGCATCGGTCGTTTGGCAGATGCGCACCGCCGGGGTGGAGCGGCCCTCGCGGCTGCGGCACAGCTCGAACTGCTGGGCGAATCGACACTGCTGGGCAGCCAGCTTACATAGCGCAGCAGCATCGGAGGGCACAAAAGGCGGCCCCCACGCGAACCATGCTTCCGCCGCATCGATCCTCTGCTGGTACACGATGCGCCTTCCGTCGCGCTTGCCGGGCGCAGTCTGCTGCCACATGCGACCGTCGAGGCTGTAGGCAGCACGGTCGGGCGTGGCCCAGGGAGCTTCGCCTACGTCCAGAGTGATCGTCTGGCCCGGGTCGATGCCGGTAAGCTTGAAGTACCACCAGCAGCGCCAGCCGCGATCGGCATGAGGCGCGGGAGAGATGCGCACGAGGCGATTTTCCTGGTCGAGCGTTTCGACTTTCGCTGAGCCGCCCTCGAAATCGGCCGTTACCCGCAG
Source organism: uncultured Pirellulales bacterium (assembly GCA_938015445.1). Lineage (GTDB taxonomy): Bacteria > Planctomycetota > Planctomycetia > Pirellulales > Thermoguttaceae > CALLPE01. Next base: position 61,351 of record CALLPE010000029.1, read on the forward strand.
TTCCGCAGCAAATGCGCTCCCGGGCACCGGCCCAACCAGCACCCCAGCGGCCAACATCATGCCCGTCAACAAGGCCAACGGCGCCTTTGCCGCCACCTTGAGCCGCTGGCAATACGAAAACCGGAAACGGATTGTCGCACCACACCGCGCGAGAATATTGCAGCCGGTGGTAGAACAGCTTTTAAGGGTCATCTTTAGCTCCCTCTGCGTGCCTTTGAGATTTAGCACGGATTGGTAAGAGCCTCTAACAAAACCACCTTTCCTGACACACTATCCCCAGTAGAGGGCTGGTCGAACCTTTCAAAGATTTCGTTTTGTTAAAGGCTCTGCGGAAGGTCGTGTTGTACAGGTTCACACGCATCGTGCGTGCCACATGGCGGCAAAACATGCATCGAAAGGCGAGGGTAGGTCGGTGGGGCTGTACTGCTGGAATGTTCGCGCTCCACAAGTGCCCCTGTCATTGGTACATTAGTCTAGCCCCGCTGCCGTATCAAGCCGCTAACAATGAATTCTTCACCAATTACAAGTGTCATAGCCACAGCACATCATCTGTCGTTTCCGCAGCACACCATGAGTTTGGAAGTTCCCCTGTCTGCCGAATGCTGGTATTTGACCGGGCCTACGGCGTCGGGCAAGACAGCGGTGGGAATCGCGCTGGCCGAGCTTCTCGGCGCGGAGATCATCAGCATGGATTCAATGGCGTTGTACAAGGGTATGGACATCGGTACAGCCAAGCCAACGCCCGACCAGCGCGCCCGGGTACCGCATCATCTGGTCGATATACTCCAACCGCATCAGGACTTCAGTTTGGCGCAGTATTTGTCGGCAGCCGCCCGGGCAGCCGATGACATCCGCAGCCGAGGCAAGCAGGTGCTTTTCGTGGGCGGCACACCGCTTTACCTGAAGGGGTTGTTGCGGGGCATTTTCCAGGGGCCGCCGGCCGATTGGGAATTCCGACAACGCCTGCAAGCCGAGGCCGCTCGACAACCGCCCGGCTGGCTCCACCAGCAACTGGAAAGCGTGGACCCCCAAGCGGCAGCCCGGCTGCATCCCAACGACGCCCGCCGACTGATTCGCGCATTAGAGGTCTTCGTCAAGACCGGCAGACCGATCAGTCAATGGCAGCAGCAGTTCGACAAGGGCGCGCCGGCCAGCCAGCGTCGGGTTTTTGTGCTCGCTTGGCCCCGCCAAGAACTCTACCGGCGCATAGACCAGCGCGTGGAGCAGATGTTCGCCGCCGGATTGGTGGAGGAAGTGCAAAGGCTGCTCCGACAAGCCGCCCCCCAAAATGCCCTGCAACATGCTGAATCTTCTGCCGCCGCCGCCAAGCGTAATGTTGGGGCACCGGGCGCAAGCGTTCGGGAATTGCATCCGCAGGTCTTTAGCCGGACTGCCCTTCAGGCGGTCGGATACCGTGAAGTTATCGAGTATCTACAGCAGCGGCGTGACCTGCCGGAAACGATCGCGCTTGTCAAACAGCGCACTCGCCAACTCGCCAAGCGCCAGGTAACTTGGTTCCGCAGCCTTAGCGAGTGCCGCTTTGTGCCTGTCAGCGGTCAATTAGAAGCGCAGTGTCTGGCTCAGGCCATCCTGAGCGCCGGGCGACAGGGCGAGTGATTTTGGCCGTGAGCACAAAGGACAGGGCACGATACAGCCCATGGTGGAAAGGTGGAAAAAGGGATGATTTGCATCGGCCAGCGGAAAATGCGCTTGCATTAGAGCTGCTTCTTGTGCTTTCCGACCATTATTAGCATTTGTGCAATGCGCGCAAGAAGGTTACACTATTCGTTCCAATTTGCTTCGGGCTGATTGTTTCGGGCTGAAGCCCGGCGGTGTGGACCGCCAAACAGTACATCCTTTGGCAGACCGAATCAGCGCGGCTAGCAAGTGCGAAAAAGGCCGACTGCAACTTTAACGGAGATTCTCCCTTGTTGCGAAGTCACACTTGTGGCGAGTTGCGTGTGGAGCATGTAGGTCAGCAGGTCACGCTCTGCGGCTGGGTCGATTCCTACCGTGATCACGGTGGGACTCTGTTCATCGACTTGCGCGATCGCTACGGCAAAACGCAAATTGTATTTGCCCCAGAAGGCGGCGCAGAGCTTCAGGAGCGGGCGCGCGGATTCAGGCCGGAATACGTGGTGCTGGTGCGCGGCACTGTCGCACTACGGCCAGAAGGCAACGTCAACCCCAAGCTTCCCACCGGGCAGATCGAAGTCCGTGCGGTGGCGGCGGAGATTCTCAACCCCAGCCTGACGCCGCCGTTTCAGCTCGGTGGCCGGGAAGTGCCTGCCGAAGACCTCCGGCTCCGGTATCGGTACCTCGATTTGCGCCGTCCGGCGATGCAGGGAATCCTGTTGCTTCGGCATCGGATGATCAAGCTGATGCGCGACTATTTCGACGAATTGGGGTTCATCGAAGTCGAGACGCCGATGCTCGGCCGCAGCACTCCCGAAGGCGCGCGCGACTACCTTGTTCCCAGTCGGATTTCGCCGGGCTGCTTCTACGCCTTGCCCCAATCGCCGCAGCTTTACAAGCAAATACTGATGGTCGCCGGATACGACCGTTACATCCAAGTGGCACGCTGTTTCCGCGATGAAGACCTGCGCGCCGACCGCCAGCCGGAGTTTACTCAGTTAGACCTGGAAATGTCGTTCGTCAACGCCGAGGACATCATCGCGGTAATCGACGGCCTAATGGTGCGGCTGGCTCGCGAGTTCTTGGGGCTGGAGCTGCAAACTCCCCTGCCACGCATGAGCTACGACGAGGCCATGGAGCGATTCGGGCATGATGCCCCCGACCTGCGCTTCGGCATGGAGCTTATCGACCTAACGGACTTGGCGCCAGGGTGCGGATTCCGCATATTCAGCGAAGCGGCGGCCGCAGGAGGTCGGGTGCGCGGGCTGAATGCCACAGGAGCTGCCAACCGCTATTCGCGCAAAGGACTGGACGAGCTTGCCCGATACGTGGCCGATGACTTCGGCGCCAAAGGCCTTTTCTGGTTCAAAGTCGAGGGGGACGGACAGTTGACCTCCCCGATTGCCAAGAACTTCAACCCCGATACGCTGGCCCAAATCGCACAGCGGATGCAAGCTGCCCCCGGCGATCTGTTGTTGATCGTGGCCGACCGATTCGAGGTCACCTGCAAGGCGCTGTACGGCTTGCGGAAACGGCTGGGGGCGGAACTGAAGCTGTACGATCCCCGACAGATGCACTTCTCATGGGTGGTCGAGTTCCCCATGTTCGAGTTCGACCACGAACGCAACTGCTGGTCGGCCATGCACCATCCGTTCACTTCGCCGCGGCCGCAAGATGTGGATTTGCTCAGCACCGATCCAGGCCGCTGCCGCGCCCAAGCGTACGACTTGGTGATCAACGGTTCCGAGGCCGGCGGGGGGACTATCCGAATTCACGATAACAAATTGCAGCAGCAGGTTTTCGCCTTGCTGGGGATCGACCAGCAGCAAGCCCAAGAGCGGTTTGGTTTTCTGTTGGAAGCGCTGCAATACGGCGCCCCGCCACACGGCGGAATCGCCTTGGGGATCGACCGACTGGTGATGCTCTTCGCCGGTGCGGATAGTATCCGAGATGTAATCGCTTTTCCCAAGACGCAACGGGCCACCGACTTGCTCACCGGCGCTCCCAGCCCAGTGGAGCCGCAACAGTTACGCGAGCTGCACATCGACGTGGTGCGCTGAAATAGCGTCGCCCCAGCACGGCCTGGCGGTGGCGCATCGGACCGCAAAGGGCAAGCGCGAGCCGCTTGCGTTGTAGCGACGAAATGCAAGGGCTGGCAAGCGCGGGGCTTCGATTGACGGCTTCTGGAAAACAGGCGAAACTATAAGCGCAGATTGTGGCTGCGGCCGCTGCGCCGCATTACATCGGGCCAGTTGCGCGCGGCAACACCAGCGGACTATTACTGTGGCAGCGATGCGCCGAAGGAGTATGCGCCATGCGCACCGCAAGAGTTCTCGGCTGCGTGGTAGGGCTTATTGTGCTGGTGAACGCCTTTTGGATCGGATGCGGGCAGGCTCCTGAGCAACCACGCTCCAAGCCGACGAAGCCGCCCGCAACCGCCAACAACGATCAACAGAATCCATCCCAAGCCGGCAAACCCGACGACTCGAAACAGCCGCCGAAGCTCTCTATGCCCCAAGTGGTGCTGACCGAAGCCGACCAACAAACCTGTTTGGTGAAAATCGGCGATATGATGCCGCAGGCCGAGCTGCCGGACCCCAGCGGAAAGACACATGCGCTGGCACAGCTATTCGGGCCGAAGTTGACGGTTCTCTGCTTTTGGTCCGCTGGCAACACCCCCGAACAGCAGAGCCGAGCTGTGGACGTACTTGAGTTCCTCCAGTTGGAAGTGGCCGGAGCCTTTCCGGAACAGGTGCGCGTGATAGGCGTCAACGTGGGCGATAACCCGCAGACTATTGCCGAACTGTTGACCAAGGCCAGTGTGCAATTCGTCACGTTGCTGGACTCCCAAGGAACGCTGTTCGCGCGTGTGGCCACGCAGCGCCTGCCACGTGTGTATCTGCTAGACGCCCAAGGCAAGATACTGTGGTTCGATATGGAACTGCGGCGCATCAGCCGGCAAGACTTGCTCACGGCTATCCGCGTTAGCTTGGGGGAGGGCGGGTGAAGGGCAAAAACCTCGGCCCCTGCCTGCTCTTCTGCCCTGTGCATTCTAAACTTTTGGTAGCGATGGCAACCACAGTTGGCGCTGGCAACTACATTTAGCCTTGGCAACCACACTTCGCCTTGGCAACCGCAGCTAGCCTTGGCAACCACGGCTGGCACCGACAACCACGCTGCATGAATCTGCCTGCATGTGGGAACATGCGAGTACCAATCTAGTAAGACAGCCGATGTCAGGCTTTTGCAGAATATGACCGCTGATGACGAACAAAGCCCCGCAAGACTCCTGCGCATTGCGCTGGCCCAGTGTTCGCCAGCGCTGGGCGACGTGGAGCGCAACTTGGCGCTGCACTTACGTTTGATCGAGCAAGCCCGTTCGCAACAGGCCGACCTGGTGGTTTTTCCCGAGTTGTCGCTTACCGGTTACTTCGTCCGCGACATGACGCCCGACGTGGCGCTCGAGGCGGGCGGACCGCAGATCGCCCGCTTGCTCCAGGCCGCTGGCCCGACTGCCCTGGTTTGCGGTTTTGTGGAAGAAGCGGCGCGGGCGCGATTCTTCAATTCGGTCTTGTTCGCCGAAGGCGGTAGAGTCGTCCACGTGCATCGGAAAGTGTATTTGCCGACCTACGGGCTATTCGACGAGCAGCGGTATTTCGCGGCGGGCGATCGCATCCAGGCATTCGATTCGGCGCGCTTCGGTCGCATAGGAATGCTTATTTGCGAGGATTTCTGGCACCTTTCGGCCGCCGCCATAATGCAGGCCGAAGAAGTCGACATCCTTCTGTGCGTATCGAATTCGCCGGCGCGCGGTGTGGACGGCCCCAAGGTGCGCACCGCCGAAACTTACGAAAACCTCTGCCGGGCATACGCGCAACTGTTGGGCGCGGTGGTGATTCTGGTGAATCGGGTAGGATTCGAGGACGGTTTGTGTTTTTGGGGTGGCAGCATGGTCGTCGGACCCGATGGACAAATAATCGCCCAAGCACCCTTCCTGGACGAGTCGCTTACCCTGGCCGAGTTCGATCCGCTGGAGTTGCGTCGGGCGCGCATCACCACACCGCTGGCCCGGGACGAACGACTGCTGACGACCATCGAAGAGCTGGTTCGCATCAAGCGCCAGCGCTATAGCTGAGCTGCGTGGTAGCCGAAACGACTAACGTACCAACCATCACATGATGCACAGCCAACAGATCGTGAATCTGACGATCAACGCCGAGCTGGTGGCCGAGATATTGCGGCGGTTCATTCGCAATGAGATCCGCCGGGCAGGGTTCAGCCGCGCGGTGTTGGGGCTTTCAGGCGGTTTAGATTCCAGCACCGTGGCCCTTCTGGCGGCCGAGGCGCTCGGGCCGGAAAACGTCCTGGCCGTGGTGATGCCGTACAAGACTTCCAGCCCGGCCTCGCTGCGCGATGCCCAACTGGTAATCGCACAAACCGGAGTTCGCAGCATAGAAATCAGCATCACCGAGCAGATCGACGCCTACTTCGCCCGCTTTCCCGATGCCTCCCAACTGCGCCTGGCAAACAAATGCGCCCGCGAACGCATGACCATCCTCTACGACCAGAGCGCGGCCTTCGAAGGCTTGGTGCTGGGCACAAGCAACAAAAGCGAGTTGTTGCTGGGCTACGGCACGCAGTACGGCGATCTGGCCTCGGCCATCAACCCCGTCGGGGACCTGTACAAGACACAACTCCGACAACTGGCCGCCTACCTGGGCGTTCCCGAGCCGATATTGCAGAAGCCCCCCTCCGGCGATCTATGGGTAGGCCAAACCGATGAAGGCGAGCTGGGGTTCACCTACGCCGAAGTAGATCGGCTGCTGTATTTGATGGTCGATCGGCGATGGCGTCGAGCGGAGCTGATCGAGGTCGGCTTTGCGGCTGAGTTTGTGGATCGCGTGGCCACGCTCATCCGCCGAAACCATTACAAACGTCGAATGCCGGTGATCGCCAAGCTGTCTCACCGCACGGTGGACCGCGACTTCCGCTACGCCCGTGACTGGGGAACCTGAGCGTGGGAACTTTCGATGGGGGCATACTGCATCGTGCTTTGCCCGGTGCACCACAGCGCAATACCTGCAACCCTGCGGCGCCGGCCGGTATCTGCCCTGCTCAAGCGCTGCCAGAGAAAGCCTTGCTTACCGCCTGGCGCATTTTCTCCAAACCGGTGCGGGCCACCCACTCGGGCGATTGCTTCCAATACTCGCGATTGAACAGCTCCAGCGATAGCGCCCCGCGAAAGCCAACCGCGTGCAGCGTTCGCAAGATGTCGTTCAGCGGAGCTATTCCGTCGCCGGGAAAGATGCGATGGGCGTCGGTGATCGATTCCCGGGGCGGTTCGGCCGGATAGTCGTTCATGTGAATCATGTGCATCGCCAGACCGCTAAGCAACCGCAACCCATTAAAGCCCACTCCGCTGCGGTAAATGTGGTACACGTCCAGCAGCAGGCAGGCGTCGGGGTGATCGGCTTCGATGGCCACTGACACCGCGTCGCTGTATCGTCCCAGGGTTTTGGCGGCGCCCCAGATTTCCAACTGAGCGGCCACCCCCATCTGCCTACCCAATTCCAATACTGCACGGTAGCGCTCGGCCAGTTTGCGCAGATCGATGTCGGTGCGGTTGCTGATCCCTGCCGGCGGCACAGCGATGCGCAGTCCGCCCATCCGCGACAGCAGCTCCATGTCGCGCTTCATCTGCTCAAGTGCTTTGCGGCGCTGGTCCTGGTCGTCTGCTCCCCAAGCGGGAAAGGCGATGGCTCCTTCGATTGTCAGGCCGGCATCGGCGGCCTTCTTCTTCACGTCGGCCAGCGAACCGCCCGACTCGACGTAGCGATGAACGTTGTCCATCCACACTTCGATGCCTTGGTAACCGGTCTTGGCCGTCAGGTCGATCTCTTCGGCCAGCGACAGTCTGAAGCCGCGAATCGTGCCGGTGTTCAGGCAAAAGGTGAAGGAATCCTCCGGCTTACCAGGGTCTTGCTGCGCGGCGCCGGACTGCGTGCCCACAAATCCCCCTGCCGTGGCTCCAAGACCGATCGCGGCACAACACAGCGCGTGGCGACGTGTCAGTTTGCTTGCCATGTTTCCGCCCTTGATTGCTAGGTTCGTGGTGATTTCAGGTTTGTCGGGAATTGGTGGTGACTATGTCGACCGGCGGAAGATTTGTGGCAATATTGTTATCAAGCAACCGGCAGCATGCAAGCGTCGCATCCCGGGGCGCACCCAGGAACTGGCACGTACGCCAAAAGGCGCCGACAATGCTCTACCAGGGCAGCCCACACCGATGCTTCGGAAACCCCAACGTTCGGTAACAGACGACGCCAATACTGGCGGCCAACCTGCCTGAGAAGTCTGGCGGAAGACATGAAGACATCAGTCCGCCACCTGGTACGCCGGCGCCCGGTTGTGGCAAGCGCCGAGCGTGGAAAACGAACCGTCGCGGGGTGTTATTGTTCTTCAACGTCGGGCGTTTCGATGTCCGCTTGGCTGTGCAGGTGTTCCACGGCGCCAGGTGTAGCCACCACCCTGTAGATGCACCATCCCAGAAACAACGTCACCCCGCCCACCGACAGGCACATTACGATCCAACCGCCCAAGGTCATGATGAATGTTCCTAACGGCTCACAGCGGACTTGCGGCTCAAGCACACCTCTTGATCGCCCGGCTTTGATGCCGACGATACCGCGTCGCTACGGGTCGTGCGGCGCGCTGGCGGAAAGTGGTTGGAGCCGTCTGGTATGTCGCCAAACCTGCACCCGAACACCGCGCGCTGCCCACCGGCAGGCGTGACTTCTGCGTTCTAGCCTGCTTGTAGCCGCTTCAATTGTTGTTCTTCCAGCTTGCGCCAGCGGCGAACCGACTGTGCGATCAGCAGCGCGAAGAATACCCCGACTATCACGATGAACACCACGCACGCCAAGGCTACCGGCTTGGTACGGAGCATCTGCAATTGCGTGGGGTTGGCATAGAACTCTTTGTAACACCAGGCGGCAAAGACCAGCAACAAGTAAACCGGCGAAATGTATTTGATGACGAACTTGAATATTTTGGGGATGGTGATCTCAGCACCGCGCGAAAGCTCCTCGAAGCCCCGCTCGACCCCCAGCACCCATCCGAACAAAACTACCTCGAAAGCAGCCAACAGGTACAGCGCCAAAGTGCCCACCCAGAAGTCGAGAGTCTCAAGGGCAGTCAGTCCCTCGGAAAAGTACACGACGAACGAAGCCCCGACTGCGGTGATGAAGCCCAATAGCGCAACCGAGGCCTTGCGTGCCAGCCCCAAACCTTCCTCAAGTAAAGCGATGGCCGGCTGGAGCATCGAAAGCGAACTGGTCAGCGCCGCCAGGAACAGCAGAAAGAAGAACAGGAAGCCTACTATTTGGCCGAAGATCATCTGGTTGAACACGTTCGGCAGCGTTACGAAGCCCAGTCCGAAGGTGCTCACCGGGTTGTCGCGCAGGCTTTGCAGGAAAGGTTTTCCCAAAAAAACATAGGCGGCCGGGACGGTGATCATTCCTCCCAGGGCCACTTCGCAGAACTCGTTGCCCGCCGCAGCAGTAACCGAAGACAAAGCGATGTCATCGTTCTTCCTCAAATAACTGGCATAGGTGACGATGATCCCGAAACCAACCGAAAGCGAGAAGAAAATCTGTCCGGCAGCTTCTAACCACATTTCGGGATTGGCCAGCGACTGCCAGAAACTGGCGTGCTCGGTGGAGGGGTTCCACATGTAGCCCAGTCCGTTGAGTACGTTTTGGTCTGGTTTGGCCGGATCGGGCGTTCCCAGCGTTAGCACGCGCAGCAGCACGAGCAACGCACATATCAACAGCGCCGGCATTGCCCATTTGCAGAACCACTCGATCCCCCTGGTCAGTCCGCGATAAATCAAGGTGAAGTTTACTACGAAACACACCACCAGGAAGAACACTGAGGAAGTCAGCAGGTTCTCGGCCGCTTGGGCGAAGGCAGCCCCGTGGGCGTTTTTTCCCACAAAGGCGGAAAAGAACCGCTCGTAAGCTTCCGAGGTGGCATTGTTTTCCCACAGCCCGAACAGGTATCGCGTGGCATAGGCCAAGCACCAGGCTTCCACGTACACGTAGTACATGTAGATCATCACCGGGACGATCATCGACAGCACGCCGAAATACGGCGCTGGCTTGCTCGGCCAGATGACGCGGTAGATGCCGGGCGAGGAATTGAAGCCCCGCGAACCGCCGTAACGTCCCATCGACCATTCCACCCAGGCGATAGGCAATCCCAACAGCAGAAACGCCAGGAAGTAGGGAACCATGAATGCGCCGCCGTCGTACTTGGCCGCAAGCCCGGGAAAACGCAGGAAGTTTCCCAGGCCTACTGCGCTTCCGGTAACGGCCAGGATGACGCCGATTCGCGTCCCCCAGGTTTCTCTGCCGGAAGGTTTATCGACCATGGCCCCGCTGCTCCAAAACTTACCGGCCGCACCTTCAAGCCGCTAAGCAAGTGAATTGCCGTAAACCATAAATCAAGCGGCGTCCAGATACAAGAGATATACAAGTAAGACGCTGCCGCTTTTTGCCTGCCCAACGTTCGGGCACGGCCGGTGCAGCCCACACCCCCCAGCATAGCGCCGCTTGCCCTTGCGACTGATGCTCTCGGCCAGCCGAAGGGCTGCTATCCCCGCCGATGGGGCGTGTCGCAAAAGGCACAATAGCGGCAAAAAGCGACTGTGGCCGGTGCGTCGCCGTAAGAGCGACCACCCGCTGCCATCTTGCGTCACGGGGCGTGAAGCTCAGTCTTTGAACCGGTAACCGACCCCCCTGACCGTCTCGATCAGCTTTCCGGCCGGCCCCAACTTTCGCCGTAAGGCGACGATTTGCACATCGACAGAGCGGTCGGTTACCACATCGTCGCCGCCATGAACTGCGCGGGCGATTTGGCTGCGGGTGAAGACCCAGCCGGGCCGGCGGGCCAGACAATGCAGCACGCGAAACTCAGTAGCGCTGAGTTCCACCGGCTGGTCGTCTACCAGCACTTCGTGGCGCCCGGGATGGATCACTAAACCGTGACGGGAGATCACCGCATCGGCCGATACCGGCTCAACCGAGCGGCGGCGCAGCACAGCGCGGATGCGCGCTAGTAGCACGCGCGGGCTGAACGGCTTGACGATGTAGTCGTCTGCCCCCAGCTCCAAGCCGGCTACGATGTCTGCTTCCTCCCCCTTAGCCGTCACCATCACCACCGGTACGACTTGAGTGTCCGGATTGCGGCGCAACCAGCGGCACAGGTCCAGACCGTCGCCGTCGGGCAGCATCAAGTCCAACAGCACCAAGTCGGGCTTGTCGGCCGCGATGCTCGCCCGGGCCTCCGCCACCCCGCCGGCCAGGTTTACCCGATAACCGGCTTTGCTAAGGTTGTAGCGAAGCAACTCGCATATCGGTTCTTCGTCTTCAACTACGAGGATACACATTTCGGATGCCATGAAAGACCCTTGCTGTGCGTTTTCGAGGCATCTAGCCGGTTCCTCTAATATGCAGCATCGGATAATATGCAGCATCGGAACGGAAGCGTCAATTGACCGACTCCATAGAGTATGTATAATCATTCAGGGTGGCGTGTTAGCCTAATGTTAAATGCACTTGCAGCGTTTGGAACCCTGTTTATCTTGTGCGGTTGACCGGTTGTCGACACGCTCACTCGTCTCCGCAAAGCCGACCGCTCAGTCTTTGTTTTAGGGGCTAGTGCCGAACGAATCCCCAGCCTGACAGACAGCCGGTTGGCCGCTGTGTTCAAAGCCTGTTGGCGTCTGGTTGGCGTGTGTGGCTCGCGCCGCCTCAGTGGATGGTGGGCATTCAGCGGTGTTACCTGTAAACTATCTGTATGACTTCCACAGTGCAAAAGGCGATAATCGGTTGTGGCATTATGGCCTTGGTGTTTCTGGCGCTATGGTTATTAAAGCCGGTTTTGTGGAACCGGAAGTTGCCGCCCCCGCCGGTGCTTCAGCAGAAGATCGTGCAGTCGCCAGCAGCGGCCTCGACGCAATCCGGCAATGGCAATTCCGCAGGCCAGGTGCCAACTCAGCCCAACGGCAGCTTTCACGAAGGGCCAATGCATTCGACCGGCAATCACCCCACAAACAGCGGTGACGTTGGGACCGAGCAACAGCCAGCTCTTGCGGTGCCGGTCGACGAAGCCGCGCGACAGGCAGCACGCGACTTGATTCAGCATGGCAGGAACGCTCGCGGGGTGGCGGGCCGGACGCTGGAACAGTACCGCGGAAACGATCCGGAGGTGCTGATTGCATTGATCCAGGCCACCGCCAAGGCGGGTGATTGGGAAAGCGTGCCCCGATTGGTGGAACTAATGGAACATCCTGACGTCCGCGTGCGCGGCAAGGCCGGGGCAGCGGTGTGCATCATCATGGGAGCTGATTATGGATTCCGCGCAGAGGACCCGCCCCAAAAACGCCGCGAAGCAATCAGATTGATAAACCAAATCTATCCAACGATGAAGAAAAAACTGGAACAACATTACGGCAGCACGCCACCGAAATAAACAGCTTGCGTTCGCAGTTTTCGGCAAAGGCCAGAAACATGTTGCGAAGGTCCAGAAACGTGCCGCACAGCGGTGGAGGTATGTCGCAAAATATTAGAGCGGTGCCGAGGAGGAGTATCAACATGTCGCGCAAGGTAACACGTTTCGGCTTCACGCTGATCGAATTGCTGATCGTAGTATCGATCATCGCTATTCTGGTGGCGCTGTTGCTGCCGGCGGTACAGGGCGTGCGCGAGGCCAGCCGCAGAACGCAGTGTGCCAACAATCTGTATCAGCTTGGGCGGGCTGTGGCGCATCGGTATGCCAAGCTCAACCAGCCGATTCGGGCGGCCGGCTGGACCGGGGAACTGCGGCCGTACGTGGAAGACGTAGGTTCCGTTTTCATCTGCCCCTCGGCCGGTGATGAGGAAATGCGGCCGGACCTCAGCGAAGTGCCAGTGGTTGCCCTTACTCGCCATCCCGGCGGGACTGTTAACATCGAATGCAAGCCGGGACCGCATTGCCGGGTGAAGAGTGGGCAGTTCGGCGGCGCCACCTTCGATCTGGTTTTCGAGTGGGACGGAACCTCCGGCGGCGATTGGGACGATTTGGTGCTTCGCTTCGAAGCGCAGGGCAACGGGCTGATGCAAGTCACATGCGTCGAGAACGACCGTGGGCCCAACCCTACTCCACAAGTGCAGGCCCAAGGTTCTTTCAGCTCCGTGGTATATGCCCCCGATGGAACGGTAATAATGTCGATCGCCAAGGGAGAGATGCCCGGCCGCAAAGGATACTACCCAGTGCAAACCATCAAGGCCAATTACGGCATGAACAAGAAGGCGGATCGGCTTGTCCGCGATTCGCATAAAATCTTGCTGGTGGAGTATAAGAAGCTGGTAGCCGATGTGGTTGGCCCGGACGCCCGCGACATCTGGGCGGAAGAAATGGCTCCCCGACACTTCGGCACCATGAACGTGCTATTCGTCGATGGCAGCGTAGAGGCCCGCACACCCATCAGCATCACCCCAGAAGTGCCTCGTATTCACGACGAACTGTGGATGCCCTCGCTGGACTTGTCAAAGCGCCAGTAGCGTTGGTGCCCGGCAGTTTCCTGCCTTGAGGTTGTCGTAAGGCTCCCTGCGGCAAGCAAAACTGTTACACCACGGTCACGCTGTAAAAACGGGTTGGCAGCGACTTCCGTTCCGCGCGGAAGAGCCGATTCTACTATACGCACCGCAGCATTCCACACGACCCGCGCTGCCGGTATCATTCGTACTGCGCATTCGTACTGCGCATTCGTACTGCGATGGGCATCGCTGGTCTGGAAGGCCTGCGGCTCTTCTGTCGGCGCGAGCAGTAGCCAGTCGATCGGGCCGATGGGCTCGGCTCCATCAAGCGGAAGCTTTGGCACCGCCGAGCGATGCTTATCGAAATTTTCGCGCGCACCGTTATCAGGCTCACCTTGGCTACATTCGCTTCATTATGTCAAAGTGTCGGTCGGCTTTAGAAGATCGCCCTGGCGCGTCGATAGTGCGCTGTGACCGCCTGGCACGAGTCCCTGACCGCTGATGCCATGCCACCTACGATGAAACCACGCCGCAAACAAACGTCAACGGTGCAGTCCCCTTTAGAAACCTATCTCCGCGAGATCAACGAGACCTCGTTGCTCACGCCGGAAGATGAGCAAGAACTGGCTATTCGCATCGGTCAAGGGGATGTGCGCGCCCGCGACCGCATGGTGCGCGCCAACCTGCGCCTGGTAGTCAACATCGCCCGTAGCTACACCGGAAAAGGCCTCAGCCTTCAAGATCTGATCGAAGAAGGCAACCTGGGACTGTTGCGGGCGGTCGAGGGTTTCGACCCGGCCATGGGTACGCGCTTTTCCACTTACGCCAGTTACTGGATAAAGCAGTCGATAAAGCGGGCGTTGATAAATTCGGCAAAAACCATACGTATACCCGCTTACATGGTCGAGCTGCTTTCCAAGTGGCGGCGAGCGAGCACGCGGCTGGCTGAGGAGTTGGGACGCACTCCCACCCCGGAAGAAGTCGCCCGGGTGTTGGGGCTGCCGCGCAAAAAACTCCCCATAATCAAAAAAGCCATCCGCATCTACAATCTCACGCCGCAGATCGACCAGGCGGAAAATGGCTGGTCGCTTGGCGAGATGGTAATGGACGACCGGATGCGCAGTCCCGACGATTACCTGCTGGAACACGACAACCTCAAACACGTCATGGAACAACTCCAGCACATGGACCCGCGCGAGGCCACCGTGCTGCGGATGCGCTTCGGCTTGGACGACGGCCAGCCGCGCACCCTGAAAGAAATTGGCGAAGCGCTGGGGCTGACCCGCGAACGTGTGCGCCAAATCGAAACCGAGGCCCTGAACAAACTTGCCCAAAGTCTGGAAGGGGAACCGGTCAAGCAACAAAGCCCCAATCAGGCAAAGTCCTGATGGCAGTGCCGCTTGTCAATTCGGCTGGGATCACTGGGGCGGCATTTGTTCCGAATGCACATCGGGCCGTTGGGTGGCCAGTTCCATAATGCGCTGTTCGGTGGCTTCCGCCCGGCTCAACTGGCCAGTTACACGACCCTCGCAAAGCACCACAATCCGGTCGCACAGAGTGATTAACTCCGGCAATTCGCTGGAGGTGAGTATTATCGCCAGCCCTTGGCGGCACAACCTGTCCATGATGCGGTATAGTTCGGCCTTTGCCCCGACGTCTACGCCGCGGGTAGGATCGTCTAGCAGCAGCACCTTGGGGTGAGTCAGAAGCCAGCGGGCGATAATCGCCTTTTGCTGGTTGCCGCCGCTGAGAGTAGTTATCGGCGCTTGCCGTCCTGCCCCTCGCAAGCCGAGCCTTTCAGCCGCTTCGGTCGCCACGCGGGTTTCGTGTTTCGGGCAAATAACTCCCAGCCGCGTCAATTGTTTCAGCACGCAGATGGTGATATTCGCTTCCACGCTCAGATTGGCGAAGATGCCCAGCCGTTTTCGGTCTTCGGTCAACAGCGCCACTCCGCTGCGCATCGCGTCCAAAGGATGCCGGAAGCGCACGCTGCGTCCCTCCAGCAGTATTTCGCCCACCGGCGGCTGCGCGCTTGCCCCGAACAGACACTCCAGCAACTCGGTTCGACCGGCGCCCATCAGTCCGGCCAACCCCAATATCTCCCCGCTGCGCAATGCGAGGTTGACGTTTCGTAACCGCCACTTTCGGGCGTGACCGGGCCAAGGCAACGACAGGTTACGGACTTCAAGCACGACCTCTGCTGGCGTCCGCTGCCCGCCCAAATCGACCGCCTCGATCTCGCGGCCGACCATCAAGTGCGTGATTTGGCGGGGGTTGGTGCTATCGCGGGGTAGGGTGGCCACGTGCTGGCCATCGCGGAGCACAGTGATGCAGTCGGCCAACCGAAACACTTCATCCATTTTGTGGGAAATATAAAGTATGGTTACTCCGTTTTGGCGAAGCCGTTGGATTACACGGAACAGTCGTTCCACTTCGGCAGCGGTCAAGGCGCTGGTCGGTTCGTCCATGATGAGTATGTCGGAGCGCAGCGACAGGGCCTTGGCGATCTCCACCAATTGCTGATCGCCCACCCGAAGCGTGCGAACCGGTTGCCCCGGGTCGATACGGCATTCCAGTTGTTCTAACACGGCCGCGGCCTGGCGACGCATGGCGCGCTGGTCGAGAAGCCCCAGAAACCTGGTTTTTTCCCGCCCCAAAAAAATATTCGCCGCCGCCGAAAGCTCTTCGACCAAGTTCAGCTCTTGGTGGATGATGGCGATGCCGGCCTGCTGGGCATCGGTGGTTCTGCGAAAGCGGACCGGGCGTCCGCGCAACAGCACCTGCCCTTCGTAATCGGTGATCACGCCCGACAGACAGTTCATCAGCGTGCTTTTGCCGGCGCCGTTTTCCCCCACGATGGCGTGCAACTGGCCCGGCATGACGGCCAGCGAGACGCCTTTGAGGGCCACCACGCCGGGAAACCGCTTAGTGATGTTACGCACTTCGATCACAGGCTGTTGGTTCATAGCCGAACATTGTATTGCCCCGCTCTGGCAGGTAGCAACTTGCCGCTGAACCTTGAAAGCCCGATAGCGATGGCGGTAGCCGACGGGCTTAGCGATGGCGGCTGGGGCGACTGGCATGGCTGCCGACTGGCGCGACTGTAGCGCGCCCCGCTGTCTTTCTGCCGCACCGTCCGGCGGCCGATTGGCCTGCCGTCTAATCCCCTGGACTTGGGATGCCGATGCAATCAATACGGCGCGGTGCGCGCCGCGCACTTTTCCGCCCATTGTTCCGATGAGCCATACTGCTGAAAGCTCTGTTGCCGCAACCGGCATTCGAGCGCCACAAGCTGGCTTTCTCCACCTGCTGGCCGAGCTGGGGACGGGCCGAACCGCAGGCGACGTGCAGTACACCAGCGGCTCGGCGGCGTTATCCGCGCCGACCGGAACAGCCGGAGCGCGCAGCGCACCGGCCGGGTTTGGCACACCCCACCCCCACTCCGCAGGAGCCGCTGCGCCGCCCCTCGCGCCCGAGGCCTCCGGCAGCGGCGAGTCGCCGGCCCGAGTTCACCACTGGCAGTTGCTGGAACTGGCCGCCGAAGGGACGTGGAGCCGTGTGTATCGGGCACTGCCCGCCGATAGTTACCGCGGCCAACAACCCAGCTACGCCGTCAAGCTGCTGCGTCCGCAATACGAGCACGACCCACGAGCAATCGCTTTGTTGCGCCGCGAGGTGCAGGTGGCTCGCAGTGTGACGCACAGGCACTTGGTGGCGGTCGTCGGGGCGGAACTACATCGGCAGCCTCTATTGGTAGTTATGCCGTGGTTGGACGGCGCGACGCTGCGAGAGCGGCTGGAACGCGGCCAGCAGTTCGATCTTCCCGAGGTGCTATGGATCGCACGTCAGACCGCCGAAGCGTTGGGCGCGCTACATCAGTCCGGCTGGATGCACGGCGACGTCAAGCCCAGCAACATCATGGTCGCTCCGAACGGACATGTAACGTTGCTGGACCTGGGTTTCGCACGCCCGATAGAGCAAAGCGGCTCGATCGCCGACCGGTGGATACTGGGTACGTGCAATTACCTGGCGCCCGAGTGGTTCACTTCGGCACTAGCGGCCGACATCCGCAGCGACATCTACAGCCTGGGGGTGATATTGTTCGAGTTGCTTACCGGGCGATTGCCTTATCAGGGACGAACGATTGGCGAGTTGGCAGCCCTTCATCGCCGCGAAGCTCCCCCGCCGCTCCGCAAGCTCGCCCCGCTGGTGCCGACGGAAGTCGCCCAACTGGTGCACGCCATGATCGCCAAAGATCCCCTGCGTCGTCCGCAAACTCCGGCCGAAGTGGTCGAGCGCTTGATCCGCTTGGAAATCGAGCTGTTTACCGCACGGGCCTGGACGTGATGAGGCACATGCGGCCAGACAATCCGCCCCGCTGGTCGAGCTGATCCTTTGCGCTGGCCAAGCCGATCTTCGACTGCCGACGGCCATCACAGTCCTTCGCGGTACAAGTGGGCGTAGCGAGCCACCATTTTCGATGCGCTGAACTCCGTGACGGCATAACTTTGGGCCGCTTCGCCCATACGGCGTGCCATTTCCACGTTATCTAGCAGTCGATTGGTAAAACGGGCCAGGGCAGCGCGGTCGCCAGGCGAAATCAGGAAGCCTGTCACGTTGGGCTGAAGCAGCTCGGTGTGTCCGGGCACCTGCGTTGCCACCACAGGAACAGCAGCCGCCATGGCTTCCAGAATCGCGTTGGGCTGTCCGCCCCGGCAGCCAGTCGCCCAAAAGACGTCGCAATGCGCAACGATCCAGCGCAGGTCGGTGCGAAGGCCGAGAAAGTGTACTTTGTCTTGAATGCGGACTTGATCTCGAAATTGCACCAGTCGGTCGTGTTGGTTTCCATTGCCGCAAACCAGCAAATGCACGTCTTCGCGGATCACCTTTAACAGGTCTGCCGCCCAAATGGCGTCTTTGATCCCCGCGTACCAGTCGAGCCGACCGGCAGTACAGACCAGCCGGCAGTCGCGCGGCAGGCCAAGCTCGGCCAATAACTGGCGGCGCGAGAGCGCCGGCGTGCTCGGCGGAGCCACTCCGTTGGGGATGAGCGTTAGTTTTTCCTTCGGAGCACCCCAGGCCGCACATTCATCCCAAATAGCCGCACTGTTGACGACGATCCGGTGTGCCTTCCGAAGAATCGCCCGGCGGCGCAATGCACCGCCAATATTGGATCGGCTTGTAACGCACCGACGGCTGAGTACCAGGGCGGCCTTTCGCTGGGCGAGTGTCGCCAGCGCCGCCACCACATTGGCCCGGCCGCCCCAGCCATGGATGATCTGCGGTCGAAACTCCCGTACCAGCCGCCACAGTCGGGCGGGCCAAAGAGGATCGGTCAATCCGCGGCTGGCAACCGCGCCGAAACTCACCTGTGCGGCAGACAGTTCCTCCGGCAAGACGGGCGAAACTTCCAGCGCGCAGATGCGGTTGGAGAACTGACCGCGCGGAAGTCCCTGCACCAGCAGCGACAGTTGCCTGCTCGTGCCGTAGCAGTCGACCCTGTCGATAACGTGCAAAATGCGTACGGTCACTGGGCAGCCAGGGCCTCCAATAGCCTCAGATGCTCTTCGACCATCTTCGGGGCGGAGTAGTGTTGCTCGGCGCGCTGGCGGCCTGCCGCGCCCAGTCGCCGGGCAAGCTGCGGATCGGCGAACAGCCGGTCCAGCGCGGCGGCAATCGCCGGAGCATTTTCACCGGGAACAAGAGCACCGGCAATATTTTGGCCAACGACGGTACGAGCTTCCGCGGTATCGCAGGCGACCACTGGAACACCTGCGGCCATCGCCTCCAGCACCGCTAGGCCGCTACCGAACTCTGGCGCCGGCCAAACGAAAACGTCTGCCGCAGCCAACGGCTCGTCTACACAGTCCATCGCTCCCAACAAATGAATCCGCCCCTCCAACCCCAGCCGTGCTACGCTTCCCTGGACGAAGGTCTGGTCCGCGCCGGCACCGACGATCCACAAGCGAGCGTCGGGCCAGCGTCCGGCCAGCAGCCGCCAAGCTTCCACCAACACCCCCAACCCCCGACGCCGATCCAGTCGGCCAACGTACACGGCCAGCGGTACCCAGGCAGGAATCTGCGCCGCAGCGCAAAGTTGTCCCAACACTGCCCGAGCGAGCGCTTTGCGATTTTCGTTTCCGGGCGGCGGGATGGCAACTCCGTTGGCGATAAGATGCACTTGCTCCCGGCGGTAACCGCGCGTCAAAAGCTCGTCGCGCACGCTGGCCCAGGGCGCGACCACCGCTGCTGCCTCTGCGCAGCGTCGGCGCACACGCGGCCCGCAGCTAGAATGCTCCTGCCAGCGGCAATCGCCTTCGCCACCGCCGCGTTCGGCCCGTAGCACCAGCGGTCGCCGGCCCCGCAAGGCCAGTGCGGCGGCCAGCGCTTCTAGTTGCATGCCGGAAAGGCAAACTACATCGAACTGATCGTGCCGACGACGCAACCACGATGCCAGGGCGTGCAAGTATCGTGCGGTGTGCCAGCCTCCGCGCGGTGCAGGCCGGACGCGCACCACCGGCACGCCCCGAAAGAAAATCTTTCCCGGCCACGCGTCGTGCCACCCGGCGGTAAGAATTGTTACGCCGCATCCTCGCTGGACGAGTCCCGCGGCCAGCTCGCCCATCAGCCGTGCCGGGCCGTCCATCATGGGCCAGAAGTGGCGCACCACCATCACCAGCCGCAACGGCTTCACGGCCATCGAGCCTCTTTGTCTTGCGGTTCCAGCACAGCCAGATAAGGCAGATTGCGGTAGCGATCCTGGTAATCCAGCCCGTATCCGACCACGTAAACATCTCCTGGTATCTCGAACCCCACGAAGTTCGGGCTGAGCGGCGCGGTTTGCATACCTTGCTTACGCAGAAGCACCACGCTATGAACGCTGGCCGGATTCAATTCGTCTAGTTGCGGCACCAGTTCCCACAGCGTCTGGCCGGTGGCGTAGATGTCGTCCACGAGTAACACGTGCCGGCCTTCTACGTCGCAGCGCAGTTGATCGATGTTGATTGCCGGAGGTCCTGGCCGGTCGCCTCGCAGACCGCGCCGTTCTTCCAGCACTTCGATCCGCAGCGGCATATCCAACAGCCGGATCAGGTCGGCCAGCAGCATTACGCTTCCGGAAAACACGCCGATCAGCGTCAGCGGCTTACCTTGGTAGCGCTGCTGAATCTGCTCTCCCAGCCGCCGAATACCTTCGCTCAGTTGCTCTTGGGTTAGTAACACTTTCATTTTTCAGCCCGCCAAAATTGTCACACTTGCTTCTTCCGTTACTTTTGTGCTGTGCTCAAATACTTTTGTGCTGTGCTTAAAGCCGACGGCGTCGGCAGGCAACAGTCGCGGCGACAGGCCGACCATCTGTCCGACTATCTAATCGGGCCAACTGGTCGCTGACCGCTATGCCGGTAACGTGCTGCCCGGCCAGTAATTCTACTTCGTATATCGGCGGCGAGAAGAAACCGTAAAATAGCGGCGCGAAGAAACCTTGGACTTCCGCCCAAAAAGAAAGAAAAACAAACCGTAAACTGTTGCTCCAAACCCCCAAAGCCCCCGTTGGCGCCGAAGTTGGCCTTGTGCTTGGGTACTCGACAATCCGCGATTTTTGCTTTTCCACGATTTTTTCGCTTTGCGGTGCCTTTGCCGCGACGAAATAAACTGAACAAACAATCGCCCGACAAAGACCGAACAACCGACGCACCGCCTACTAGATCAGTGCGGAAAGCCGGTTAGTTCCAGGCTCCGCGCTCCCTCGACCCAGCCTTTGCCCGAGCGGGGGAACAACAATATTCTGCGCGCAGCCTGGCGCGAAGGTTGCGCTCCAGGTTGTGGTTGATAGAACAGCTCGGCATCGGTGCGCCCGTCGCCCTCTAGCACGAGCAGGTCTTTGATCTGCGCGTAAGCGATCCGCTGGGCACGAGCGGTGTACAGCCGTTGGTCTTGGCTGAGGGCTTCCACAATCGTGTTCCCGGTGGCCTCTAGCTCCAGCGTCGTCTGGTTGCCGGGCGAGTTGGGCGCCTCGGTCACTGTCAGATTGTTGCAGTTGATGAGCACTCCGCCGTACTGGCCCAAGGCGCGTGGGTCGTCCACATCCAAAGTGGCCTGCCAAGATGCCACCGGCGCCATCGCCGCTTGAACGCGCTCGTAGAAACCTAGTGTGCCGGTGTTGGTATTTCCGCGGACCGACCCTTGAAAACGCACGTGCAGGCAATCCAGCGGAGCGTCGGGGCGGCTTTGTGCGGTCGGAGGTTCGGGCGAGCGCGACTGGCCGAAAGGCATCACCACCTTGGGCGTGCGTGCCGAACCGCTATTGCGGACAATTGCTACCATGAAGCCCGGCCCGCCTCCGTTCATCGCCCCGCTGGGTATGTGCCAAGCCAAATCGGCCAGCCTGGCGCGTACCAGCGATGTCAATTCTGCCTCGCGCGTGCGGCGGGTTTCGATCGTCACCCCACCCAGGCACAAAACTTGTTCGATCTGCGGCTGGGTCTCTTGCCCGGATTCGGAAAAGATGATCCCTTGCTGCAACTGCACTTCGAGCACTTCGGTACACAAGAGGAGGTCTGGGGCGCGTGCAGCAACCGACTGCTCGAACACCGCCGACCGGCCGTCGAACGTCATCCGTTGTCGCCAATCGACGCAGAGCGTGCCGGGCACGGCTGGCGACTGATCGTCAGCGCGTTGCCTCAGCGGGAGGTCTAGAGTTCGCTTCAGCGGCAGTTCCAGTACTCCCGGCCCATCGACCCACAACCGGTTGGTGCCCCGGTTCAGGTTGATGTTCCCGGCGGTGAGTTTTAAACCGCGTCCCTCCAGCACCGCCGGTTGTCCGACGACGGTTATTGCAGCATGGGGCTTACTAGCCTCGACAACATGGATGCGCTGGCCGCTGACGACCACCGGCGCAGCGGAAGCAGTGTCGGCGAGCAGTTCTACGAACGTTGCGTCGTTTTCCAGGACAAGCTCTGCGATATCAGCGTCGTCGCCGTGGTGATGGTGATAAGCTTCCGCCGGCTTTGCGGTCTGGGGGGCGCCGATATTTTCGTCTACCAACACCTTCACCCGCATCATCCTTCCCCGAACTTCAAAGCGCCGGCGCTGCTCGGCTGGCAAACCGCGCAATCCCGCTCCCGCCGCTCCATCGGCGCCCCGCTCATTTCCAAATGTCCCAAGATCCCCGTAAGCCACCACGCTGGCTGTCCCGTCGGTAACCGACTGGGAAGCAAGCGGATTGGCGTCGGCCGCCGGCTGAGCGGCAAGCCCAGCGGTGCCGACCACCGACTCGGCGGGTGAGACACCGCGCAGATGGCGGATTTGCGAACTTGCCCCAACCCTCCCGCGTTCGCCGCCAGCTTGCTGCGGCTCGCCCAGCCCCCCGTCTGGCAAAGGCTTTGGCTCGAACCATACCCCTAATTGCTCCAGTCGGGCAGTTGCCTGCGGCGCATCGAGCACCACGCCGTGTTGGGCAAGCATCCGGTCTGGACGAAGCCGTATGACCGGCTCGTGCCGCGTGGCGTGTAGCGCCTGCACCCCTACAGGATTTTGCGGTGCAGCGTCGATTGCGGCTGCTGGCGCAGACTGCATGGCCGCCGTTACCGGCGGAACCTTCTGTCCGTGCAGGGCCACAGCCGGCGTTAACCCTGAGGGAGGGTGGTTGGGCTTCGCTTGGGGCACCTCGGTGAACCAGAAGTGTATCTGCTTCGCAGTTACTTCGCCGACGCCGCTAAATCGCACCGTCGCACCGCCGGTCAGCGAAAGCAATTGGTTTTGCTCGTGGGGACGGAAGCGAAGCTGTTGGTCCCATCGGGCGTAAAGCTGTGCCTGGGGTCGATCGGGCAATTGTGCTCTGAGCCATCCTGGGCCGTCGGCAAAAAGCCGCCCCAGCCTTCCGGCGCTGCCCGACTCGTACACAATGCTTCGCGCACGCACCTCGTTGGCGCCCTGGCGGAGTATCACCTCCGGGGCGCCGTCGAGGGTGATTCGCTGCAAGAGCAAATCGTATTGCAGCCGTCGAGCACGGATGGCAAGCTGCTGGCTGGGAACAATGACCACAGCAGGGCCGCCTTCGGCCACGATCCGCCGCAGGGTTAGCGAGAAACGGTCGCTGCCTGGCGACTGGCGGTCCGGCGTAGCCCGTTCCGCATGCGCATTGGCAGCTACATCGACTGGGCCGTTTTGTACTTGCCATTGTGCTTCGGCTGTGCTTGTTTCGCGTGGGCGGCCTTCCAAGTCCCGTTGCAGCGGGGCGCCGCTTGCCCGATCGTCGAGGTCCAACACCAGCAGATCGCAGGACAACTGATGATCTGGGCCTTGCGGACCGGCGCGCCACACTGTGACGCGGTCTTCGAGCGTGATTTGCTTTCGCACGGGGTCGAAGCGGAGCGGCCCGCGGCAGGTCACTTCGACCGGGGTGGCTGTGCGACGCTGGGGGGGAGCAGTTGTGGCCGTCTGCTGGTCGGGCCAGTCGTGCACTTCAAGATGCAAGCGCTCGACGTGGCGAAGCTCCACCGCTTCCAGCCCGCCGATGTTCGGCCCCCGACGCGGCGCCTGGCCGTTTGCCGGTGCAAGCTTCATCACCAGGTGCTGGCCGCTGCCGAAATGAGGCCCCCAGCGAAACTCCACCCGTCCCACCGCTGAAATTTCCTTCTCGCTGATCTGCACGTTTCGGGTGACGATCAGCAGATCGTCTTCCGGCCCCAGCGATTGCCCCTGGCTGCGGATGGTTACCGGCCCGGTAAGCTCTCCACCCACCAACCGCCCCATTTCCATCCGCCGCAGGTTGAGCGGTTGGTCGAACTCCAGTATTGCACCCTCTGGAGCTTGCAGCACCACCGCTTGTCGCACACGTTCGTGGTGGCTCAGACCCGCTTTGTCGGGCAGAAACACGATCGTGCAAGGGCGCAACTGAAGCTTGCGATCGCCCAAGCTCCGTGGTTCCTGCATCAGCAGCTTTGCTTGGTCGCTTTCGATAATCTTAGGCGAGCGCAGTTCCCAGGCATCCGCGGAGAACAAGATGCGCAATTCTTCCAGCCGCGGGTCTTCGCGGGGTTCGCCGCCGGCCGACTGGGCCATCGCCCTGGGCGGGGGCACAGAAGGTTCGATCAGCGGTACCGCCAGGAGCGCGTACAGCCAATAAGCAGCCACCAGCACGGCAAAGCTGACGGCCAACTTGACCGCCCGACCGGCAAACACTAGTTTCGGCCTGCTTGCTATCATCTACTGGCGGCGGAAATTCCAATTGCAAAGTTACTTGACCAATTGTGCTTCCGGTGTTTTCGGCTCGGACGCCCCGTAGACGCACTTTCGGTCTTTTCCACTAAGCTGCACGGTTGGGCCAGCCGGCCGTGCCACCGAGCCGTTGGTCTTCAAAAAGTAGGCAGACTGTGAATGCCAAAGTCTGGTTTTTTGGAGCGTTTTAGCCATACTGGCTACGCAGGGTGGCCATCGGCCGGTTCGCTGTAGATGCGATAAACTGCGGGCTTTGCTCCTAATGGAGAAACTTTACCGCCTGCCTTTGTGCAGCGCGTATCGGTGGGCCAGACTTCGCGCCCTGTGCACTCCTTGGGCAATAGGCCGACGACATCGGTTACGTCAATCAGTCCCAGCGGTCTATGGTGCTCGTCGACAACCGGCAGTTCGCTGATTTTGCGCCGAGCCATCAGCTCGATCGCCTCGCTCATCATAGTACCGCGTACTACGTGCAAGGGGTTGCGTGTCATGACCAGCCGGATAGGACTATCTAACAGGCTTTCGCGGCGCTGCTCGAACAGCCGAGCAAGGTCGCTGTCGGTAAAAATGCCGCTGAGCCGACCGCAGTCATCTACCAGCATCGTAGCCCCGGTGCGGCGGCCGGGCAGACGAGTCTTCACTAGAACCTCGCGTACCGAAAGCCCATCGTGCGCCACCCGGCACTGCTCCAGACTTCGCATTAGCTCCTCTACCCGGGCCAGTTTTTGCCCCAATGTTCCGCCGGGGTGAAACCGCGCAAAATCGTCCTTGCCGAAATTGCGCAATTGGGCGGTGACGATCGCCAGGGCATCGCCCAGGGCGAGCATCGCCGTGGTGCTGGTCGTGGGCGCTAGTCCCAACGGATCGGCTTCTTCGATGGGGCCGATTTCCAGCGTCACCGTAGCTGCCCGTCCCAGACTACTGGCGGCGCTGCCAGTCATGGCAATCACCGGCGCTTGCAGCTCGGCCAGACAGGGGAGCAATTGCAGAACCTCTTGTGTTTGACCGCTTTGCGACAGCAGCAGCGCTACATCGCCAGGTCGGACGGAGCCTAGGTCTCCGTGCAGCGCCTCGGCAGGATGGAGAAAATGGGCAGCCGTGCCGGTTGAGGCAAGCGTGGCGGCGATCTTCCGGCCGATTAATCCGGCCTTGCCCATCCCCGACACCACCACTTTTCCCTGACATTGGGCCAGCAAGTCCACTGCCCGACAAAATTCCTCCCCGAGCCTGTTTGCAAGATTCACCAATGCTTCGCTTTCGCGCAGAAGGACTTGGCGCGCCAGTCGAAGCCGATCGAGACTTTCGGTGGCTACCAGCGGCACCGCACCGGCTTCCATGCCCATGCAAGCATCCTCCCTGACGAATCGCTACAACTTATCCACCGGCAAGCGTTTGTGCTCCGCTGGGCACTGCTCGTACACCGGTCTTACCGCAGGGCAAAGATTTTGCTGGGTGTGCATGTACCCCACCACCAACGGTAACGAGCAATCGTCCGAGCGATCAAGTCTTATTGCCGGGAAGGTGAGTCTTTCGCCACGCAACAGTATAACCCTGTGCCGAAAGCGAACAAATACCAATCGCCTAGCACCACGCCATCCCATGACACACGGCAGCACGGCGCCGGAAACCCCGAAACGTCGACAACCTGTCGGGCAGCACCAATTGTCAAACCCCGACACCCGGCAGTCCAAATGCACTATATACCGCCACGCCGCTGATACTATCATGTTGCAAAACTCCGACATGCGTCGGCTGAAGGCTGCCGCTTATGGTGCCGCGGGGTGTGCCTCTGCTTGTGTGAGGCCGACAACGCTTCCGGCGCAGAATCGCAATACAGCACGTTCGCGCAGGGCATTTCAGCCGCACCCGGTTGGCGGTGAGGCGTTCACATCCGTTTTCCCGTCAGGAAGTAACCGGCGCAGGGCGTTGCCGGTGTGGTTGTCGGGCAGGGAGGCCAAGTGTTCGGGTGGGCCAACGGCGACAACATAGCCACCTTGGTCGCCACCTTCCGGGCCGAGGTCGATGATCCAGTCGGCCGACTTGATGACATCCAGATTGTGCTCGATAACCACTACCGTGTTGCCGCGGTCAACCAGACGATTCAGTACGCCTAGCAACCGCTTAACGTCCTCGAAGTGTAGTCCGGTGGTCGGCTCGTCGAGGATATAGAGAGTCTTGCCGGTTTCCAAGCGTCCGAGTTCGGCGGCCAGCTTGACGCGCTGCGCCTCGCCGCCGCTGAGCGTGGTCGATGGCTGTCCCAGAGCCATGTAGCCCAAGCCTACCTCTTGCAGGCTGTGGAGCAATCGCCAGAGTGTGGGAAAGTTGGCGAAGAAATCCACCGCCTCGTCGACCGACATATCCAGCACATCGGCGATCGAGCGATCGCGGTAGCGTACTGCCAGTGTTTGTCGGTTGAAGCGTTTGCCATGGCAAACAGGGCAGGGCACGTACAGGTCGGGCAGAAAGTTCATCTCGATGCGCTGCTGTCCGTGTCCTTGACAGGCTTCGCACCGTCCGCCCCGGATATTGAAGCTAAAGCGGCCCGCCTTGTAACCGCGGCGCCGCGCATCGCGCGTGGCGGCGAAGATCTTACGGATTTCGTCGAACGCGCCGCAATAGGTGGCCGGATTGCTGCGCGGGGTGCGCCCGATAGGCGTCTGGTCGATTTGCACTATTTTGTCGATCTGCTTGGCGCCCCGGAGCGACTCGTACGGCCCTGGCGCCGGTGCGGCGCCGCCGAAAGCTCGCATCAGGGCCGGAGCCAGCGTTTCGATCACCAGGGAGCTTTTCCCAGAACCGCTTACCCCGGTGACGCACACGAATACCGATAGTGGGAAGCTGACCGAAATGTTCTTGAGGTTGTTGGTTCTGACGCCTTCTAGGACGATTGCCCGGCTCTTGGCCACACGCCGGCGTTTGGCCGGGACAGGAATTTGCTCCCGCCCGCTAAGATACCGACCGGTCAGCGACGCCGGATTGGCAGCCACCACCTCCGGTGTTCCTTGGGCGACGATATGGCCGCCGCTTCGGCCTGCGCCGGGGCCGAGGTCGATTAGCCAGTCGGCCTGGCGCATGATCGTCTCGTCGTGTTCCACCACCAGCACGCTGTTTCCGGCCGACTGGAGGCGGCGCAGGGCGTCGATCAGTCGCTGGTTGTCGCGGGGGTGAAGTCCCACGGAAGGCTCATCCAGAATGTAACACACGCCCACCAGACCTGATCCTAAACCGGCTGCCAGTCGCACCCGCTGCAATTCGCCCCCGCTAAGGCTGTCGGCCGGACGGTTGAGCGTCAAATATTGCAGCCCTACTTGTTCCAGGAAGGCCAAGCGGGCGAGTATTTCGGCCACGATCGGCTTGGCGATGGCTTGTTGCTGGTCGGGAAACTTAAGTTCGCTGAACCATGTTTTCAGCTCGCCGATGGTGCTATCGGCCAGATGATGGATAGGCCGACCGTGCAACAGCACCGCCATTGCTTCTGGCCGCAGGCGTGCGCCGCCGCATACCGGACATGGCAATTTTCGCTGGAACGATTGCAAGTGCTGGCGTTTGGCTTCGGTGGCAGCGCTGTTGTACTGGCGGTTCAAAAGTTCGATGATTCCCGAAAAACGCTTGCCGTCGCCGTACAGCAGTTGCTCATACACGTCCGACTTCAGCTTCCCAAGGGGTGTTTCCCAGTCGAAGCCGTTGGCTCGCATGAATCCGCGCAGGGCCATTTTACGTTGTTCCTGCGCTGCTGGACCGTCGCGCCGCCAAGGTGCCACGGCACCTTGGGCAAGCGACAGCCGCCGATCGGGTATCACCAAGTCGGGATCGAACACGGCGGTGGTTCCCAACCCGTCGCATTCTCGGCAGGCACCGTACGGACTGTTGAAGCTGAAGGTGCGCGGCTCTAGCTCCTCGAACCCGATCTGGCAGTTGGGGCAAGCGTACTGGGTGCTGAGCAATTGGTCGCGCCACTGCGAACCTTCGGCCGATCGCTCCTCGAATGTGATAATCACAGCTCCTGCACCGTGACGTACCGCCAAATTCACCGACTCGGCGATGCGCGGCCGAATGCCCTGGCGGATCACTATACGATCCACGACTGCTTCGATATTGTGGGTTTTTTGTTTGACCAGTTCCGGGGGCTGGCTGACGTCGATCAATTGGCCGTCCACCCGGGCGCGCACCAAGCCCGCCTTGCGGATCGACTCGAACACATCCTTGTGTTGACCTTTCCGACCGCGCACCATCGGCGCCAAAATCATCACCCGCGTGCCCTCCGGCAACGCCAGGAGCTGATCGACGATCTGCTCGGGCGATTGTTGCCGAATGGGCTGCCTACACTGCGGGCAGGTCGGTTGACCCAGCCGGGCATACAGCAGCCGCAGATAGTCGTAAACTTCGGTGACGGTGCCTACGGTGCTGCGTGGGTTCGGGCCACCGGCGCGCTGGTCGATAGAGATGGTCGGCGGCAAACCTTCCAGCAGGTCTACGTCAGGGCGTTCCAATTGATGTAGGAACTGCCGGGCATAAACCGAAAGCGTTTCGATGTACTGCCGCTGGCCTTCGGCATACAGGGTGTCCAGAGCCAGCGAGCTTTTTCCCGAACCACTCGGCCCAGTGATGACCACCAGGCGGTCCCGGGGTATGTCGACGTCGATGCCCTGGAGATTGTGAACCCGAGCGCCGCGGACCCGAATGAATTGGGCGTCTTGTTGTGCGATGGGTGCCGCTGCCCGAAGCATATTGGTTTGCCCAGTAGCGCGCCGCTTCGAATCGACTCGTTTTCAACTTCCCCAAAAAGACTTAGCCTATCGCGCCACCGGCGACTCGACAATCAGGCACGACGCGCATGTACCAAGCTTATGTATCTTTCCCATCTTCGCGCCTGAGGCCCCTGCGAAACACGTGTCGGCCAAGACCAGGGCCGCGCACTCGCGCGGCTATTGCCAACCGCAAGACTTGGCTTTCCGGGACGAGACGATTCCGCCCGGGCAGGAAGAACTTCACCGGGCGTGTCACATCTGCCGCCGAGAGTAGCGCTATTGCAGCCGATTGCAGTCCATCAACCCAATAGCCGATCGAAGCGCAACTGCGCAAACAAAAGAACAAAAGCGGCATCTGCCCAAAACGATGCCGATTAAAACTACCCGGCCAGGACTCGAACCTGGAACGAGGGAACCAAAATCCCTTGTGTTACCAATTACACCACCGGGTAAGCGGTAAATCCGCAAATCGCGTTTTGGCCGCTGCGGGCTAAAGGTCTTAGCGCCGAGCAGGCCAAGGACGCAGTCGGCCGAGCTGTACTTGCCCGACGACAGCGTCGCGGTTACCGGTCCGCGCCTGGCAGTCGCAAAGTCTTGGCCGCACTTAAATTGCGGTGCGCGTCGACTGCGCTGCCCCATTTGCAGGCGCCGAGGTGCCGTTGCCGAAAATCGGCTCGAACGCCGCAACAGTGCCTAGGCATTCTCGCGGCCCAAGCCCTCAGCGGAGCGCATTTTATGGTAACCGCCTAAGCCGCTCGCGGCAAGGCGGAGTGCCGGCAGTGACTCACCCACTCGCCCACTGGCCCACTAGCCGCCCAGCCCACTAGCCAGCTAGCCCACTCGCCCACTGGCCCACTAGCGCAAGTATAGCGTCCATTGGCTCGTTTATCGTATCGGCGCCAGGCCAGCGGCGTGCCGAAGGTGTCGCCCGCCCAAAATAGTCGAGAACCGAATCTCGGAGCCGAACGTTTCTGTCGACAGCAGGCCCACCACCGGACACTGCTCTGCTCTGTCGCTGGTTACGACAGCCTAAGCCGCTGATTTGTTGAAGCTCGACGATCGCTCAGCTAGACTGGTGCATGACAGTTTGGAAAATGCCACCGTCGGGCCGGTCTTATCGAGGCCTATCCCCCGTGGTCTGCTTGAGGCCGAACAATGGCGTTCAGCGGGCAAGACGTCGGCAGCCAGCGGGCAAAGCACACTGTGCAGGCACGACCGTCGGCCTCGACAGTGTTCCTGGTTGCACAATGTTGTGCGTGGTCGGCTAGCTGGCAACCAGGCGCGCCGCGGCCTTTAACCCAGGGATTTCAACTCTAGGGGATGTACAAATGCGCCAGCGCAACTTGCTGAGCTTCTGCGTAAGCCGATCGGTGTTGTGGTTAGCCATGGTTTCTGGGTTCTGCGGAGCGGCCACGGCTGCTGATGCAGCCAGCGAAGGCATACGGCCGTGGGCGAAAAATCCCCGTTACTGGCAGTACAAGGGCGAGCCGATGCTGCTGCTGGGCGGTAGCAAGGACGACAACCTGTTCCAGATCCCTGATCTCGAGGAACATCTAGACGAGATGGTCAAGGTCGGGGCCAATTACATCCGCAACACGATGAGCGACCGGCCCGACAAGGGTTTCGAGGTGTATCCCTTTCGGCGCCTGGACAGCGGCAAGTACGATCTGGAGCAGTGGAACGACGAGTACTGGCGCCGCTTCGAGAACATGCTGCGGTGGACAAAGAGCCGAGACATCATTGTGCAAATAGAAGTGTGGGACCGCTTCGATTACAGTCGCGACAACTGGGAGTCACATCCCTACAACCCGAAGAACAATGTGAACTACGACTACAAGCAGTCGGGTTTCGCCGAACGCTACCCGGACCATCCCGGCGCGAACAAGCAGCCTTTCTTCTTTACCACGCCGTATCAGCGGAACAATCGGGTGGTACTGCGTTATCAGCAGCGGTTCGTCGATAAGATGCTTTCCTATACGCTGCAATACGATCACGTGCTTTATTGCATGGATAACGAGACCTCCGGCGAAGAGGCGTGGGGCAAGTATTGGGCGGAATATATTCAACAGCAGGCCCAAGCGAAAGGTAAAACCGTCTATACCACCGAAATGTGGGACGCCTGGGATCTGAAGGCCCCGCAGCATCGGCGAACGTTGGATAATCCCGACCTGTACGCTTTTGCCGACATCTCCCAGAACAACCACCAGAAAGGTCAAACGCACTGGGATAATTTCCTATGGGTGCGCGACTATATCAGGCAACGTCCGCGCCCGCTGAACAGTGTGAAGATTTACGGGGCCGACACCGGACGGTTCGGTACTGATCGAGACGGCATCGAGCGTTTTTGGCGCTTACTGTTGGGCGGCGCGGCTGCTGTTCGGTTTCATCGGCCCGAGTCAGGATTGGGATTATCCCCCCCGGCAGCGGCTTCGATCCGAGCAGCCAGAAAAGTCGAAAGCCTCGTCAAACTCTGGGACGTGGAGCCGGACCTGAGCGTGCTGTCAGATCGCCAACCGAACGAGGCCTACGCGGCAGTGCGGCCAGGCCAGGCATACGTCGTGTACTTTACCGACGGCGGCAGCGTCGGACTGGACCTGCGCAAGTACCCCATCCAGTTCGAGCTTCGTTGGATCGACATTTCCAATGGTCAATGGGGACCAAAAACCACACTCAACGGCGGTCAGACGGCTACGCTGTCGGCGCCCGGCAAAGGCCATTGGACGGCAGTCGTAATCGCTCGTGGCCACTCTGCACCGACAGCGCAGTAAGGAGTCTGGACGCTGGCCGAATCGATGCGCGCAGACATGTGCAAGCGCCGAAGTTCACAAGCACCGGCAGGCGCATGTCGCTATGACCAGCGGCAACTGGACGACTGCGCAAAGCGACTGACGTCCGCGAGAAGAAAAGGCCGCACTGCCCCCGAGGAAACGCGGCCAATGGCCCGCACAACGACTTCTTGGCAATCTGAATGTCTAATGAAGTCCGCGCGATTTGTCCATGTCAGACCATTGGCTGTCACTTGCCGGAGCTTTGGTAATACTCGGGGTTATTTGGGTAGAAGCCGCCGTTGGTTTCGTCGTATTGCCAGCCGCCCTCGCCGTTGGGACCAGTGGGAACCTGACCGGGCGTGGCAACGCGGACAACCACATTGCTGCCGTTAAACGGATTGGCCGGTATGTCGCCTTGGATATAAGGTCCGTAGATCAGGTTGGCTCCCGTAGTTTCGCCATTGACGTTCGTGGGCTTGGTCATTTGATCGACGAAATTATCGAAGCTAGGGTACTTGCCCAAGTGGTGAACTTTGTACAGCTCGATCTGCGATCGAATCGTGTGCAGATTGAACTTCAGCGAGCTTTCCTTGGCGTCGTTGGTCGACGAGGAGAACTGAGGAATGATCGTGGCGGCCAAAACAGCCATGATGATCACCACGATCAGCACCTCGATCAAGGTGAAACCTGCTTGACGTGCGTTAGTACCCATGGAGGTCGTCTCCCTTCATATAGCCATATAGGGCTTCATAACGAACCGGTTAGCAGAAGGCCAGGTGGCAAGTTGTCGGCGTCCGCCGACGTTGCACCGTCAAAAAACCATAGTACGCTTTCCGTGGCTTGTCAAAACTGCTCATACCGGCGGGTACGATCTTGTAAGCTATTGCAGAGAAATAACTTATGACATGGGCGAAGAAGATATTCGGCTCACCCGCCTATTCGCTTACCCAAGTTCCCCAGGGTAAAGAGCCGGTTTGCCGTAACTGGTTGTAAAACAGTCAGTTGCCGACAAGTTGCCCAAATTACCCAACCGGGTGGGGCGATTTTTTACTGGGCTCATAAAGGCTCTTTTACTCCGCCAAACAGAGGTACATTGGCAGTTGGCAGTCGGCGGCAGAAGCTTCAAGACTGCGTATTGCAATGCCGGAGTTGTGGCTGTGAAACCGATTGGTTGGGCGAAATCCGACCCCGAAAAAGGTGGCCTGAGCGTGCCGTACTGCTCAAACAATTCAGACGTTACGGCTGTACCTACCAAGGCGATAATTTTCCAGATTATCCAAAACGCTCGCTTATTGCCGGTTATCTAAGTCAAGCAATTAGCCCATGTTGACGATTAAAAAGACATGACTCTCTCTGCTGCGGGAAAATAGCGCCTCTGCGCTGAATAAGCGATTCAAGACGGTAGGCTGTTTTCCGCAAGGCAGTTAATGTATAGTAAGTGCGCATTCCGACATACAAATAAGGCGGAAACGCCGTCGAACCAGGCCCTGTACAGTGTGATGCGGTCCATGAAGGAGGCTAAGAATATGAAAAGGTTATGGGGAGTCCCACTAGTAGCGCTGGCATTGCTGGCGATTGGCGCCAGCTCTGCTGACGCGTCGCTGCTCGGTGCGGCACGACACCGCTGCTCCCGCATCGCTTGCTGCGCAGCGGTACAGCCATGTGCAGCCGCGCAGACATACACTGTGATGAAGACGGTCCGCGAGATCGTCTGGGAAACACAACAGTACACACGCTACAAGACCTGCTACGAGCCGGTCTACGAACAGCGTGCTGTGCAGTGCGTGAAGTACGTGCCCGAAACCAATTACCGGCAGGTAAGCTACACAGTGCTCAAGCCAGTGTGGGAAACTCGCACCAAGGAGCTTCAGTACACGGTGCTCAAGCCAGTGTGGGAAACACGAACCAAAGAGGTTCCGTACACCGTGCTCAAGCCAGTGTCGGAAACTCACACCAAAGAGATTCAGTACACAGTGCTTAAGCCGGTGTGGGAAACACGAACCAAGCAGATCCATTACACGGTGATGAAGCCGGTGTACGAGCAACGCGAAAAGGTCTGCCGCTACACCGTCTGGAAGCCGGTGTATGAGACCCGCACCAAGGAAATCCAGTACACGGTTTATAAGCCTGTGTACGAGACCCGCGAGCGCGAAGTGCACTATACGGTCTGCAAGCCGGTGAAGGAGACCAAGACGATCAAGGTGTGCTCTGGCCGTTGGGAAACCCGCGACGCCCCACTGCCAGCCTGCGACCCGGTCAAGGCCTGCACGCCCGCTACTTGCACGCCGGCGACTGCTGCGCCGTCGACTTGCGCGCCAGCGACTTGCGCCCCGGTGCGTCAGGTTCGGGTGTGGGTGCCAGAGGTTGTCGAAAAACAGGTCGAGTACACCAAGTGGGTGACTGAAACGCACGTAAAGAAGGTGCCTTACACCGTCTGCAAGATGGTACCCGAAACACGCGTCAAGACCGTCACCTACCAGGTCTGCAAGATGGTGCCTGAAACTCGGGTCAAGACCTGCACCTACCAAGTGTGCCGTCTGATAAAGGAGGTGCACACGAAGCAGATTCCGTATAAGGTGTGCAAACTGGTACCCGAGACGTGCGTGAAGATGGTGCCTTATACGGTGTTGAAACCTGTGTACTACACCAAGAACGTGACCCACGTCCGCTACGTGGCCAAGCAGGTTCCGTACACAGTAACTCGCTGCGTGCCCAAGGTGGTGCACAAGCAGGTTCCGGTACAGGTGTGCGCCCCGGTTCCGCCTGTGTGCACGGCCCCGAAGGCCTGCGAGCCGGCGGGTTGCAACAGCTAAACTTCGGCGTCGGCCAGGAGTGCCTCCCTTCTGACCAATAATCAGAAGGGCCTGGTTCAGCCAACGGCGGCGGCCCAGCCAAACAATCAGGTTGGGCCGCCGTTGTCGTTTCTTGGCGGCACTGGAGCCAAGCGCAACTATTCTTGGCGGCACTGGAGCCAAGCGCAACTATCTGCGTCAGCAAATGGCGGTCCCGGCGACCTGGCAGCGGCGTAACCGATCGGATAACTGGCAGCGGCACAGGCGATCGGATAACTGGCGGGGGCATAGCCGAACGGATAACTGGCGGCGGCAAAACCGATCGGATGATGAGCCGACGAAGATTGTCCAGCCCCAATAGTTCACATCTTACGCATAGCTTCCATCTTGCGCATTGTTGCATCTTGGTCTGTAAATGTAGGCGTTGACCGCTGTAACACATCTAGCTACAGTACGCCGCGAACTGCGCAGATGCCTTGCCAGTGCAAGCAAGATGCAACGGTGTGTAGCGCGCGGGGTAACGGGCCACGGCAGGGATTGTGTGCGCAGCAGTGCTCTGTGGCCAAACTGGTATAGTGCGATAGGGTACTGTCATGGAGTCTGCTGTCATGGAAGCACCAATCAAGGACCGCCAATCGCGAGTGAGCCTCGCCGCGATGCCGGGGTTCCGACTGCCTCATAAGATCAAGACCCTTTACATCACCACCAGGCATCGGACCGGAAAGTGGCTGGCCGACGCACTGGCCGCCGATAGCGCCGCCGAAGTGACAATCGAAGAGGCCGTGGGCAGCTTGGCAGGCATAGCGCGGCTGCGCGAGGAGACGTTCGACGTCGTGCTAATAAGCCACGAACCGGGAGTACTGGACGCGCTGGACCTGGTCGAGGGCTATCGGGCCGGAGGGGCCGAAGAGCCGATTATCGTGCTGGGCACCCAAAGCGAACAAGAGATGGCCGTCTTGTGCTACGAAGTGGGTGCCGACGGGTATCTGTGCGTGCACACCGCCACCACACGCCAATTGCTGTGGATTGCCGCCCGAGCCATCCAACGACATCAGCTTGTCCGCGAAAACCAACGCCTGACGCAAGATCAGCAAGCACGACTTCAGGCGGAGCGGGAAGACGCGGAGCGTATTTTGCGTCAACAGCGGGCGATGCTTTTCAGCCCACAAAGCCCTACCCACGCACAGCCTGCGTCGTCCGATCCTGCACCGGAACGACTTCCCCCCCCCTCCCAGCTTCCCCAGCAACTTATTCGCCACTACCGCGACTTGCTGCGCACGTACGTGATAATGGGCACCGGCAACCTGAGCTGCGAGCTTAAGCAATTGGCAGAGGTGTTGGTCAGCGCAGGCATAACCCCGAGCGAACTCATGCACCTGCATATTTACGTGCTGGAAGAGTTGGTCCGCGGCCTCGGCTCGCGCAGCGCTCGGCATGTGATGACCCGCGCCGACTTGATGATGCTGGAATTGATGCTTCGAGTTGCCGAAGGTTACCGGTTCAGATACTACCAACGTATCAATCCTCCTAGCCAACAGTGGCTCCCAGGGTTCGCAGAACGCTGAAGCGCCACTTGGCCCAAAGCCGCCCGAGGTGCCACCGGGCCGGCGAACAACTGTGCGCAGCCAACCGGAAGCGGCCAATCGGGTTTGTCCGCTTAGCTATAATGGGTAAGCGGCCAGATAGCGCACTTATCCCAATGTACCAGGCGGTCGTACCACCCTGGTGGCGGACCCACCCTGTAGACGGGCGAATTGACATTGCGGCCGGGGCCGTTTTTTGCTACTAACCAGCCCCTTTAGCGATTGTTTTCGAGGGTCCGGCTCATGAAGCGCATTTTATGGCTCTCCGGCGTGTTGGGCGTAATACTGATTTTGGGTGCGGTACTTTTGGCCAAGGCCCGGCGGGGCGACAACCCTGCTCCCGAGCACGATGCAGCACCCGAGCTAGCAGATCGCCTCGACGGAGAACAACCTGCGCTACCGGCGGCAACTGCACCGACACGCGCGTTCGCCTCGATGCACGTTTCAGGGCGGCCCACCAGTTGGCGCGACTCTCCGCCGGACACCACCCTGGTCGGCGGCGAAGACCTCTCCGCAGGCATTCATCCGGCGGTTAACCGACCACCGTCGACCGATCCGTTTCGATTGGTCTCCCCGAATGGGATTGTGCCAGCGCCGCGGACGACTCCCGGTGGGCTAGCAAATGCCCAAAATGATGCGGCAGAGCCAACTACGACTCAACAAGGTGCTACTAGCACCCCAGCAGACGGTTTCTTGCCGCGGGGACTGGTCGTGCAAGCGGCAGCGGAACTGCCCTCAGCGGACGAAATGTCTTCATCTGCCGGCGCGCAAACGGCGCCGCGGGCTACCCAATCGTCCCAGCTTGGCGACTCGCCGGCGCCCGCTGCGGGCCTCTCAGCACCGGCCGTTGTAGATCCTCGCCAGCCGCCCGTTGTTAGCGGACCAACAATTGCCGGGGGCCAGACCGGCCGAACCGGAGCTGCCCACAGCTCGCAAACGCCAGGGCCATCGCCGAAGCTGGCGCCTGTCGATAGCCAAGATGTCGGCGTACCAAGACTTCTGCCCAAGCAAGGCGACGCAGAAGCAAGCCAACCAGGCCACCGATCCATCCCTAAACCTGCGGAAGTATTCGACGATGCCGAGCCGGGTCGGTTGCTTACCGACCCGCAGGCAATACCCGCGGTCGCAACCGGCAGCACGGCCGGTTGGCCTCCGCAGCAACCACCGGTAATCGGCGGGGGCACGCTCGACGCGCTGGCGCCGGGCGCGTCGCAGGGCGGTGCAGGTGAGAGCCAGCTCGACGAAGGTACAGGACGACCAGGCGCGAAACAGCTCGAAGGCCCCCAGACTGCCCAATTGACCATCCAAAAGATTGCACCTCCTGAAGTTCAGGTCGGCAAGCCGGCCACCTTCCGCATCACCGTGCGCAACAGCGGCGCCGTGGCGGCCAGCGGTGTGGAAATACGCGATCCTGTGCCCAAAGGAGCTCGTGTGGTAGGCACCAACCCGCCGGCGCAACGAGGCGTACACGGGGAACTGGTGTTCTCGGTGGGGACGCTCAAACCGGGCGACGAGGTGTCGGTCGAAGTGCAACTGATGCCGCTGGTCGAAGGCGAGATTGGCAGCGTGGCCACGGTCAGTTTCAATGCCGACGCTTCGGGCCGCACCGTAGCCACCAAGCCGCAGCTTGTGCTGGAAACCGTTGCCCCGCAAAGCGTTCTAATCGGCGAGCAAGCAACGATCGGCATAGTCATTTCGAACCCTGGCACTGGCGTGGCCACCAACGTGGTGCTTTACGAACAGGTTCCGGAAGGCATGTATCACCCCGCCGGAAACGAGTTGGAATACGCCGTTGGCCAGTTGCGGCCCGGAGATCAGCGCAGGATAGAGTTGACGCTGATCGCCAAGCAGCCCGGCACAGTCACGAATGTGCTAGTAGCCAAGGCCGATGGGAATCTGCAAGCCGAAGATCGGCGGACCATCGAAATAACAGCGCCCAGGCTCGAACTGCTCGTCGAAGGGCCGAAAAAACGCTATTTGGAGCGCGAAGGGACGTACCAAATCTCGATCGCCAATCCCGGCTCTGCCCCGGCCGAACAAGTGGAACTGGCGGCGGTATTGCCTTCGGGCTTGAAGTTCGTCAGCGCCAATAACAACGGGCACTACGACGAAGCCAACCGCACTGTGCATTGGCGACTGCAAGAACTGCCTACCGGCGAAAAAGGCACTGTGGAGCTTGTCACAGTGCCGGTTGAGGCCGGCCAGCAAAGCGTGCGACTGGTGGCCACCGCGCAGCGCGGCGTCCGTGTAGAGCGGGAGCATCCGGTCACGATCGAGGGAATCGCTGCGGTGATGTTCCAGGTGGCCGACACGGTCGATCCGATCGAGGTCGGCGGAGAGACCACCTACGAGATTCGCGTAGTCAACCAAGGCTCCAAGGCGGCAACGAACCTGCGACTGGCCGTGCTCCTGCCGCCGGAGCTGAAGCCGGTGGCTGCCGACGGCCCAACGCGAAATTCGCTCGACGGGAACAATGTGATCTTCGACGGTCTGCCCCGGCTGGCTGCAAAGGCCGACACCATCTACCGCGTCCGCGTCAAAGGTACTGCTCCAGGCGACCTGCGCACGCGAATCCAGTTGATGACCGACGACATGGCCGTTCCTGTCACCAAGGAAGAAAGCACGCGGGTATTCGCCGAAGAATAACTGAAAAGCTCGCGGGCATTCGCCGAGGCATAACTGAACCGCCTTGCCTTGACCGATTAGCTGCAACGGACGAAGCCACCGGGCATTAAAGCGGTGCAGGCTACAACCTGTCGGGCGTCCAGCGCGGACGCTCGAGCTTGGGCCTCTGTGCTGGCTGGCCTGAATCGCTCAGGTAGGCGTGCGGGGTGGCTTCCGCTGCTTCAGCCATTGGCAGATTTTCAACGTTGTGGACGGCACTCCCATTGTAGACGCCGCTTCCATTGTAGACGCCGCTTCCATTGTAGACGCCGCTTCCATTGTGGACGCCCCTTCCATTGTGGACAGCGCTTTCATTGTGGACAGCGCTTTGCACTGCATTTAGCGCCTCGCAATTTAGCGTCTGGCAACCTGCGGCAACCGCCGCGGCCGGCGCCGGCGGTGAAGGTGTTTGATGTAACGCCGTCTGCGGTGAACGGCTTTGCTGTAACATCGTCTGCGGTGAGGGCCTTCGCGATAACATTGTGTGCACCAAGCCGCCAGGGGCCGAACGCCATCCCTCATTATTTCGACCGCTTTGCGCGTCAAACGCCGGCGGCACCCGACGCTGACTTTCCGCCTCATCGTGCTCGGCACGCTCCAGCAATTCAAGCGGGGGGTTAACCCGAATGGGCCGATCGGCGTGCAGCTTTCGCCCATCGCTGGTGATGTACCGCACGAACAAGTGCAGTCGCTCGTTTTGCGGCGGATGGGCGGGCCAGGGCATCTCCAGCTCGATCGCCCGGCCTGCGATCGTTGTGCGGAAGCTCCGAGCGATTTCATCTGGGGAGAAATCCCAACGGGCGATTCGGCCGGCAGGGCCATCCACAGCGGGATCGACGACCGCAACGGATATTTCGGCAGGGGCCTCGACCAGTCGACCTTGGGCGTCGCGCGGCTCGATGACCACCATCACACCTTCGCTGCCAGAACGGCGCCGCTTGTTATATCCGCCTGTCAGCAGTGGATTTAGAGAGATGCTCACCACTTGGCGGCTGTCTGCGGCTTCCTTAGACGCCGATCGGACTTCCGTTTCGTCGGACTGGGCTGCCGGCTCATCCAACCCTGGGAGCATGGGGCCGGATGCGTGCGCGAAGCGGCCGGCCAACTCGGCGGCCCGATAGCTCGCCCCGGCGCCGTTGGGTATAGGTTCAGGGTGACGAACGGGCGGCTCAGATCCCGACGGGCCAGGCGACCGTTCAGGAGGGGTTTTATCCGGACCGCGGAACGCTTCGGGCAACTCGTTGGTCGGTTGGCCCGGCTCGACGACCGGCGGACTGACGATTATCGTGTCATCGGCCGGTCGGGTGCCGCCGCGGCGTCGGGCCGGTTCGGTCACTGCGCGTGGCAACGTAGCCCCACCCGGCGGAATTGGTGCCGCATCCATTGTGTATTGTTGCGTTTTTAGCTGTCTGCGCAGTGTGGCCAGCTCGCGGCGACAGCTTTCCAGCATTTCCTCGTACTCGTCGACGCAATCTTCAAGTTGGTAGATACGGTCTTCTTGCAAGCGCAACTCGCGTTCTAGCAGCACCATATTCGGGTCGGTCCGACAACCCGACACAGCCAGACATCCTGCTAACAGCGCCCAAACTGGCCAGGGTTTCATCTAACACCTCACGTGCCGCAAAGCCTGCACGGCCCAAACACCGCAGGCAATGCTTGCAAGTAAGCCTCCGATTGTCTTGCCTGCAACGACTATTCGAGGAGAAACATCCGCGGCGCCCTCATGTCGCCGGGCAGTTGCAGGTAGCACTCCGTTGCCTTGTGGAATGTGTAGGATAAGCTTCTTTGCCTTGTGTGATGAAAAGTATAAGCCTCGCCGTCACCCGTTTTGGGATTTATTTTCCGGTGCGTGTTCGATCACAGAATCGATCAATCCGTACTCCAACGCTTCCTCTGCCGACATGAAACGATCGCGGTCCGTATCGCGTTCGATCACCTCCAAGGGTCGGCCGGTGTGCTTCAGCAGGATGCGATTCATCCGTTCCTTGATTTTGATGAACTCTCGGGCGTGGATAAGGATGTCTTCGGCGCTGCCTTCCACGCCGGCCATCGGTTGGTGGATCATGATGCGCGAGTTGGGCAGTGCGCGACGTTTTCCCGCACTGCCTGCCGCTAGCAATATGGCGGCCATCGACGCGGCCTGGCCTACGCAGTACGTTGCCACGTCGCAATTTATGAATTGCATTGTGTCGTAAATGGCCAGTCCGGCGGTAATGCTGCCGCCGGGCGAGTTTATGTACAGATGCACGTCCGCCTTCGAGTCTTCCGATTGGAGGAACAGCAACTGAGCGATGACGCAATTAGCGACTTCGTCGGTAATTTGCGAGCCGAGAAAGACGATACGGTCTTTCAGCAGGCGGGAATAGATATCCATCGCCCGCTCTTCCCGACCGCTTTTTTCGATTACAAACGGAATCAGGGGCATCGCCAGTTCAGCTCCTTCACGGTTCCTCGTCTTCGCCGGCGGCTTTTTGCTTGGTGAGTATATCGTCCACCAGCCCATAGGCCTTGGCTTCCTCGGCGGTCATATAGAAATCGCGGTCGGTGTCTTTGGCTATCTGCTCGATGGGTTTGCCGGTGTGTTCGGCTAGAATGCGATTGAGGACTTCGCGCGTTCGCAGGATTTCGCGGGCTTGGATTTCGATGTCCGACACCTGACCGCCAACCGCACCATACGGCTGGTGGATCATCACCTTCGCATGAGGCAGCGCGAACCGCTTGCCCTTGGCCCCACCCGCCAACAGCACCGCGCCACCGCTGGCCGCCAAACCGACGCAATAGGTGGCCACCGGGCAACTGAGGATTTGCATGGTATCGTAAATGGCCAGGGTGGCGGAAACGCTTCCGCCAGGAGAATTTATGTAAAAGTGGATGTCTTTGCGGCGGTTTTCGCTTTGCAAGTAAAGCAGCTTCATCACCACTTCGTTGGCGTTGCCGTCGTGGATTTCGCCTTGAAGCAGGATGATACGATTCTCCAGCAGCAGGTCGCCGAGGGTCATCTGCCGCTGGCGCTGATACTCGCGGTAAGAAAGCCTGGGATCAGGCCGGGCCGGCCCGAGTATGCTGTTCATAAGCTTCGATTCACGCTTGGACATGGGGTGCTATATGCGCGGCAGCGGCGTTTCGGGTCTTCCTGCGGGGGCCGGTTCGCCTGGGCCGGGTTTGGCTTCGGGAATGTCCGGCTCTTCGTGGCAAACGGCCGCATCCAGCGCGGCCTCTTGAGGCTGCGGAAACTCGAAAGGAACCGGCTCGAACTGCGCGTGTTCCAGTATCTTGTCTACCACCTTCCGCTCGATTATCTGGTTGCGGAGCACATCCATCGATTCGGACTTCTCCAGCCGGGCACGGACTCGCCGCGGAGGTTCTCCCAGACGAGCGGCAATACGGCGGATTTCCTCCTCGTAGTCATCCGGGTCGGCTTCGATCTTCTCTTCCTCAGCGATCCGCTCCAGAATGAAGTGCTCTTTTAGCGCCCTAGCCGTGCTCCATTCGATATTCCGCCGTAAAAAGTTCACCCGCGCCTTTATCTCCTCGTCGGAAAAACCGGCCGATTGCATGTCCAGCACCGCTCGCTCCAATTCCCGACGGCTTTGCCGTGCCAGCAGTCGCGGGGGCAGTTCCCAATCGGCCGACGCCGTCAGCAGCTCGGTGATCTGCTCGCGGGCTGCCTTGCGCTGTTCATACCGCACGCGCTCTTCCAAGCTCTCCTTGACCGCGTCGCGGAGGTCGGCTTCCAGCTCGAAACCGCCCAACTCCGAAAGCAGCTCCGGCGTAATCTCAGGAAGTTCCAGCTTCTTGACTTCCAAGACCTCTATCTCCACGTCGACCATTTGGCCGCGCAGCGACTCGTCTCCCGCTGAGCTGGCAATGGTGGCCTTGGCGCTGCGGGTCTCTCCGGCCCGCACTCCCAGCAATAGCGACTTCAGACCGACAATCTCCGCATCGTGAAAAGTAAGCCGGTCCCGAATCGGAAACGACTGATCCCGAAGCACGCGGATCGTCCGCTCGCCGTGTTTGAACGTCAAATTGGCAGTAACATAGTCCCCTTCTTGGGCCGGGCTGTCCACGGGAGCGAGAGTCCCTCGCTCGGCCAGCAGACGCTTCAACGCCTGTTCCACATCCTCTCGAAGGACCTCGCGCTCGGGCCGGCGGATTTTCAAACCTTTCCAGTTGGGCAATTCGAACTCGGGACGTACCTCGACGTCGAACTCGAAGACGAACGGGCCTTCGTTGGGCAATTCCAGGGCATCAACCTCCAGCTCCGGCTCGCCTATGGCCACCAGACGTTTCTCGCCTATGATTTGCTGCAAGGCGTCGGCCACCAGCGCGTATTTTACCTGAGTCGACACCTGCTTGCGGAACCGGTGCTCGATGAGCTTTCGTGGTGCTCGACCTGGGCGAAACCCCGGCACCTGCGCAGTACGGACCAGCTCGGAGTACTCCCTATCCAAGTAGCGGTCGATGTCTTCGCGGGGAATGGTCACCGTAACGTGGCGCTCGCATGCGCCGCGGGCTTCGGCCCTAAGGTCCAATTGCAGCTTTTGCACCTCCTGCTCTTGCTCGGTTTGCTCTTCCTGCAACTGGTCCAAGTCGGCCGAATCGACGAGTTGTTCGGGCGAGTCTTCCATCAAGTCGT
Organism: uncultured Pirellulales bacterium; assembly: GCA_938015445.1. Lineage (GTDB taxonomy): Bacteria > Planctomycetota > Planctomycetia > Pirellulales > Thermoguttaceae > CALLPE01. The sequence continues at coordinate 104,973 of CALLPE010000029.1, forward strand.
CCGGGTTGGAATTGTCTCTATCCGTCATTGTGTTCGCCGCCCTGGGTGATCCCAAAAACAACCAGAGCGGGTGATGGGACTCGAACCCACGACAACCACGTTGGCAACGTGGTGCTCTACCAACTGAGCTACACCCGCCTGAGTAAACACAGTGCCGTTGGCGTCGAGCGTCGGCACGCGGTCGGCCGACCTTCGCACGCTGCGGTTATAAGTTAGGCAATTATAGGTTTCAGTTTACCCCTTTCAAGACCACTTGGCTTTAGCTACCTGCCACGCCTAGCTTTTTAATTCTTCCCAGTTTGTGCAAACAGCCTTTAACCGCCGGTGCCAAAAACCCTCTACGCCCGCTGCATACCGGGAAAGGTCGAGCCGCAGTCAAATAGCACCAGCAGCAGTGCCCCGGATTACCTCTATGATCCAACCTATTAGCTTATCCAATTATCCGCGGCGCGCGAAGATACCCCACACCGCGATAATACTCCGGGAGGGAGTCCGCCGGGCTTTGTGCTGGACTAGTGTCGGGGTGCCGGCCACCGACCGTGCTCAAGCTCGGGCGCAGCCGGCCGCTTAGAGCCGCGTTTAATCCGCTGCGTATAGCAGGCAGCATTTTAGCAGCTCAGTATAGCAGCGTTCCGACAATTAGAGTTTTACAAAACATGGCGCGTGTGCCAAGCGCTGGCGGCTGGAGAAAGTGGCATTTCAAGCAATAAAAGGCCGCTGCCCAACGCCCCGGCCGCTTCGGGCCACTGACAGGCACGACCGGCAGCCGCTGCTACCCTCTCCGCCTTCTTATACCGCGCCCTTATAGCGCGACCCTCTTGTTGTCCTCCGTCGCCGGCCTTATCTCGGGCGGTCATGGGTTTTTGTCCGGCAGCGTGGAACCCGTGTTCGGCAGGGTAGGCGTTCTGTCCGGCAGTAGAGGCTTTTTGTCCGGTGTCAGGGAGTTTTGTTCGGCGGCGCGGGCTTTTTGTCCGGTTGTGCGGGCTTCTTATCCGACGGCGTTTGTTGAGCCGGCCGGATGACCATCGGATCGCTGCTGCGGTACTTCAACATCAGATTGATCAGTTTGATCCGCTCGGGATGCTCAGGCTCGATGTCCAGCACCATTCGCCAGTGTGCTATAGCTTCGGCATACTTCTGCGCTTCTTCGTAGGCGTAACCGAGTTTTAGGTGCAAAGAGGCGGTTTGCGGGCTTTCGGCTACCGCTTTGACCAAGTACTCGATGTATTTCTCTAGATTGCCGGCCTGATTGTACTGGTCGGCCACGGCCTGATAGGCCTCAACGCGGATGGCCTTGTACGCCTCCGGGTTGAGCTTGATGGCCTGCTCCAGCAGCTCGAGATACCGATCGTACTGCCCGCTGCCAAACGCCGCCTGTGCGAAGTAGTAGTAGAACAGGGCCTTGTCCTGCTCTACTTTCGGCTCGATCTGCGCGAACATATCGTAGGCCTGGGCATAACGATGGGCGTTCAAGTAGATAGTCGCCAGCAGCACGCGGATGTCGGGCCGGTCTTCGATCCCATCGGCCAACGCCTTGGCCACTTGATACACGGCTGAAGTCTCCGGGGCGCAGCGGAAAGCGTCTTTCTGTCCCGGTGCTGGCTCGATCAGGTACCACAGGCCGTCGAGCATCCCTGGCTTGCCCGAAGGCACAATGCGCACCGCAATCTGCCCGAAGTAGTTTCGCAGATTGAAGTACGCCGAGCCTAACTTGTAGCGGAGCACAGGGCTGTCTAGGCCCAGCCGCAAGGCCGTCTGATAAGACTCGGCAGCGAGGGCGAAGAAGTTTTCGGCCAAATAGATATTGCCAAGCTGGTAATGGTCTGAAGCGCTTTGGCTATTCAGTTTGATGGCTTCTTCGTAATACTTGCGCGCCTTCTCGGTTTGGCCCAGATTGTTATGGGCCTCGGCCAGCATGTGATAACTGGGATAATCGTGGCGGTACTTCAGCAGCGGTTCCAGGATGCGGACCACGTCGTTCCAGCGCTTGGCATTCGAGTATAACTCTGCCAGAGTCTGGCCGGCCTCCACGTGATCGGGGGCCGTTTTGAGGATTTCCTCCAAATGCACAGCCGCCTGATCGTCTCTGCCGGCGTAGCGATACGCCCGGGCAAGCGCCAGCCGATAGCTGCTCTTGGTCTTGTCCAGCGCCGCGGCCTTGGAAAGCAGGTCGATCGCTTCCTGGTGTTTGCCCTGAAATAGAGCCTCGCGGCCTTTGGTGTAAAGCTGCTCGGCTTCGTTTTGCGGACTGGCGGCCTGTGTGGGGTTTGATTTGGGCTTTTCGGCCTCTGCCGCTGTGGCCCCACCGCCGGCCGAGCTTTCGGCCGGGCCTGCGGGTGCTGGCGCTGCGGATGGTGCTGCTTTTTCCGAAGGTTGACCGCCTTCCGGCGCTGCCTCGACCGAAATGGCCACCGCAGCACCGACGCCAAGTATCAACACCGCCAGCCAGTAATGCAGGTTTCTGTGCAGCCGCATGACTTATCCTCCACGGTTGATTGTCTACGTATTCACAAGTGCAGGCCCCTGCCGCAGTCGGAACCTCGCAAAGCGAAAGATGTGCCGGGCGGCAAACCTGCTCGCCTCAGAAACATCGAACCTCACAATCGGTAAGTCTTGATCCAGTTGATCTGTGCTTTTGCTTTGGCCACCAGGGGGCCGTCGGGGAAGTTGTTGATGTAGTTGTTGTAGGAATCCATGGCCGCCACCCATTGTCCCAGCCGCTCGTAGCATTCGGCAATGGCGAACTGCGCTGCGCCGGCGTTGGGGCTACGGCGGTAGTTGCGCAGGAAAGAGGTATAGGCTTCGATCGCCTCGGCATACTTGCCTTCGCGTTCGTAGTATTGGGCGATTTTCCACGAAGCATCCTCGGCCACAGCGGTACCGCTGAACTGGCGGACGATCTCCAGCCACGTTTGCAAGGCCGCCTTGGGGTCTTTCAGCCGCTGGTCGTAGATGTTGGCCATCTGGAGCAAAGCCACATCGGCCTTGTTGGAGCCGACAATCTTCGCCGTGGCCTGATAGGCCTCCACCGCCTTGCGCAGCGCGGCGTTGATCTTGTCTTGCCGGTCGGCCATCTGCGCAGCGCTGAGGGCTTCGACATCCTGTTCGGCTTTCTGAGCGAAGAGCATCACGTTGGCGTCGAAGAACTGTGCGCGGCCGAAAGCCTCGGCCGCCTCTTGCACTTCGGCTTCTTTGCCTTTCCCAGCCGCTTTCAAGCCGGCGATGCGTTCGCGCTGCGACGCCTCGATACTCCGTCGCTCCATTTGCAACGCCTGGTAAGCACCGCGTTGGGCTACCTCCTTGGCCTCTTCGCGCGTCTTTTCGCGCGTGGCCACCGCCAGCCGGTCCGCCTCGTCCTCGTAGCTCCTGCCGACCAGGAACATGGCGTCGCCGGCCAGCGGACTGGTGGGGTACTTGGCGGCCACTTCACGGAGAGCCTCGCGGGCCTTGTCGGTCTCGCCCAAGGCCAGATACGCCGTGCCTATCTCGTACAGCGCAGGAGCGGCCACGTAGCTTTCCGGCCAGTTGGAGACCACCTTGCGGAACTCGATGATCGCCTTGACAGGATTCGACAACTGGCTGCGCACGATAGCGCCAATCTGATACTGGGCGTCGAACGCCTTGCGCTGGCCTTTCTCGTCGACCAACGCCTGATAGCGCGCCAGGTCTTTGAGGATTTCGATGCGCCGGTTGGCTTCGGCCACGCGGCCGTCTTGCGGATAAGCCGCCACAAAGTCGCGGTAGGCGGCGGCCGCCTCGTCCCAGCGGCTCAGGTTGATGGTGCACTCGGCTATCGCCCATTTGGCCTCTTGCACCCACTGGCCCGTGGGATACTCGTTTATCACCCGCTGGTACGCGACAATGGCGTCGGTCCACGCCTCGTTGGCCTGGTGGATTTGTCCGATCATCGTCAGCGACTGACCGGCCTGCGGATGCCGCGGAAAGCCGTTGACGAACAACTCCAGCACGTACAGAGCTTCCACCCAACGCTTCTGCTGCTTTAGCTCGGTGCCGATTTGCAGAACGGCGGCCTGGGCGGCCTCGTCGCTTCCGCCTCGGTCGAAGTTTACCTCCAGGTAAGCCTCGGCGGCCTTCAGCGGCCTTTTCAGTCTGGTGTGGTAGGTCTGCGCGGTCGTCAGCGCCGCCTGCTGGGCCAGCGGATGCAACGGATCGTGATTGCGCAACTGGTTCCAAACGGCGATGGCCTCGTCGAAGAATCCGCGCCGCTCGATCTCCTCGGCTATCTCCCACAACATTTGTGGAATAGAGCCAAGCTTGGGATGATCCGGATACCGCAACGAAACCCCGTGCAGCTCGCGCGCTGCACGCACGTACTGCCCACGAGCGAGCGTGGGACTAACGGCCGCGATCGTCCGCGCCTCGGAAAGAAAGCTGGTGGCGTTGTCCCATTGGGCCTCCTGCTGGCAGCTCTTTTCCCTGGGGAAATCGGAGACAATCTTGACCAGTTCTTCCCGTGCAGCGGCAAAGCGCCGCGCCACTTCGGCCAGCAATACTTGCCGCGGCACGTGACGCTCCAACGGACGTGCAGCCCAGGCCAGTCGATCCCGCGCGATCTCCAGCCGCAACTGAGGAAGCTGCGAATCAGCCGGATTGTCCGACAGGAACTTGGCGGCCAGCGCTGCTGCCCGCTCCCATTGCGTCAAACCGCGCCAGTGATTGACCATCACCAGTATTTCGGCGCGAGCTTGCTCGGCGGTGGCGGTCGTCGGGTATTTCTGGCGGACCGCCTGGAAAATGTCGTACGCGGCGGCAATGGCCTTCTCTTGCCGGGCCAGCTCCTCTTCGGAAACCACCATTGCCGGCAGGGCTTGCTGCGCTTGCTCCCCTTCTGCTTGTTGGGCCACAGGCTGGTTGTAGGCAACCTGTTCGCGCAGTTGCGCCACCAGGGTAGCGCGTTGCGACTCCTGGCGGCGGATCAGCGCCAGCAGCTCGGCGTCGCGCTTCGACTCGGCAGTTTCTGCACCCAGGCGAGATTCATGCGTGCTCATAGGTTTAGACGCAGGCGCTGGGGCACGAGGCGAAGGCTTCACGGGCGAGGGCTGTTCGGCCGGGCGGGATTGCGGCTTGTCGGCCCGCGCGTCAGCAACTCGGTTCGACAGGCTTCCGTCTGGACGCGCGCCGGCGGCACCCGAGCCGGGCAACGTTAAGGCGTCACCATGCATACTTAGCTTGTCGCCAAGCTCATCTTTTTCCATCCGATCCCAATCGTCCCAGCCTCCGGTCTCTGAACCCAAGAACATTCCCGCCAGCAGCGTCTCGCCGGACGGCTCGCCCTGCCCGTGCAACCCGGCGGCAGTAAGCGCAGTAAGTACTTCCCGTGCATGGTCTGGGATGGCTTGACCCATCTGGCACACGCCCCGGGCGAACTCCAACCGTTCCGGGCGCCGCACGGGTAGTTTCGATTGGAGCAGCTCGGCGTAGATCCCTTCGGCCACGCCCCAGGCATCCGCCCGCGCGTACTCCAACGCCACGCCCAATATGCTGTTGATTGCACCGGCCGCCAGCGAACTGCCGGGATGCGACTCCGCAAAACTCTTGTAAGCAGCGATGGCCGCAGCGAACTCATCGCTCAGTTTGGCCGGCGGCGGCTCGCCGGGTTTGCGGTCGGCCAGCGCGCGGGACAGCAGCTTCCGCGCGTGCCGGTCCAAGGCTGCGGCGCGGCCGAAGGTCGCCCGCTCGACCGCCGACGTGCTGCCCGGCGGCGCTTGCGCCAACGTCGGCACCCCAGCCGCAAACTTGGCAAACTCGCCATAAATCTCGGCCGCAACGGAGAAGGCCCCCTGCTGCTCGAACAGCCGGGCGATGCCGAAGACACGTTCGGCGGCCTGCGCCGCCAGCGGGCTTTCCGGCAGCTCGGCAATCAGTTTCGTCCATCCGGCCAGCACCGCCTTGAACTCCGGCGTGAGCGGCACCTCCTGCGCAGGCCGGTACTGTTTGAGCACCCGGGAAAGCTCGCGGCCAGCGCGCAACTGCTGGAAGTCCACCATCGCGAAAGCCGCATACTGGTCGGCCAGCGGCACCGCCTTCTCGGCTTTAACGCGCAGCGCCGCTTCCGCCACGTCGTCATACTCCAGCGCACGGTAGTGGTCGGCTATTGCCGAAACTATCCGCCTGATGTACGCCAACCGCGGCGAACCGTGCTCCACACCGGCGTGAAGTTCGTACAGACGCACCAGGGCCTTTTGCAACCGGCTGTCCAATTGGCGCGGGACGCTCAGCCCTGCGGCCACCAGCCGTTGATGTTCCCGGGCGACCTGTGCCAGTTGCAGCTCGATCAGGGTCAACTCGGCGGAAACCGGCCTGTCGAATGGCAAATTGCCGGCCAAGGCGGTGTACATCGCCTCGACCACCGCCATTTGGTCGTGCTCCAGCCACGGTTTGACATGCTGCTGCAACGCTTTGGCAGCCGTGGCGGAGTATTGAACGTCGTAGGCTATCATTTTGGCCCAGGTGCCGAGCAGCTCTTTCTGCAACTCGGAAAGCTTGGCGTTTTCCTGCGGTGTGCCTTTCTTGATGTTCTCGGCGAACTGATGTCGTGCTGCGGCATCCAACAAGCTCGCATGGCGCTCGGCGTCCAGAGGCCAGTTGGGGCTATCCGGCGGCACGGCTCCCAGCAGCCGGCGACTCTGCTCCAAAACCAGCCGATACACGGCCGCAGCGTCTCTACCGCCGGATGTGCCCGCAGCGGCCCAATCGGAGAGAATCTTGCCAGCGATTTCCAACGCTTGACGGGCGGCCGGCTCCAACCCGGCGCGGACGACCGGCAGGGCGATTTCCAGCGCCCAGCCCTCCGGGCCGCGAAGCGTCGCCAGCGGCTCGGCCCAGGGCATTCCGGCGGCTGCCTGTTGTGCCTGTGCGGCCAGCGCGGCTTGTTCGGCCCACATCGGCTCGGTCGGGTATTCCGTGCGGATCGTCTGCAACACAGCCACCGCTTCTGCCAGCGCACTGGGCAGCGCCGCGTCTTTGACCGTTACAGGCAGTTTTCCCACCCGAGCTTGATCGGCCAACCACTTTTCGCCTGCGCGACGTTTACAATCGGCCAGGGCTTTCAGCGCCAGCAGTCGTGCCGGTCGCGGCAACGGTGCGGCAAGCAGCGCTTCAATGCCTTTGGCAGCCGCCGGATAAACTGCGTTGTCGAGGTACTGGGTTGCAAGGTGCTTGGTCAGTTGCTCGACCATTGTACGGACTTCTTCCTCGCGCAGGCCAATCTTGATCGCCTCGACCGCCGTTGATAGCGCAATCTGGTCGGCTGGCGACAACGCCGCGCCGGCGGCCGGCTTGCCCGATTGACGGCTCAACAGAATCGCCGCCGCAATCAACTGCCTGCGGGCCTGCTGGGCAAGTCGGTGCGTGCCGTTGGCGGCCACCCATTTGGCCGCTGCTTCCACGCGTGTTGCAGTAGCACAGTCGGACAGCTCGCGGTTCAGCACGTACCACTGTGCGGCGACCGCTTGGGGGGTGTTGGGATGGTCAGCCGCCAGCTTTCGCAGAATGGCAAGCCCTTCAGGCACAGCGTCGCCACCGCTGCGGAGCTTGATCTGGCCCAGCAGGAGCGCAGTCTGCAACGGGTCGGCGTCTTTGGCATGCAGTGTGAGCACCTGTTGAACGAGTTTGTGGGCCTCGGCCAGTTCGTCCAGCGTCACAAGTGCTTCGGCCTGGATGGTAAGCACCTTTGCGCGCTGCGCCGAACTGAGCGACTTGTCGGCCAGCAGCAGCTTGCACTCGGCGTCGGCCTGGGACGCCAAGCCCTCGGTCGCCAGCAACTCGGCCAGTTTGATGCGCGCGTCCACATCGAAGCGCCGCGACTGAATCGCTTCCAGCATTTTGGCAGCGAATGGTTCTTCTGGGGCCAGACTTAGCGTTTGCTTCCAGGCGGCAATGGCCTCGTCCAACTCGCCGAGCTGATAATGCGCTTTGCCCAGGAGCAAGAAGACCTCCGGGTTCTTCGGGTCGGTGGCTGCCGCTTGCTCGCACAGTTGGCGAGCCTTGGCGAAATCGCCGGCCGCGTAGGCGGTCTTGGCCTGCTGGTAGACGGCCTGGGCATCGGCCTGAGCCAGAGCGTCGCCTGCCAGCCACGAGGTCACTACAAGCAAAAAAACCGCACAACCCAGCCAGGATGTGCCTGTGCGCATAGGAAAACTCCTTGCTTTGGTAGTCATCGATGTGCAAGGTCAGAGGCCTGGGCGGTGGGCCAGCCCCGGCGCTCGACACACCGTTACGGTACTTGGCTGGCTTTACTGAGTAGCCGGCCCGGCAAGAGCTATCTACCACCCGCGCAGGCGCACCGCGGCGAAATAGGCCATTTGCGCGGGCAAGCGGTGGCGAAAGCACGCATTACTAAGCAACTGCCAGCACTAACCGATCAAAGGTTCCTCAAGGCCAACTAGTCGATTGTACTTTATTGCGCCGGTGCTAGGTTTGCTCGCCATGAGAAAGTTCTAGCCTGCGCTACGGTTGCCATCCCCGGCAGCGATCGGCCCAATAACGACCAGTTGTTTGCCGGTATAATCCGGCCGGTTCTCCGTTGGGCTACACCGGTTAGACTACTGGCACCTGCGAAAAGTTCCCCACGGATTGCAAGTTTCTTACAAATCGCGCTTTTCGGGCCGCAATTGGCGTAGGTTTTGCCGTTTTTGTCTTGGCTGGTCTGGCCAGCCACTTTTCCCGCGCTGCCGACTGAGGCACAATGGGCTACCAACTGAGGCAGAATTGGTTTTCCACGCCGGGCGTGGCCGTAGAGTAGTACAGAGCTACTATGCTGCTGCGCCGGCCGGGAGCGGACAGGACGTTTTGGCAAGCGTATCTGACCATCACATTCGAGGAAAGAAATGGAACATCCGCTACTGGACTGGTTGATGTCACGTCATGTGGTGGTGCAAGCATTGTTGGCCGGGATGTTCACCTGGGCGGTAACGGCATTGGGTGCCGCCCTGGTATTCTTCACCAAGCGCTTCAATCAAAAGCTGATGGACGGCATGTTGGGGCTGGCAGCCGGTGTGATGATCGCCGCCAGCTACTGGTCGCTGTTGGCCCCGGCCATCGAAATGTCCGAGGGCGATTGGAAGCCCGCAGCCATCGGCTTCCTCCTCGGCGGCGGCTTCCTTTATCTGATAGACAAAATCCTGCCGCATTTGCACATCGGCAAAGAGCTTAAAGACGCCGAGGGGTTGCAAACCCACTGGCAACGGGCGGTGTTGCTGATGCTGGCTATCACCCTGCACAACATTCCCGAGGGACTGGCCGTCGGCGTGGCCTTCGGCTCCAGCGCCCACATTGCCGATGCTGAGCTTTCGCGCAAATTGTTTTTCGGCGCAGTGGCCTTGGCCATCGGCATCGGACTGCAAAACTTTCCCGAGGGACTGGCCGTAGCCATGCCGCTGCGCCGGGAAGGTATGGGCCGGCTGAAGGCGTTTTGGTACGGGCAGATTTCGGCGATCGTCGAGCCAGTGGCCGCGGTGCTGGGCGCCTGGGCCGTAATGTCGATGGCCGCTGTGTTGCCTTATGCGCTGGCCTTCGCCGCCGGAGCGATGCTGTTCGTGGTCGTCGAGGAACTGATCCCCGAGTCTCAGCGCAATGGCTACAGCGACTTTGCCACCGGCGGAGCATTGCTGGGATTTACGGTAATGATGGTTCTCGACGTGGCGCTGGGCTGAAGCAAAAGTGGGACAGCACATCGAAACGTCTGGGCCAGCGCATCGAAACAACTGGGGAGGTGCATCAGTAACTTGCGCCCCAGACGACGCACGAGCGTAGGGCATCCATCAGCCCGATGTCGAGCTTGTGAGCAACTTGTTTCTCGCCAAATGCCCGCGGAAATAGTACACCACGGCGATTCCCACTACGATCAGCAGCGAACCGGCGTATTTCAGCCCGCGACCGGGATCGTACGATACGGCCAGCCACGAAAGCCAGAACCTCTCGCGCTGTCCGAATCGTCCGACCAATTCTTCGTATTCGCGCCAGCCGGGACGAACCGGCCCCCAACGGCCTTCCTGAAAGAAACGGTAGCATCGCCCGGTGACCGGATCGGTCACGTCTACGGGGGCGTTCATCGAGATGCAAGCGTTTTCGACGATCGGTTCCAGAGGCCGCGCCGCTTCGGCCTCTGATGGTTGCGGCTCGGGCGGGCCAGCTCGGGCGGCGCTGCGCCCCGATTCCGGCAGGCGCAGGAAATCCACGTAGCTTTCAAAACTTTCGGCCTTGCGGCTGCCGGGTTCCAGCCGCTGCCGAAATTGTCGGAGGTGAACTGCGAAGCCGAGTTTCACCGTTTGCGGTTTCAACGCTACTGTTACCTCGCGCGTGCCGCTTCGCACGGTATGCCGGTCGTCCGGCAGAGGGATGAGGAACTGCTCCGCCGCCAACCAAAACTCCTCGCTGGTCTCATCGACGGTAAGCCTTACCAGCACGCGGCGCTGGGGAACCTCGCGGCGGAACTTCGACTTGACGAACGGCACCGGACGGACGATCCACCCCGGCGCTTCCGACAGCAAAAACTCCTCTAGTTCCACCACAATTTGCGAAAAGGCCAGTATCTTGCTGCCCGGCGACACCGCCATGGGGCTGTGTAACGGGTCGGAGGTTTCTTGGCCCGGCCAGGCGGCGGCGATTTCCACCTTGGGTGGAAGCCACGTGCGGTAATACAGCCGGCGGTCGTGCCCCTGAATGATGTCGATGCGCCACCAGCGGGGATCATCTTCTGCCGGAGCATCGCGGCCTTCCAGGGCCGCGTGCGCCGCTGCCACATCGACCCAATAAGCCCCGTACAGTCCGCGACGAAGATCGTGCTTGTTCAGCTCTGGCGTATTGGGGTAGAGGATTATCGCCTCAGGCTTTTCTTGGCCGCGGTGGACTGCAAAACGGATCGCCTGACTTTCGGTATCGAAGGCCATCAGTTCCACTTCCAGTCCTGTATCGGCCAGCGACTGCCGCGATTTGCGTTGGAACTGCTCCAGCGGAAAGCGGAACACCTGGCCAGCGAAGTAGAAAACCACCTGGCCGAACGGTCCCAATTGACCATCGGGCAGAGCTTTGAGGAAGGCTTCGGTTTCATCAGCGCTGCCAGACATCCAGAACGAGACGCGCGGGCCAAGTTGCGTCTGCGCGGACTGACCCACGCCGGTCGGCCGGATGGCGGCGTGCGGACCGCCGCCACGCACCGACAGCGTAAGAGTTTCTGACCAGGGTTCGTGCCTGGCTCGCTGGTCATCTGCCAGCACGGTCAACCGCACCGTAACGCCGGGCACGCTTTGCCGCCGCGAGTGGCTACAGTAGTCGAGCACCTCCAGCCGAATGCCGTCGCGCTGATACAGCACGCCGCTGGAGCGGTACGCCAAACGCCACGGGAACCAGGCCAGCCGCTGGTAGTCTTCCCAATTGAATGGCCCGCCCACAAATGGCACGCGGATCGGCTCGGCAAACTGGGCTGGCCAATCGGTTTGGTCATCGAGCGCGCCGGTGCCGTGCGGCACAGCGGATGTTCTCTTTTGCGCTTCATCACTGCGCGGCATAACGGCCAGCTCGAAGTAGTCACGGTGAAGCACTTCGATCGTATCGGCGGTTTGGCCTTCGAAGATGCCCAACCGAGCCGAAATCCCCCAGCGCTGTGAAGTCCAGAATCCCGCCAGCAACACCAGTATTCCCGTGTGAGTTAGTAGGAAGCCGATATGCCGCCTGCGCCAGGGAAAGCGAACCACCATGGCTGCGGCGACGTTTATTGCCAGCAGCGCACCCAGCGCGCGGAACCAACCCGTGCTGTAAATGCCGAATTGGCTGACCGCTTCGTCGTACTTGCTTTCCAGGAAGGTGGCCCAGGCCAGCACCACGGCCAGCAAGAAGATCAGCGGTACGGCCAGATAAAGCGAGGCGAGCGAACGCAGAATCAGTGCGGCGGCCTGCCACAGCCCGCCGGCAGATGGCCGCTGCCCCACCTCGATTGCTTCGCGGCTGTTGGCGTTGTCGTTCGCATTACGGTGCTGGTCATGCGTCATGCTGACAGCCGTTTGGGTTAGTAGGTGGCTAGGCGCCTGATAAACCCCGAGGGCAGCAGTTGCTTGTCGCATGCAGCCATCGGCGACAAAAACTCATTGTGCGCTGTCAACCGCCAGGTAGTCTAGATCAACCGCTGGGCAGTCTAGATCAACCGGCAGCTACTGTAGATCAACCGCTAGGTAGTATAGCGGCTTAGCGGGGTGCCGTCTCGGCCAGCAACTGCTCCACGGCTGCGTGCACCGGTTGCGACTGGAGCACGATCAGGCAGGCCGATGTCGGGTCGAAGTACAGCGCGCCGGGACCGCCCGCCTCCTGCCAGCTTGCCGGCGCCACGCTGGTACGTATCTTCTCGCAGAGTTCGGCTGGGCTTGTGCCTGCGTCGAGCAATTGGCCGATGGGATAGAACTCCAGTTCCAGGCGTGCGGCCAGCGCTTGGCGCGACGTGATTTCGATAGTTCGTTTATCGACTATCCGCCAGGCAAGCCCCAACGGCCCAAGCAGCTCGCGCAAAGCCGCTGCGAGCGGTTGTTTGTGTACCGTGAGGCTGACTTTGGTAGCAGCCGTTTTTCCCGCGCTGGCCAGGGCGGCGTGATCGATCAGTATTTGGCACTCGGCGGCCTGTGCCAGGTACGCCGCCACTGCGCCCAGCGCCGTCGGCTGGCGGAAGTTGGCCGTCAATTCCCGCTGCAACATCGGACTGGCTGCGGCTCGGCGGCTTTGCAGACTGAGAAGCTCGCGCTGCAAACCGCTGCGTGGCGACAACCTGCGTGCTGTGCGCAGTTTGTCCAAGAAGATAACAATCCGCTGATGTACGCTTTCGGTCTGGATGATCGACAGGCCGCGCTCCGCCGCCTGCAATTTGCCGCGGCCGCCGGCGATGTGCCAGGAGTCAGCAGCAACCAGCTTCTGCACCAGCAGGCCCAACATTTCGGTTTCCGCTTTATCGCGGGCCAGATCGTCCAGCGGGTAGTCGCGCGCAATCAGGCGCTGACGATGTTCTTCCGGGCTAGTCAGCAACACCTGCGTCTTTTCGACTACGCAAATCAGCCCGCGGTCGTCGGCAATTTCCTCCAGCGCTTTGCCGAAGGTGGCGCCTGCGAGGTCGATGCTTACCGGATCGTCCAGCGCCACATCCAGTTCTGCCAGGGCGTCTGTGTCGAGGGTGATCGGCAAATTGCTCAACTGGGCAAGCACTTCCACTGCCCGAAGCAACGGAACACGATCCAGTCGCAGCGCCGGCAGGCGCTCGGCCAGTCGGGCGGGGATGTCGGGCAGATCGATCGGTGGAGCCGGTTCCGGTTGCAGCGGCTCGACGGTCGGTTCCCCCTTGTCCCCCTCTGGATGCGGCGACGGTTTTTCTGTCGGCCCCGCAGGCTTGGCCCCCAGCGCTGGCTTCGCGGCAGGCTGCGGACCGATCTGCGGAAGCGCGTCGGCTTTGGCCGCGGCGTCGCCTCCCAGGGTAGCCAACCGCTCGAGCAACTCCGGATCAGTGTGCTTAGAAACAAATCGGACCGAGCCGTCGGCCATACCGACCAGCATCCCGTCGGGCTGACCGCTGCCGAATCCATCCGGCCCGTTGACGTACGGGCGTTTGGTCAGGGGCCGGGCGGTGGCCTCTCCGCCGGAAGCCCACGGTCCCAAGCGGTCCACCACCCCCATCACGGCGATGGTGTTCGAGGCCCCCCGCGGCAAGTCTTCCAACCGAGTGGTTCGGCCGTAGCCGAACATGCCAGCGCGCGGATCGCTGGCCGGCAGCCGTCCGGCATCCACCCCGACGCCCGCCACGCCCACATAGTGCGTGGCGGGAAAGCCTGCGGGGCAGGTGCGCTGCTCGATGGCAGGGTTGATTACCTCCGGCAGCACGCGGCGCGCAACACGCTCATTCTGGCCGCTGTTCCACGGATAGCCGAACTGCAACTGCCGATGCCAATCGGCGTGATCGAAATACGGAAGCAATTGGGCCAGCCAGCTCAGCCGCGTTTCTGGCGGCAACAGCGCCCCGCCTTCAGCGGCGGGAGGAAATTGTTTGTACGCCTTGCCGTAGCCGGCCAGGGCCTCCAGCAAGCGCACATGGTTGGCCGCGTCGGCGCGCAGGGCTGCGGCATACCACTCGGCCACGATGGCTGCGCGGCTATCCAGCGCGGCGGCGGCCAGCACCGCGGGGGCTTCGCTCCAATTGGTTCTCAACCAGGCGACGTGCTCGGCAAGCTCGATCTGCGAGCCATCCAGCGCAGCCAGCGATTGCCTGAGCAACTCCTCGTATCGCTGTGCCGCTTCGATCGGCAACTGGCCCGCCTTGAGTTTCTCGCCCACCGAGTCGGCAAGCCCTTTCAGCCCGGTACGGGCGGCCGACAGCAGCTCCTCCAGCGCGCTGCGGCAGCGATCGGCAGCCGTCTCGCCCGAGCACACCAACGCCAGTTGCGTGTGAAGCACTTCGCGCCACACAGCCATGCAGCCCAGTGCGTCGGGCAGTTCCCACAGCGTGCTCCAAGCGGCTTTCCCTTGCGGCCATACGTCCATTAGACGCTGGGGCAGCGGCCAGGCGGCCTCCCGCGCGGCCTGCAAATCGACCAGAAACACAAGGTCGAAATCGCCGGCCCCGGCGGCCGAGACCAGCCGCTCGATGGCGATGCTGCGAAGCCGCACCTGGCTGCGAGTGTGAAGATGACGCAAGATGTCTTCGTGCCCGGTCACAACAACCGACTTCCCCACCACTGCCAGCGGATGCATCCAATCGCCGCGATTCGCCCGACGGCACTGCTGGCCGAACACCACCAGTCCAGCAGGTTCGCCGAAGTTGGACAGCCGCGATGCATCGTAGTCGGGCTGAAGCTCTATTACCACCACACAGCGGTGCGGCAAACCGGCCAAATCGTCGCTAGCCAGGGTGATGCGCCGGATTGCCGATGCATCAAGGCCCAGCGACTGGATGGCTGCGCCGCAGGTCTGCCGCCAGACTTCCAGCGGCTTACCGGAACCGCCAAGCGCATGCGGCAAACCGGTGATCCGCAAAGCATTGTAACTGAGCAGCAAAACCGTCCCGTCGGGCAACCAGCGGCGATCCAACCTTTCGCCGGGAGTAGGGGCGGGTGGCGGTACCTCCGCCGGCTGCGGCGCTTGCTCGGCAACGACGTCTGGTGATGG
Source organism: uncultured Pirellulales bacterium (assembly GCA_938015445.1). GTDB lineage: Bacteria > Planctomycetota > Planctomycetia > Pirellulales > Thermoguttaceae > CALLPE01. Next base: position 120,126 of record CALLPE010000029.1, read on the forward strand.
TTCTTGTATGGGCACTTTGCGGCCGAAAACCTTATAAACTCCTACGGCCAGCACGACCGTCACCACCAGCACGCCCACTAAAAACACAGCGTGCCCCAATGCCCCGCCAGCCTCTGCCGGCGCGCCAGCAACCTGCGCGGAAGCGACTTGCGCGGGACCAACCGGGGAAGGGCCAACCGGCGAAGGACCAACCGGGGAAGGGCCAACCGGCGAAGGACCAACCGGCGAAGGACCAACCGGCACCGGGCCAACCTGCGCGGCGGAAGCAGCCGACGGAGCCGGAACTTGTGGTGGCGCTGAGGCCGAACCGACGGAATCTGCTCGAGAATCGGTCAACGAAGCTGTATCGCCGCGGGACGCCCCCATCGAGCTGCCCGCGAATGCAGACGTGCTGGCGCTTTGTCCGGCGGCTGCTGCGGCAGGTGCCGCGCTTGCGGGTCCGGCGGCAGTGGCTTTTCGCGGAATAAGCCTGATGCCTGCGCCAACCGGCTTGACTCTACCGATAGGTGGAGTGGAGTAACTGGGTGGAGGGGGTGGCTCTGGCAATGGGGGCGGCTCAGGCAGCGGCGGCGGTTCCACCGGAACATGCTCGGCAGGCGGCGCTGGCGGGCGGCCCGTCGATTTAGCCCCTGCATAATCTACGCCCGGTTTTTCGGCGCCCCCCAGCGCGCCGGCCGATCGGCCGGATGCCTTTTGTGCCATCGTGGCCGGTGGCGTCGATGGGTCGATAGGCGCCGCAGACGCCTGGCCGTCGCGTGTGCTTAGCGGCGAAGCAACCGGCTGGCCGGAGCCAGCAGCAGCGGGGGATTGGTCCGTTATTTCCGCCCCGCCCGAATCGGGCGACGACTCCGACCACCCCGGCGGCGGGCTTACCAGCACCATGCTGCTGCACTTGGGGCACTCCAGAATGGCGCCGATGACCGACGGGTCGCGAACGGCCAGTCGCGCCCGGCAGGTGGTACATCGGATATGGAATAACGTCTTTGCCACTACAACGTCCCGCCGGTCGATCTTCTCGCGCCCGCCGTGGCCGATGGTAAAATTACACCGGTAATTCCAGTTATTCCGCCAGAAGGTTCTCGCCGTCTAGCTTACCAATTCTACGGCGCAACTGATAGTTTGTCATTGAGTTTGATGCCGATGCCGCGTATGGCCGCTGCCTTGCTGCGTTGCGAATCGCCGGCAGTAACAAGGCCGTAAACATATTCTGCTTTCTGCTTGACAATCGCCGTCAGGCTGTCAAACTGTCATTGGCTTGTGCCGTACGGAAATTGGGCTGCGCCATGCGGTAAACGCAACAGCGCCTGACGTGTACCGGCATCCGTGGCTGGCGGATGCATCGCTGTAAGTTGACACGAAATATGGGGGACCGCTTATTCGAGCGAAGTGCGATACGATGTGCTATGGCGGTGCAAGTTGATAGGAAATACGGAGGGCCGCTTATGCTTCCAGCTCTACAAACTCTCGACCGTTGTCACCTCCCGGCGGCATGCACCCCCGGCTTAACGGCTTGGCCGGCCGCGTTTCGGGCAGTAGTAGGGGGCCTGGCTGCGATCTTGCTGGCTTTGGACTGGGCAACGTCTGTCGCCGCAGCCGCACCCGAACCGCCCAAAGCCCACCGCAACGTAGTGTTGTTCGTCTCCGACGACCACGGCATGAACGACGCCGGCTGTTACGGCAACCCGGTGGTCAAAACGCCTGCGCTGGATGCCCTGGCCGCCGCCGGCACCCGCTTCACCCATGCCTTCTGCACCACGGCCAGTTGCAGTCCGAGCCGCTCGGTGATTTTGACCGGGCTGCACAACCACGCCAACGGGATGTACGGCCTACAGCATTCGTATCACCACTTCCAGAGTTTTTCCAACATCAAGAGCCTGCCGGTGATGCTGAGCGAGGCGGGCTATCGGACTGCTGTGGCCGGGAAGTATCACGTCGCGCCGGAAGAAGTGTATCGCTTCGACCAAACGATTCGCAACGCACCCCCGGAGGCCATGGCCGAGCGGTGCAAAGCGTTCATCACCGCCGACCCGCAGCGGCCGTTTTTCCTCTACTATTGCACTACCGAGCCGCATCGGCCATTCGCCCGCGAAGGTTCCGACCCGATCGATCCAGAAAAAGTCATCGTCCCGCCGTACCTGCCCGATACGCCTCAAACACGCAGCGAACTGGCGCAGTACTACGGTTCGATCCAGCGGATGGACAAGCGGCTGGGTCTGTTGATCGAGGTACTCAAACAGACCGGCAATTGGGACAACACCCTGATAATCTTCATTTCCGACAACGGCGCGCCGTTTCCCGGAGCAAAGACCACACTGTACGAGCCGGGAATCCGACTGCCTTGTGTGATCCGGTATCCGGGCGCGAAAGGCGGCGCGGTCTGCGATGCGATGATCACCTGGGCCGACTTGACGCCGACCATCCTCGATTTCGCCGGCGCACTGCCGCCCAAGCCGCAGTTCCACGGACGCTCGTTTCTGAAGGTGCTCGAAGGCGGCAGCACCGAGGGATGGGACGAAGTGTACGCCTCGCACACCTTCCACGAAGTGACGATGTACTATCCGATGCGCATGGTGCGCACCCGCAAGTACAAGTACATCCTCAATCTGGCCCACCAGTTGCCGTATCCGTTCGCTTCCGACTTGTGGGCTTCCACCACCTGGCAAGCGGTTTTGAATCGCGGCGACAAGACCTACGGCCCGCGCACCGTCGAGGCGTACATCCACCGTCCCCGCCACGAGCTGTACGACTTGGAACACGATCCCTGGGAATCGAAGAACCTGGCCGGCGATCCCAAGTACGCCGAAGTGCTGACCGAGTTGCAGAACAAACTGCACCAGTGGCAGAAGCAGACCGGCGACCCGTGGATCATCAAGTATCAGCACGAATAAGGCGCATGCGCCGGTCGGCGCTAGCGAGGGCTGTGGACCAGCTTGGCGTGCGGATTGGCATCGGCGCAAGTCACTGTCATGCTCCAGCCGCCGCCGGCGCTTACTTGGCCGCGGGCTGCCCGGCTGTTTTGGGCAAAGCAGGAGTCATCTCGAGCGTGGCTAGCGTGTGCTTCTCTGCGCCGCCGAGCGCCAAGCGCACTTGCCCTGCGCAGCTCAGAAGGAACGTCACCAGTTCCTGCTCGGCTTCGGCCTCGGCGCGAGTCTTGGCTTTTTCGATGATCTCCTGACGCACCAGAGTTTCCCGATTGGAGCGAAGCAGCTCGGCCAGCTTCGGGGCGTCGAGCTCGACGACGGTGTTCGCTCCGGCGGTCGCAGCAGAGGTGGTCGGCGATGCCGGTGCCGGTCGTGTGGCCTGCGGCTTTTGCGCTGCCGCAGCATCGTCCGGTTCCAGTAGCGCGTCGATCAGCTCGCGTGCAAGTTGTTCGGTCGAGCTGAGAATGACCCAGTCGCCCGGCATGGCCAGCGCAGGCCGGAAGTTGAAGCGGACGTCTGCCGGCGACTTGCCCGTTTGCCCGCGTGCCGAGAAATAAGCCACGGTGAATTTGACCCCGCGGTGCGTGAGGCGATCCAGTATCAGGCCCGGCTCGGCCTTCTGTCCGCGCGTGAAGCTGACTAGCCCGAAGGCCTTCTGCCAGGCCTCTTCCACCACTTCCGAAAACGCGGTTGCATTGCGTAGCCTCAACACGGCAGCGAAAGCGGGGATTTGCGGTTCCGGCACGCCGATCTTCGGGTCGTACTGCTGCTGGGCGACCACCATTCGGATTTCGGGCCGAAACTCCTTGAGCACCTCTTCGGTCAGATCGCGCCCGCTGAAGAATATGCCCATCATGTTTTCAAAAAAAATCAGCCCCGAAGTGCGCTGCGGAAACAGCTCATCCTTCGCGGCATAGAACTGGTGCAGGTCGCGGTAAAGCGTGGCACCGGCTATCTGCCCCGGAACTCGGAGCAGCGGCAGCGGGCCTTCGCCGGGTTTTTGCGGCCGGGCGAAAGGGACCGCTTTGGCGGCTTCGGCCTTCTCGGCCAGCGCGGTAAGGATGAGTCGCCGGCCATCCGCCCGCAAGCTCAAAGCGAGCCAATCGGACCGGGCAACGACATCCGCTGCGCCGGGCAACAACAAGGCCAGCCAGGGGTCGGCCAGTTGCTCGACCGCTTGGCGCATGTTCGGCGCGTCGCGCGTTAGGCTGGTATTGACACAAACCGTGGCCAGGGCTCCGCCTGTAGCGCGTCGGGCAGCCTGATACCACGGCTGCGTTGATAGACTGCTGGCGTCGGGTTCCGCCCGCAGGTCCAGAACCTTCCGCAGGCTTTCCGAGCGATTGGTCAACACCAGCCGCCGGCCTATGACGGCGTGAGCCTCGGTGCCGCCCAACGTCCAGGCGGTCACGCCGCGGTAGTCTTTCGAGCGGACTGGTTCGGGCTGGCCCTGCCTGACGGCCTCGCCTTTGGCCAGCTCCAACAGCACGCGGTGGAGGTTTTCGAGCAGTTTTTGGTCTTCGCTGTCGATGACGATCACCACACCGCCGCTGGAATCGACCGAGGCGACAACCCCGCCTCCTAACAGCTTCTGGACTCCGCTCCGCCAATCGGTGCCGCAGGTCATCTCCAGCAGCCTGACAAGCTGCACGAACTGTTTGAACTGCGGCTCGGCAGCCAAGCGCTTGTAAAGCGGCTGCTCGGCGATGGCCCCGGTGGTCTGGGGAGCCAAGAGAGCCTCCAGAAGCGGTTTGGGCTGCGAGATTTCCAAGACAGCCAGTGTCTGGGGTTCCAGCCATTGGACGGCTGGCGGCAGTTTCTCGGCCGCCGTTGCCGGGGCCTCCGGTTCAGCGGCGCGGGTTGCAGTACCAATCGCCGACAGCGTGTTTGCTACCAACAATCCGATGACCGCCAGGCAAAAGCGGACGTCTTCGATTGGCAATAGTTTGTGGCGCATGGATAGGGCCTCCCTCGATAAATCGCTGTTACTCCGCGGCTCCCACGGTATTTCGTTTTCGCCGCCCGATTATTGACGTGCCCCAGCGCGATTTCCACGGCAAGCTTACCATCGGTAACCCGCGACGCCGCGACCGCCACACCGACCCTACGGTCCGACCTTGTGCTAGGGGGCGTATTCCGGGTGCTAAGGGGTGTATTCCGGCATCGCCAGCAAATGCTTGTTAGCGATGGTAATACCACTGGTCATAGCCCCGACGATCCCTACCAACCCTTGGTCGTTGCCGCAGATGAACAAGTTCGTCAGAGGGGTAGCGCCACTGAAGTACTTTTGCGCAGCGCCATAAACTGCCCCGTCGTCGTGGCCGGTAAAGCGGCGAATGGTCACAGGAGTGAAAATCTCGGTGTGAACTACTGCGCGGCGGAAGTCGGGCACGAACCGCACGGCCGATTCGACCAGCCGGCGATACCAAAGCTCTTTGGCCTGGCGGTAAGGCTCCATCTCCAGCTCGGCCCAGCGGTTGTAGTTGGCCAAAGCGGAGATGCGAATTTGCCCATCCTGCGGCTGCTGGCGATATGCAAAGTTGTTGGGCGAGCAGACCACGCCGCTATGCAGATCGACGGCCTGCGCAGGCCGCCGGTAGCGGAACTTCTGGTCGTCGTTGAAGAACACCATCGCCAACTCCAGTCCCAGCTCGCGCGGTTGGGCATCGAGCACCGAGATCGACTCGACGAACGAGATGCACGTTCGATACGGTGGCGGATGGGCGTCGTTGCACAGTCGCATGGTTTCTGCCCAGCCTGCCGAGGAAAGCACATGGCGGGCGCGCAGCTCGAGGCCGTCCTCCAGTATCACTCGCTCTACCCGTCGGTGGCTGACTAGCAAAGCCGCCACTGGCGATCGCAAGCGCAACTCTCCGCCAAGCTGCTTAAACCTTCGCACCAGCGCCCCTAGCAGCGCGCGCACGCCATTTGCCGGTCGAGCCAAGCCTTCCAGAAAAACCGAGCGGAACAAGATACTGAATAGGTCGAAGTCGATGTCGTCCTCGCGCGAGCCGCCGTAGAACATTATCGGGCACAGGAGCATCTCTATCAGCAAAGGCTCGTCGAAGATGCTGCCGAGGACCTCCCTGGCCGAACAGCGCCCCGACGGCTGGCCGAAATCCCGGTAATCCAGAAGCCGTGCCAGCAAGCGCTCGAAATTGTCTTTCTCGCCGGGAAAGCAGCGATGAACTTCGCTGCGCAGCAGCTCCACATCGTTGGAGAACCGCAGCGTTGTGTCCGGAAAGACGATTGCCGAGCCGAGCTGCGGCGCAAGCTCCAGTTCGTCCCAGCTCAAACGCAACTGGCGCAACAATCGCGCCAGCGGACCGCGTCGGGCCCCTTTGGGGGTGTAGTTGGTCAGGGCATGCAGGCCGACATCGAACGTTCGCCCACCCCGCCGATACCACGAGTTTAGACCGCCGACGGCGTCATGCCGTTCCAAGATGCACACGCTCTGGCCGAACTGCGCCAGGCGAATGCCCGCCGCCAGCCCCGACATCCCCGCACCTATGATGATTGTGTCGTACATTTACACCTGCCGTTACGCGGTCGTCCGGTCGTGGCCTGCGCCGCTTAGACGTTACCTGTACTGCGAGGACGTTGTCTGCGCCGGATGGACTTTGTTTGTGCCACTTCTACGCTGCCTATACCGCACAGACAAGCGACAGGCAGACAGGATGCGAAAAGCGGCTGTTGTCGCGATACAGTGGTTCGCAAGCGTGTGCGAACGGGCCGCGTCTGCCACCGCGCCGAAAGCCCTCCCATCGCAGGGCTGGTCGTCGGGCTACTTTCTGTTGTTGATGTCCCGCATCAGCGGCTCGAGATACTCCACGGTGCTGCGCATGCTTGCCAGTGCCGGGTAGTCTTTTTCCGGTATCTGAATCCGGTAGCGCTTGCGCAGTTCCATAACTATGTCCAGAAAATCCATGCTGTCCAGTTCCAACTGTTCCCGGAAGGGAACATCGTCCTTGAGGTTGCTAACGTCTTCGTCAGGCACGATGTCGGCCAGAATGTCGAGCACCACCTGGCGGATTTCGTCGGCTGTCATCTCAATCACTCCGGGCACCTGATGCGGGGCTGGGAACCGCCGCCATTGCACGCCCTCACCAAATCCAAACGCCGCTCGGTCGGCATTTACTGTTCTACCCGTTTTACAATCACTACCGAGTTGATCCCCAACATTCCGAAGGAGTTGTTCAGTATTACCTCTGCGCGATCCATGGCTTTCGGCTTGTTGGCCACCAGACCGGGAATTTCGCATTCGGGATCGATCTGGTCGAGGTTGATCGTCGGGTGGCACAACCGGTCCTCGAACGAGGGCAGATTACCGGCTAATTCCAATGCGCCAGCAGCGCCCATCGCATGGCCGATGAAACTCTTGGTGTTGTTGAACAGCGTCCGCCCCTGACCGTTGAACACCTCTCGCAAAGCAGCCGCTTCCTGTATGTCGCCGCTGGTTGTGCCAGTGGCATGGGTGCTGACGATATCTACATCTTCCGGCCGCAGTCCGGCCTTACGCAGCGCCAGGCGCATGCACTCGGCCTGCCGGGCGGGGTCGGGCATCACGAAGTCCACTGCATCGCTGTTCATCGCATAGCCGACGATCTCGCCGTACAGTTTCGCTCCGCGTGCCCTGGCCTCGCTGAGCCGCTCTAATACGAACATGCAGCCGCCCTCGGCAACTACGATTCCGCTGCGGGCCAAGTCGAACGGACGCGAGGCCTTGGTGGGGTCCTCGTGCCTGGCCAACGCCCCTTGGCTGTGAAAGCTAGCAAAGATGCCGAACGTGTGAATGCTTTCCGACACGCCGCCGCATAGCGCCAGATCGCACTCGCCAAGCCGGAGCATTTGCACCCCCTGAATAACTCCCGCGTTTCCCGCCGCACAAGCCGCCCCGACTGTATAGTGCGGCCCGGTCACTCCCATGTTCAACGAAATCTCGCCTGCCGGATTGTTGGCCACGGTGCGCGGGTTATGGTGGTGGGACCAGTACTGGGTGTCGTAGTCATATCCTTTGAGAAGATAGATTTCGTTTTCGGTCTCCACGTTGCCGTGTTCGGTCACGCCCACGTATATGCCCACGGCCGACTTGTCGATCTTGTCCCAGTTCAAACCGGCGTCGGCCACGGCTTCGCGCGCACAGTAGATGCCGATGCTCCCGGCCCGGGTACCCCGGCGCAGGTCTTTACGACGCTGGTACTTCAGCTCGTCGAAATCGCATACCCCCGCCAGGGTGGGGCCGAAGTAACGAGTTTCGAACGGCCTGACGCCGCTGCGGCCTTCGAGCAATGCCGCCCGGAACTCGGCCAGGCTGTTGCCGTTCGGCGCAGTAAGTCCCACGCCGGTGATGACAATCCGCTGGTGATCCGGTAGCTTCGCACACATAGCTGAACCGATTCCTTGACCATCGTAAGCCAGTCAAACTAACTGGTTCTTGTGGGTTTGACAAGCGGCAGCACCCTGCCGGCTACGCCCGAGCCGCAGTTTCTGGCCTCTACCGTCCGGTCGGGCTATCGGCCAAAGCGACAACGCTGACTCGTGTCGAAAGGCAAGGCAGCGAACACAGGCATCGAGAAAAGCTGCCGCATGAAACAGATTCGCTTTCCTATTTTACCAGCATTCGAGTATTAGCAATGCGGTGTTAGGCGACACAAAAACTGCCGTGTTAGCCGACACAAAAGTTGCACAGATCGGGCCGACGCGGCCGTCCACCTTTACATCTTCCCGTTTCTTTTCAGCCTGCGCCGTTTGCCACGTCTTCGCACCGTGCTTGTGCGGAACCCCATAGAAGGATTTTCGTGTGCAAGACCCAATCGGCCCATTGACGGCCTAACGAGGTTGTGCATAGTTGAATTGACTGGCCCGGCGGCGCGACCGCGGAGAAGCGAAAGGGGCAAAGCGTGGCGGTCGCGGCGTCCACTCATATTCACTCTGGTTTGGGATAAAGCACTTTCGGACGGTTGGCAACCGCGGGGGCGAACCTTCTTAAATGCTTCGCCCCATGACAGGCAACGCTATGGCGGTCGAGTGGTACGTTTGCATTGGCGGCGACCAGAAGGGGCCGCTATCGACCGAGGAACTGAAGCGGTGGCTAAAAGAGGGGCGCATAACCCTCGACACCTTCGCCAAACAGGGGCCTGCCAGCCCTTGGAAACCTCTGAAGCATTTTCTGCGCGGCTCCGATGATTGGTTGAACCGACTGGCCTTGTTGGGAGCCGTTTTGCTCGTCGTGGAGATCGCGCTAGTGATATTGGCCGATCCGACCACTGCCAAGTTTATCGTGATCGCATCTGGGGCGGTCGGGTTGGCCTTCTTGCTGCTGCGTCGCGGCAGTTCGACACCTCAGACCGCCCGCTGAGTTACCCCCCGCCCATGCGGCACTGCCTTGATAGTTTTCCGGTTAAACAAATTTGGAGGATTGCGCAAGGATTGCCGATTATTCGTATCGCGCAACCAGTACACACATTCTGCGTCAAACTGGGAAACAAGCGCAAAATTGGGATTCTGCGATGGCGGGGGTCAGCCACAATCAAAGGCAGACATGCTCATGCGCAACACTGTCGAACGAACCGCCCCACTTTACATCTGGTTAATGCCCATTGCAGCAGTGCTGGCGACCGCAGCCATCGGGCTGCGTCTTTCGGCTGTGGCCCAACAGGACAACTCACGTCCCGCTCCGGTGCTGCGGGCGCACAATTGCCCGGCCGGCGATGTGGAGACAGCAGCAGCTCTTTTGCGGGCCGAATACCAGCACGCCCCCGATGTGTTAATCGTGCCCAACCCGCGCACCCAGCAACTACTGGTGCAAGCTCCACCGGAAGTCCATACCCGGATCGCCCAACGATTGGCCGCTTTGCAGCGGGGGGTGGGTTCGGCCGGTAGCCGCGCTGCGCAAACCGGCACCGGCGGTTCCGCGGTGGTCGATCCGCACGCTCCCAAAACCGCCACGCTGAGTCTGGAGCATATCGCCGCGCAACAGTTAGAAGAGGCGCTAAATTCTCTGTTCGGACCGCGACTTACCCCGGTGCAGCCTACCGAGTTAGGTGCCCGTTGCTATCAGCTTGCTTTACCGGGCAACCGGAGCATGCGCATCGAGTTGCACCCGCAGACCGGCCGGGTGAGCCTGCAAGGCCCCACGGCCAACGTCGAGGCTTGCATACGGCTGGTACAGCATGTCGACGTCCCCCAACCGGCCGGCGATCAAAGCCTGCGATTGATTGCTTTGCGTCAGGCGGCACCGGCTACTGCGCGGCGGGTAGTGGATGCCATCCAGGCCAGCAACGGGATGCGGATAGTCCGCGGCCCGATGGCGGCCACGCTCTTCCAGCAGTCGGAGGAACAGTTGCAGCCGCCAGCCGCGTCCCAGGTGACCACCAAACAGCCTGTGCAACAAGGCCCAACGGCGCCGGTACGCGACGTTTCGACACAGATTGGCGCCGAGGCACCGCCGCCCGTGGCCCCGCCTCCGGGAGGCCCCGGAGCCGAAGCCGCCCCACCGCCTGCGCTAGGACAAGCAGCGCCGGGGCAACCGGCCCGTGCCGGAGCGCAGGAAGGCGCTGGCATGATCGGGGCGGTGCGAATCGAGCTGCTCGAAGGGCTGGACGTGCTGGTGATCAGCGGCCATCAGCGCGACGTCAGACGCGTGCAGGAAATCATCGAGCAGATCGAGCGGTTGGCAGCGGAAACCGAGCCGGCCATCGAAGTGTATCAACTGCGGTACGTCAACTCGATCGCCATCGCCGATTTGATCGACCCGTTGTACAACGAGATTTTCTTTGCGCGCCGGGGCGACGTGAGCATCACCGCCTTGGTGAAGCCTAACGCCTTGTTGTTGATCGGGCGTCGCGAGAATGTGCAGTTGGTGATCGACCTGGTTCGCAAGCTCGATAAACCCGTCGCCCCCGACACTCAGTTCCAAGTCTTCCGCCTGAAGCACGCTGCCGCCGCGACAGCGCAGGTGACGGTGCAGAACTTTTTTGTGATGCAATACGGGCTGGGCACCCGGGTGTGGGCAGTGGCCGACTATCGTTCCAACTCGCTGATCGTGCAAGCCAGCCCGCGCGACATGGTCGAAGTGGCCGCCCTGATCCAGAAGCTCGACACGCCGACCAGCGAAGCCGTCCACGAATTGCGCGTCATCCAGTTGCAAAACTCGCTGGCCGACGAAATGGCCAACGTGCTCATGTCGGCGATCACCGGCCAGGCACGCGCGGTAACCGCCGTGCCTGGAGCAGCCGCAGCCCCCGCCGCACAGGCAGCAGCGGCCGAAAAGGCCACCATGCTGCGCTTTGTGACCATCGACGCCCAGGGACAGCGACGGCTCAATTCGGGCATCTTGACCGACGTGCGGATCACTCCCGATGCCCGCGCCAACACGCTGCTGGTCTCGGCCCCGGCCGATAGCATGGAGCTGATCGAGGCCCTGGTCCGACAGCTCGACCAGCCGCCCAGCGCCGTTTCGCAAGTCAAGGTGTTTACCATCGTTAACGGCGACGCCACTGCGCTGGCCGACATGTTGGCCACGCTATTTGCCCGGCCCGCCACGCAAACCGCCCTGGGCTTGCAGTTGCAAACCGCTGCTGGCGAGGGCGAAAGCACGCTCATCCCGTTGCGGCTGGCCGTGGACGTGCGTACCAACAGCATCATCGCTTCCGGCTCGATGGGCGATCTGCAAGTGGTGGAGGCCATTCTGCTGCGGCTCGATGAAAGCGACATCCGCAAACGCAAGACAGTGGTTTACCGGCTGAAAAACGCGCCGGCCACCGACGTGGCCAACACCATCAACCAATTCCTGCAAAGCGAGCGCCAGGTGCAACTGATGGCCCCAGGGTTGGTCAGCGCATTCGAGCAGGTGGAGCGCGAGGTGGTGGTGGTGGCCGAGCCGGTCAGCAATAGCTTGCTGGTCAGCGCCACCGAGCGCTACTTCAACGAGATCAAGAAGATCGTGGAGCAACTGGATGAACGTCCGCCGATGGTGCTCATCCAGGTGCTTATCGCCGAGGTGAGTCTGAACAACACCGACGAGTTCGGCGTGGAGCTGGGCCTGCAAGATAGCATCCTGTTCGACCGCAGCCTGCTCCAGAACATCACCACGCTGACGCGGACCACGTATAACGAATTCGGACAGCCGACCTCGCAAGGGCAGGAAATCGTTTCGGCCACCTATGTGCCCGGCTTCGCCTTCAACAACCAGCCGCTGGGCCAGAGCACCGATCCGCGGCGAAAAGACCTTATCGGCACTCAGGGCCTATCGCACTTCGGTGTGGGCCGATTGAACAACGAGCTGGGCTTTGGTGGATTCGTGTTTTCCGCCTCCAGCGAAAGCGTCAGCGTGCTGATCCGCGCGCTGAAAGAGTGCCGCCGGCTGGAAGTCCTCAGCCGTCCGCAAGTGATGACACTGGACAACCAGCCCGCCTTCGTGCAGGTGGGCCAGCGGGTACCGCGGATCACCGGAACCACCGTCAACCAGATGGGCCAGGTCAACAGCGTGACGCTGGAGAACGTGGGCTTGATACTGGGCGTCACCCCGCGCATCAGCCCCGACGGCCTGGTGGTCATGGCCATCGACGCCGAAAAATCTGAAGTGGGGCCAGAAGCGGAGGGCATTCCCGTATCCATCTCGGCTACCGGACAGATCGTCCGCTCTCCCCGCATCAATACCACCATGGCGCAGACCACTGTCAGCGCCGCCAGCGGCCAGACGATCGTCTTGGGCGGGCTGATCGTCAAAGGAAAGGCCGAGTTCCATCGCAAAGTGCCGCTGTTGGGCGATATACCGATCGTCGGGCACCTGTTCCGTTACGACGGAGTGGCCGACCGCCGTTCCGAGCTGCTGATCATCATGACGCCTCACATCGTGCGAAACCAAGCCGAGGCCGAGGAGGTCAAACGTATCGAGTCGGCACGCATGCATTGGTGCCTCAGCGATGTGCTGGAAATCCACGGCCGCGGCGCCCAACGCCAACCGATGGAAACCTGGTCCGAGGCCGAAACCGAGGTGATCTATCCTCACCTGGACCCCCTGGGCGTTTATCCGCGCGGCCGCGGCGCCGAGGTCGAGCTGGAGTTGGTTCCAACGCCGCCGGGCGAACCGGGCAACAATCGGACGCGCCCAGCCAACGGTGCCCAACATCTCAAAGAAGCGCCGCGGCTGGTAGAACCGCCCGAGCAGCCGCGTTCGCCCTCGGACGGCTCGGCCGGTGGCGGCCGGAATTCGGCGTCCCAGGAGCAGCAGTTGCAGTTCGGCCCGCAGTTGCAACTTCGCCAGCCAGCGCACAGCGGTAGCTCGCCGACGGTAAACCCCGCCGTACAACCGGTGCAACCGGCAGTGTATCAGCCGCACGCGGGCCAGTCTGCCGCATCAGTACCGCCCGCCAGGGCAGTTCCCGACGACACAGTAGCCCCAGCGGCGTATTACTATGGCCCGGCGGGCACCACCGAACAATCTGCCGCGCAATCCCAACCCAGCGGGCAACATCATCCGTATCAGCACGGCCAGCAGTATCAGCACGGCCAGCAGTCGCATCAACAACAAGTGTTGCAGCGCTGGGGACAACAAGCGTGGCCGCCGTCGGGGCAGCAGTCACCGCCGTCGCAGCCGCTGTACCCGAACGGTCAGCAGTACGGGCAAGCACAATCTTTCCCGCCAGGGGCACCCCAGCACCCGGTCGCTCAACCCCACGTGTGGTATCCGCCGCAGCCGCAACAACCCACAGCATCAGCGGGCCAGGTTCAGGCCCCGGCTGCCAGCTCCGTCGGCGGAAGCAATCACCAGTTGGGCACTTACCAGTTGCCCGCAAGCGGCGGGCAGTGGGCCCCACCGCCGCAACGATAAGCGGCTTGGCTCGTCCCGTGGGATGCCGACAGCCAAACCGCAGCAAAATTGCAGACTACGCGCTCCAAGCAGCTTGAATCGAGTTGGCCATGAACGAACGATTCGCACTAGTCGAAACCATGTTGCACGATCTGTTCCGCTTGATAGTGATAGTGCTAGCGGTGGCGATTTTTTGCGGATGTTCTAAGCCGCTGCTGAGCCAAAAGATGGTTTTGCCCTGGCAAAAAGAAGAACCGCCTGGACCGCCCACCAAGATTGTGGCCATTTGGACAGATGCGGTGTTGCACCAGCCGAATCATAAGCCGCGGCGCGGCTTTGGCGGCCGGTTGATGTTCTACGACGCTAAAGGCAAAGAGCCGATCCAGGTAGAAGGGGAACTAATTGTTTACGCCTTCGACGAGACTGGCGGAAACTACAACAAGGTGGCGCCAGACCGCAAGTACGTGTTCACCAAAGAGCAATTGGCTCAGCACTACAGCAAGTCGAACATCGGCCACTCTTACAGCATTTGGATTCCTTGGGACGAGGCCGGTGGGCCGCAGCGCGAGATAAGTCTGATTGTGCGCTTTGTACCCACCAACGGCGAGGTGATCGTCAGCGAGCAGACCAGGCACGTTCTGCCCGGCGCAAAGCCGGAACAAGCCGCCTCACCGCCAGACCGCAGCCCCTGGCAAAACTGCAATTCCGCGACTGCTGCCGCCTGCCAATCGCCAGCCGGAAGGCACGCTCAGGCAGCTTTTGGGGCTGAAAACGGGGCTTTCCAGCAGACCGGCCCGGGAGATGTCCGAGCCGTTTCGCACGATGCACCGCAGGCAAGTTCCCAGAACGTCGCTCACACTGTGTTTGGGGCCGACCGGGTTGCCGAAGCAATCGATCAATCGGCCGGTACAGGACGGCGGATGCAAACCACCACCATACCAGTGGCGCCTGCCTTCGGGCGCCCCGGCCCGATTGTAAATAGCGCGCCGTTCAGAGAAATCAAAAACCACTCGCCCGCCGCCGGGGCGAGGAACCAATCGCCATCCGTTAGCCCGCCACCGACGGCGCCAGTAGATCAAGGGGCCAATGCCGCAGCGGCTAGTTCGAGCGGTCAGGCTGCTCAGCCGCCACCTGCAACTCATTCTGGACTCGCCAGACCCCGGGCTCTAGGAGAGCCAATCTCTCGGCTACCGCGCGATCGTGCGCCGTGGCAACCGTACCCCGTAGTACCACCGTTCCGTCCGGTTGGAGGTTTACCTCAACCGGCGAGCGGAAGCGGACCGATGGAGAGCGGGCAATCCGCTCAGCCAGCTTTGAATTGACCTGGGAGCGTTGCGGCTGCGGGTGCTCGAAGGCGACTTGCAGGGTTGCCGGGATTTCGCGGTTGGTCATACCTGTTCGGCCAGCACCATACATTCCGGCGCCGGTTCCCCCAAGACCGCCGAGGCCGAAACCTGACGTGGCAGCGCCGGTCGTCCCGCGCATTCCGCCCAACCCTGTGCGCAAAGCGCCGGTCTGTAACGTGCCGGTGCGCATGGTTGCGCCCAGTGTACCCATATTCCCCATCATACCCGTGTTACCCACACCACCGCGCAATCGCTGGTTGACCGACTGCCCTTGCGTGGATTGACTGGCCATGATCCCGCCTAGCAAACCGGCGGCATAATCGCGGCTGTCGGCCCCGACGAAACCGCCTTGGCGGGCCTGCTGCATGAACTGCGTGCCGGTGGTGCTCATTCCCGTGGCACCAGTCGTTCCACCCATTCCACCCAAGCCGGAAGTGCCGCCCATCCCTGTACCGGTCAATCCCCGTCCGCCGGAGGCCATTCCACCAGTAAAGCCAGACGCCCCTGCGGTAAGTCCTTGCCCATAAGTGCGGGTGCCGAACATGCCCGAGCTGGTTGATGTACTGGTCGTGGTACCGCCAGTCATCCCGGTGGCGACCGTTCCGATGCCGCCAGTGGTTCCGATGCCACCGGTCATACCGGTAGTTTGTCCGGTATTGACCTGGCCGAAAGCCGCTTCAAGGCACACCCCGGCGGCAATAATCGCCAAACCGGCAAACACAGTAGCGCGCATGGCTGCACCTCCTTTTCTTGGCAAGCCCGCTGGCAAGCCGTTCCCCCCTCTGCACGTATCGTACAGCATAGGCGCAGAGCTGCCAACTATTTACTGAAACCCCGACGGCCAACCAGAGTTTCGCAGCTTTACCCGCAGGGTTGTTTACAGCTTTACCCGTAAGGTTGGGGATGAGGTGCGCCGTATCTTGTAGCTGCGGAGTATCTTGTGGCCGAGGCTCACTACGCGCGATAAACCAGCTTTCCGCCACAGAAAGTGGCAAGCACATGGATTTCGCCTGTCCCCTCTTTGGAGGTTGGCCCCACGCTGAACACCACCAAATCGGCCGACCTCGGCTCCTCAAAGCCCGCAGGGCATAACCCGAGCAGCGCTGCCGGGCGCACAGACGCCATCGCCACAGCGTCGGCCAACGAAAGTCCGGCGAAGTGCATAGCATTCACCAGTCCTACGCTGATCGGAGCCGTTGCACCGGCGAGCAACTCGCGCTGACCGGCGATGACGAGTTTGCCGTCGGGCAGAATTTCCACATCGCAAAGATTTCCTGGATAGCGCCCCGGCGGCAGCCCGGCCATGCCTGACATGTCGCTAACCAAGATGCACCGCTCGGGCGACTTGGCCCTGACCAGCGACTTGACCACCGGCGGCGGCAAGTGATGGCCGTCGACGATCAGGCTTGCAACAAGCCGGTCTTCAGCCAGTTGCGCCCAGATGCAATTGTTGTGGCGCGGCAGAACACTGGGGCAGCCGTTGCCCAAATGGGTACTCAGCCGGGCACCGGCGTCGGCTGCGGCACGGACTAACTGGGCGTCGGCCATGGTGTGTCCAATGCCCACGACCACTCCACTAGCAGTAGCGCGCGCAATGAACTCCAACGCGCCGGGCAGCTCGGGAGCAAGCGTTATGACGCGGATGCACCCCTCGGCGGCATCTTGCAAGCGTTGGAACTCGTTGAAATCGGGCAAGCGGCAGTGCTGTCGCGGATGCGCTCCGCGAGCACCGTCTTCCGGCGAGATGTACGGCCCTTCCAAGTGGATTCCAGCGATCAAGCGCTCGGTATCGGCCGATTGCTTGCACGCCTCGACCACCGCCCGCACGGCACGCAAAAGATTTTCGTGGCTTTCGGTGGTCAGCGTGGGCAGCAGCCGCGTCACCCCGAAACTGGGCATCACAGCAGCGATGCTGGCGACTTTCTCGGCGGTGATCGTCGGCGCGCTGAATTCCTGCCCGCCGTAGCCGTTGACCTGAATGTCGATCAACCCTGGCGATACCCAGGGAAGTGACTCGGTTTGGTCGGCCGTTTCAGGCCAAGCCGGGATAATTGCGACCAGTGTTCCGGCAGAAAGCTCCAACTTGACAATCTGGCCGGTGTCATACCGGCGAGCAACTATCACCGCTTGGCGCGCTTGCTGGTGTGCCGATCGGTCAGCGCCCATTGCTGCCATTAAGGTACAACACGTAGTAGGGCCAGCCCTGTCCGGACCATCGGTAGGGATAGGCCGGGTTGTTCGAGGTCCAGCCGGGCGAGTAATCCCAGTGCATTGGGTCAACAGACACCCGCGGCCGCGAGTTCGATAGTCCGAACCACTTCATGGCCGCCAACCGGTTGGCCCGCTGCTCCGCCCGAAACTCTGCCGCCCGACGCACAGCCATTTTCGGGTCAAGGTACATCTGCAATTGCTGTTGATAGAACCACATTTCGGGCGTGGGCGTCAAGTCGCCGGTTGAAACCAGCGGCTGCCCCAGACTTTTTTCCTGCGTGGGACGATCAGCCGCAGCCGAAGCTGTCGTCAGCAGCACAACCGCGCAAACGATCAAGGCAGCGATTAGTCTCATTGTTGCCAGCCTTTCATCAAGTCAAAGTTTCCAGTTTCACATCAACTGTGGTGCCCGTGCTAGTCCACTGCGCAGTAACAGTGGACTCTATCTACGCTTCGGCTTTTGACGATTGTCTGGATGAGACCGATTTTGCCGATTGTGACGGCCATCGCACAATATGGGGAAAATAGGTAGGCTGGAAAATACGCCTGCGGCCTATTCCGCCAGTGAGTTGCACGAGCTCACGGGCGCAGTGACGGGATGCCATTTCCTGTCGGGGGCCGCGACTTCGCCGGACAGCTATTGGACATTTCAGCTACCCAAGGCGACCGGCTATCTCGAGCGTTTCTTCTTGTCGCAGTAGACAGAGACGAGAAGACTAGTATGTTTACTGCGATTCAGACCTTTAAGCAAACCAGCGGCGGGCAACGCTTGCTGGTTGGAGTCGCACGGCTGTTTCATGCAATCGGACCAGGCCGAATCTGAACAAGCTGCCGATACTCTTCTGGTCCGCCACGCAGCACTAGCACGTAAACCAGACCATCCTCTTGCCAGATCGCTGCGCTACACATGCCGGTGCTAAGATTCGGCGAAGCGGGCGGAATGTCGGGCAAGCCGCCCACCGGCGCTTGCAAGACGTACAGCGTGGCGAGCAGCCCTTGCGGTCCAAAAAAATCGTACGCCACTCCCTCCCACCGGAGCTGCGGCATGTCGCCATCGGACGAGGCGAGTTGTCGCCATTGTATTTGGGCTTGTTGCGCTACAAAGGCGCTCAGCGGGTACTTCTCCGGAGCCTCGGCCAGCGGGCGCGATTCAAACACTCCCGCGAAATCCTGCTCGTCATTGAACCGCGCGATCGCCCAATCCAGCAGTTGATGAGGGGAAACCGTCTGCGGAGCCGGCCTGGCCAACCATACGGCCACGAATAGCGACGCGGCCACAGCCAGCAATGCTGCCCCGGCTGCTCCCAACAGCCTGCGCCGGCGACGATCCGTCGACCGATCCGATGCTGTCGGCTGGCCGCTGATGGCCTTTTCGGCTCTGGCCGCAATCGCTGCCGCAGTTCGACTTTCGGCTAACCGTTGCTTAATTCGCTCAGAAAGTCCCTCCGGCGGACACACGTCGTGCAGTGCGGCCGACAGCTTGGCGTCGATCTTCTGGATGCGCTGCAAAAGCTGTTCCAACTGGGCACCATCGCTGAAGGCCGCAGCCAGCTCGGCCAGCAGAGGATCATCCTGCTCAGTCCCGTGGGAACGGCAAACCTCCAACAGTTCCAGGAGGCGGCGATCGAATGTCGGTTCGCTCATCAAATTGCCGCTTGCTGCTCGATACAAACTTCCGCAACGCTGGCACGTCGTTTCGCACCAGTTACATGTAAGCCGTCTTCAGCACACTGCCGCCCGGCCGCTGTCGGCAATTGGACAACATGCTTACAGCGGCGTTGGTTCCTGCCGCCGCGCCCGTCTCAACTGGGCGGCAAACAGCCGGTTGCGCAAATGCTGTTTAGCTCGCGCCAGGCGACTCATCACTGTTCCCATGGGCAGTCCCAGCCGGTCGGCTATCTGACGGTACGATAACTCCTCGAAGTAAAACATCAACAGCACTAGCCGGAAATCGTCCGGCAACTCGTCCAAGGCCTCTTGCAACCGCTGACGGTCGATGTCGTCTTGGCCCGTCGGTTCTGCCGGTATACTATCGGGGCTAAGCGACAGACTGCTCATGTCCACCGGCCGCCGCCGAGCACGCGACTTCAAATAGCAGTTCCTCGTGATGGCCAGTAGCCAATTCCGTGCGTTTTCCGACCGCCACAACTGGTCCGAGTGCTGCTGAGCTATCAGGAAGACCTGTTGTGTGATCTCCTCGGCTGTATCGACCGCACCGCTCAGCCGGTAAGCATAAGCGTAAACGGCCCGATAGTGCTCTGCCACCAGAGCTTCCATATCCGGCTTGTGGCGGTCGTCCGGCATCGGTAGCCCACTAAACACATAGAGCCGACCAGCGGCGTAAATATTCCGCAGTCTGCCGAGAAATACTAGGGTTGGCCCATCGTATCGGGTAGTACAGCCATAAACTCCTTTTCGAGTGCTGAATATTGCGGGCAACAAGGGGTATTTTTGGCAATTGTAGCCCGTTGGGGAATAATTTCACAGCACCGGGTATCTAAGATATGTAGCTCCGGGAGTGGTTCTCGGGCAGCAGGTGAGTACTACTGAATGTACTGGAAGGGTGACGCGATGAAGAAGTTGGCGGTGTTTCTGATGTGCTTGAGCGTGAGCATGTTCGCTTGGGGTTGCGGCAGCGGCGATGCCAAAAAGGCGCCGACCAAACCGCCTGCGGAGAAAAAAGAAGAGCAGAAGAAGACCGAGGAGCAGAAGCAACCTGAAACTCAACCGGCTCCCGAAGGGGAAAAGAAGTAGTCCTAATCGGTCTGCAATAACCGTTCACGAGCTTGTAGCAGGCGCGCGCCGTGGGCACGACCTGCGCTGGTCTAAAAAGGGGGAAGCGTCCGCTCACGCTGGATGCGAGCCCCCTTTTTTTGTTGCGCATTTCGCGCTTTGATTGCGCAGTGGTTCGTAGCGAACCGATCATCGCTGGCCTACACAGATGCCCGTATGCATTTGTCAGCGCCGTGCGGTGTGCCCGGTTTCAAATGAGTGTTCACCGGTTGAAAACCGACGCTCTGGGAACTCCGCTCCGCTAGCGGGCAGAAAGTTGGCCATCCCGGCAAAGTGGACAACCTGGGCAAGATGTTAGTAATTGCTGCGGCCCGACACAGCTACATCGCGTCGCGGTCCAGCGTCATATCGGCCTGCGGCTCGTGCGGATAGAAGTGGCGTGCGATGTTGTCAGCCAGCACGCGAACGAACTTTCGCCGGAAGGTTGCCTCCGAAGGCAAATCCATTGCCGGGATGCCCGTGTTGGGAGGATAGACCGTCCTACCCGATTTCTCGAAGACCACCTTTCCCCCTTGGGTGCAATCGTGGACCGTCAGTAGCCAACTGGCCCGGCCTTGGTACAGAGTGTGGCTTTGCTGGGTAGCGAAATCCTGGATGTCTATCCCAACAACCATGTCAGCACCGACGGCGTTGCCCACCTCAGAGTACTCGTTCCACTGGTTGGCATCGACCCAGGATGCGACTTTCTGCGGGTCGACTATCTGGATCTTCTTGACGTTGCCGGCCAGATGCTGCGCTACGTCGCGTGCCAGTTCCTTGGTCACGGTGGGGTTATTGAACTCCAAGCTGGGAAGCACGCGGCACACTACGGCCACCTTCTTGCCTTGCAGGCCGTTGAAAGCGGCATCGACCTTGTGGCT
The DNA here is from genome assembly GCA_938015445.1 of uncultured Pirellulales bacterium. Taxonomy (GTDB): domain Bacteria; phylum Planctomycetota; class Planctomycetia; order Pirellulales; family Thermoguttaceae; genus CALLPE01. The sequence continues at coordinate 141,070 of CALLPE010000029.1, forward strand.
TTTCAGCATATAAGCTGCTACGGTGGCCAGGCTGCGACATCCGGCTGTGCCAAGCACGAACCCGGCCAACGCCAGGCACAACACGACCAGCCGATAACTAAATCCTTTTCGCCGCATCTTCTTGCCTCGCGTCCGTGTTAGGCTTTAGGGCCAGAGGAACCTGCCCAGGGCATACGAGCTTGTAACCTACAACATTAGGGCATACAAGCTTGTAAGCTCCAACAACAGGGCATACGAGCTTGTAAGCTCCAACAACAGGGCGTACGAGCTTATAAACTCCAACAATACAGGACCCTCAAAAACTTTGACTACCGCTGCAACTATGGACCCAACGCCACCAAGGGTCGTCTTGTTAGAGGCTCTTAGTTCGGGCAGGCAGCAGCAAACCGCGCCGTGGAAGCAGGCCAGAAGATACCGACGACCGGCCCATCGTACAATAGCGGTTTGAACGGCCAAGATTTTGGGGATTTACGAACATGGGAACCTGCAAAAACTACAGAAGAACTTGTAAGGCGGACAGGAAAAAAATCGCGACTGGCGCAAGGGCGCCTGAACTTGGCGGCGGATGTCCGAACTATGAAACTTGCAATTCCCGATAACCCCAAATTTCCCATCGCCCCCAATATCACCAACTTTAGCAGGTTTCGCAGGGGGTATCGAAGGTCTATGGGGTGGTGGGCAAGTCGACAAGACATATCCGCCGGATGGCCGTTGCCCGGCCAGTCTCAGGCTCCACCTCCACCAAGGTAGCATTTAGTCTGACGTCGCCGGAGGCCACCTCGAAGTGCGTGGGACGAAAAGTCACTGCTGTTTCCAGCACGCGGTCTATTCGTCGGCCAAGTATGCTTTCGTGCGGGCCGGTCATACCAACGTCGCACTGGAAGGCGGTTCCGCCGGGCAGGATTTGTTCGTCTGCGGTAGGCACGTGGGTATGAGTGCCTAGCACGGCGCTGACGCGCCCATCCAGGTAACGCCCCATCAGTTGTTTGTCGCTGGTGGCCTCGGCATGGAAATCGACCAGCACCACTTTCACGTCCGTCGGCAAGGCAGCCAGCAACCGTTCGGCAGCTTGAAAGGGGCAATCGACCGGAGGCATGAACACACGGCCCAGCAACACGAACACCGCCACCGGCACATCGTTGGCGGCTTTCAAAATCATCACATCTGCGCCGGGAGCCTGGGGCGGGTAATTGGCGGGGCGGACAATGCGGGTTTCGGACTGAAGCGTGGAGAAAATTTCCCGCCGCCGATAAGCATGGTCGCCTAGCGTTACCCCGTCGATGCCGGCGGCCAACAGTTCGCCAAAAATCTCCGGCGTGATCCCCGAACCGCCGGCCGCGTTTTCGCCGTTGGCAACCACCAAATCTATTTGCTCCTCCTGACGGAGCTGGCGGACCAATCTGCTGCAAATCTGCCGGCCGGGTTTACCAACGATGTCGCCAATCAAAAGCAGTTTCACGTTTGCTCACCAGATGTACGTTCCTCATCAAGTATGTTATTCCTGACCACGTCTATGTGCCGTCACCGGATACGTGTGCCCTCGCCAGATACATGCTCCACCACCCGAAGGGCACACAGCAGGCCAGCGTTTCGGTTCTTCGCAAGGCCACCTCCAGAAAGGCGCGCCGCGCACTGTGTACTGGCGCAACGGCATCTGGGCTGAGCGGCCGGCCGTCAAGCCTGCCACATTATTAGTTCGTAGTCGGGCGAAGGGACGATAGTTTCTATGACCCCTTGATTCGGCACACGCTCCACAGAGCGCTCCGCCCGGATCAGTTCCAACCAGAACTGCACGGGCTGATCGGTTTGTACAGCCAACGATTGAAAGGGGATGGCCAGTTCCAGGATCAGATCGGCGGCTGCTTCTACGGCGGCTTCAGCCACCTGGAGTCGGTTGCGATACAGCTTGGCGGCGGGCTGTTTTTGCGCCGGCTGCGATATCACCAGCTCGAATCCCTGCGGCTGGACGAAATGGACCTTCAACGAATCGACGCTGGCCAGTTGGTCGCGTACTGGGCCGTTGCGGGTATCCAGCCGCAGCAGCAACCGATCGGGATCGAAGCCGAAGTACAAATCGCAGATCAGCCCTTCGCCACTCATGCTCATCGCCCCGCGCGACCCGCTGCACACGTACCGCCCGGCATTGATCCATTCAAAGTATGTTCGTCGGCCGTCCACTCGCACGCTCAAAAGCCCGCGCGGCTCGGTGTACGCTTGCCACCGCCGGTGACCGCGGCGGATGGGCTTGCTCAGCTCGGCCGGCGGCTCGTCGCCCAACAGTGTGTAGACGTTCTGCAAGTGTTTGCGGAACAGGCGATCGAAAAGCCCATCCTGCGCGCAACTGTGACTGTCGCCATACCACCAGAACCAGTCGCTGCCTTCGGCGATGAGCAATTCCTGTCGGGCGGCGGCGATCTGTTCGGCCGGCTTGGCCTTGCGCGCAGCAGCGTGCATCAGATGCTGGCGGGTCTCGTGCAGCAAATCCCAAGCCCGATTGCACTCCGGATGGCCAATCCAAATGCCGAAATTGTGCTGTATCCAACTTCCGGGAAACAGATGTCCGAGCCGATCGGAAGCCGGATGCTTGTCCAAATAGTCGCATATCCGCACCGGTCGGATTCGCGGATGCTGCACAACAGCTCGGTACAACCCCCTGAGGAATTCCACCCCACTGTTGGGGTAGTACTCCCAACAATTTTCGCCGTCCAGGATTATGCTGACCAGGGTGGGACGCTGGGGGGCGTTGCCTTGGGTAGCGCAACCGATGGCTTCCAGTTTGCCGATGAAATCGGCCACCGCGTGTTCAGGCTGATAGCGCTGATAGTGGAAGCCGATCTGGTCGCTCATAGCGTGGTCGCGAAAGACTACCTGCAACACTCGGCCTTGTTCTTCCACACGCCACGGCCGGTAGAGCATCTCCGGATTGCGCAGGAATCCGTTGGCGTCGCGCGAAACCCAGCCTTCGGTGGAGCAAGAGAGGATTTCCTCGTCGGTGGCGATCCATTGGATTCCCGAATCGGCCAGCAGCGGCACCAACCCCTGGCAAACCGAACCCTCCGAAGGCCACATCCCCCGCGGTTTATGCTTGAAGGTGCGCTCGTGGTAAGAGATCGCTCGGCGAACATGCTCGCGCAGGTCGTCGGGGTAACCGTCCATATACTTTGGCAGCTCGACATTGGGCATTGCCCGGCGCGCCAATCGCTTGTCTAACAGCAGCGGCATTATCGGATGGAAGAACGGTGTGGTGGTAAGCTCGATCTGGCCGCACTCGTACAACTGCTGATGCAGCGGAACGACCTGACGGAGCAGTTCCAATTGTTTGTCCAGCAGCCATTGCTTTTCGCTTTCCGTCCAGTGGCGTCCTTTCGCGCGGAAGTCGGCCAGGTCGCGATCGGTCTCGAACGCCACCGGATGGAACCACACCAGGTTCGACCAACATTGCAGGTCGATGATGTCTTTTTTGGTAAAGCGTTTGCGGGCCTGAGCGGCGCTGTCGACGTGCAGCCCCCGCTTGGCGTACAAATCAGCGTAGCGCTTGAAAGGACGAATCATCTGCTCGGGGTGAACCATAAAGAAGTTGTCGAGCAGATAGTTCATGTCCTCTTCGGTCAGTCCATCGGCCGGCAGCCGCGACACACGCAGGTGGGTATCCTCGTGACCCTGCTGAGTGTATGCGTTTAGCTGCACCAATAGGCTGGGAACAAGGTTTATCGTGGCGTGCATCTCTGGCACTTCGCGGAGCAGCATAGCCATGCCCCAGTAGTCCTTAGTGCCGTGCAGCCTGACCCACGGCATGGGGTTCTCGCGGCCCACGTCGTCCGGATAGTAAGGCTGATGCTGATGCCAGAGGAAAGCTAAAGCAACTTCGTGCATGTTTGTCTTCGGTTGCAGTTTCAGGTCGTAGCATGTACGCGTCGTGCGCGCATCTTGTAAAGTGGTTATTCACTGTTGGGTTCAGCGTGCAGCCCGCGTTAAGTTCTTTTTCAAGCACTGGAAGCGTAGTCTTCCGGAGACACAGCCGGCGCGAGCGCCGGCCCGTCCCGGACGGCCCAATTTTACCCTTTATGGTCAAAATGCGCAAAGAGGGAAAACCGTATGGCCCAGCGCTCCCAATACCACACAAGCCGCTGCTCCGGCAGCAGCGCCCACGCATTTCGCCACATTGCCGGGGCATTCCAGCCGGCCGGCATTAACGCCGGTTGAAGGCCAACGATTTACTGTGCGGCTCAGACGTCGCATTCTAGCCGGCCAGCGTTAAATCGGCTTGAGAATCGCTCTAGGCGACCACTGGGCGCTACACCATGGCGCTACGACATTACACCATCGCGCTACACCATAACGACTGTAGCTAAGGCGTATCGCTTCAGCCGATTGCGCACGCCATAAGAAGCCGCTATGGGTCCGCCACGAGAAGCCGCGGCTCATGCGCTCGCTTATGCGCCCGCTTGCCCGCTGGCCTGCCGGGCACGCTGAGCGGTCAGCGCGTACAGCTCTACGTATTGCTTTGCGCTGCGAGCCCAGGACCAATCCTGGCTCATGCCGGTAGTGACGAGCTGACGCCACACATCGGGCTGATGATACGCCTGGCACGCCTGATTCAACGTTTCGGCCAAGGCAATCGCGCTGTATTCCTGGAAGGAGAATCCGTTGGGGGGGCTGCTGGCGCCGGTTTCGTGCAGACCGGTGATCGTGTCGGCCAGTCCGCCAGTGGCACGCACCACCGGAACCGTACCGTACTTCAGGCTGTACAGTTGGCTTAGCCCGCAAGGCTCATACCGGCTGGGCATAAGGAACATATCGGCACCGGCCTCGATACGGTGGGCCAGCGGGTCGGAGAATCCCAAATGCACAGCCACACGGTGCGGGAACCGTTCGGCCAGTGTTTCCAGCAACCGATGGTACTTAGGCTGCCCGGTACCTAGGATCACCCATTGCGCGTCGGTCGTCTGCACCCAGCGCTGGATCACCTCGGCGATCAGGTCCAGCCCCTTCTGATCGGTCAGCCGGCCGATGAAACCGATCAGTGGGGTCCGGGGGGCTTCGGGCAAACCCATCTCGCGCTGCAACGCCGCCTTGCAGATGGGCTTCTTTTCCCAAACCGTATTGATGTCGTAGTTGGCGGCGATGTGCGGATCGGTTGCCGGGTTCCAATCGCCGTTGTCGGTCCCGTTGAGAATCCCGTGAAGCACATCGCGCCGATGTTGCAGCACGCCTTCTAACCCGCAGCCCAGCGGACTGCTCTGAATCTCTTGCGCATACCGAGGACTGACTGTGCTGATCGAATCGGCGAACACCAGACCGGTCTTCAACAGGTTCAGCTTCCCGTGGAACTCCATCTGATGCCAGTTAAAGTACTTCCAATCCAGCCCGGTCAGCAGCATGTCCCAGTGCCAGAATTGCCCTTGGTAGCTGATGTTGTGGATGGTCATCAGGCTACCTAGCCCCTGATAACCAGGCCGATGTTGGTATTCGATTTTCAGATAAGCTGGGATCAGCCCGGTTTGCCAGTCGTTGCAATGAATCACGTCGAGCTTCAGCTCCAGCAGCCTGATGGCCTCCATCACCGCTCGGCAGAAAAACACAAATCGTTCACAGTTGTCGATGTAATCCTTTCCCTCGCTGCCGTAGAGTTCATCGCGGTCGAAATACTGGTCCTGCTGCACCAGATACACCGGTACGTCGGCGTTAGGCAGATTGCTTTGCAGCAGATGGCCTGCGACCATCTTGCTTCCCACGGGCACGATGAAGTCGATTCCCAGAGGCACGATCTTCTGACCGCAGTACCGCGTCTGCCGATACGCCGGCATGATAACCGCCGCCTGGTGGCCGAGTTGGGCGACTTCTCTGGGCAGTGCGCCGCAGACATCGGCCAGCCCGCCAGTCTTCGCAAACGGAACCGCCTCGCTAGTCGCCAGCAGTATGTTCACGGCAGACCTCCGTCGACTGTTTGGCGCACAAGGCGCCGCCGTCCTCTGTCAGCAACTGATTATGCCGAATCCGCGCCCGCTACAAAAGGCAGCACCGTTAAATACACTCTTTCCGATACAATCAGTCGCGACGTGTTCTCCAGCAATCTTATCCTCTACAGAATTCTTAGCTTATGGGCGGGCGATGTGCCTGGATAACAAGCTCCACAGCACAACAAACATCCGACCGACGCTGTGGGCGGTGACGCTGGTGCGGGCAGAACCAGCCGCGCACAGGGCGAAGTGCCGCCCGGCCAGTTCTGCCGTGTGCCGTGGGCTGCCCACCCTAGGCAGTTGGCCGTACGATGTCTGGTGCCTGCGCTGCGCGTTTCGCGCTATACAATCATTCCTGTGGCGTCCGCTTTGTGCCGCTCAGCGTCCATCCCTGCCAGTCGCCCTGTGGCCGCGCACGCAGAAAGACCGCCTTCCGAACCGACACCTCCAACGCAATAAGCTAACAGCGCATGACCAGAAACCGCGGGAGTCCTTGTCGGCACAGCCCGAGGCCGCCCAATCCAACCGACCGAAAACCGACCTTCAGGCCGCAATACACGCTGAGAAAGTCGATCGACCACATGCCCATACCAAACACAATACCAGTTTAACACGGTATCGCTTTCCTCATTGACGCTCGATTGCTCGACACTTAGCATAGTAGTGGAGGCGGGGCGACAGTGACTAATCGAGCTGGTTGCTGACCAGCAGAAGCAAGCAAGACGTAGGCAGCAGAACTCAGCAGTCGGGGGCAAAGAGCGATGGGCAAACAACATTTCGCTTGGCTGCGTGTATTAGCCGGTGTGGGACTAGGCGGCTGCGGCCAGTCGCGGGGTATAGTTGTCCCGGCGTTTGCCGGCTGGTGGGCTTTATGTTACGTGCTGTTGATGCCCGCGTGGGCTTTGGCGCAACCGAAATCGAAGGAGGACGAAGGACCAAAGATCCCCCCGCCCGAAGACGCAGTAGTTCAAACCGCCGACGGGGTAACCATCAGTCTGACTTACTACGGCAGCAACAAGGGCAGGGAAGCAGTGCCGGTGGTGCTGCTGCACGGTCATCGAGGTAGTAGAAAAGACTTTGCGCCGTTGGCTTTGTATTTGCAGGCGCTGGGCCACGCAGTGGTTGCGCCTGATTTGCGGGGCCACGGCGAAAGCATGATCAGAAAAGTTGGCACCCGCAGCGAAACCCTGGATGCCAGCCGCTTTACGGCCCGGGATATAGAGGCCATGTCGAGGCTGGACATGATCATGATCAAAGAGTATCTGTGGACCAAGCACAACGCCGGCGAGCTTAACCTGAACCGGTTGTGCCTGGTCGGCGCAGAGATGGGTGCATCGGTGGCCATGGATTTTGCCGCTTACGACGCGGTTGGGTACATGCAGGGCAATCCCCCCGGCAGTCCGACTTATGGGGCACTACAGGTCGGGCGTTTCGTCAAGGCAATCGTGCTCATTTCTCCGGAGTGGTCCTTCCGTGGTCTGACAATGGCTGGGCCTTTGAATAATCCGTTCGTTTCGCGGTCTATTCCGATGCTGATACTTGTCGGCGGCGAGTCGACTCGGTTGGTGGCCGACGCCGAGCGCATCCACAAACTGCTGAGCAAGAACCACCCCGAACCATCCGAAGAAGACCGCGACAAGTACCTGGCCAAAAAGACCTTGTTCCTAGGCGTGTTAAAGACCGGGATGCAAGGCACCAAAATGCTTCAGGATAAGAAATTGGGTGTCGAGAAACACATCGCACGGTTCATCCACCTGCGCTTGATCAATAGCGACGAAGCCCGGGAGTGGACCTGGAAAGAACTGCGAAAGCCCCACCAATAAACGCCTTTTTATCGGCACATCCACTAACGGGTGGCTGTTAACGTGGGGTAGACAACTGAGAGCCCACCAATAAACTCCCTATTGTCCGCTCGTCCATCGTGGGAACTTCCGCCTCCTGAAGCGCCCACATAGCCGGTTCTTTATGTAGTGCCGTAAAGGCGGCTATCAGCACTTTTTCGGGCCAATCAGTGCGGCGCTAAAAGTTTGCCATCACCAGCGCTACAAGCTCGTCGCACGCGTTCCGGCATGCTCTCTGTAGCCGACGCTGATCGTGGGCAGCACCCAGCGCCGAATATCGGGGCAATGCTGATCACCAGCGCAATGTTTACATGGCCATGCGGCGACTGCATGATTGTCGTATCGGCCCGATGCACAATACGCGTGGCAATGTTTACATCCCCGTTCGGCAACTGCATGATTGCCCGATGCACGTCTATCGGCAGAGGCCGGCCCTAAATTTGCACGCTCGACTTCCGGACTGCGGTTTTGACTTGTAGCTGTGCCGACCTATGCTTGAAGTAGGATGACATCACCGCTGTCGGACTATTCTGGTTGATTTATCTTTTCGTTCGCGCCTGCCGGCAGGGAGACGCCTACCATGCGGTGTATATGGCACTTATTACGCAACGACGAAGCGGCAACTGCCGTCGAATATGCTGTACTGCTGGCGATGATACTGCTGGCCGTCATCGGCGCTATCGGGTCTGTGGGCGTGCAATCGGGCGGAATGTGGGGGCACACGCGCGCCGAACTACAAAGGTTCGGGTTCTAACAGGCGCCCGCCTCTGTGACCATCCGTCGAGCCGCTAGAGTTTCATATCAGACGCTGAAACAACCGGCCGGCTGAACAGACGGTAGTAAAACAGGGCCACCAACGTCTTGGCGTCCTGAATTCTCCCGTCACGCGCCATTGCCAGCGCCTCTTCCAGCGGCAACAACAACGGTTCAAGCTGCTCGCCTGTCTCCAGCGACTGCTCACCGGGCGTCAAGCCCGTGGCCACGAACACGTGCATGCGCTCGTCGAGTATGCCCGGCGACATGTAAAAACTGAGCAAATGCTCGACCCGCCCGGCCCGGTAGCCGGTCTCCTCGGCCAGCTCGCGGCGCGCTGTGTCCAGCGGATCTTCATCCGGCTCCAGCGTACCTGCCGGTAGTTCCACCAGTGTCTGACCGACGGCCGGGCGAAAGTTCCGCACCAGGCAAACCCGGCCATCATCCAATAGCGGCAGAACGACCACTGCGCCGGGATGCCGCACCACTTCGCGCATCAGAGTGGAACCATCCGGCAATTGCTGAATGACCTTTACCACGCGAAAAATGCGCCCGGTAAACAACACTTCCGACTCTTTACACACCTGAGACATCCTCTTTACACACCTGAGACATCTGACGCTCGACTTGCGTTGTTTCCACTGACAAACCAGTAGGCAGACTGTAATAAGCGTGACAGCCAGTTTAGCGGCCCGCCACTGCCGTCACAACGCCCGATCGAACTGACTGCAAACAGCTTGCCCTGGCCAGCGACGGCTTATCGGTTGGCCAGATTTCCTTTGCCAGTTGCGACGATGCCGTAAATAACGGCACGAGGGGACTGGCTTGCCGCCGGCCCGCCGCGCCCAAATCGGCCTCACCCGCTCCACGGCGCGCGACGAAGAAGAAAAGTCGCGTATTTATAGCACTTCCGGCGGGCAAGGTCGGCGCAGACGCAATCAGTAAGGTATGGTTTTCTTGTAGGCTGACTGCTGTCCATCTGCATGGTTTCAGTTCCAAGAACTGGACATAAATGCGAACGTGTTCCCGCGCCCGTTGAACCCGGAATTACAGGTAAGTCCGTGTGGCGGGCAGGTTCGCCATTCGGCGGCCCTATTTCGCGTCCCGCACAAGCAGCAGCAAGTGTACCCTTCGGGGAACGTGCCCATGTTGCTTTCCGACCATCGGACCCTTGAGCAGCACGCAAGCGTGCCTGCCGCGATACACATTCCGGACTCTTTGCGCGCTTTGGCGGACGAACTGCGTACGGCGCTGCACCGCGCGTTCGGCGTTGGGTTCGCGCTTGCCGACGGAGCCACTGGAGAGTTGCTTGTACCTTCAAAGGATCAACCGGAATGCGACTGGGGCCTGCGCGCCGAACTTTGCCGCCAAGTCGCCAGCCGCCGCCAAGTGGAGTTCATCGGCGAAGAGGACCCGTTGATCGTCTTGGCCGTCCCGGCCGAGAACCAGCACGGCGAGTGCCTGGTGGCGGTGGGAGTGTTCATCACTCGGCCTCTACGCCCGGGCGAACGTCTGGCTCGCCCCGCCGAACTGCTGGCCATCGACCACCGGCAAATCGACGCCTGGGCGAGCGGCCAGACGCCGTGGTCCGCCGAGCAGCTCTGTCGGGTAGCGGAATTGGCGGTCGAGCATTTTCGGTCCGCTGCTCGAATGGCACGGCTAGAAACGGAAGTCCGCAGCCTGTCAATCAACTTGGCCGCAACTTATGAAGAGATCAGCCTGCTGCACCGACTGGCCAATAATCTCAGGCTCTCGCAAAGCGACGAGCAACTCGGTCGGATCGCTGTGGAGTGGTTGGGCGAGGTCTTACCGGCAGCAGGCTTCGCACTTCAGTTCCTGCCGGTCGCCCGCGCCGAGGTCAACTTGGATCACCAGGCGCGCAGCACAGCTTTCCTGCTCAGCCACGGCCAATGCCCGCTCGATCAGCAGCAGTTCGAGGCATTCATCGCCCACGTCAACCCCCCCTTGCAAGGTCGACCGACGGTGCTCAATCGCGCCGTGACCGGGCAGCCCGGCTGGCCGTTTCCTCAGGTGCGGCAGGCCATCGTGGTAGCCCTGGTAGAGGGCGACAACCTGTTTGGCTGGCTGGCGGCACTCAACCACCGCCAAGATGGCGAGTTCGGCACCGTCGAGGCTAGTCTGCTCAGCTCGGTGGCAGCAATCCTGGGAATCCACAGCGGAAACATCGAGCTGTACCGGCAGCAGTCAGAGTTGCTGGCCGGTATTGTGCGCGCGTTGACCTCAGCCATCGACGCCAAGGACCCGTACACCTGCGGCCATAGCGACCGCGTAGCCCGTATCGCCGTCCGTCTGGCCGAACAGCTTGGGTGTGACGCCAAGGTACTTAACTCCATTTATCTGGCTGGTCTGCTGCACGACATCGGCAAGATCGGCATCGACGACAGCGTACTGCGCAAACCCGGCCGGCTGTCGGACGAAGAATACAACCACATCAAGCGGCACGTGGAGATCGGGCATCGCATCCTCCGCGACCTGCACAAGCTGGAAGACGTCCTGCCCGTCGTGCTTCATCACCACGAATCGTGGGACGGCGCCGGTTATCCCAACAAACTAAAATTCCACGAGATTCCCCTGACGGCCAGAATAGTGGCAGTAGCCGACGCCTACGACGCCATGAGCAGCGACCGGCCATACCGGGCAGGAATGCCCGAGGAAAAGATCGACGCCATCTTCCGCGCCGGCGCCGGCAAGCAGTGGGACCCGGACGTGGTAGCAGCTCTGTTCAGCGCCCGCGACGACATACGCGCCATCGCCCGCGGTGCTTAAGACCCCCCACTCGTAAACGCCAGCTATAGCTCAACGCCCGGGCGATATAGGGGAATATGCTCCGCACCGGCGCGAGCGTCTGGACAGCGCCGGCCTGAGCCGCCCAACGCCTTCCCTAATCCAGTCCATGTTCGCGCAGCTTTTTGTGCAGCGTATTGCGATTGATCCCCAGTCGTTCGGCGGCCTTCAGCCGCACGTTGTTGCAAGCTTGCATCACCTGGCTGATAAGCTCTTTCTCCACGCGATCGACGATGCGCGCGTACAGATTGCTGCCATCAGTGCCCGCCGCGGAAATGCTCTGTGCTACCAACGTGCGCAGTAGGCCGTCTAAGTCGTTCGGGGCACAGGGCGCCGCCGGAGCAGGTCTTTTCTCCAGCACGGCCGGCGGCAGCAAGTCGCAGGTCAATTCGTCGCCGGGGGCCAACACTATCGCGCGCTCGATGTAATTCTGCAATTCGCGCACATTTCCTGGCCACCAGTATTCCTGCAAAGCGCGCATGGCCTCGGGTGTTATGCGCAGCGGCGGACGACCGTTCTGTTGGGCGTACACAGTCACGAAGTGGCGGACAAGGTCCGGTATGTCTTCGCGCCGCTCGCGCAGTGGGGGCAATTCGATCGTTACCACGTTCAAACGGTAGTACAGGTCTTTACGGAATCGCCCTGCTTCGGCCTCGGCGGCCAAGTCGCAGTTGCTGGCGGCTATCACTCTCGTGTCCACACGGATTGTCTGTGTGTCGCCTACCCGCTCGAACTCGTGCTCCTGAAGCACACGCAACAGTTTGACCTGCAACTTGGGCGTGGTGGAGTTTATTTCGTCAAGGAAAACCGTGCCGGTGTGTGCCGCCTCGAAGCGGCCGGTGCGGTTGCTCAGCGCGCCGGTGAAAGCCCCTCGCACATGCCCGAACAGTTCGCTCTCCAGCAGGTTCTCGGCCAACGCCCCGCAGTTGACGCGCACAAACGGCCCGCTGGCGCGCGGACTGAGCCGATGGATGGCCTTGGCGATCAACTCCTTGCCCGTGCCCGTCTCGCCCAGCAACAGCACCGACGCATTGGACCGGGCGACCATACGGGTCAGTTGATATACCCGCTGCATCGCCGGCCCCGAGCCGACCAAACCAGGCATGGGCGGATTGCCGTCGTTTTTCGCCGTTACGTCTCCGTCAGGCATCTGATTTCCTGCTTATGCCCCGGCTCGCCGGCTGACCGTGCATTGCCGCTGCGCTAGCGTCGGGCTATCCGCAGTTCGCACAGCGGCAATGCCGCGCCTGTGGGATGAACCAGTGCCACTTCGCAGCCGGCGTCCCGTAGCGCAAATCATCTTACCGGAGCGATTCTGCCCGTCTAGTTGCCTTCTGCGCAGGTGAAGAAGTGATGCGCGACTTGAACGACGCCACGAACCGCAGCAGCGTGTCTGCCCACCGAGCAGCCCCGCCGGACCGCCCGACCAGGACACATCTCCCTGCCCCAACCTCGGCCACCGTCCCCCCATCCGCCGACGACTGGAAAAGGCCCTCCGAAACTCTTGCCCTGCTCACTGGCTCCCTCCGGCCGCGGCTGTGCGCAGATGCTGCGTGGGCGTCTCGATCACATCCAACAATGCGCCGAGTACTGTTTGCGTTTCCGTGTCCAGGTGCTCGCTTTGGTTGTATCGATCATATTGCCGCTGGATTTCGGCGGATGTCAACAGCTTGCCGTGCCGTTGGACGCTTCGGCCAAACGCGCCGGCCGCCGCTTTGCGCACGGCCAGCGGCTCCTCCCACCGGCTGGCCAGCTCGACCAAAGCCACCTGGCATTGCCGGCTGGGCAGCAGTTCCGCCACGGCGATGGCCGCCTGAGTAGACGTGGGATTGTTCATCGCTGCCAGCACCGCAGTTTCCACCTGCTGCCAATCCACCAGGTTTCTCCGATGGCTGGCAAGCCAGGCCAACAACTCCAACGCCTTCAGCGCCTGTTGCTGGCGAAGCTGGTGGTCCACAAACTGCTTTTCGGCCATCGTTGTTACCCGTGCAATCTGATGCCGAAAATCGCCTTCGCTGTGAGTGCGCACCAAACTTGCCGTCAGCGGGTAGCAGCTTGCGATGCGCTCTGCTTGCTCGAAGAACCCTGCCCGCGCCACAATACCCACCCGCAGATCACCGCTGCGCGGATCGCGCCGCACCTGTTGCATAAGATGGTCCAACCCCGGCCGGTCGATGCAGGCATCTATCAGCGCCAATTCATAATCCGGCCAGGCCAGCAACAACCGCAGCGCTTCAGCGCCGGTGGTGGCCACATCCACCTTCATACCGTCTTTGATCAGCCAGGCGGCATTGTCGTGCGCCACCGTGGCGCTGGGCGCGGCCGAAACTACCCGCCGCACGCCACTATATCCGCCGAGAAAAGCCAACGTTTCGCCCAAATAGCTAGCGCCCGGGAATGGTCGGTCGGGCGCAAGACGTACGATCGCTTCGGCAGCCGCGATGCGCAACCGGCGGTCCGGATAGCGCAACGCCATCACCAGCGGCGACGGTTGGCTGCCGCCAAGCAAGACCTCCCGCCACATCGTCGCTTGGCTTGCGGCCGGCGAGTTAGCCGCTCGCACACCGATGGCCTGCGCCGCCACCGCGGCCGCTGCCGGATGCCCCCGCTCCATAGCCCAGTGCAGCACCACCTGGAGCAAAGCCATCGACTCCCGGCCGGCAAGTCGCTCGATGGCTTCTTCGGGCAAGGGCTGAAGTCGATTGTCATAGGCCGCCAACTCGAACGCAGCGGCCAGCCGCACAATTTGCGCTTCTTGGTTGCCGGGCGATACTGTCGCCGCCTTGCGGGCCAGTCGTGCGGCCAAGGACCGCGCGGCCTCTTCTGTGGTGCACGTTCGCCCCACGCACCGTTTGGCAGCTTGGTCCCAATGCCACAATTCCACTTGACCCAGTACGTCACCCCGCACGGGCTGTTTCCCGTCCAGATACTGCTCTGCCATCTGCTGCAACAGACGGCTGCATTCCGTAGCGGTGGGAATGTGGCGCATCAGGCGCCTCAGCGCCTCCAGCGCGGCTTGGCGAACCTGCGGCTCGGCACTCGGATCGTAATACACCGCCAACAGCTCCGGCGCTGCGCGCTCGGCCCCCAGCAAGCCGAGCGTTTCCGCAGCCGCGGCTTGCAACGCCGGCTCCGGCTGTTCTAGCAATGCAATAAGCGGTTCGACTGCATCGTCGCCGAAGTGCCGCAACGCACCGCGCACAACAGGACGATCTGCCGTACGCGCAGGATCGGCCAGTGCATCTACCAACGCGCCGGCAGCCGCTGGGCCGGCGCGCAGCAGGCCCCGCAGCGCATCGGCCCGTTTCTGCGGGGCGGGATCGCTAAGCTGTCCGATCAGAGCAGCCAAAAGCTGCGGGTCGCGCCACCGGCGGTTTGCCGCTTCGAAGACCGCCTCAGCGAGCTGGCGTCCTTCGGGCTGCAACTGTGTCCGGCTGGCCAGTCCGATGAACAATCCGCTGCCGAACTCTTCGGCCAGAGCGGCAAGTTGCTCGTCGCTCAGCCTCGCTTCCAACGCCTGTTTGAGAAACCATCGGCCCAGTTCGATCTCGCCCAAGCTGGCCAACGACTGCGCTGCCCGGATGCATTCCGCCGGAGTGCTCGGCTGCGAGCCGAGTATGGCACGCACTGCCGGGTCATCGGGTTTGATGGCCTGGGGCATCTTCGCCTGGGCTGTCTGCTCATCTTGCTGGGCAGCAGCGGCTAGCACTATGCGTGTCGATGGCAAAGCCGCTACCGCGGCAAGCAGCATCACACCCAAACTCTTCCCACAAACATACCAGCGGCGACTCATGGTGTGCTCTCTGGAGATACTATGCCCAGTCGTTGTTTCCACAAGGCGATTTGCTGTTTGACCAGCGCCGGGTTGGTCGACCCGTAGCTGCGTGCCGACGCCACGGCCCGTTCAGCCCCCAGCACATCGTAAACCTCTTCGCCCAACGACGGCTCTTGTGCCCGAAACGCTTCCAGCGCCAGTTCCCTGAGCGCCACGCCGCGCTGCATCGCTTCGCGCACCAGTCGGCCGACCATTTCGTGGGCCGTGCGCTGCGGGATTCCGCGGCCGATCAGGTGTTCCATCAAGTTTGTTGCGTCCAGGTAGCCGCGCTCCAGTTTTTCTTCGATCGCTTGCCGCTTCAGTCGTGTTTTTTCCACCAGCGGAGCGGCCACTTGCAAACAAGCGCTAACCGTGTCGAAAGCATCCAGCAGCGCAGGCTTATCCTCCTGAAGATCGCGGTTGTAGGCCAAGGGCAGACCCTTGATCAGCATCAGCAAAGTCTGCAAATCGCCTGCTACCCGCGCCGTCTTGCCGCGGATCAGCTCCAGCACGTCGGGATTGATCTTCTGCGGCATGATCGACGACCCGGTGCAGAACGCCTCAGGCAACTGGAGGAAATCGAACTCGGTCGAAGACCAGATGATCCACTCCTCGGCCCAATTGCTCAGGTGCAAGGCGATCATCGCCAGACAAAACACGAACTCGATGGCGAAATCGCGGTCGCTGGTGGCGTCAAGGCTGTTGGCCGACACCTCGGCGAATCCCAGCGACTGGGCGACCATCTGCCGATCCATCGGCAGACTGGTGCCCGCCAGCGCCGCCGAACCCAGCGGCAGAACATTGGTCCGCTTGCGACAATCCTGCAAGCGCTGGCGATCGCGCTGGAACTTTTCGCAGTAGGCCAGCCAGTAGTGCGCCGCCAGCACCGGCTGAGCGCGGCGCAGGTGGGTGTATGCGGGCAAGATCACCTCCGCGTCGGCATCGCACCGAGCTACGAAAGCCCGTTGCAACTCCGCCAGCGCGGCGTCGATGGTGTCGATACCCGCGCGCACCCACAAACGCAGGTCTGTAGCCACTTGGTCGTTTCGGCTGCGGGCGGTGTGAATCTTGCCACCCAGCGGCCCCAGCCGCTCGACCAGCGCGCGTTCCACGTGCGAGTGGATGTCCTCCAACTCGGTACAGAATGGGAATTTTCCCTGCTCGATTTCCGCCCGGATCTGCTCCAGCGTTTGGCAAAGTTGGCGGCATTCCTCAGCGGTGATGAGCTTCACGGCGGCCAGCATTTGCGCATGGGCAATCGAGGCGGCGATGTCCTGCTCGTACAGCCGCCAGTCGAAGCTGATGCTCTCGGTGAATTGTTCTACGCGGCGGTCCGTCGCTTCCGAGAACACACCCCCCCAGATCTTCTTCGCCACAGTGGCCACCATCAAAATGCTGGAAAGACCGCCCAGACCACACACCCGCCCACAAGCCCTCGACCTGGGCATGCGCTGTGTGGCCGACCGGCTAGTAAACGATCAGCAGCGGCGCAGCCCCACCTTCCGCGCGCCAGAAGTGTCAACTCTTTTACTGTAAACGCCTTGCGCGGGGAAGTCAACGCGCCGCCAAGCCGATTCGCCCCACGGCTCGAACATCCTTACGGCTCTCCGACGCCATCGACGGCGCCTGAGGCCACTGCCGAGCAGTTTCGGCCCTGTTGCCCATCGTCGGGCGCACGTCGCTCGACGCTAACACTGCTGCGCACAGCGACGCTGGATATATCCTCGGGCATTGGCTGCGGCGCTATTCGTTGTCGCCTTCGCCACCACCACACTGCGCCCACGATGGTCGCGGCGATTATGAAGCCAATCGTTACTGCCCATTCCCCGGTGCGAATCCAGTCGTACACCGCTCGTCCGAAGAAGTACGCCAAGCCGTAAAAACTTCCCACTACAACAATCGCCGAGATGAAGTCGACCAGCAGGAACCTGGCGAACGGCAGCCGCATTATTCCCGCCGCCAACAGCAACGGCGAGCGCAGCACCACCAAGAACCGTGCGGTGAAGAACACCTTCAGCCCGTGCTGGCGGAACAGCTCTTCCACCTGGGCTTCGCGTTGCGGAGTGGCGAATCGGGCGAACCAATGGCGGTTCACTAGCAGCCCGCGGCCAAAGCGCCGACCTATCCAGTACATCGCGCAATCGCCGGCCAGCGCCCCGAAGATGCAAGCCGCCAGTGCCAGCCACGGATCGAGTTGCCCGCTGCCAGCCAGAACTCCGGCGGCGATAATCGGTATTTCCTCGGGCAACGGCAAACCCGCCCCGGTCATAATCAATATTATCACTATCGCCAGATAAGAACCGTGGCTGATCAGAAAATCGTCCATTGCGATGTTTCCGGCAACACGTGTCTTGGCATTTTACCGCCCTAGCCGCTGTTCAGTCTACGCCTTTGCCACGCTTGGGGTAGCACGGTTGCACGTCGCTGACGATTCGCTGGCGACAGGATCGGCACGCGGACTGCAAAACGACGGGCTGCGCGCCTCGGAGGAGCGTCCAAGAAACGAACCGGGCCGCCTACAGACCGGCGGCCCGGAGTTGTTGCACTCGGACTACAAAGGGTTACTATTTGCGGCGACGACGCACCAGCATAGCGCCCGGAATCGCCATGCACAGCAGCAGCCAGGTGGCCGGCTCGGGCACTACGGCGAACTGGCTATTGTGGTTGACCACTGCCCAGACGTTGTTGTTGGTAGTATCTACGCCCCAGCTACCCAGCAACACAGACAGGTTCGTGCCGTAGGTGGCGGCGAAGTCGTCCCATGAGCCTTGGTAGTTGGCGACCGCATTGGCGCCTTGCCCGGTGTTGCCTTCGACTGCCCGACGCCACATCCATTGGCTTTGCGGTCCGGTCTCATCCAGCCAAGCCAGGAAGATGTTGCCGCCGGCGGCCAGTTGGGCCTCAGGCTTCGGCAGCAACGCTTCGCTGTAGCTCATCTGGAGCACGAACGGGTCGGTCGGGCTGGCCGCCATACCGGTCAGTTCGAGCACGTCGCTGACCAGCCGGGCCAACGGGCCGGGCATGGGCGGAGAAGTCGGATTTGGTTCTTTTTCCTGGTCAGCCCGATCGCGCCAGTTCATCGCCACGGTCTTCTGCGCGCCGGTGTTGGTGCCTGCGCGGATGATGGCGTCGGTCCCCACTACGTTGCCGCCGGGAGTGGTCTTGCTGGAAAGACCGGCGTAGCTGCCGCCCGCGGGCACCACAGCCCTTAGTTCGTTGGCCGGATTGAAGGCCTTGAGGTTGTTGCCGCTCGAGGCCGTCTGGGCCTGGCCGACGTTGACCGAAACCGTGGTCACATTGCCGCCGCCGGTGTTGGGGGTGATGGTCACCGTGCCGGTGCGCAAGCCATACTGGCTAGTGTCCATCGACACCAGTAGGTTGACCAGTTCATTGGGAGCAATCGGGCCGCCGGTGGCGGGAACGACCGACGAGACGTGACCGTCTTTTGTGGTGTTGAAGTTGCCTGGTTCGCCGCCAGCGTTGCGGGCTTGGATGGTCGCGGTGGCAGCAGCGTTAAGCAGCACCGCCGGCAGGGCGACAGAAGCCTGAGTCATTACGAAATTGGCAGGCGTCGGCCCAGCGCCTCCGGCCAACAGCTCCACCGACAACCCGGCACGATAATCGGTGGAATCCTTGCCCGCATTTTTTGGCGTCCCATCCTCATGCCACAGCGCGTTCCCAGTATTATTATACCGACGGACCCAAGACAAAATGGTAGAAGTTCCGCCAGGGTTTACTTCCGTCACGGTGTAGGTAAAAGTCCCAAGGAGCTGCGTGACGGAATTAGGCGGGTTCCAAGTGGTCGGGGGTGAATTCTTAGAACGCGCATAAAACCATCCCG
>CALLPE010000030.1 GCA_938015445.1 uncultured Pirellulales bacterium
TCCCGAACGGGAGGAATCGGGGCATCCGTTGCGCCTTTTGTGGCTCGGTTCGGGCCGACTGCCCGATTACGCCCCAGCACCCCTACGCCCTGCTGCCCGTTGGATATCCGCCACTCCCTTTCTGGCCCCTCGATATCCTAAGCCCCGTGGCACCAAACGCGATCCCCCAGAATTGCTTCGTTCTCCCCTGATCTTCCTAGAAGCTGTTGTGCGCGAAGAATTGCTCCGTCTGATCCAGCGGCGTCCCGATATGGCTGATATTCCCCTCGAAGCCATTCAGGTTACTCCCTGTACAGATCAACATGGAGTCTTCCGCATCCCTCAGCGCACCGGAAAGTTGGGCCTGCGTCCCATCCAATTCAAACGCTTCCGCCAAAAACGCAGCGACGACGGCGGACGTAGGCCCGCCGGCGCATTTCTAATTCGATTTCCCGAACCGCTGTTCGGCCCGATTTGCTTGGGACATTCCAGTCATTTCGGCCTCGGCCTGTTTATGCCTTGGCAAGACTGAACTCCCTTATTTACCTACAACTTGATTGATCTTCGACAATTCGGTTTTCTATAATCATCCCTGGCCACGTGCCAGCCACCTGCAAGCCACCTTGCCTTGGCAGGCGGCCTGATCTTCGACAATTCGTTCCCATAAGGTCCGCAAATCAATTGCCTCGCTAGGTCTGTTGGTTCACTCGGGGGAGGCCCCACTCGCAGGCATCCCCCGGGTACCCGGGGCCGATAATAGCGCCAGGTTTGCTGGCTGGCTTTGAGCCAGCATGATCCGCTCTGGGCTTGTAGCCGCTCGGCATGCCCTCAATGTCACTGGCACAGTGTATTGTTCAGTTTTAGGACATCCCTTGGGCAGCACGGACGCCTTTGGTTCACTGCTTCTTTGATTTTAACCAGTTTCGCCCTCTCCACGGCTAAACAGCCCTGGCGCGATTGATCTTCTGCTACTGACGTTGTGACGTTGTGCTTGTCGGGCCTTACTACCGCAAAAACCACAAACCCACGTGCCCCGACAAGGCGCAAAAAAGGAGTATTTATCGTTTGGTCAGTACAGTGGCGAATACTTTTTGACCCGAAGGCGATGCTGTTTCCTCTTTTCCGTCTCTTGCCACGAGCAATGTACAATGCGTATAAAGGATAGTTCGAGCGGTAAGGGGCGATGCTATGAGGTCTGCAACATTGTGCTATTGTGTGGGTGCCATTTTGCTGGCTAGCGAAGTATGCTTTGCGGCGGCCCAGCAGCAATTTATCACGGTGACACCAGAGGAAACCAACGAGCTGTTGGCTAATCCGGGCATCGGATGGCAAACGTTCCATCGCACCGCTAAGCAGGACAAGAACTTGCCGCCGTGGATTCCGTCCACGGTACACTATGCCCGATGGGATTGGGCCACGTTGGAGCCCGAGGAAGGAAAACTCAACACTGATTTTCTGGATATGGTGTTGAAAGAAACGCGCCAAGCTGGGCAGCAACTGGCGTTTCGGGTGATGTGTTACTCGACGAACAAGGGGCGCCCTTATCATCCGGCATGGTTGAAGAAAATCGGCGGACGGGAACTGCTATGCGATCGCTTCGGTCAGGGGCCGTTTCTGGTTCCCGATCTGGACGACCCGTTGGTGCTTAGGAAGCACCTGGATTTCATAAAGCGTCTGGGCCAACGGTACGACGGGCACCCGGACATCGATCACATCGACTTGGGATCGGTCGGGTGGTGGGGCGAATGGCATTTGAGCGGCTCGAACAGTTGCAGGATGAACACGGCGCAGACTCGCAAGCAGATCGTCGAGGCGTACTTGGCAGCGTTCCGCAAGACGCCGTTGCTGATGCTTATTGGCGGGGGCGAGTTTCTGACGCTGGCCACTAGCCGGGGGACGGGATGGCGTGCCGACTGTCTGGGCGACCTGGGCGGATTCTCGAAAACCTGGTGCCACATGCGGCAGGGGTATCCACATTGGATTCGCCAGGCGGGCATCCAGGATGTGTGGAAGAAGGCCCCGGTGGCCTGGGAAACCTGCTGGGACATGCGCAAATGGGTGGCCGAAGGCTGGTCGTTGCGATACATCTTCAATTACGCCTTGGCGATGCATGGGTCGCAGATCAACAACAAGTCGGCTCCGTTGCCGGAAGGTCCTGAGGTGCGTGCGGAGCTGGAACGGTTTCTGCGCCGATTGGGCTACCGGCTGGTGTTGCGGGAGGTGCGCTATCCGGCAGAAGCTGCCGCCGGAGGCCAACTGACGCTACTCATGAAATGGCAGAACGTCGGTTCGGCGCCTTGCTACCGGCCGTATCGGGTGGCGTATCGACTGAGCAGCGGGGACGGAAAGCAATATGTGCTGACCGGGGGGTTGACGGTCAATCGGTGGATGCCTGGGTCGGTCGATATTTTCGCCCCTACCTTTCTGCAAAACCCACCCGACTTGCCCCCCGGCGAGGTGGTCGAAGAGAAGGATAGCGTTGTGGTGCCGGTCGAAATGCCAGCCGGAACGTATCAGCTTGCCTTGGCGGTGGTCGAGCCGCAGTCCAGTAAACCGGTAGTCCGGCTGGCAATCCGAGGTCGTGCCGACGACGGGTGGTATCCGCTGGGCAAGCTGAAGATCAACAAGTAGAAGCCGCACGTCGGTAGTATACCAGCAGCATCGGGACGGATGGGCGAGGCGCAGACGTTGGCCAGTAAGTATGAGGTGCCCGCGGCGTGCGGCTGTATATGGGGGTGCGGCAACGGACACAGCCATGGCCTAGCGGCGTCCGTCGGCGGTGTGCTCTTCGGGGAAGAATCGCTGGCCGGTAAGTTGCTGGAGCTTATCGCGCACCGGGCTGAAGGGCCGGATTCGCACCGTATCGGCAGTGGCGGTAAACACGCCCATCGAAGGAACGCTCAACCGCGCTAATACCGCCGCGTGCGGAGCGTACTGCCGTTGGAATTCGGGGTGTACCTGCTGGAAGGGAATACGATACACGGCGCCATCCGGGCCGAAATCGTCGAGGCGGACTGGCTGAGACCAATATCCAATACGGACAAACGGCTGCGCAGGCCGCAACACCCCAGTTTCACGGCCAATTACTTCCACTTCCAGCAGCCCAGCTACAGGCAGGGTGTCGCCACTGTCGTTGGTCGGCTGGATGCGAATCAGCAAGCCGTCGACCTCGGGATCGGCGTCCCAGTTGGCAACCGCGGCATCTAACTTCAGGTAGCCGACGCGGGCGGACGGACGGTTTGGGGTCGGGTGGTGTGGCGGCAGGGCATCAGGGGCCGATTGTGGCTGGCCCGGCAAAGCTCGGGCTACGCCGCGCATGACGATCGTTTTGGACGGTGCGCCGTGGGCCTCGGGGATTCCCGATAAACGATGCTCGGCTACGTAACCTGCCAGATGCTCGGCTGCGTAGCGCCGCGGATGCTCGGCCCTGTAGCGCTCGACGAGCAACTTAAATTGCGGACCGCTCAGTCGATAGCCACCAATGGTGACCCATTGCACATCGTTCCACGGCACCGAACGCCACAAAGTGATTCCAGGACGTTCCAATCGCAAGCGAAGCCGGTGTTCATCAGTAAGCGGGTCGATGGCGGCGTCTATCGGCTGATGTCCCTGTATTTTCGCTACGACCGATACCGGTGCAGCGACGGAGGAGTGATTGCCGGCGCCTGAGGCATCCAAGGTTTCGCCGGCATACCCCGATGCCGCGGATAATACGCTTGGCTGCCAACCCGTCGTTAGCGCCAATAGCAGTAACCAGATCGACGCATTTCGAGCCATTGCCATGGCATTGCCCTTGCAAGCAGGTGGGCATCGGCGGCGCGGACGGGCATTACAGGAAACGATGTCGCAATGCCCAATTGGTGGTCTTGGCGGCAAAGCATGTGCCAGATGCCGCTGGGGACAAGGCTAAGGCAGCGGAAGGTTTATCGAGTTAAGCACTTGCGATACTGAGAGAAGCGCCTCGGCCGCGGCCAAAAAACCCCGGCGGTGTTGACTTTCGTAATCGCGTGGCCGTTGGGCAACCCCGCGACGCTACCGATACCGAAACAGCGCTGGCTGCATCGACCGACTCGGCGATTCGGTATGCGCGAGACTTTAGGAAATTGCCGGCCCAGCACGAATGCATCAGCTTCGATGCGTTTGCATTCCGAAACGTAAATAAGCGGGTCGTTTTTGCGGGTTGGTGCGTGCGATTGGCCTCGCCGCCCCGGTTGAGTTGTTTGACTGCGCAGAACTAGCCACTTCCCCTTTACGCCCAGTGGGCTGGTGCCAAACACCAAGGCGCAAGTGGATGTTCCGGCTTGCCGTACATTGCCGATGGGACTGGTGCGCGGCCGTGCACCGGACGACTGCAATGATTGGGCCAGCGCAACAGGCAGGTGCAGAAAGACTCGGGCGGCGGCAAGCGCCAAGCAAACAAATAGAAGCATCGTCAGGCAAACAGACAGAGGCACCGCCAATCAATCAGAAAGAGGCAGCACGCACGAGTCACGGGCGACACGGCCCCTTACCGGATGTGCGGATAGTAATCCCAACCGATACTCGACGCACCGAGGGCGCAGCCGACCGGCACCGCAGGTGGCGAAAGTGCGACCGACGGCACAATCGGCATTTATACAAGAAGTCGCCACTATCGCATCTTTCGACAGCATCGAGCACAAAACAAATTCCGCTGCGCCCGCGGCGCGCGGTGGTTTCAGCACAGCAGCCTAACACAGCATGAGAACGGACAATTCGCCCCCCCAATTGCATTGCCTCGGCAAGAGAAGCAGATTTGTAGGACAACTCGAATCGACGTTGTTGTCGCTTTGCGGAGTTGTACTGATTGGCGCGATTGTGCTGCTGATGCCGGGCGGGATAAAGCTGCAAGCGCCAAGCAGCGCGACGGCGTCGCCGAAGACCAGTACAGCCGATTCGTCGGGCGGCCATGCGGCAATCCCAACGGGCCGTCACCGCGAGGGATTCGAGTTGGTCGACCAGGTTGGCATCTTCCGGCCGGCTGGCGAGCGGATCGTGTTCTACAGCCAGGATGGCCGCCTGCGCTTGGTGGTGCTAGAGAACCTGGCTCTTTGGCGTGTGGCCAACCTGTTGGCCGCTAACCCCGAAGCTCTGCGCTGGAAAGTCACCGGCACGGTGACCGAATTCCGCAACGCCAACTACCTGTTGCTGCGGCGGGTGGAATTGCTCTCATCACAACAGCAGGCCGACGAGGTGGAGCCGCCCGCTAACGCCATCAATCTGTCCAGCCCAAAGTGAGCTTCGCCCGCAGGGTGGTACGGTTGTGTAGCTCAGCCGGGGGCAATTGCGGTTTGCTTGCCCGAGTCTTCCGCGGTAGCAGTGGCAAAGTGGAAACAAGCGCACTGCTGACCGCGCTAGCAGCTTCGCCCGGCTATGACTAGCTTCGTGATGGGGCTTGCACTTGCCCTGCCACGGTGAGGGGGATGAAGCGATTCGGCTTCCAAGCGAGGAACATGGTGTGCCGCAAGCGTCGACTGCCTATTTGCGGAAAGGTTCGCCGGGCCATGGTGCACGCTTGACGTTGTTTATCAGGTCTATATGATGTTCGGTGTGGCTGGTGGGGCAGTGGCGAATGCTCCCCATGAGCTGTGGCAGGGGCGACCGTCAGCTTGTTTGCCGGGGTGCTGGTGGAAACGGCTTGGGCCACAGTGCTGTGCCAGCCGGCGACGTCGAATCACAAGGGTAGTTTGCATGGCCGGATACCGTCACTTGGACGTCAGCGAAGTGGGCGATGTGACCGTAGTTCGCTTCCGCGATCGGAAAATCGTGGAAGAGATCGAGATTCAGGAAATCGGCCGCGAGCTGTTGGACTTGGTGGAAGTCGACGGACGGCAGAAGCTGCTATTGAACTTTCAGGCGGTCGAGTTTCTCTCCAGCGCTGCGCTGAGCCAACTGATAAAGCTGCACAAGAAGATCGAAGGCCGCGGCGTTCTGAAGTTGTCCAATATCCGGCCCGACTTGTTTGAAGTCTTCAAGATGACCAAGCTGGTTCGCGTGTTTGATATAAAGGACGAGGAAGCCGATGCCTTGGCCTCTTTCTAGCGCAAAGCTCGAAGCGATGACGGAAGAAAACTGGACCTGGCAATATGACCGGGTTATTCCCACCGATACCAGCGCCGGCCGCAGAGTGTTGGAAGAAGTGCTCAACAAACTGAAAGCCGAGCAGTGGTTGCAGCACGACATCTTCGGGGTGCACTTGGCGATGCACGAAGCGCTGGTCAACGCCATCATGCACGGCAACCGGCTCGACCCCGACAAGCGCATTTTCGTTCGTTGTCTGCTTTCGCCCGATTTGGTGCGCATCGAAATCGCCGACGAAGGCGAAGGCTTCGACCCACAGTGTGTGCCCGACCCCACCGATGCTAATCATCTGGAACTTCCTACCGGGCGCGGCGTCATGCTGATGAAAGCCTTTATGACGCGGGTGGACTTTTGCGACCACGGCAAACGGGTGGTGTTGGAAAAGCGCCGCGCGACGCCACCGACCAACTGTTGATGCCCGTGCGGTGAGAGTGCCCTCCCCGTTACATCGACAAATCCACCACCACTGCCCCTGGAACACAGCGCACGACTACATGTCGGGCCAAGTTCAGCCACGCACGGCAGGCGTCTAAGATAGCGCTATCGGCAGTGGCAACCGCTATCGAGTGATTCTCGGGCTGACGGTGGCGCAACTCATCACTGTTGTCATTTGTGTTGTCAGTCCAAACCTCACCCATCGGCCGATCGATAAACGTGATTGGCAAAATAGGCAATTGTTCCCCTTGATGCTGCCGGGGTAGCGAAGCAGCCCGGAACACCGAAGCGGACTGACTGTGTGCGCTGATGAGTATTGGGTCTGGATCGGGCGTCAAGCATACTTCCCACGGCCAGCGGTGCTTGCGTCCCACGGCTTCAATGAGCTGTTTCAGCCTTCCGCTGTTGGAGACAGGGCTATCCAAGTACCAGCGACAGCGACGGACTCGCAGATCAGATAAAACCTGGCCGATCAACTCGATGGCCGGGACGGTTTCAGCCACCTTGCGATAACTGCCGTGCATGCTGGCCATGTCGCGCAGCGTGCCGTCGCGGCACAGCAGCAACACGCCGCCGCTCAGGGCGGCTTCCACGGTCGTCAGCACGTTGTAGCCATCGAGCCAAATGTCCCACCCCTGTACGGCTTCAGGGGGAACCTCCGCCGCTCTGCGACGGACCAATAGCGATTCCGCGCAAGCCGCGCGGGCCACGGCCACACGCTGGCGGGCCACAAGATTGTAGCGGTCGCCCACTAGCTTGAGCGACGATGGTTCCGCGTAACCGCGCTCAAGAAGCCAGCAAAGGTCGGCAGCCGCTTGGCGCAGGACGGGCCATACATCGGGGGCGAAAAGCCGATGGTCTTCCGGGTGCGGGCCGCGATGAGTGCGGCGATCCGGCATGATAGTTCGCCAGCGTTACCGCTGATAGGTGCCGACCAGCTCGCCTTCGGCGACGATCAGGTTTTTCATAGCGTCCAGCAGTGCCTTTTTCGTAAGCCCCGGCTGAACGTTCAACTCGCCCTTCAGTGCGTAAACCTTGAAATGGTAGTGATGCACGCCGTGACCCCGCGGCGGCATCGGCCCCCGATAGCCTATGTTGCCCACTTTGTCTTGTGGGTCGTCGGGCCACGAGTTCTTGCCCTGCATGGCACCGGCCGGAGTTTTCAACCGCAACTCTCGCGGAATACCCTCCGGCAATTCGGTGGTATCGCCCGGTATCTTGTAGATCACCCAGTGAACCCATGGTTCGGCGGTGGGAGCGTCGGGGTCGTCGCATATCAGTGCGATTTCTTTGGTTTCCGGGGGCAAACCTTTCCAAGCGATGGGCGGCGAAACGTCCACTCCTTCGCCGGTGTACTTCTTCGGAATCGGTTGACCATGCTGAAAGGCAGTGCTGGTGACTTCCAGCTTCATAAGTTCTGCTCCTTTGGTTTGGCAACCCAACGCGACAAACGCCGCCGCGAACGCCAGAACCGCCAAACACACAGCGAACTTTATCGGACAAGACATATCGGCCCCTCTTGTTTCAGGACGCTGCGTTTTCGGGGCGCCACGCGGCCCGATGATCCGCGCAACGGATAATTATACCCGGTGGAAGACAAACATGCAGCCACCGGCTCCGGTACAGTTGCGCCTGCGCCCTGCCGACTCGGTTGCTGGCAGACGCTAGCGCCAAAAAAGCGACCATCGGACCTGGCTATCCTTTGACCACTCCTACTGGTCTAAGGCGCGCTACTTTGCTGGCCAGGCCGGCCCGATGAACCACCTCTACCACTTGGCTGACGTCCTTGTAGGCCTCGGGATGTTCTTCGGCCAAGCCTTTCCAGCTTCGTGCGCGGGCCACAATGCCTTGCTGAGCTAGTTCCTGGTCGATTCGTCTTCCCTTGGCTTGTGCGATGGCAGCGGTACGGCTGAGCAGTCGGCCGGCCCCGTGGCAGGTAGTGCCGAAAGTCTGCTCCATGCTGGCTGGCTGACCGACCAGCACCCAACTAGCCCGCCCCATGTCGCCCGGGATTATCACCGGTTGGCCGATTTGCTGATAGCGCTGCGGCAGTTCCGGATGTCCGGCAGGGAACGCCCGAGTGGCACCCTTGCGATGCACGCAAACTAGCAGCTTGCGGCCGTCGATGACGTGCTCCTCGAACTTGGCGATGTTATGGGCCACGTCGTACACCAGATTCATCTGGAGCGACTGCCACGAGCGGCCGAAGAAATCGGCGAACACCTCGCGGGTCTGCCACATCAGCAACTGCCGGTTGGCCCAAGCGAAATTGGCCGCGCAGCGCATGGCTCCCAAATAGGTTTGACCTTCGGAGCTTTCGATGGGCGCACAGGCCAATTGCCGATCGGGCAGGGTGATGCCGTACTTTTGCGGCGTTTTGCGGAACATGGCCAGGGCGTCGTCGCACACCTGATAACCCAGTCCGCGCGAGCCGGAGTGGATCATCACGCACACCAACCCTTCTTCCAGACCCATTACCTCTGCGGCGCGGCGGTCGAAGACCTCTTCGACTACCTGGACTTCCAGGAAATGGTTCCCGGAACCAAGCGTGCCGCACTGATCGCCGCCGCGCTGTTTGGCGCGTTGGCTGACTTTGTCTGGATCGGCGTCGGGCAGACAGCCGTTGGCTTCGGTGTGCTCCAGGTCGGCGTCGGTGGCCCAGCCGCGGGTCTTCAGATAGCCGGCTCCTTCGGCAAGCAGACGGTCAAGCTCTTTTCCGCCGAATAGGTACGGGCCGCCCTCGCCAACACCTGCGGGAATGCGGCGGTACAGGGCGTCCATGAGTTTGGGCATCTGCTCTTTGATTTCGGCGTATGTCAGGTTGGTACGCACCAGACGGACGCCGCAGTTGATGTCATAACCTACACCGCCGGGTGATATCACACCTCCGGATGTAGGGTCAGTAGCAGCCACCCCGCCGATGCAAAAGCCGTACCCCCAGTGGATGTCCGGCATGGCCAGGCTGGCCATCTGAATACCCGGCAAGAAGGCCACGTTGGCCACTTGCTCCGGGGCCTGATCGGCGCGGATGTGTTTCAGCAGCGTGTCGTCGGCGTAGATTCGCCCTTCGACGCGCATTCCGGGTTTGTAATCTTTCGGTATCCGCCAGCAGCATTCGTCGATTCTTTCCAGCGGTCCGGTGTATCCGTCCTTCATGGTCCTCAACTCCCGTCGAACAACTCGCGGACGCGCGGATGCACCACCTGTCCGTCGCGGGCCACAAGGGTCTCGCGCACGATTTCGTCTTCCATATCGGGACTGAACTGGCCGTTTCGCACCAGCGAGAGCAGAAAAGTGGTGACATTCCGCGAATACATTTGGCTGGCGTGAAACGGCGCCTCCGAAGCCGGATTCGTAGGCGCTATAATTGTAACGCCGCTGTCTAGTACCGTCTGATCGGCTTTGCTCAGCTCGCAGTTTCCGCCGGATTCCGCGGCCAGGTCCACGATTACCGAGCCGGGAGCCATCCCGCGCACCGCCTCGGCGCTCAACAGCAGAGGAGCTCGTTTGCCCGGCACCGCTGCGGTGCAGATCACCACATCGTTTTCCGCCGCCACCTGCGCCATGAGCTGGCGTTGTTTGCGATAGAATTCTTCGTCCATGGCGCGGGCGTATCCGCCTGCTGCCTCGGCTTGTGCGGTCTCCAGCCCCATCTCCACGAACTTGGCCCCCAGGCTGTGGACTTGTTCTTTCACCACGGGGCGGACGTCGTAGGCCGAGACCACCGCACCAAGCCGTTTGGCGGTGGCAATGGCTTGCAAGCCGGCCACACCGGCCCCGATCACGAACACCTTGGCAGCGCTGATGGTCCCGGCGGCAGTCATAAGCATGGGAAACATCTTTGGCAGGTGGGCCGCGGCCAGAATCACCGCCCGATACCCAGCCACCGTGGCCATCGAGGAAAGCACGTCCATGCTTTGTGCGCGGGTGATTCGGGGCAGAAGCTCCAGAGCGAAAACGGTAGCGCCGCGCTGAGCAAATTCGCGGATTATCTTTGGTTCTGCCAACGGTTGACACATCCCGATAAGCACCTGCCCGGGGCGCAGCAAAGGCAGGTCGTCTTGCCCGCAAGCCCGATTGGCTCCCGCCGCGCGGACTTGCAACACGACGTCGGCGGCAAACAGCTCTTGTCGGCTGCCAACGACGCGTGCTCCTCGCTGGGTGTATTGGGAATCGGGAAAACCTGCCGCTTCCCCTGCCCCAGCTTGTACCACAACTTCCAACCCGGCCTTGGTCAATGCAGGAACCGAGGCCGGTACAATCGCCACCCGGCGTTCACCCGGAAAGGTCTCTTTGGGAATCCCAACAATCATCGCCATGTGCAACCTTAGTCTTGTTTTTCCCAGCGGCCGCGGAACGCGCTGTCGCAGCGACCATTGGCCGCCAACCAACTGTTACGACAGACGGCCAACCAATATTAGACGGGCAACCATCTCTTATAATAGCTTGCGCTGTCATTGTGGCACGTCTACATCCGATAGCTCGTTTTCAATAGCTCGTCTGGGCCGACGGTCCAACCCGAACGCAGATGTACTGAGATTATCGCAGCTTGGTCGCCGTGCGAGAATAGCCACCGCTCCAGTAGCGGTGCATTCCAGCGTTGGTGTTGGGGAGCGATTGCAGGGCAATCAGCCGGTAACGTGCGGCCAAGAGCCGGGCTTGCGCGCAGAGAAGCCAAAAGCCAGACTTGCGCGCAGAACGATGTTGCCCATCGGCGAGCCCCGCGGCGTTGGTAGCCGGAAAACGGCCTCCCGGCGGGCAAAGGGCTTTTCATCACCGCCCGAGCGTGATAGGCTCATTGTCGGGCTTCTCGCTCCGGCAGTGTGGGTTTACCGTTTGGCCGACGGACCTGTTTGTTCTATTCTCGGCTCTGTTCAGGCAAGGAGGTTGTATGCGCCAGTCGCTGCGACGCATCACGGCGAATATCAATCTGCTGCTGGGAGCGATTGGCTTTTTGGGGCTGGGCGCTTCCTGTGCAGCCTACTGGTATCTTGCCGCTTGGCAGGAGCAAATGCCGGGGCTGGCGCTGGTTGCCGGTATATCGCTTACTAGTTTGTTGCTTTTATTTGTGGCTGCCTTGGTGGGCCTGAACGCCCGGGTGCAGCGCGAGGTCCGCCAGCGCACCGCCGAGCTACAAAGCGCCAAGCAACGTTTAGAGCAGGAAGTAAGCGAGCATGCACGCACCCAGCAAACACTGCTACAGTCCCAGTCGCTGTATTCTTCGTTGGTGGAAACGCTGCCCATCTACGTGCTCCGTAAAGACTTGCAGGGGCGATTCACGTTCGCCAACCGGTTGTTTTGCGGTCTGTTGGGCAAGCCGCTGGAAGAAGTGGTGGGCAAGACCGACTTCGACTTCTATCCCAAAGAACTGGCCGAGAAATATCGCCGCGACGACCATCGCGTCGTGACCACCGGAAAACTGTTCACCGACGTGGAACAGTACGAAAAGCACGGCCAGACTTTATACATGGAAGTGATGAAATCGCCGGTGTACGACCCCGCGGGAGCGATCGTCGGTGTACAGGCGGTCTTCTGGGACGTCACCCAGCGACGCACCGCCGAAATCGCCCTGGAACACGAACGTTATCTGCTGCGCACCCTGATGGATAATGTGCCCGACAGCATCTACTTCAAAGATTCCCAGTGCCGCTTCTTACGGATCAACAACGCATTAGCACGGCGTTTCGGGCTGCGCGATTCCGCCGAAGCACTGGGGAAGACCGACTTCGACTTCTTCACCGAAGAGCACGCCCGGCAAGCCTACGAAGACGAACTGGAAGTGATGCGAACCGGCAAGCCCATCGTTGGCAAAGAGGAGAAGGAAACCTGGCCCGACGGCCACATCACTTGGGTTTCGACCACCAAGCTGCCGCTTTACGACGAGCATGGGCGGCTGATAGGCACGTTCGGCATATCGCACGACATCACCGAGTTGCGCAAAGCAGCGGAAGCACTGCAAGTGGCCAAAGAGGCGGCCGAGGCCGCCAGCCGGGCCAAGAGCGATTTTCTGGCCAATATGAGCCACGAAATTCGCACTCCGCTGAATGCCATCATCGGCATGACCGAACTGGTACTCGACAGCAATTTGGAGCCGGCGCAGCGCGAGTATCTGACCATGGTCCGCCAATCCAGCGAGTCGCTACTGGAAATAATCAACGACATCCTGGATTTCTCCAAGATCGAGGCCGGCAAACTGGAACTGGAACACAGGCTGTTCGAGTTGCGCGACCGTCTAGGGGATACCATGAAATCGCTGGGCTTGCGGGCCCATGCCAAAAACCTGGAGCTGAGCTATCACGTCGATAGCGACGTTCCGGACGGCCTGATCGGCGACGTTGCCCGGTTGCGGCAGGTTATCGTCAATTTGGTGGGAAATGCCATCAAGTTCACCCCGGCCGGCGAAGTCGCTCTGAACGTGCATTGCCAGTCGCGCACCGGCAACCAGGTGACGCTTCATTTCGCTGTCCGCGACACAGGAATCGGCATCCCGCCGGACAAGCTGAACGTCATCTTCGGGGCCTTCGAACAAGCCGATAGCTCCACCACGCGCCGCTTCGGGGGAACTGGGTTGGGGTTGGCCATTTCGTCGCGGCTGGTCGAGTGCATGGGCGGACGCATCTGGGCCGAAAGCGAACCGGGCCGGGGCAGTACCTTCCACTTCACGGCAGTTCTCGAGGTGGCATACGATCAACCTACCGAAATACCCCCCGCGCTCGTCGACTCGTTGGCCGGGTTGCCAGTGTTGGTTGTCGACGACAACGCCACCAACCGCCGCATCTTGCAAGAGATGATCACCGCTTGGAGAATGCAGCCCACACTGGCCGCCAGTGCCGCAGAAGCGATGGAGCGGCTCCGGGCGGCACGCCATCGAGGCGCAGGTTTTCCGTTGGTCCTTACCGACGCCAACATGCCCGAAGTCGACGGATTCTCCCTGGCCGAGCAAATTCGCGGCGAGCAGACCTTAGGCAGCACAGTTATCATGATGCTGACCTCCGGCGACCGGCCCGGTCAACTGGCCCGCTGCCAGCAACTGGGAATCGCCGCTTACCTGATCAAGCCCATTAAACAGTCGGAACTGCTAGATGCCATTGTTTCCGCCTTGGGGTTGGCAGTCCCGGTCGAACCCGTGGCCGAAACTGCGCCCGTGGCGGCGTTGCCTCCGCTGCGGGTACTGCTGGCCGAAGACAGCCTGGTTAACCAGAAACTGGTCATTGGTCTGCTGGAGCGCTACGGCCACAAAGTGATAGTGGCCAAAGACGGGCGAGAAGCGCTGGCCACCTGGGAATCGCAACCGGTGGACGTGATCCTGATGGATATTCAAATGCCGGATATGGACGGTCTGGAAGCTACCGCAACCATCCGTCAACGCGAAGCACAGCGAGGCACTCGGACGCCGATCATCGCCATGACGGCCCATGCCATCAAGGGAGATCGCGAGCGCTGTTTGGCCGCAGGTATGGACGAATACTTGACCAAACCAATTCGCTCCAACCAACTGCTGGAGGCCATCGCCACAGTCGTCGGCAAGCGAAGCGCCCGACAGGCGCCGCAAGCCGCCGAAGACCCAATCGACTGGACGCACGCCAAAGCCACCGTCAAGGGCGACTTGGGACTACTGAAGTCGATAGTACAGGCCTTCGTGGACGAGTGTCCCAAATTAATGGACGACATCCGCCAGGCGGTCGCCGGCGGACAGGCCAAGGCGCTGCAAATAGCTGCCCATACCATCAAGGGTTCTCTGCGATATTTCGGCGCGCGGCGGGCGTTCGACCTGGCATATAAACTCGAGGAGCTGGGGCGCGAAGGAAAACTCGAGGAGGCGCGAGAAGTTCTGAGCCTGTTTGAAGAGCAGATGGATGAAGTTTTCCCCCGGCTAAGGGAGTTCGTATCGCACAGGGCATAAACGCTATTAAGGGAGTTCGTGGTGCCCGAGCCAAAAACTCTTTAACAGAACATATAGGATCGTCAAAGAGTTTAGCTGCCCTTTAAACCATTAAGACAGTGCCAGAAAAGCTGGTTTTGTTACAGACACTCATAATCACAAGCTTACATATTGCCAGCTTTGTAACACTGGGGAGAATAAGCACAAAGGGGTAGTGATATACAAGGGGTTGGAGGCCCTTCGGCCGAGCTTGCTCGACACGCTTGAGAACAATGCAGTTGCTGTGTAAACCAGCTCGGTCAACACCTCGGATCGCTGGATACCCGCTGGCAAGAAATTCCTGGAGGATGCAGCAATGCCCAGAATACTGGTCGTTGATGATGCGGCTGTGGACCGGCGGCTGATCGGCGGCCTGCTGGAAAAGCGGGGTGATTTCGCTGTCCAGTATGCTGCACACGGCATGGAGGCACTGGCCATGATGGCCCAGTTCGCTCCCGACGTGGTGCTCACCGACGTGACCATGCCGGTCATGGACGGCCTGGAGTTGGTCACCGCCATGCGAGTGCATTTTCCCAGTATTCCGGTGATCCTGATCACCGCCCATGGCAGCGAGGCGCTGGCTATCGAGGCGCTGGAGCGCGGGGCAGCCAGCTACGTGCCCAAGTCGCGTCTGGCGGCAAAACTGCTGACTACTATCGACGATGTACTCAACACGGCACAGGCCAGCCGCAGCCACCAACAATTGCTCCGCTGTCTGGAAGAAAGTGTTTTCCGCTTCACGCTGGACAACGAACCGGCGTTGATCGACGCCCTGGTCGATTACGTGCAGAAGCTGATCGAGGGCATGGGCCTATGCGATTTCACCGCCCGGCTCCGCGTGGGATTGGCGCTGAAAGAGGCGCTGCTAAATGCGATGTTCCACGGGAACCTGCAAATTACCCGTGAAGAGATCGAAGCCGTTCAAGACCGTCTGATCGGCGAGAACGAACCGAGCCTGGTGGAACTGCGACGCGAGCAGGCTCCATACCGCGACCGGAGAATTCACGTCCAGGTGCAACTCTCGCGACATGAGATTCGCCTGGTGGTGCGGGACGACGGCCCAGGATTCGACGTCAGCAAGTTGCCCGCCCCCGGCGATCCGGCCGCTTTACAAGGTGAACAAGGTCGAGGCTTGGGCTTGATCCGCACTTTTATGGATGAGGTGACGTTCAACGCTGCGGGTAACGAAATCACCCTGGTCAAACGTTGCGGTTGATCCACCTGAGCCGAAATAGCGCAGGCAACCGGCCACCCCGGCCGCGGATCGGCCGGGCAGTAATCACCGCAAGCCGGAGCTGTACGCGACGGGTGCTTTATCCGCAAGAGCCCTCGTTACCAGGGCCAGGGCGAAGTTTTGCCCGCGTGCCTCGGCCAGTGTACACTCGATTTGTCATGTCCTCGCTGTTGCCAATCGTACAAACCGCCCAGTTGCCGCAGCAGTGCGGCGGCGTTGTGGTTCGAGAGATGGTTTGCCGCTCGCTCCTTAACAGCAGCCGGCTGGGCGGTTACACGCTGAATTGCTACACCGGCTGCGCTCACGGTTGTGCATACTGTTATGCCCGGTTCATGCAGCGCTTCCACCCGCACGATGAACCCTGGGGCCATTTCGTCGACGTGAAGATCAACGCCCTAGAGGTGCTTAGACGGCAACTGCGCCGCGCCGTACCGGACGAAGTGTTCGTCAGCAGCGCGTGCGACGGGTGGCAGCCGGTAGAATCGCACTACCAGCTTACCCGACGTTGCTGCCAACTTTTGCTACAGCACGGCTTTTCGCTGTTGGTGCTCACCAAGAGCAAATTAGTGGTGCGCGACTTCGATGTATTCTGCCGTGGCCCTGCCGGTAGCGTCACCGTGGGCGTGACTGTCACCACGCTGGACGACCGTTTGCAATCGTTGTGGGAGCCGCAGGCGGCCACGGTCGCCGATAGGCTGTCGGTGCTGGCTGCTGCGCGGGACGCTGGGCTGAAGACTGCAATCATGTTCGGACCGCTGTTGCCTTGGCTCAGCGACGACACCATCTCGCTGGAAGTGCTCCTGGAGCAAGCCCGCCAATTGCGCGCTGAGCGAATTTGGGTCGATGCGCTGAATCCCCGTCCGCGGGTTTGGCCTTCGGTGGCCCAATTGTTGCGACGGCACTTTCCGGAGCTGGTGGATCGCTACCGCAGGATGCTGTTCGACGGGAACGCCCGGAGTCGGTACTTGGCCGAGCTACGCCAGCGCGTGGAAAGCATCGCGGCGCAGCAGAAGTTGAAACGTCGGGTTTCCATCTGCTTTTGAGGTGCATTCTGCCATGGCCGACGCCGGGCGAGCGACCATCCCGGCGGCGGCATGAGGCACACGTAGCTGCGCCACTGGCGCAGACAGCAATCACAGCAGGGGCGGGATGCAAGATGATGTCCGCGAGCCAATCGGCAGCCGCTCAAGCGGCTTGCTTAGCGGTCTGGGAGTCCAGTGCCTCTTGCTGCTGTGCCTGCCACGTTTCGATCCATGCGCAACCGGCCCAGGAAAGCCCCACGCCGAAACCCAATAGCAAAGTGCGCTTCCCGGGCGCTAATCGGCGGCAGTTGCGCAGGTCGCGTACCAGAATCGGCAAGGTGGAGGAGACAGTGTTGCCGTACTCTTCCAGGTCCTCGGGAACGTCTTGGTCGTCCATTTGCAGTTTTTCGCGCAACTGGTGAAGGAGGAAGGTAGTAGGCTGGTGCATCAGGTACATGTCTACCTGCGACCGCTGCCAACCGGTTAGCGTCAACAGCCGATCTATCATTTCCGGAACCACTTCCAGGGTGAACTTGACCAGTTCCGGGCCATCCATGAATAGGCTGCTTGGCCAACGTTTGCGTTTGCGGGGCTGGATGGCTTGCTCGGCACGCCGCGCACCGCCCCCGCAGACCAACAACGTGTCGGCGCCGCTCCCGTCGGTGCCAAACACGAACGGACCGATCGACGGCTCCTGCGAGGCTTCGACCAGAGTGGCCGCCGCGCCGTCACCGAAGATGGTTCGCAACGAACGGTCGGTAGGATCGATGTAGCGCGAGTAGGTCTCGGCTGTTATCAGCAGCACACGTCGGGCCGAACCGCCGCGGATCAGCCCATCGGCCAAAGCCAAACCATACACGAACCCCGAACATCCCAAATTGAAATCCAGCGCACCGACCGACCGCCTCAGCCCCAACCGATGCTGCATGATGCAAGCAGTGGTGGGAATAATGTAATCGGGCGACTGGGTACAAAAAAGCAAAAAGTCGATGCTGTCCCGATCGATTTGGTATTGCTGGAATAACTGCTCGGCTGCCGCAACGCCCAGATCGGATGCACATTGCTCGGGCGTCGCTATATGACGCCGCCGGATTCCCGTCCGGGCGTAAATCAGCTCCATGTCCCACTTTGGGAACTGTTGGGCCAAGTACTGGTTGTCCTCGACGGTTTCAGGCAGAAAAACGGCGATCGGGCCAATCGCTGAGTATGGCATGAGAAACTCCCAGGGCGCGCAACCTGCAAACGACGATGGGCAATAACTTTACCAATTAGCCGGGCCGAAAGTCAACCGTGCGTGCAGCAGTTAGGAATAGTGGGAAAATTAGGAATACTGCGCAAAATGAATAAATAATGCATACGCTACGAAGACTGCAAAACTATCCCATTCCGGAAGATGAACCCTCGCGCGGCGCCGCACACAGCTTTGCAACTCACCAGAATATCGGCATCTTTTCGGCCGCTGAGAAACTGATTTGATTGGGCGAACTTTGCCGATATTGATGACATTGACTTTCCGTGTTTCGCCCAAGGGACGCACATGCGAATATGCCTGTACACCAGCACTGCGCTGCCAAAGCTGGGTGGACAGGAGCTGGTCGTCGATGCGCTGGCCCGCTGGATGACTGGCAACGGCCATGACGTGGTGGTGCTTGCGCCTCGACCGCGGCGCGGCCACACGTCCGAAGCAGAAAGTTTGCCTTACCGTGTGGTGTGGCATCCGCGGTTTAGGTCCACTCGCTGGGGTGTTGGCTGGTATCGCTGGTGGCTTGCCCGGCTGCACCTCATCGAGCAGTTCGATTTGATACATTGCCACGACATCTACCCCACCGGGTACGTCGCAAGCTGCGCCCGGCAGTTGCAAACCGTGCCGCTGGTGATAACCAGTCACGGCGGGGACATTGCACCCGACGGCCTGCTGGCTCGTAAGCCTCAGTTGCTTCCCAGGTACACGGCTGCATTGAGTCGTGCCGACGCCGTGATAGCCATCAGCTCGTACACCAAGCAGCGAATATCCGACATACACTGGCCTGTTGCCCGTGTAGAACACATTCCCAACGGCGTAGACATCTCGACCTTCGGTCTTCCCACAAGCAGGCCGCCGGATGTTCCGCCACAGGTCCAGCCGGGCAAGTATCTGCTGTTTTTGGGGCGTTTGGAACGCCGCAAAGGTGTCGATGACTTGATCCTGTCCGTACAGCGCAGTGGAGAAGACGCAAAACCGTCGCTGGTAATCGCCGGCGAGGGACCAGAGCGCAGTAACTTGGAGTGGCTGGCGGCTCAGGTCGGGCTGGCTGAGCGTTGCTGGTTCGCCGGTGCTGTAACAGGGCAGTTGAAGACCTGGCTGTTACAGAACAGTTGCTGTCTGGTCGTCCCTTCGCGGATCTCTGAAGCGTTGGGCATAGTAGTGCTGGAAAGCTACGCCGCCGGTCGCCCTGTAATCGCCACAGATTTGCCGGGGCTTCGGGACCTGATCCATCCCGGAGAAAGCGGCTGGTTGGTTCCGCCGGAAGACCGGGTAGCACTTGCTTCCGCCATCTCGCAGGCGATACAGCAGCCGCAGCTTCTGGATCACA
Source organism: uncultured Pirellulales bacterium (assembly GCA_938015445.1). GTDB lineage: Bacteria > Planctomycetota > Planctomycetia > Pirellulales > Thermoguttaceae > CALLPE01. The sequence goes on from CALLPE010000030.1 coordinate 19,264, forward strand.
TGGGTCGGCAGGGGCGACTGCTGGTCGAAGATTACCACTGGCCGAAGATTGCCCGGCGTCACTTGGTGTTGTTCGAGCAATTGGTAGCGGCACGCTTTTCCAAGCCGCCCAAACCCGCCGCCCGATGTAACGCCGTGGTGCCGATCTTCCTCGGCGACGCGGAACTCGGCGCTGCGGTGCGGGACCAAGCTGCGCCGCCTGTGGTTTAATCGGCCAGTCCGCCGGGGCGGCCATACAGCTTTTCCCGAGTGGCCCACAACCCGGCCGAAGGCGTAGGGATGAAGAAGAACTCTTCCCCATCGTCGGTACGGTTGAAGCCTTCTTTGAGGCGTTCGGGCTGGTAGCGGCGCAGCGTTTGCTCGAAGTCGGCATAGCGAAAACCGACCGCTTCGATCTCTTCCCGCGTCAGATTCGGTTGTGCGTAAGTAACGGTGAAACGTCCTTCGGTGGAACCGTGGATCAGATGGGCTGCGGCATGGGCGAACTCTTGCAGCATCGGATCGCGGCGATAGGCGTCCATGACTTTTGGGGTACCGCAGTAGCCGTAGCGGCGGATCAGCTCGTCCACCTCTGGCTGTTCGCCGAATCGTTTCAGCCCAGGGGCGATGACGATCAGCTCGCCGCCGTCGGCGATGGCCATTCGCGTGCGATAGACCGCCTTGTTGGCCACCCAGGTGCTGAAAAACTCGTCCCCTTGCATTACGCACACCACTTTTTTCAGCGGTTCGTCGAGTACGGTAATGTTCTGGCGGCGCGAGAGGCGCGCGGCCTCCAGATAGGTTTCCAGATCTTCGCCGGCGAAATAGCCGGTGTGCACAAGTTCGCCTTGTTGGTTTCGGGCCATGACCAGTTGGATGTACAGGTCCGGCAGGTGGCCCAAAAAATCGTCTTCTGCTTTGTTGAAACAGGCTCGTACCGGCGTTATCAGATTTCCCAGGTTGTTCTCGATCCCGCAGCAAGCGGCCGCCATGTGCGAGGCGCAGATGGTTTCCTTTCCCGCCAGCCCGATGAAATAGTTCTTGTTATGATTAGCGAACCCCAGCACTTCATGGGGCACAACATGTCCGATGTTTATGATCCAATCCCATTTCTGCTCGATGAGCATCGGATTGAGCACCACCGGCATCGACCAGTCGGCCGCCCCCTTGGTCGCCTCTTTGACGAACTCCGCCGCCACCTCGCCTAGGCGCACGCAGCCTGTGCGCCACTGGTGGGCGTGGATGCGCTCTTGCGGCACGTCGCCGAACATGCGGCGATTTTCCTCGGCGGTGTGGGGCACGTGCTGGCCGAGGGTGGGAATCAGATGCACCTCGGCCTCGCCGGCCAGCATCTGGTAAAGCCACTCGGTCATTCGGCCGGCGCCGCTATGGGCGCGGGTGATGTCCGGCGGCAACAGCAGCACGCGACGCGGATGCGGGCAGAGCCGCCGGCGAGCTTCGCTGACGGTCTGCTCCACTAATTCTCGCAAACGTTTCCACTCGATGTGCTCGGAAACTTCGGTTATCCACGGCATGGTCGATCGCTCGTATAAGGTGTGAACTTTGGTTGGAATCAGGTGAAACTTCTCTATCTCCAAAAGCGCTGACAAAACACCATCGTCAAAAGGTGCCACTAGCTTTTGTATTGTAAGGATACAGTGCCAGGAAAGGCGATTTTGTTGCGGGCCCTTATTTCCGCTTCCACACGCCCTCGAAGACCTCGACGGCCGGGCCGCTCATATATACGTGGTTATCTGCCGCCCAGTGGATCTCCAAGTCGCCGCCCAACAAGTGGACGGTCAGTCGCCGGCCGGTACGGCCAGTGATGGCTCCGGCCACGCACACCGCGCAGGCGCCGGTGCCGCAGGCAAGCGTTTCGCCCGCCCCACGCTCCCAAACGCGCATGCGGACCTCTTCGTGCGACAGGATTTGGACAAACTCGGCGTTGGTGCGGCGCGGAAAGTGAGGGTTGGTTTCTACTTGGCGGCCGATCTGGTGCACCCAGGTGTCGTCTAGTTGTTCTACGAAGGTGACGCAGTGCGGATTGCCCATCGACACGCAGGTCACTTCGATCGTCCGCTCGGCCAGCCGCAGAGGCACATTAGCAGCGGCGCCGCCGAAAGCCGGATTTCCCGGCAAAGTCGTCGGCACGCGATCTGGTTCCAGGATCGGCTCGCCCATGTCCACGCGCACCCGCTGTACCACACCTTCAGCCGTCTCCAATTCCAGCGTCAGTATGCCGCGGCCGGTCTCGATTTGCACCGTAGGGCGGTGGGCGATGCCCCGCTCGAACAGATACTTCGCCACGCAGCGGATGGCGTTGCCGCACATCTCGGCTTCGGAACCGTCGGCGTTGAACATGCGCATTCGGGCATCGGCTTTTTCGCTGGGGCAAATCAAAACTAAGCCATCGCTGCCGACGCCGAAATGGCGGTCGGAAATGCTTCGCGCTAGTTCGGCGGGGTTGTCGGGCATCGGCTCCCGGAAGCAATCGACGTACACATAGTCGTTGCCCGCCCCGTGCATCTTCGTAAATCGCATAAAACGCCACCTCGATAGCCCATGTTTACCAGTCAGCAGTGCGATGATTCCAGTCGCGCCGCACAACCAGCGCTCAAGCTGGCGACAGCGCCGCGCGGAGCTGCGAAGCTGTGCCGCGCGGTGGGCATCGTCAAAACACTCGCACGGGAACCTCCGCTCCCCGGCGCTCGGCCGAAACGTATGCACTGTAGATGGTCGAAATCGCGTCGGCCGCCAGGGCGCTATCGCTTTCCAGCGGTTCGCCGTAAGCGACGGTGCGGTAGAAGGCCTCGGCCTCTTGCGGATAGCCGGTCATCCAGTCTTCGTCTGGGGCGGTACATGCCCACCCCTGCTTGGTGCCGATCTTCTCGACCACGTATATATCGCGGAAGTACTCTTCCTTGGGATTATAGGTCTGCATCATGTTGTTGGGGTTGATGTTGCAGATTGCCCGATGGTTGTTGGCGCACACTTCCAGCCAGTTATGTATTCCACCCAGCACGATGTCCGAGGCGAACACGTCGGCGATGGTCCCGTCCTCGAATACCACGTGCATGTGCGAGAAATCGTCGATATCGTAATAGTCGCAGCGGATGTGCCCTTGGTCGCGGAAGTTGGGTAGCCGGGTAATAGCGTGGGTTCGGGCGGAGACGGCCGCTGGGCGGATGGGGCGCCCGTCGCGGGCGCGACCTTCCACACGCTTCAAATACAAAGCAGCCGTCAGCGGATGACATCCTTTGCCGATCATTACCCCGCCCCCGCAAAACTTCCAAAACGCGTATTCCCGCGAGTGCGAGCCGCTGTGCGATTCCTCGCCGTGTATCCACAAAATCTGTGCGCCGGTTTTTTCGATGATCTCTCGTTCCTTCTGCACCGAGGGTGCGTATACCCAATTTTCGGCGTAAAGCAGCCGGCCGCGGCTGGCCGCCTCGGCTTGGAGAATGCGATCGACGCTGGCCAGCGCGGCATCCAATGCTACTTGTTTGGGGAACCGGTCGCCATGGAAGCTGTCGCTACCGTCGCCAAAATAGCCAGTCAGCGGCTTTTCGCAAATGACGAACTTGTCGCGCTTCAGCCCGGCGATGGCCAGCGGTTCGTGCGTAACCGGAGGGGTGCAGATGTGAATCACCTCCACCGCGTCGAGCAACTGTTCCAGCCGTTCAAAGAAGCGTATGCCACGTTTCTGCGCGTAAGCCTTGCCTTGGGCTTCGTCGATGGTATGTACGCCAACCACTTCCACTGCCACGCCGTGGACTTTGCTGGCGGCCTCGTAGTGAAAAGTGGCTGCGAAGCCCGCCCCAACGATGCCGCTGCGGATGCTCTTTTTGCTTCTCATGCCCACCTCATTTGGCTGTTCTCTGTGCGGTGCGCCGCTGCCCTTTCGCCACGGCGGACCGCGGATCGGCCGCCCACGAATCGTCCGAAGATATTCCGAAGATATTAAGAACCGCAGCGGCTGAAGGCAACCGCCGGGCTTCGCTTCCGATGGTATCAGCGTTTCCGCGGGTCACGGGGTGAAGGCTGCATCGGGGTCGAGCGCTTCGGCAAACCGCGCTAGCAGCTCCGCCGCGCGATCCATGTCATCCAGGCAAACCATTTCCACCGGACTATGCATGTACCGGTTTGGCACGCTGACCAACCCGGTTGCCACCCCGGCGCGGCTGATTTGTATCACGTTGGCGTCGGTGCCGGGCGGTTTGCCGGCCGCTCCGAGCTGGAAGGGAATTTGGTGCCTTTCGGCAGCGGCGATCAACAGCTCGACCACTTTGGGGTTCATATTCGGGCCACGATAGACGACTGGGCCGCGGCCCAGCCGGATGTCGCCTTCCTCCTTTTTCTCTACGCCGGGGCTGTCGGTGGCAAAGGTCACGTCTACTGCCACGGCTACCTGCGGATCGATGCCGAACGCGCTGGTCCGCGCCCCGCGCAGTCCCACCTCCTCTTGCACCGTGGAAACCGCGTACACACCCCAACGCAGCTTGCTGCGATCTATACGCCGCAGGGCCTCGACAACCACCCACAAACCGGTTTTATCGTCCATTGCCGCGCCGACCGCCCGCTGATTGCGCAGCTCGTGGAATCCCAGTTCCAGCGTGACCGGGTCGCCAATGCGCACCAGCTTGGCGGCTTCCTCTTTGTTGGCCGCCCCGATGTCGAGCCACAGCTCCTTCAGCTTGGGAACTTGCTTGCGTTCCTCTTCGGTGAGCAGATGTATGGGCTTACGTCCGATTACCCCTAGCACCGGTCCCTCTTGGGTCCAGATGTGCATCCGCTGGCCGATCAACATTGTCGGGTCCCATCCGCCGATGGGTTGGATATACAGGAACCCATCGTCGTCGATGTGCTGCACGATCAGGCCGATCTGATCGCAGTGGCCAGCCAGCATCAGACGCAAGGGGCTTTCGGGGTTTATGGCGGCGATGACGTTCCCGTGGACATCGGTGCGCACCGAATCGGCAAACGGCGCCACATACTGCCGCACAACAGTTTGCAGCGGCGACTCGTAACCCGAGGGACTCGGCGTTTGCAACAACTGCTTGAAAAACTCCAAGGCGGTGGCATCCACGGCTTGTCCTCGCGCAACTTAGCGGGTCGATGCGAAATCGAGAAGAAATATTATGCATTGCAACTGTTCCGGCAAGAAGTACATCCGGCGCGGCAGGAACTACGTGTGATTCGGCGAAAAGTACATCTGTTTGTGCCATTAGTAAGTCTCTTTGCGCCACTTGTACATCTATTTTCTTTGCGCCACTTGTATATCTATTCGTGCCAATAGTACGTCTGGGCTGGCAAAAAGCAGCTTTGCCTCGGCAAGAAGTACATTTGGCCCAGCAAAGAAGTACATTTTGCTAAGCAAAAAGGTACAGCTTTGGCCGAGATGACTTACTGCTTCGGTTGCCAACAAAGTGTAATCTCTATGGTGGGCACAGCAGTTCGCCAATCAGGGGCGAATATCCACCATATTGCTTGGCCTTAGCGCCCGTAGCCGGCTGCCGCGGCAATGCTATACTTGTGCATACTCGTGTGGGGTAAGTTGTTGGCCCGCAAGCGAAAGGGTATTTATGGCGAAGGTGTTGGTAACAGGTGGTGCCGGATTCATCGGGTCGCACATTGCCGAGGCGCTGGTAAACCGCGGCCACCAGGTACGGGTGCTGGACAATCTCAGCACCGGACATCTGTCGAACATGGCCGATTTCCGCGACCGAATCGAGTTCATCCAGGGCGACCTGCTCGATATGCCTACGGTCGTCCGCGCAGTCGAAGGCGTGCAGTACGTCTTTCATCAAGCGGCTTTGGCCTCGGTGCCGCGGAGCGTCGAACGGCCCCTGGACACCCATGCAGCATGCGTGACAGGCACCCTGAACTTGTTGGATGCAGCTCGTCGGGCCGGTGTCGAGCGGCTGGTGTATGCCGCTTCTAGTAGCGCTTATGGCGACCAGCCCTTCGCCAGCAAACGGGAAGCCGACTTGCCGTCGCCCATCTCCCCGTACGGTGCTGCCAAGCTGGCTGGCGAGTACTACTGCCAGGCGTTTACGGCCACATATGGTTTCCCCACCGTGTGCTTGCGATACTTCAATGTGTTTGGGCCAAGACAAGACCCCAACAGCCCATATTCGGCCGTGATTCCGCTGTTCATCACCGCCATGGTATCTGGTCGGCAGCCGGTGATTTACGGCGACGGGCGGCAATCGCGCGACTTCACCTACGTGGCCAACGTGGTGGAGGCCAACCTTCTGGCGGCCGAAGCGCCGGGAGTTGCCGGACGGGTATTCAACATCGCCAACGGACGAAGCACCGATTTGTTGACGTTGCTAAGCACGCTGAACCGTCTGCTGGGGATGAACGTCGAACCGCGATTCGCGCCACCCCGGCCGGGCGACGTCCGCGAAAGCATGGCCGACATCACCCTGGCCCGCAAGCTGCTCGGCTACGAGCCAAAAGTGGACTTCGAAGAAGGCTTGCGGCTGTCGATAGCGTACTATCGCAATCTGGTGGAGCGATAGCCGACCTGTTTTGCCTATTTACCCACTCGCGCAAACCAATCTTAACCGTTCCCGCGACGTTAGTACGTTCATAACAATCGACGCCAACGGGCCAGGATCAGCTTGGGCGCCAATTCCGGTACGGTCGTAGATGGGTTGTGGTCCGAACCGGCCAAGCGCCGTACGGCGACTGACTGTGCTGGTGGCTCGTTACGACAGCGTCTGCGACTGCGCGGAGATCACCCAATTGGCCCACAACCTGGTCAGATGAAAGAACACCGGCGCGGCGAAGCAGATGGAGTCGATTCGGTCGAGCACGCCGCCGTGGCCTTCCACGAGTGTGCCGTAATCGTGAACGCCGCGGTCGCGCTTTATGGCCGACATGCTCAACCCGCCGGCAAATGCCATGACCGAGATCACACCGGACATCACGGCCGCCATCCACCAGTCGGCCCCTTGAAATGGGGTGGCCCACCACAACGCTCCGCCCAACAGCATCGCGCTGGCCGTCCCGCCGAACAACCCTTCCCAGGATCGCGTGGGGCTGATCTCGGGAACCACCAGATGCTTGTTAGGGATTTGCGACCAGGCGTATTGAAGGGCGTCGCTCAGTTGGGTCATCAACACGAAAAAGAACAGCAGCCTGGCATGGCGGTAAGGGTCTTCGAATCCGGAAGGGAGTTTGGGTAGATCTACCGTCAGCAGCGCCGGAGCGAAACTCAAGCAATACACCGAGATCAGCAACCCCGATTGTATCTTCGCCGTACGCTCCAAGAACCGTTTGGCATCGCCCGATAACGCAATGCCCGCCGGTATCAAAAGGAAGGCGTACACCGGTATAAGGATGCTGTACAACTCGTACTGTTTCAGACCGACCAGCACGAACTGCGCCGGAGTGCAAACCACGAACACCCAGAACAGGGTACGTTGGTCGCCAGGCCGGGTAGGGGTGAGGGTAATGAACTCCCTCAACGCCCAGAACGAGATGAAAAAGAACAGCACGATGGTGGCCGTAGGATGCACGAAGAAGGCAAACGCCAGCAAAGCGTACAACACCCACCAGGAGCGCACCCGGCGGCGAAACGTATCGACAATCGCGCGGTCTAAACCGCTGTCGGTACGACGGGCCAGTATCTGGGCCACCGCCGAGGCGATTGCCAGCAGCACCAACACCCCGCCGATAAGTCCTAACGTCTTGAAGTCAGACACCAACAAAGCAGTTCACCTCAGTCAGACTGCCGCCGGGCGCCAGTAGCGGGACGCAGCCGGTTTTCGCATACGCCGTTTGTCTTCGCGTGGGGTTGCCAAAAAAAAGAAGTCGCCATAAACAGCAGTTTCTCAGAATATGTCGCCATAAACAGCAGTTTCTCGGAACATCTATGAAGAACCCCGCAAGTGCTGAATGCGGCGAATTGCCTCCCGGGCGCGGGCCAGGAAATGGTGCTTCGGCTCGCCGGCCTCCAGCCACATCGGCGGCCCGAAGGTGATGCCCGTCAACAGCGGCACCGGCAACACTTCGCCGCGGGGCAAGATGCGGTTCATGTTTTCGATGTACACCGGAATCAGTTCTAGGTCCGGCCGGCGTCGGCACAGATAGTACAGGCCGCTTTTGAACTCTTGGATGTCCGGCCCGCTGCTTCGTCCGCCTTCGGGAAAAACGATTATCGAGTACTGGTGGCCGATTTCGCCAATCATCAAGTCTACCGGGCTGCGGTGGACTTTAATGTCGGTCCGATCTATCAGGATGGCGTTGAACACCCGACAGGAAAGAAACCGTCGGATAGGCCCAGCCATCCAGTAGTCCTTGGCGGCCACGGGGCGCGTCAGCACACGCACTTCTGGCGGTAGGGCCGACCACAGCACCACCGCATCCAGATGGCTGGTGTGATTAGCGAAATAGACTCGCTGACAGGTATCTGGCTGGCAATCGAGCCAGCGTACGCTTGCGCCGCTGACGAATCGGGCCAGAACCGCCAGCGAGCTTCGTACCAGGCTGCTTGCCAAGTCGCTGCCCCAACTGCTGAGCGCTTCCCTTGCCATGCCTTGCCGCGCCGACCGGCGCCGCCGCAAGCACTAACCACGTGCCACCGAAATCGACAATTTCAGCGCTATGGTAGCTTATGCCCCAACGGGCGAAAAGGGGCCGGAACTCACGCGCACCGAGTTCCCCCAAACTCCCGAAAGCTGACGTCACCCCGATTGATCTGTGTCCTCGGCCGATTGAATCACCACCACTTTGTACATCGCTTGGATCAGCTCGGCGGCTGCTTGCGCCAGAGAACTCTCCAGTAACAAATCGAGTTGCTCGTGCAGGCGGCGTTTACGGTTCATGTGCTCGACGGCTTGCCTGGCTCCTTCGAGCGTCATCGGACCGCCGGCTCCCACCCGGCTGTAAAGCTCGTCGAAATCGCCCGCCCCCCACCCGGCGAAAAGCTCCGGGCTTTCTTGTAGCAACTGTTCTACAGCCGGATTGGTCGCCCGGTCGAATTGCGAAGGGGCTGCCTGTCGCGGGTCGAGACAGAACTGGTGTGCAGCCACACCCAGGCCGTCGGCCAGGCGGTGGATGGTGCTTGCTCGCGGCTTTTGTCGGCGGGAGAGGATCGCCCGAACGGTCCTTTCGTCCAAGCCAGACTGCGCAGCGACCTGCCGGGCCGTGAGGCCCGCGGCGGCCATCAGTCGGGCCAGATTTTCAGCCGCGTGAGGGAACATTACATATACCAACGTACAGTCTCCCACTGCGGCGTCAAGCGTTGGTTTCTTGCCCATTTCTTAGTGCCCCCCATTTTAGCCGCACATAGGCCGAAGCCGTCGCGGACAGCCTCGGCACACAATGCCGGTTGCTCACCGCCGTAACCGGGCAGGCGAGCACGCCCGAGCGCACTGCCGACCGGATCATTGCATTGGTCAAAACGAACCGGTCGCGTTGCAGGCGGGGGGAGAGCTGACTAGCTTGGCAGGTGACGAACGGGAGGTTAATTGACGAAGCCGCCGCCTGAGGGTATAAGGGGGCAAAAAACCTTGCGGCAAACGCAGAATAAGTTCCAACCGAGGGCCACCATGTCCGGCACATTCGATTCTAAGCCACTCAGCAGCACGCAATGGATGGTTCTGGCGGCGGCCTTTTTGGGCTGGATGTTCGACGGGCTGGAGATGGGACTGTTTCCCATCGCCGCCCGACCGGCGCTGCAAGACCTGCTGCGCGAGGAGCTCGCTCCGCTGCAACAAGCCGTCACGGAGGCCGAGCAGCAAATCGCAAAGGCGCAGCAATCGGTCCGCGAGGCCACATCGGACCAGCAACGCGCCGCAGCCGAAAAGACACTCCAACAAGCCGAAAAAGCCAAGCAACAGGCCAAAGGCAAGGCCGAAGCAGAGATCGGCAAATGGGTATCGCGATTTGTAGCCATGTTTTTGTTCGGAGCGGCATTGGGCGGATTGCTGTTCGGCTGGCTGGGCGACCGGATGGGCCGGGTGCGCACCATGGCCCTGACGATTTTCGCTTATTCCATCTTCACTGGTGCTTGCTATTTTGCCACTGCTCCCTGGCAACTGGCGGCGCTGCGTTTTCTGGCCGCGCTAGGGATGGGTGGAGAATGGTCTTTGGGTGTAGCGCTAGTGGTGGAATACTGGCCCGAAAAACTCCGTCCGCTGATGGCCGGCATCATCGGCGCCGCCTCGAACGTCGGTTTTGCACTGGTCGCCGTAATAGCGATGATGTTCCAAGTTACCGCCGATTCGTGGCGGTGGATAATGCTGGCCTGTGCCACACCTGCCGTGCTGGCCGTGCTCATCCTGCTGTTGATCCCTGAATCTACCCGGTGGCAAGAGTCGGTCAAGCGAACCTCCGCCCGGCCCATCCGCGAGATATTCACCACGCGCTTGGTTTGGCCCACGCTGCTGGCGATCTGCTTCGCCTCGGTAGCGCTGATTGGCACCTGGGGCGCGGTGTCGCAGTTTCTCCCCACTTGGACCGATCAGATGGCCGGCCCTGAGCGTCCCGGCGCAAAGGGAACCGTGCAACTGCTCATTTCCATCGGTGCGATTGCCGGCTGCATCGTCGCTCCGCTGGTGGGCGGAAAGATCGGACGGCGGCCAGCTTACTTCGGCCTGTGTGTCTGTTCACTGTTGGTATGCGGATACCTCTTTGGCACCCTGCGCTTGCTACCCCAAAGCGTGCAAGATGCGGCGCCGGGATGGCTGACCAGCGTTTTCGGCGGAATAAGCAGCTACGGGCCTCAGTTCCTTGCCACAACCGTTGTAGTAGGATTCTTTACCGCCGCTTTCTACGGTTGGTTGCCGTTGTATCTGCCGGAGCTATTCCCCACGCGCGTCCGAGCTACCGGACAAGGACTGAGCTTCAACTTCGGCCGCATATTCGCGGCCTTCGGCGCATTGGGCACGGGGCAATTGATGGCGCTATTCGGCGGCAGTTATCCCCGGGCCTGCGCCACCATCACGCTTGTGTATCTGGCGGGAATGGTACTGATCTGGCTGGCTCCAGAAACAAAAGGAAAACCTTTGCCCGATTAGGCCGCAATCCCACGCTGCTTGCGGCCACGCTGCTTCCGCCAGCCGACTTTACGATGGGCAGGGTTTGTACGGCTGAGCGACGGTCGCCAACGCATCGCTCGACTTCACGTGCCGGTGCCGATTTCCGGCGGGATCGCGCCGCCTGGCGACTGCCATTGAAAAATGCCTGCCCCGGCGCTTTCGGCTTACGGGACGCTGAACGACCGCAGTTGCCGCTGCCACCACTGTTGGACTTGTTGGCGGCCTTCGGGACTGACGAAGCGAAAGCCCTCAACGCCAAGCTGTTCCAGCAGCGAGTCTTCCACCGCTTCCAGACCGTACGCGCCGACCGGTTGCCCGTGCCGCCGCAGCAGCAAGGCACCGGCGGTTGCACCCAGCTCGACAGCAGGCCGGCGGCCATCCTCAACTAATAGTTGGGCATTACCGACTTGCGAGGCCAACCAAGCATCGCAGTCGGGCCAAGGGTCGCGGCGGGCGATGGCCAGCAGCGCCACCCAATGCAAACGATAGGGAGCTTCCGGTTTCGGCGCAAGGAAGCGATTGCGCTCGGCTGCGGCCAGCAATCCCGGCACGGCCGTTTTCGTCCCTTCCTCGGCCAGGCAAACGCAGATCATCCCGTGCCGACTAGGACGCCCTCCCAGGCGAACCAATCCTACTGCTGGCAGGGGGCTGTCGTCCACAGCAGCGAAGTACGGTCCGGCGAAACGGGACAGCTCCTCCGGGTCAAGTTGCGGAAGCATTACCAGTTCGGCCTCGCTCAAGGGGCGTTTCTCGGCCAGTATGCGCTGAAAGGTGCGACGACTGATCTCGGCCAGCCGAATTCCCTCGTCCATCTGCACCAGGTACTTGTACGCCATGCGCCGCCGCGGCGTGGGCAAGTTCACCAGATGAAAAAAGGCGCCTTCCGTCTTGGGATGCGGGAAAGCCACGTGGACCGGATATTCGCCCGGCTCTAAATTGTTGCCGCTAACGCAATGGGCGGTGTGCTCGTCGATGCGGTCGAAATGGCTCGGTTTGGTAGCGGTTTCCGCCTGGCTGGGAACGCCCACCAGCAAGTGTTGTTCGCCAACATGCCTCCGGCCCTGCCAGCACTCGGCTACCAGTGCCGGTGCCGTCAGCTCCAGCAAGCGGCGCAGGTCGGCGGCGGCAGCCGGTTCAGCCCGAGACAACCCCCACTCCAGTGCCTGTCGCACACGGGGCACTTCACTGTCGCACAGCAGCAAGTCCAGTATTTCGCGCTCCGCGTTTGCACGCCTCAGCAACTCCTCCCGACTACTACGGGAACTGACCGGCCGGGCAAGCTCTTCGACCCAAAATCGAAGTTGCCGGTCGCTTACCGTCGGCGGCACAATGTCCGTCGATTCGCCGAGCAGTATCGCACGGCGGGATTGCTCCCACAGGGCCTCCAACTGGCGCATGGCGTCCAGGCCCAATTGCGGATCGGCTAGCCGGCGCTTTACTGCCGCCAGCACTGCCTGCGCCCGCTGCGGATCGGTCACCAAGTAGAGCAAGTGGTATTCTGCCGCGGCGCGGGCGCCGGCGCTGGGGGCGTCCAACTGGGCGAGCAACAGTTGAACTTGTTCGGCCGTCGCTTTATCCGGCGGCTCAGAAGGCCTCGGCAACCCTCGCAGCCAAAGGCGCAATCGCCTGTGTACTTCCAGCGACAAATCAGGGCGCAGAGCCGCGCGATGAAAGTGCCGAGCGAGCAATTCGTGCAACTGAGGGTGGGCAAGCAATGCCTCGCACTGGGCGGCCGCATGCTGACGGACTTCGTACGAGTCGTCGTCCAGTTGCATAACCAGACGTGCCACTTCGGCTGCAAGGTCGTCGGGGGCCGACTCTGCCGCAAAGGATTGACGCCCCTCGGCACTGGCCAGCGCCGCAACAACGGCGAGCAAAGAAGCGCCCAATATCCATAGCGCTGCCGCAGCCTTGCCTAACACCGGTAGCAACGGCGCGGCTTTGTCTCGATCCGCAGAAGCAAAGCCCACGCTCACAGATGTCGCAATAGCAGCACCACAGCCAGTACCAGGCAAAGCGCCAATCCTCCGCCAATGACGGCCCAAATCCACACAGGCGTCCGGTTTCGTCGGGCCTTGTACGCGGCGATCTCTTCCGGAGTAAGCTTGGTTTCCAGCAGCACCGATACTAAAGAGGCGGAATCACCTAGCGAAGATAAGTCCGGCGTTCCAACGTGTGCTGGGGCAGAGGCGTCTCCCGCCGGTAATCGCGCCGTGCCGCTTCCGGAGCCTGACGACGCGGACATGCCGACTGGCGATTGTGTCGCTGACGGCTGCATCCCCATTCTGGAAGGCGGTTTGCTGCCGATCTTCGACGAGCCGCCGGCGATTGTTCCTCCGAGCTGCCCTGCGCCGCTGCCTGAGCCGGGCACCGCCGACGATGACCAATGCGAGCCACCGACACCCTGGCTGGACGATGAGGGACCCCCGCCAAGCCCCAGCGAAGAGCGTCCCTTGACGGTTTCGCTGTGCATGTTCGAAGCGGTGTCGGTGGTTTCGATTTCGGTGCCGGGCGCGACACCGTTGGTGTATACTGTCAATCTTCCCGATTGTAGTGGCGGTGGGATGCGCACCGGCGGGGTACTGCGGCCCGATCGACTTCCCAAACCGCTCTCGGCCGGTGGCGTGCCAAGCCGTCCACTACCCCGCGCGTAGGGCACGTTACTGTGCCGCGCGAGCCAATCGCTGAGGGCTTGAGCGACTTCGGCGGCCGACTGGTACCGGTCTTCCGGATGCTTGGCCATCATCCTCATGCAAATCGCTACTAGGTCTTCTGGGGCGTCGGGGCGATCTTTGAAGATACTCGGCGGAGGGGATTTCTGATGGGCGACCAGGCGCTGCGGCAAAGTGCCCTCGGCAAACGGGGGATGCCCAGTCAGCGCGTAATAAAGCGAACAGCCCAAACTGTAGATGTCGGCCCGGGCGTCCACACCGTGGCTGTCGATGGCCTGTTCCGGCGCCAGGTAGTCGGCTGTGCCCAGCACGTTCTCGTCGTAGGCAACCGTCAGCGAGGCGCGATCTTCTTCCGTGAACCGCGCCAACCCCAGGTCGAGCAGCTTGACGACGTTGTTCCGGTCCACCAGCAGGTTTGCGGGTTTGACATCGCGGTGGATCAATCCTGCCTGGTGGGCGTGCTCCAATCCTTCGGCTGCTTGGCGGATATAGTCGGCGGCGGTGCGATAGTCCAGCGGGCCGTCTTGTTTAACGATTTGTTGCAAGTCGCGCCCTTCGACGTACTCCATCACCAAAAAGTGGATGTCGCCCTCGTTATCCACGTCGTAGGCGCGGACGATGTTCTTGTGGTCCAAGGCGGCTGCTGCTTGCGCCTCGCGGTGAAAGCGGGCAAGATAGGAAGAGTCTGCCACCCGATGCTTCGGCAACACCTTGATCGCCACCCGGCGGTGCATCAGCACGTGCTCGGCCAGGTACACGTTGCTCATGCCGCCGGAGCCGAGATGGTCCAGCAACCGATAGCGCTTCAGGAAGAAGCCTTTGTGGCGTCCTTCCAGCAGACGCTCGCTTTGCCAGCGGGTAAGCAGACCGGCTTGGACGAGTTTATCGGCCAAAGCGGCCGGGTCATCTGGCAGTCGACCTCCGCAACTCTGCTCGATTTCGACTAGCGCTTTGTGGAGCTGGTCGCCTTCGACCAACCCGCTTCGCAGCGCCAACTCCAAAAAGCCTTCCACGCTGACGGCAGCCATCGGCCCGATCCCACGGAACGGCTAGTCGGTCAAGTTGCGGCGCCGACTCGGCCCGAAACCACCAACAATAGCACCCCCCCAAGATTACAGGTATCACAAAAAACGTGCTGCCACAAAGACCACAGCCCGACCGGCACACCGAAAAATCCACCAGCCGAGCAGCAACCTCCCCCTTCTAATCGCATTGTATCAGAAGAACCCTTGATTGGCATCGGCATAATACCATCTTTTGCCGCAGATTCAATGGTTTCATAGATTTCCGACACAAGAACTTCGCTACCCCCACTTTAGCGGTGACGGCACCGGTCTGTTAAGCGCGGTTTTGTTAAACGCAACCAGCGGCAGCTCGTATTAGGTGATACAATCACCCCCGCCGCTGCTAGCGCGCAGTGCAATACCGAGCACACTCCCATGGCGAAGCCAGTCCAGAAGCGAAGCCACTCGAATCGCCAAGCGAGTCCAAAAGCCAGCTACGCCCAAAAAAGCAAACAGCGCATCCGAAGCGGCGAAGCTATCCGAGTCCAGTCTCCGTGTCAAATCAGGCGCCGTGCAGACCGGTTGTCGTGTCGGGCGCTAGTTTCGTCGCTCCATAACCCTACAACCCTAATCGTCTGTTGCGGATTTTGGCCCGCAAAAACCGCATCCCGGGCAGCAACTAAAAAGCACAGCCATTACCGCCAGAACGATGATGCCCACTGCCGTGATTAGTCCCGTTGGAAGCTACGAGCCGTAAGATCAGGAGCTGGGACATCGGGATTTTGCAGGTGGGAAGCTGGTAGACCAGATGCGTGTAGATCAGGTGCTAGCTCAGCAGCTTGAAGCCCGACATATTTAGCAGTTCACGGACACTCACTGCGGCGGAGCAGGGGGTGCCAATTCGATCTTCGGCGGTGCGTCGGCAGAATTGTCGGGCATTGTCGAGTTAATCTCCGGCGGCCCAGTCTGCGGAGTTTCTGCCCCAGGTTTGTCGCCGGGTGGTTTCGGCTCGGCTATCCCCGATTTATCTGACGGTTTCGCGGTACCGCCGGGCGAAGGGTTTCCCTTGGCCGAAGGAGCCCACAACGGTGCGTCTTCAAAGTGCTGGTCGGCCGTGCGCACATCCAAGCGGATGGTCTGGCCACTGCTGGGCGTAACCTCCAACTGCTGCAAACTCCATTTGCCGCCGATGTACCTTGCCGTCACACGCACGTGGGCTCTACTGTTCGGTCCGGCCACTTCGAAGTCCCAGCGCGCCTCGCCAAGCTCTCGCTCTTCTATGGTGCCCTGGGGGAACCAAGTCACATCGCGAATTGGATTGCCCAGGGCTTCCACCACCGCCGCATCGCGCTGCACCGCTTCAAGGGCCATCCGGTATGGAACGCTGGCCTTGCGCTTTCCCACCACCAACTGGTATGCCACCGCGCCCAAAGCGACGAGTGCCAAGGCTACGACCGCTAACCATATCAACCATTTGCAGCAGGCCGCCCAAGCCACACAACAGCACGAGCACTGCTGATTCGACTGCTGCGTGCTCATTGCAGTTCTCCCCTCACCACGGTTTAGCAGAAAACACTGCCATCATTTTACGAGAAAGGGCCTTGCTGTAGAACGGCCGGGTTAAGTGTGCCTATATTTGTCCTTGCGGAAAACAGCAGACTTTGTGCTGGCGGAAAACAGAAAACGCCCCAGCTTGCCGATTGCCGGCATCGCTGGGGCGCATGTTTCGCAGATAGGTGGCGGGCAGCGGACGCTTGGGCCGGCCACGGTGGAAGTATTCCAGCGGAGGGCCTCGGATGCGGTTCCGTCCGGTCAGCAGCGCGGCTGCAATCCGAACTGCCAGCACAGCGCTACACGGTTGCGGACGACCAACGAACAGCCCCTCCGGCCGCCCGCACCACATCAGCCCTTCGTCTTCACCTCGATCCGGCGCGGCGCGGCCGTGGCGGACTTTTTCAACCGCAAAGTCAGCACGCCGTTGGCGTACTCGGCTTCCACGTTTTCGGTATCCACGCCTTCCGGCAAGGGAATGATTCGCCGGAAGGACCCGAAGCGGATTTCGCTGTGATAGTAATCCTTGCCGGTACGCTCTTCGGTCTGCTTCTTCTCGCCGCTAATGACCAGTTGGTTGCCGGAAACCGAAACGTTCAAGTCCTTCGGTTCGATGCCTGGTACCTCGGCGCGGACGGTGACTTCGCGGTCGTTTTCCGCCACATCCACGGCGGGCATCCACTGGCCAGTTTCGCTAAAAGGCCACTGGAGTCCCCACAGCGGCTCGCGGAAAAAGTTTTCAAACAACCGGTCCATCTCTCTGCGGAACGCCACCAAGGGCGATTGCGCCTGCTCGTTCTCGCGTTGCTTGCTCCTCCAGGGAATCAGGCTCATATCGACCTCCTTTCTATTGTCAATAATTGACACAGAGGGCAGTTACGTCTTCACCGCGATTTTTCGCGGTTTGCTGGCTTCGGCCTTGGGCAGGTGCAGGGTGAGCACGCCGTCGGCGTACTCGGCGCTGATCTTGTCCGAGTCCACGGCCTCGCTGACCTCGAAGGTCCGATAGTAGTCGCCCACGCCGTACTCGCGCAGCAAGTACTCGGTGTCTTCGGGCTGCCGCTCGGGCACGTGGGCGTGGATGGTCAACTGGCCATCCTCGAACTTTACGTCGATCTGCTCGCTGCTGGCGCCTGGAACGTCGGCCACCACCAGCAATTCGTCTGCCAATTCGATGATGTCTACGTTGGGCCGATAGCACCGCCCGCTGCGAGTTCGTTCGGCCGGCGGCGTTTCGGCAGCGGTCTTGGCCAGATTGGTATGCCGAGTCATAGTCGTTTCCTCCTGTTAATATGAAAATGCTTTACTATGCCATTGATCCGCCGCGCGTTGATCGACGCTCATTTGCCGGCGGCGACGGTGATCCGCCGCGGCTTGGCCTTTTCTGCCTTCGGCAGCGTGATGGTCAGCACGCCGTTGCGCAATTCCGCCTCGACCCGCGCAGCGTCAACCTCCGTAGGCAGCCGCAGCAACCGGGTGAACCTACCCACCGGACGCTCGCGGCGGTGATAAGTGGCGCCTTCCTGAGCGGTGTCGGGCCGGTCGACCTTGACCGTCAGCTCATTTCCTACCACCGAGACGTCGAGCTGCTCGCTCTTGACGCCGGGAAGCTCCATTTCCACCATTACTGCGTCATCCTTCTCCCACACGTTCATCAGCGGCTGTCCGCGCACCAGAGCCGGAGGAAGCCTGTCGGCGAACATGGGCCACATTTCGGTCCACAGCCGATCCATCTCCTCGCGAAGCGATTGGAACGGCGTCCACCAGTTGCGATAACCCCACATCATTTTGACCCTCCTTTCTGTTTTCTGTTTGATTACCCGTGACGTTTGCCGCGCCCCGCCGGCGGCAGACGCCCATCTTCTCCAACTCGACTTTGTGGGCACTTGTCCCACTTGATTCCGCTTTGATCGGGCAACAACCGGCGCATCGGAGCCCCACCCGACACGGCGTCGCGTGTAAGCCGGACGCTTGTTCAAGGCACTGGCTGCAAGCGGCGCCGCATGTGCGCGTACAACCAGCGCTGTTTGCGCCCGGTCTGTTCTCGCGCCGCGGATGCGAGCCTACAAGCGACCGACGTTACTGCAATTGGGAACAGCTTTTGAACAATCGTCGGCCAAGCTGTTGCGCGACTCGGTTGATGTGAACCTTGATTGGCCGGTCATTGCGATTTAATTAGCAAGCAAATGATGTGCCGGTCGCTTAAATAACAACGCAAGTATTTTCCATAAATGGTCTTACGACGCCAGGCTTATTTAGGGTAAATATGACCATCAGCCAGCCGCGTGCCAAAATGGCAGAACGCTTTCGCCGCCTAGCAGGTGGCGCACAACGCCTTTGTGTTTACTGGACGGTGCTTGTTAACCTGACGAAGCCTTGTTCACCCTGCTGAGGCTGGTTTGTTTGGCTGACAGTTGTTCGTTTGGCCGAAGTTTGGCAGAGGCCAACACTTGGCAGAACTTTCGCCAGATGTGTCATCTGGGGTCGGCTATGCGCATCGCGCAGCCAGTTGAGCAACGTGTTGAACAACATCACCAGGGGAATGGCATCGCGCGGCAATTGCTACCGGAAAGGCGCTGCGGCTCCAGTCGGCTGCGCCCGAGTCCGGCGCGGGACGATTGCCTTCGCTTGCACCCAAAAAACCGGGCAAATCGCTCGCCGCCGGCGTACGCGACAAACGGACAGCCTCGTTGATGGCGCGCTGGAAATCCCCTGGCTGTTTTCCGATCTTGATCCTGCTGCGAAAAAATTCCGCCCAGCGGAACTCAGCAAACGGCGCTTCTGTCTTGCGGTAGCCGCCCTGCTCGCGCACCGCCCAGGCCAGCGCACGGTATGGATCGTCGCGCAGTTCGGTCAACCGGCGGGGTAGTTTCTCGATCGGTTGCGGGCCTTCGCCGTTCTCGTCGTACAGGTACACCCAGTTCTGCTGTTGCATTTTTGCCCAGAACTGCTCGGGTGTAAGTTGCCGCCAGTTGGCTACCACGTGGACTTCCAGCTCGTTTGCTACTTTTGCTTTTTTCAGGGCGAGCGCCAAATGATGGCCGTCGAGCAGATACGGCACCCCGCCCGGCCCGATTACGATCCGCCCGATATGCTCCTGCAAATACTTGGCCAGCTTCTTGGGGGTTTTTTGAGCGATGTTTTCCGCCCGCCGGTCCACTTCCCAATAGCCTACCGCAAACTGCGTCGGTCGCAGCAGCTCGATGGGCACTGTGCAGCGCGAACCGGCAGGCAAATCTGGCGAATACGCCACTGCCTGCCACTGCCGCGCGGTTTGCGGGGCAACCGCCGCCATCACCGCGATGCAGGCAACAAGCAGTGCAACTAGCCGCGGCTTGAACATCTCGGCCAAAGCGCACATTATCGGCACACTAAACAATAGCGTTCTTGACCTGCGGAGTAAGCAACAGTCATGGGCGATGTTGCAGCTTGGGATTGGCTAAGCAAACCTCTGCATAACGCCCGCTTAGTAATTAGTATCAGTGTACTATCGTCGCCGTTGGCAGCAACCTGATGTATCCCCAGTTTTTGCCTCGTCTAAAATCGCTTGCAACAAAGCGGCAAGAGCTTGGAAGGCCGTCAGTCGCAGTCGTCGAACCATTTTCCGGCCAATTTCTTGCAAAATGTTTGGGTGCGTTTAAAATAATGAAAGTCGGCAAAACCGATTCATGGGCGGTGGCATCGTGGCTTATGGCATGGTGTGCGTTGGTTGCTTTTCGCCGGTTGTCGCCGGCAGTGTAGCGAGGCAAAATCTATGAGGGCAACACCAGCGCTACTGGCTCTGTTTGCGGCCGTTTGTGTGCTTACTGGCAGTGGGGCCTCGGCATTGGCCAGCCTGATCGCTCAGGACGATTTCGAGTCCTATCCGATTGGTCAATTGGAACCGGACATCGGCAGCACCCCTTCAGGCGGCATAGGCTGGGCCGAA
Source organism: uncultured Pirellulales bacterium (assembly GCA_938015445.1). Taxonomy (GTDB): domain Bacteria; phylum Planctomycetota; class Planctomycetia; order Pirellulales; family Thermoguttaceae; genus CALLPE01. The sequence goes on from CALLPE010000030.1 coordinate 39,448, forward strand.
CCGTGGGACGTACTGAACTCGGAGCGGTCGCGCGTAAAAATCGTGTCGCACACCATGAGTTACATCGCCGGGACAGTTTATTCCCACGGCGGCTTGCAGGCGCTGCGGCTGGAACCGGGCAACGATAGCGGCGGCATTTTACTGTTGAGCCGTTCGCCCGGCACGCTGACCGGAACGGTTTACGTCAGCATGTTGCTGCAAGCGCCAACCATCTTGCAGAACACGGGCGGTAACACGACCGACGATTTTCTTCAATTCGGCATGGACAGTTCGGTCACTAACCCGCGCGTCAGCGGCGGGGTAGCGCACCCCAGCGGTAATCCGAACCCTTATTTCTTCGCGCGCACTACTACTACCGCCGGTAACAGCACCTTTGGTAGCACTGTGGTCGATCCTGCGCAAACGTATCTGGTGGTGCTGAAGTTCTCTGGTGGATACGACCGAACCGATGTGTACATCAACCCGACTTCAAACGACGAATCGGCCCACACGCCGATAACGCGAACCGGCACCAGCGGAGCGACGACGCTTAGCCAGTTGATCTTTCGTACTGCCCGGCATGAGTCCGGCCTGGATTGGTATTACATCGACAATGTGATGGTGGGCACTACATTCGCCGACGTGGTACCGATTCCCGAACCATCGGCTTTTGCGCTGTATCTGACGGCTTGCATATTGCCGCTTGCTATGCTGGCCGGCAGACGCAGACTGCCTGGGGCGGTCTTCCAGCCTCCGACTGAATAGCTTATTGCCACACAAACCGTTCCGCTTTGCTCTTCCAAGCGTGTTTGCTGGCGGGGAAACGGCCCTGCTTTTTGCACCGGCAGAAGTGGCCTCGCACAGCCAACGATGCAGCCACCGGCCGGCATAATACTGCTCTTGCCGGTTAACGGGGTAGTCTGCTGCGAACGCTTATGGTTCTGCATTCTATTGCCGCCGCATACGTACCACCGCGCATTGTAGTTTCGCTCGCCGAGTGCTGGTGCCACTTGAGCAACGTATTGAGCAACATCACCGACAGGGGGACGCCTCTTGTCTCGAAGCGTTTTGAATCGCACGGCACCGAGCCAAACATGATGCGGCCGATAGCCCACTCGGCCAAACGGCTATAGCCGACCGGAAAAACCCAACAACAGACGCACGTACTGCCATGGCGGCAGTTGTGGTAACGGAGCTGGCAATCGCAGTAGGCTGGTCGGCCGATGCCGCGCAGGCGGCCCGATCAGCCGCTATGTCCGCTCAGCGCGATCGCCATTTGCGCTGGCCGCTCCGTTTGCAGCGGAATTGCGCTACGTATCGAGCAGGAGGGAGATTTGACAGCCGAGGCTTCTGAGGCGTAAAGTATCGTAATCTCAAAAGGCTATACTCTATGACGCTGTTGTATTGGGACCGCCGTTTTCTGGACCACGAGACCGGTGACCATCCGGAACGGGCCGGTCGCATCTTGCAGATCCCGCGGCGGCTGGAGCAGTCCGGCCTGGCGGCGCGATGTCGCAGCGTGGAGTTCGGTCCGGTTGACCGACGGCGGCTCGCCCGCATCCACACTCCAGGGTACATCGACGAGATATGGGCTTACGCCAAATCGGGCGGCGGCCACATCGAAGTGGACACGGTCGTAAGCCCGGCCTCTTACGACGTGGCGCTGCTGGCTGCCGGCTGCGTGTGCGACGCGCTGGAGCGCGTGGTGCGCGGCGAGGACAAGACCGCGCTGTGCCTGGTGCGGCCTCCGGGACATCACGCCCTGGCCAATCGGGCAATGGGTTTCTGCATCTTCAACAACGTGGCTGTGGCGGCGCGGGCGGCAGTGGACGAACTGGGGCTGGAACGCGTGCTGATCGTCGATTGGGACGTCCATCACGGCAACGGCACCCAAGCGGCCTTTTGGGAAGAACCACGCGTGGGATTCCTCTCGATACACCGCTGGCCGTTTTATCCGGGAACCGGCGACGAGGACGAGACCGGCGGCGGCCCCGGGCTGGGTTACACTGTCAACGTGCCCGTCGAATACGGTACCCGCCGCAGGGATTATCTGGGCCTGTTCCGCGGCGCGCTAGAAGACTTCGCCGGGCGAGTGAAGCCGCAACTTATCTTCATCAGTGCCGGGTTCGATCCCCACCGTCTCGACCCCATTGGCAATTTGGGGCTGGAGTGCGAGGATTTTGCAGCCATGACGCGGGCGGTATTGGACGTGGCCGCCGTTCACGCCGAAGGCAGGGTGATCAGCGTTCTGGAAGGCGGCTACAACCCGGAGGCTACCGCCCAGTCGGTCGAACTGCATCTGGCCGAATTGCTCGGCCCGGCGCAGTCGTCCAGTTGAGTCCCCGCGCGCAAAAGCAGCGGCGCCAGAGCAACGCTCTGCCGCCGCTGAAGCTTTCGCCTTCTATTACGAGACTTTTCCTAGGTCACACGCTGAGCGTCGACTACGCGCTCCGCCGCAAGCGCCGCAGCCCCAGCCAACCCAGACCGGCCACCGCCAGCAGGAGTAAGCTGGAAGGTTCGGGCACCTGAGCCGGGGCACCGAGCAACTGGCCGCCGCCAAGCGATGGGCCGCCGATGCCAAGATCGCCACCGCCAAGCACAGTCAGGTGCGGCGCTTCACTGCCGGCGCTGTGCGCCCGCAACACTAGCTTGCCCGGCGTGCCGGCCAGTCCGTCGATCGTGACCACCGACTGCTGCACAAAGCCGGCGGTCAACACCGCTCCGGACTCGATCAGCGTCGTGCCCGTGCCGGTGATGTTGCCCACCTGCTGGCCAGCACTGGAAATCACGAACCCCGGTGCGGTGCTGTCGTTGATGACATCTACGAAGTTCGTCAGTCCCGCGTTGGTCAAAGCGGGGATGCTGCCGGCCAGTTGCACGGTGGCGCCGTCCTCCACTTTGATCTTCGGTCTGGTGGTGCCGGCAAAGGTTCGCTGGGTGGCGGGGTCGACGATGCTGAACACCAGCTTGTCGACCTGGGTGGCGTCGCTACCTTGCACGACCAATGTGTTTGTTGCGTCGCCCCAGGAGATGGTCGCACCCGGCCCGCCAGTGACGTTCACCACTTGCGCATCGGTGTTAACCACGCCGGAGCGCGGGCTGAACGAGGCGGTGCTCAGCGGGCCGCCTACGACGTTCACCACTCCACCGCCGCTGATACCCAGCCCACGCAACTGCTGCCCAACCAGCGACATGGTGATTGTGCCGCCGTCGGTCTCGAGCGCCGCTGCACCCGGCGCAAGGGCAGTTAGCAGTTCGGCTGTGCCTGCTGTGGCCCGCAGCGTGGACCCGTCGGCGAAGGTCTGGTTGCCGATTACAAAGGCGCCTGGGCCGCCTTTGACGATGGTTGCGCCGGCACCGACGTTCAGCATCGACGGCGACTGCGACACTCCGGCGGCCACATCGATGGCTACGCTTGCAGCGGCGGGCACGTTGAGGGTCAAGTTGGTGCCTCCGGTGGTGTTGAACAGCACCCCGCCTACGCCAAGCTCCAACGTGGCCCCTGCGCCATAGCTCTGCGCGCCGGTGGCCAGATAACCGGGGCCGAGCTTGCGCAGCAAAGCGTTGGCGCCGATGTTCAGTCCTGCCAAGGCAGCCGTCGCGTCGCCGCCGACATTGATTGTTCCTGCCGCGCCGGCCGGCACTGCCAAAGTGGTCATCAGCCCACCGGTCCTGTTGACCGCCAGGGTAGCGCCTTGGAGGTTGAGCGTCAGGGCGCGGTTGCCGTTTTGCCAGCCATCGATGCGCAGCGTGCCGTCGCCGACGAGATTCAAGGTGGCTGCGGCGTTATCGGTGCCGCTGTTCAGGGCGTGGGTGACCCTCAGCACGTGTCCGTTGGCGAAGTTCACCGTGGACGTGCCGTTGACCTGCATGGCTGCGGTGCTGCTAACCGCAGAGGGATTGTTCAGAGTCAGTACCCCATTCAACTCCAGGATGTCGGTGGTCACGGCGCCGGCGCGCAGCTCTGCGCCGTTCTCGACGGCAACCCGGCTCTGGTACAGCTTTGCACCGGGGCCGAGGATCGCCAGCTCGGCGAACGAGGTAACAAAGCCCGGCGCCAGCCGCGCTTCGACGAAATGGCTTCCCGTGCCTTGATAATACCCGACAGCAATCTTATACGTGCCCGCCGCAAGATTCACAGCGCCAAGGCGTTCCTGGTTGCTATGGGTGTTGAGGTTGTTGACCACCATCTCGCTGGCCTCGAACACGTCGTTGCCGTTCAGGTCAATGTACAGCGTGCTGCCGTCGTCGCTGCGGGTGCCGAAGGTGACCCAGCCTTCCGGAATGGGGCTGTCGCCGCCTATCTGGATCGTGCCCAGCCAGGCAGCGCCGACCTGGTTGGGGCCGCCAAAATATCCATCAGCGCGGATATTGAGCGTGTGCGCGTCGAAGCTCAGCAGCGTACCGGAGGTAAGCGTGCCCTGTTTGCCCGGGCCCGGTACAGGGGTGATGAAGTTATTGGCATTCTGGAAACTGATGTAGGCGTTGCCGGCATTGCCGGTGCCGAAGTCCGCTGTGCCCACGTCGGCCGGAGTGGCGTAGTACTCGCCAACAATCGAAATCGGCTGCACTGGATGCGGCCCAGGGCTGGGGGCAATCACCTTCGGCCCGAAGTCGGCCACGCCGCTGGTAACGCGGATATGGCCGTCGTTGGTTATGGAGGCCATCTGGCTCAGATCAGCCGTCGAGCCACTAACTGGCGAAACGCGCAGCGTGGCCTGCGGCCGCACACTAAGCGGCCCGCCGACCCCGAGCACCCGGCCAGGAGCGGCAGCCGCCAGCACGCCGGCTGCCACGTCCACGCCGCCGCTAAAGGCGTTATCGCCGGGATATGCCACCTCCAGCGTGCCTGCGCCGCTCTTGCGCAGCCCGTAGCCGGCGTCCATATCGACGATCTGGCCGGCCAGTCTCAGGGTTGTATTGGCGTCGATGGAGAACTCTGGCCCGGCAGGCCCGGCGAAAGTGGTCAAGCCGTTGACCGTAAACGTCCCGCGGCCGCCGACCGTCAGCTTGTTGGCCCCGATCGTCAGGCTCCCGAAGGTGCTGGCCGTGACGGTCGAAGGCACTTGGATAGCGGCGTTAGCCGAAACGACGATGTCGTTGACAATATCGAGCGTGCTATCGACAGCGCGGCGGAACCACTCCGGCCCGGTCGGATAGACGTAATAGCTCTGCGAAGTGCTGCCCCGGCCCAACAGGTCGATGCCGAAGCCGAAGCCAGTCCACCCTGCCGCTGGGCCGACGCCGCCGACGCCCTGGCCGAAGCGCACCTCGAACTGATGCCAACCGGCCGTGACCGGGATGGTAGTGACCGAAACTACGTTCCAGGTCGTGTGGGTGACGACGACGTTCCCGTCGAGCTTCAACTGGTAGTTGTCGTCGAAGCCCTTGCCGAAGCTGACCAAGCCGTCGGACGGGAAGTAGATCTCACCGGTGTAAACCCAGGTGGTGTTATCCGTCCACGGTGGTTTGGTGCTGATATTGGCCATCACCGGGCCCGGTTCTACCGAGGTACGGGGGTTGGGTGAAGTCCAGTTAGCCGAGCCTGACAAGGAGCCGGCCCACAAACCCGGCTGGTATATAGTCTCGCCCAACACCAGCACCGCATTGTTGCCGGTCAGACGTACGGGGCTAGTGCTGAGTGCGCCGGCGTTAGCGACCACGACGGTACCGGACTGGATGGTGGTGTCCCCTGCGTACCAGTTTGCGCCGGCCAGCACTTGCGTTCCGGTACCGGTGCGAACCAGGCTGATAGCGCCGTCGATCACACCATCGTAGCGGTGAGTTCCCGCACCGCTGATAGTCAAAGTCTTCATCGCGAATTGGGTATTTGTAACTCGTGCCGTATTCATGCCTACGCCGCTGGGATCTCCTTCCAGCCCGGCCAAGGTCTGGTTGAATCCGTTCAGGTCGTAGGTAACGGCCTCTGCCGAACCACCCAGCGTGAGCACACCACCGGTAGGCAGGGCGTTGTCGCGCTGGTTGAGGATCATGCCGCCGCGGAGTTTGGTCCCACCGGTCCAGTTGTTCGGGCCGGTATTGGCCAGGTACAGCAACCCGCTGCCAATTTTCACCAGGTCGGCGTTGCCGCCGATGCCGCCTGGCCCTTGGAAGCGATAGTCGCGGAAGCTGTTCTCGACCATTATCCGCGATGGGGCCACGTTGGTCGTCACGTTGACCGTCACCAGACCGAAGCCATCGGCCGTGTCGTCGAACAAAACCAGGTCGACAGGTACGCCTTCCTGGTAGGTGGCGAACTGGTCGGTAAACACCGTCTTCCAGTTGGCCGTTACGCCGATGTCCCAGTTATTATTAGGAACGCCTGCGACGGTGGCGCCGAACCAGCGCTTGCCTTCGGCGAACTTTACCTCTACCTGTCGTTGGACGGTGTTGTTCGCCAGGCCCGCCGAGGAGTACGGCGGCACGGTATCCATATCCAGTTTCAGGTTCTCGAATCCCACCATCCCGCCGGTGCCATAGCTGATAATCGGGTAAGTGCCCGTCCCAGCCGTAGCCAGCAGATTCAGTTTGACTGTGGCTGGTCCGGCGACGGTCAGCGCACCCGGGGTGTCGTTGAGTACCCTGATCAGGTCGCTTCCCGTCGCACTCAGGTCGCTCAGGTCGGCCAGCACGAACGAGCCGGCCAGCAACCGCAGCCCGCCGCTGGTCGGTGTGCCGATAGTCAACACGCCGGTTTCCCCTGCCGTGCCGGCGGTTATTGTGCCCGTTTCACCGATGACAACATTCCCCAAAACAGTGCCGTGGCCTTGCAGCACTCCATTGGAAAAGGTGAAAGTGCCTGCCGAGCCGTCCAGCACGGCGGTGCTGGCGCTGGTGGCGCCGACGGTGAGCCTGGCCAGTTCCAACGCCGCTCCATCTGCCACCGCCACGGTGAATCCGTCGGCGATGGTCGTGGGGCTGCTCCAGGAGTTGATGCCAGCCAAAGTAAGCGTGCCGGTTGGGGCCAACAGGAGCGGCGTGCCGCCATTGATCTGGCTTACGTTCATCAACGTGCCGCTATTGAGGTTCAAGGCAGTGATGGGCGCAGCGGCCGAGCCGATTGCCGCCCCGCGCAGGTTCAGCGTTCCGCCTTCCAGGTTCAGCGTGCTGTTGCCGCCGCCGGCGATAATTCCATTGGTACCAGCATTGAATACGCCGCCGCGGATGGTGAGTGTGCCGGTCGATACTCCCGTGCTTGTCTGCCGCGCGATAGTAGTAGTGCCATTGACGTTGACCGTGCCCCCTTCCATCACGAAGCTGCCAGTGGCGGGGCAGGAGTCGGTCGTCTGGCCGATCACCATCGCGTTTACATCCAGCAGGCTATCCGGATGACTGCCTAAGATAAAGCTGCCGGTAGCGCTGCCGAAGCTGGTTCCCGATGGCCCACCGCTCTTGTCGCCGATGATCAGACTGTCCAGGTAGGCAACCAGTTTTCCGTCGGTGGCATCGAACGCCCCCCGACCATGGATGCCGGTGCCTACGTTGTTGCGGGCGATGATTAGGTTCGTCCTGGCGGCTGCGGAGCCGAGCAGCAGGGTGCCGCCGGGGGTAAAAGTCACCCGCGCGCCTCCTATCGCCTTCTGCCCGCCGACAACCATGGTCGGAGTGTTGATCTGGTTGACCCCACTGCCGACCACCAGCAGCGATTCCCAATCGCTGCCGTTTTTCGGGTTGTGGTTCATCAGAATCTGAGTTGCGGCGTTGATGGTGGCGTTAGCGGGCAAGTACACCAAGCCGCGCTCATGCGAATTGGTATTGCCGCCCACGGTGCGCACGCCGATGTTGAATGTGCCCACGTTGATAACTACGTTGTTCAGGTCCCTCAAGTCCAGCACACCAGTGGTGCGACCGTCAACGTCCGCGTCGCGATAGCCCACGTTGAGGTTGTCGCTCGCGCCGGTCCCGATCGTCAACACGGCGTTGCCTTCGGCGCTAAATGTGGCCGTGCTGGTTGCCCGACCGGTGGTCGAATAACCAACCGAAAGCTTGGGCACGTTGAGCGTGGCGCCTTCGCCCACGTGAACCCAGCCGCCGGCGGCGGATAGGAACGTGGGAGCAGTGGTTCCGGTCAAGATCACTTTGCCGGTACCGGTGCCCAGAGTAGTAATGCCGGCAACGTTGGTCATTCCCTGCAACAGCAGCACGTCGGCGGTGTTAGAGAGCGTCAGTGTGCGGTTGACACCGCCCAAATCGACTGGCTGGGTGAGCGTCAATGGCTGATTGCCGGCGAAGCCGAAATCGCCAAGAATCTGGAAGTTGTAGCCAACAGTCCTGGGTGCGCCGAAAGCGCCCACTGCGCCGCTTTCGACGCGGACGCTGGTAGTGCCAGACGGCAAGGGCGCATCGGCGCCAAAGCCCAGCACTCCAGCCTTCAGCGTAGTGGTGCCGCTGTACAGGCTCGGCCCCGCCAGCACCAGAGTGCCGGCGCCATCTTTGACCAGATTGGTGGGCACGGTCTCTTCGAGCCGATTGAGCCAGAAGCCGCTGTTAGCCGCAGTGTTGACGACGAAATTGCCATCGACTGTGCCGCCCAGCGTGGTGGTTCCCAAAACGCCGACCAGATACCCTTGGCCGCCATTGGGGCCTTGCACCGAAGTGAGGGTCGTCACATTGGGAGCCACGGTCAGTTGGTTGACCGTCAACACGCGGTTATTGCCGCTGCCGCCACCGGGGCGGTCGGCGGAGAACTTGGCCGTCTCGTGTGCAACCACTACGCGGCCGCCGAAGTCGGTGTCCACCTCGCTGCGCAGCTTCAGCTCGGCAAGGTTCCCCAGCGTTATCAAGTTGTTCCCTAACACATTCGGCACATCGTTGGCCACCAGATTAGCAGTGGCAGTGGTGGTGCTTTCCACCAGCACGTCCCCGCTGCCAAGGGCGTTGGGCGCGTAGGCTTGAATATGGCTTTGCCGAATGATAGTTCCGCCGGAGTAGTCGTTGGTTTGCCTCAGGTGCAACTGGCCAGGCGAGTCCCAAACTACCTGGTAAGGCGCCGGCGGCTGGCCCACGGCGACGAACGTATCACTCAGCCTTCCGTTTAGAATCACGAAGCAGCCGGAATCAGCTCGCCACACCGCCCCGCTGCTGGCCGTGATACCGCCCCGCTGGGTGCTGGTGGTCGACAGGAGGTTGGCCACGATTTCCAGGTTGCCGCCCACGGCGCTTACGGTGCCGTTATTGACAAACCAATCCATGTTGTCCGGCTGACCGTAGATGCCGCGCCCGCTCAGTGTGGCCCCACTGAGCACGGTGGTGGTGCTGCCGGCGGGGTTCGTCTGGTAATCGTACTTGACCGCCTGGAATCGCCCGCCGGCCATAATCAGCGTGCCAATCGCCTCGGCGTCAGGCAAGGCGTTGTCGGTCAGGTCGGCTTGCAATGCGTTGGTGCCGCTGATGACGATCGACTCGGGCACCGCCACCTGAAGCTGGAGCGTGCCGGCATTGGTCTGAAAGGCCTGGATTACATTCGCGTTCGGGCTAAAGGTGGTGCGGTTGAAAACTGTGCGGGTGGAGATACCGTCGCGGGTGCCGAACTTCAGAGTGGTGTTTGCACCGTTGGCGATTATCGTCGAGTTGGTTGGGCTAGTCGGCGAACCGGCGTAAAAGAATGTTGCGGCTGTCAAGTCGCCGCCGGCCAGGAAGGCCAGCGGTTCGCCGGCGTCCAGTCTGAAACCGCCGGTGGACGCAGGCGTTATGTACCCGCCCACATTCCACGTCTGCCCCGACGCGCCGATGTCGGCGATGCCCAAAAGCGTGACTTGGGTGGGCGTGGTAGCGCCGGGCGGAAGCCCCCAGAACGTCCCCGCAGTGCTTACACCTTGCACAGAGTCTCCCGGATTGACGACGAACGTCGGGCTGGTGGTAATAAAACTGGCCGCCGACAGGTAGATCACGTGTGTGCGCGACGCGTAGTCGGCCGGGAAGTTGTTGATGTTCCGCGCCAGCACGTCGTCCTCGCCCGATAGGTCGGTTATCAACGTGCCGCCGGAACAGCTTATTCCGTATTTGTTTTTCAGTTCTCCCGCCGGGCCGAGATCGAACGCCTCCGCGTTAGCCACGATCACTCCTGCGTGGGTGCCAAAGCGGGCGAAACCCTTGAGCTGGGGCTGTGGATCGGCAGTGATCTGACCGGGCCGCATTACATACGGGCTGGCCAAGGTGGTGGGCAGCCCCAACCGCACGCCGTCGTTGTCGCCAATGCGAATATTCAATTGCCCCAGCGTCTCATCCAGAGTGCCCATGAGCGTCAGAATGGCCGAGCTTGTAGTTCCATCGTTCCCGTAGAGCGTCAATCCTTCGGCCGGAATCACATGTCTTTGGTTGGCGGTGCTTGTTCCTACACGTCCCCAGCCTTGCAGCACTTGCCCCCAACCCGGTTGCACATCCAGTTTGTAATTGAAGGTGCTGCCGGCAGAAGTGCTGATGTCGAGTATGCCACCCCTGAGGAGCGGGCGGACTTCGCCATCGACCCAATTGTTCGGGTCGGCGTCGAACCCCGAGACGAATGTCACCGTGGGACTGTTATAACGGATAACCCCCCGGATGGCCTCCAGCGTCAACCCCTTGGTGTTGTCGATGCCGTCGTTGGCCCCCGGAGCGCTTTGGCGGTTGATGGTGAACACCGCGGAGTCGTTATCGCCGCTTGTCTTACTAAGTGTCCACAAGCTGGGCACGTCGCCGACGTAGTGGTTGACTGCCATACTGAGCGTGGCTGATGCCCCACCTTCGTTGCCGCCGATCTGCAACCGGCCACCGTTAATGACGGTGATCGAGCCGACGGTCGTTGGACTGAGGGTCAAAGCAGCGTTGCGGTTGCGCAGGTTGATAGTGCCCCCGTCGGCGATCAGATCGGCCGTTGTTCCCAGCGTAATGCGGTTTTCGGTGCCGCTGCTGTTGGCGCCAACGTTGATGGTTCCTCCGGCGGTCGCCTTCAGATCGCCTAAGACCGTCGTGGCCATGGTGCCGCTGCCGGTGGCCCGACCGCGCAAGTTGATCGTTCCGCCATTGGCCCAAATCAGCGCACCGTCTTCCACGCGGAGCAAAAACTCGTTGTTGTCGCTGTCGGTGCCGACATTGATTGTTCCACCTTCGGCATACACCATTCCGCCGGCGGCGATCCTGGTGCCCACTGTGTTCAGCGCCGAGCCGGTGCCGCGCAACTCGGTGGTTCCACCGTAGGAGACCACGGTCGCCCCGTTGCCGATGATGACCGGTTTATTCAAGTCGGTTGCGCTGGCCCCCACGCCGATGTTCAGCGTGCCGGCGCGGTTGATGAAGTCTTGGCCGGCAGGAGCATCGATCTTATACCCTAATGTGGTAGTGTTTCCCGAGGCGTTCATTTCCACATCCCCGGTAAACGTGTTGTTGGCGTTATTCAGCAACAGCGTCTTGCCGGTGGTGCCGGCGCCGGGAACTACAGTAATTTTCCCGCTTCCCGACACTACGCCGCTAAGCGTAACACTGCGTGCATCGGGGCTGGCATTCCAACCGTCGTTGGCCAGCACAATCGTAGGGTCGCCGTTGATGGTCACCGGGCCGGAAAACGTCCGATCGCCGCCGCGGCTGGCCAGCGTGCCGGTGCCATTGAGGATGATCGGGTTAGCCACCGTCCCCACGTTGTTGACGAACTTGCCCTCGTTGACCACGATCGTCGCCGAACCGAGCGCAGTGGCGTTGGTCACTTCGGCGATACCGCCGTTGAGGACCAACCGCGAGTCGGTCCCCATCGAAGTCGCCGCCGCGTTCATCACCAGCCGTCCGCCGCTGGTGGTCAGCGTGCGCGGCACTCCCCCGTCATTCAGTGCGCCGATGGTCACCTGCAAACCGGCGCCGGTGGAAGGAATCAGTGTGAAAGTCGGATCGCCGGTCAGCGTGGTTGCGCCGAACACCGCCGTCGCCGTGCCCGAGGTGACGTTCGTCCCGCCGCGAACCGTCAGCGTCTGCTCGCCGATGGAAAGCGTGCCGAACGTATGCGTAACTGCCGCGCCAGCGGTGGCGCGGTTGACCACCAGTGTGCTGGAATCGGCGACGACTACATTGGCGGTGTAGGTTCGCGCGGTGTTGTCGTCCAGGCTCAATGTCCCGCCGGCAAGCTGGATGGTGGCCGGCGTGCCACTGGCCCCGATGACGTTGGCGCTGTTGTTGAAGCTGACCGTCCCATTTTCGATCCTCAGCGTGCCGAGAAAGCCGGTGTTGGCGGCGTGAATCGCCAGCGTGCCCGGACCGCGCTTGATCAGCGTGCCGGCGGCCGTGGCGGTGATCTGGCCGACGTCGTTGAAAATGATCTGCCGGTTGGCGCCGGCCACGTCGATCACACCCGTCGAACTGGCGAAAGCCAGGTTCCGCCCGCTGCCCGGGTCCCAGTTTGCCGTGGCCTCGGCGGCCAGCCGCAGAGTGCCACCGCCGAAGACGAAGTCGTTGGCTGTGTTGCCGAGGTTTGCATCGGCCAGAAACTCCAGAACTCCTTCGTTGAGCGCTATATTGCCGGTGAAGGTGTTGGCGCCCGCAAGTCGCAACACGCCTGTGCCGTTCTTGGTCAGTATCACGCCGCTGGCGATGTTGCCGGCCACGATTGAAGATATCGTTGCGTTGCCAGTGCCCGTTATTGTCGTGCCAGACGTGGTGTTAAGCGTGAGGGTTCCGCCGGAAATCGTGTAGGGGTTGGCGGCGGTAAACTCCATGCCGTCCACGCGCGCGATGGTACCTGCCACCGTCACGTCGTTGACTGCCGCATCGCCGGAAAACACGCCCCAGAAGTCGCCGTTATTCCATGTGACGAATCCGAACATGCTCGCCCAGTTGGCGGTCGTGTCCCAGTCCCAAGTTCCACTTCCGCCTGGCACGCCGCTGGTTGGAACTCCGTACCATACGACCCCGGCCGAGGCCACTGAGCAACCCAGCAACAATACGGCGATCAGATTGCCTAGATGTTTAAACATTTCGACACTCCTTAAAAACGGGGCCCGATTCGAGGTTCCGCTACCGAACCAACGAAAGCGGCTTTTTAGGCAGCAACCCCGACGACACAGCGTTGCAAGCGCCGCGAACTTGAAGGCCAATTCTCTATTCCGGACTCACAAAACTACCTATTCTGCGCGCAAACGCGCAGTCTGGGATGGCTGCTGGTCGCTACAACAAGAACAACCATCATCACCAGCAGTCCAGTTTATTCAATGCGCCACAAGAGGTCAACGATCTTGTACTCTGCTTAACCAAACAACACATTCGGTGCGGCACCTTGCTTTAGGCCATTTGCTCAACACAGCCGCAAGCAAGTGCAATCGCGTCGTACATCCGCCCTGAAAGCGTTGTCGACAGAGTAAAGCTTTCTGGACAAAAGGGAACGTTGTCCCCAAATGGAAGCTTTGTAGACAAAAACCTTCTCGAAAGAAAACGGGGCAGCCAAAAAGCCATGGCAGCATAGAAAAAAAGGTAGAGGCAAAAAACCATTTGCACATTAGAAAGACTGCCAGCCAAAGAAAGACTGCCAGCCAAAAAACCACCGCAGAGCCTCGCCGCCAAAACATGCGGAGCGTTAACCAGCTCAGAACCGAAAGGGTAGGCCGGCATGTTAAACACAATGACCGAGCCGTTGGCATCATCGCCGGCGACTAAGGAGCGAAATTTTTCTTTCCGGGCCTTGCCTTTCAAATGAACCCAAGTAAAATGTTGCCGTATTACGATTTTTGATAACGTAATATCACCGAGTGCACAACCCACAGTGGTTCGAACAGGAGCAATGAAGATGTCAGCATCAAGAGCATGGGTTTTGGCTTGGTTGCCATCGCTATCGGCAATTGTGTGCGTCGCACTGTACGCAACAAGCCCCGTATTGGGCCAGAACTGGAACGAGGTGCAACTGGTGCGTCACAGCACGTATCAAGCCGTCAACCCTGACGGCACAAGTGCGTACACAGGCGGTTTTCCCGCCCGGCTGCGCGGCGTCGTCATAAATAATAACGAAGACTGGTTAAACCCGACGGCAAATTACACTCCTGATTACCAGCCGTTTGTAATGGGCGGGCAGGCCGAGTTTTACATTCAGGCCGTCGATTTGCCCGACGTCACTTGGGACGACGGCGACTTCGGCGGCACGGCCGCGTGGATCGGCCAGAACTACGGCAACCTTCCGTGGAAGGGCGACCCCAGCTACAGCTACACCAATGATCAGTGGTACGCCGAGCTAGACCGGCTGCAACTATTCCGACCCGGCACTACCGTCACGCCGCTTGTCCGGGCGGGCGATCTGGTAGAGATACGGGCGCGCGGGGGACTGAATTACCGTGGCAAGCGCAACATCAACGAAGAACACAACAACGATCCATCGATGGATTTTGAAATTGTCATACTGCAAAAGAACTTTGGCTTGCCTGCCCCATCGCCCATTAATTTGGGAGACATCAAGACCTCGGCCAATGCCGACATCTTCGATCCCAGCCGGCTCACCGGCGGCGAGCGCTACCAAGGAACCCTGGTCGAGCTGCGGCACGTCCGCTTCCAAAGCACGGCCAGTTGGGCGCCGAACACCGCGCTGGTGGTTGAAGACGGCACCGGACGCACTCTGCCTGTACGCCTAGGCAACAACCCGGCCCTGGGCACGATGACTCCGCCGACTGGGTACTTCGATTTGGTGGGGATCTTTGATCAGTCTTCCAGCAGCGGTCGTGACGGGTATCAAGTGCTAGCCCTCTGGCCGGCCGGTTTTCTGCTCTCCGGCGACCTAAACCGCGATGGCATCGTCGGCGGTCCAGACCTGGATGCCGTATTGGCCAATTGGGGCGCTACGGTACCCAAGGGCAACTTGTTGCTGGGCGATGCATCGGCCGACGGCGCTGTGACCGGCGCCGATTTGGACATGGTGCTCATGTCTTGGGGTAAGACCGGCTTGGCCGGCGCTGCACCTGGCGAAGCAGCAGCACCGGTGCCTGAACCGGCGTCGCTGGGCCTGCTGGGCTGTGCCGCAGTCGGTTTGGCGGTTACCACGCTGTGGCGCAAGCAACGCAAGTGGCTTGGTAAACTCAGGGGAGCTTTATCGATGTGCAGCCTCCGGCCGCAAGGTTGGGCGGCTGTGGCAATCGTTGCTGCCGCGGTTCTCGGCGGCACCAGCGCCGCGTGGTGCGGTCCAACGTTGGTGTTTCAGGAAACTCCCAACACGGCAACTTTGGCACCTAATTATCTGACCAACGATATGATGTTCAATACTGCCACCGACTGGCTGAGCGCCCAACTGTTGATAACGCTCACCAGCGGCAGCATCTACCAGCACTCATTCGGCGGCAATACGCCCCCCAATGCGGCCTTGGTTGCCGCGTTCCCAGACTTGGCCTTCGATACCTTTGTCGCAGGCGGTGCGCTTGACATTACACCGGCGATCGCTGGCGGGGCCGTCGACTTGGGAGGAGGCGCAACGGCAGCTTGCAACGAATCAACCGTCAACCTCACGTGGTTCACCACTAACACCAACGACGTGGGCAACCTGCTGTTGGGACGTATTACTCTGTCGCGCGATGCCGTGGGCACTTGGGCAGCTCGCGTTTCTAACGTGGGCGACGGCGCAAGCTTCTACAGCGGCCCGATCGTCGGCGGAGCGATGGTGCCCGAGCCGGCCGCGGTGTGGATGCTCCTGGGCGCAGCCGGCGTGGCCGCGTTCTGGCACGCACGCCGACGCAACACAGCGCGATAACTTCGCCCTGCGGACTTCGTATTGAAGAACTACTGAAGAGAAATCAGAAGAACCACTGTAACACTAGAGAAATCAACCGGGCGCCAAACGGAGGATTTGCTTCATATCGGTGGTGGTGCCGAGCTGGCTTGCATCCGTTAGTGCTTCGTCGTGTCTCGGCACCATCGTGGTACTAGCTTACTTCCAGATTCTTCGTGCCTTTGTCGCTTGGTGGTCAATAATCAACTGGGAAAACTGGCGCGACTTCCCTCTGGCGGGCTGCACTCAAGGTTAGGGAGCTAACCTATGGAGCGGCGGAGCGGTTTTACACTGGTGGAACTGCTGGTAGTGGTAGCGATTATCGGCGTGCTGATAGGGTTGACCCTGCCGGCTGTCCAATCGGTGCGCGAATCCGCCCGCCGCTCCGAGTGCAGCAATAATCTTAAGCAAATCGGTCTGGCTGTCCAGCAATATCACGCCGCGCACCACAAACTGCCGCCGGGCAACTACGCAAAGACTGCGGGGGTGTGTCCAGGCCGACAGGTGCCGGGCGTAGATACTCCCTCGGAAGACCGAGCCAATTGGGCTATTTCGCTGCTGCCTTATCTGGGTCAGCAAAACTTGTATCAGTTGTACAACCACAACGAACCCAACGAAGCCCCGGTCAACAAACAAGTACGCGAAACCCGCGTGCCCACTTACGTCTGCCCTTCCGACCGCGACACCAATGTATTGACTGTGCCAGGGTTCGGGCCGGCTGCGGCCTGGGCGATGAACGTGGCCTACATGCCCGGCTCTTATCGGGCTGTAAGCGGAAAAAGCGACGGGCAACGTTTCCTCGATGCCCCCATGGACGCCGAAGGTTATCCGCCCGAATGGCGCGGGCCGATACACCTGGTCGGCGTTTATGGCTATGGCCCGGAAAGCTTTAAGGCGGTCCGCGACGGATTGTCCAACACGCTTTTGGTCGGCGAGTCGGTCACCAAGACCAACCCTGAAATGCGCACCTTGTGGGCGTACTCGTTCGGCCATTACAGCCTGTCGGCGGTGACGCCGCAGTCGCGCATACTGTCGGGCGATTACGCCGCCTGTCGGGCGGCCGGCGGACCAGGCGCCGTCAGTCCCTGCCGGCGCTTGTGGGGCAGCTTCCACCCGGCGGGCATAAACTTCCTGTTGTGCGATGGCGCAGTGCGCTGTTATAGCCCGGAAATGGACATCGAACTGCTGGCGGCACTGGCTACAATCGAAGGCGAAGAAGTGGTCGTTGCACCATAGTAGGCCGCTGCTTCCCGCAGAAACGATCTGCCCTTGCGGTGGGAAAGCCGTCGGCTGCAATTGCTCGTACCGCGCTTGCATCAGGTAGAGGCGAAGCGATTTGCGCTTGCAGCCGTAAACCCGTCGGCGGCGGTTACAAATGCTTGTTCCGCAAGAGCTGCCGCCAGCCGCCACTTGTCGTTATTCCGTAATTGCGTGAAAGCCGCCGGATTGCGTGAGAGCTGCCGGCGGCGGTCACTCGCCCAGCGTCGATCGCCGCCGCAAAGCATGATGATAATGCTGGGCGAAGCGATGTGCTTCGTCGCGGACGTACTGGAGCAACCGCAGGGCGAAGCTGTTGCGGCTAAGCCGAATCGGCTCCTCGGCGTCGGGGACGTACAGCTCTTCTTCGCGCTTGGCCAGCGCTACCACCTTGGGCACCTTAATCGCCAAAGGCTCTAGCGCTCCTAGCGCCGCGTTGAGCTGCCCCTTGCCGCCGTCGATCAATAGCACGTCGGGCAGCAGTTGTCCTTCCTCGGCGGCCCGACGGAAGCGCCGCGACACTACCTCGCGTACAGAGGCGAAATCGTCCACGCCTTCTACCGAGCGGATACGAAACTTCCGGTAGCCCGGCTTGAACGGCAGACCGTCGATGAACTGCACCAGTGCCGCAACGGTTTCGGTCCCAGCGGTATGCGCCACGTCGATCCCTTCGACCACCCGCGGCCGCTGGTTAAGGTGCAACACCTTTTGTAGTCCGGCCAGTCCGCGCTTCGGGTCGATGGGAAAGACCTCCGGCTGCACGTGTCTGCTCAAGTCGCCGCGCTGGTCGAGCGTTTCAAGCAGGGCGATCTCGTCGCGCAGTCGGGCGGCTTCCTCGAAGCGGAGTTGCTTGGCGGCGGCCTCCATCTCTTCGCGCATTTCGCGCAGCAGCGTCTTCTTGCCGGCTTCCAGAAATTGCTGGAGCCGCTGGATGGCCTTGCGGTAATCCTCCTTGCTGATCCGCAGGTTGCACGGCGCGGAACACTGCTTGATGGCTGCTAGCAGACACGGCCGGAACCAGCGCCAGCGCTGGTCTTTCTCGTCGATCTCCAGCGAACAAGTGCGAAAGCGGAATATCCGCTGCAACACTTGCACCGCCCCGCGCAAACCACGCGAATTGGTAAACGGCCCGTAAAGCTTCACTCCCCGACTGCGCGGCTTGCGCGTCACGGTTACCCGGGGAAAATCTTCTCGTGTGTAGATCTCCAAATACGGAAACGTCTTGTCGTCGCGCAACTCGCGGTTGTACTTCGGCTGGATGTCTTTAATCAGCCGCGCTTCCATCAGCAGGGCGTCGATTTCGCTATCGGCGGGAATGAAATCCACGTCGGCGATTTCGCGCACCAAATTGGCGGTGCGCGGGTCTTCAGCGGCTTGCTTAAGAAAGTAGCTGCTCACCCGATTCCGCAGGTCTTTGGCCTTCCCTACGTAAATCACCCGATCAGCGGCGTCCTTCATCAGATACACGCCTGGCGCGTGCGGAAAGCCGCGCACCTTCGCGGCGGCGGACGCCGGCTCCTGGCGATCTGCCGATGGCTGCGGATTGTCCCTGACTGAATCGCTCACTTTATACACTCCACATGCAACATACACTCCACATGCAATGCTGGCGGGAGGCAACTACGCTCCGTCGCAGCAACCGTGCGCTCCACACTACCTCCCCATCACAGCAATTCTACGCTGCGGCGTCGTTCATAACACTCTCGATCTAAGTCGTTCATAACACTCTCGATCTAAAATGTCAGGCAGTGCACCATCGACCACATATAAACCTCCAGTCGTGCCGCAGACAGCACCATCGCTGAAGCGCCCGGGGGAAAACCCTTTGCGATGCCGCCAGGTGTGTCGTTATCGCACCGCCGCGGTTATACTGGTATGCGGATTGGTACCCACAAGGCCGGCGGCCGACTTTTTTCATTGCGGGCCGATTAACCGATCTGTTGACAAAGGAACTCGACATGGCGTTCCGACAAGCTGTTTCCAGGCGGCGGCTTCTGCAAACCGCAACCAGCGCGGCTGCGGCGGCTGCCGTGCTTCCACACATTGTGCCCAGCACAGTGTTTGGTCAACAGCAGACCGCTCCCAGCCAGCGGATCACCGTGGGAATGATCGGGCTGGGAAGGCAGGGGATCAGAGTGAATCTGGCCCAATTGTTGGCCATGGACGACGTGCAGGTGGTCGCCCTGTGCGACGTCGATTCCTGGCGACTTGAGGAAGCCAAACAGAGAGTTGAAGCCCAGTACGCCGCGCAAACGCGATCCGGTGCTTACAAAGGTTGCGCGACCTATGTGGATTACCGCTCGCTGCTGGCCCGACGCGACATCGACGCCGTGATGATCTCTACCCCCGACCATTGGCACGTGCCGATGGCCATTGCGGCTTTCGAGGCGGGCAAAGACGTATCGCTGGAAAAACCCATCACCCGCAGCATAGCCGAGGGACGGCTGCTGAGCGACTTATGCAACAAGCTGGGCCGCGTGTTCCGCGTGGATAGCGAGTTCCGCTCGCTGCCAAGTTTTCACCAGGCTGCGACGCTGGTGCGCAACGGAGTGCTGGGACAGATCAAACAGGTCACGACCGGCGTGCCAGGCGGCGATCCGGCGCTAATGACCCCTCAGCCCGAAATGCCCGTCCCGACCGACTTGGACTACCAGCGCTGGCTAGGACCTGCCCCTCACGCCCCGTACACCGAAGCCCGAGTACACAAACCAAAGGATTACAATGCCCGGCCTGGCTGGATGTGTCTGCTGGATTACTGCGACGGCAAGATCACCAACTGGGGTTCGCATCTGAACGACGTGGGCATGTGGTGCGCAGGGGTGGAGCGCACCGGACCGGTGGAAATCGAAGCGACCGGTAAATATCCGCCCAAGGAAAGTTTCTGGAACTGCCCGCTGGAGTTCGAAGTCCATTACCGTTTTGCCAACGGGTTGCAATGGCGGTACGTCAGCCAGGGTACTTTCGTCAAAGTCGAAGGTACCGAAGGGTCGATTTACGCCGACATGCGCACCGTCACGGCCGAACCGCCCAGCTTGCTTACCGTCAAGCTGCCGGCCGATGCCGTGCAGTTCCCCTTAAAAAGCGATAAGCGCGATTTCATCGACTGCGTAAAAACCCGACAGGAAACGCTGGAGCCGGCCGAGGTGGGCCATCGGGTGACCAGCATGTGTCTGCTGGGGCACATCGCCTTGCAAGTGGGCAGGCGGTTGCAATGGGACCCGCAAAAGGAACGCTTCCTCAACAGCGAGCTGGCCAATTGGTTCGTCGATCGGCCGATTTGTGCCCCGCCGCTCCAACACCAGTAGAGCACCGTATGACCGGCGCTTCCGTCGCGGAACGCCGCTCCGTCACGTACCACGCCAGAGCGGTAGATTGTCGCTTGACCGGCAGTGCCTTCAGGCTACCACAGGCCGGCGGCAGACCAGGCCGCGATTGTGACGCGATGTGCAGCCCCGACCAATACATGACTTTCCGCCCGGCGAAGATTATCTCCGGCGGTCAAACCGGAGTTGATCGGGCCGCGTTGGATGCGGCTATCGCGCTGAGTATCCCACATGGCGGCTGGTGTCCGCGCGGCCGGCTGGCCGAGGACGGCAGCATACCCAACGTGTATCAGCTCGAAGAATGCGAATCGCCGGATTATCACGTCCGTACCGAACTGAATGTGCGCGACTCGGACGGTACGCTGATACTGTTCGTCCCTTCGCCCTCATCGGAGGCCGTTACTGGGGAAACCTCCGGCGACGGAGGCATTATGGGCGCCCCGTATCCCGAGCAACTCAAGGGCGGAACCAAGCTGACATACGAGCTGGCGATAAAGTACCGCCGTCCGCTGCTGGTGGTGAACCTCGATCGGCCGCCGCCGGCGCAGCTTGTTTACCGATGGCTAAGCGACAACCGGATCGCTGTGCTGAACGTGGCCGGGCCGCGCGAAAGCCAATCGCCGGGTATCGCACAGCGGACATACAATTTTCTACTGGACTTGTTCGCCCTGCGTTCTGATACTTCGTAGGTTAAGCGTGTATTGCGTAGGTTACTCGCGCAGCCGCGGTTAATCGCGCAGTCATGGTTACTCGCGCAGCCGCCACGTCTGATTATCGCCGACCGTCTTATTCTGAGATAAACTTGTGCTTTTGTTCGATAAATATGTGCTTTAATTCTGAGATAAACTTGTGCTTTAATTATGAGATAAATATGTGCTTTAATTGTGAGATAAACTTGTGCAACGCTGAACGATTTGCCCAGTAACAAGAGCACCCCCATGTTCCGAGCGATTCTGACCGTAGCGTTCGTGGCTGCATTATGTGGGGTTTGTCCGGCGGGCGAACCAACCTCAATCCGCCTCGCACCGATCCAAAAAGTGTACATCAACAACAACCGGGCGTTAGAGGTCAACGACCAGGTGTTCTTTCCGCTGATGGCTTGGCTTCAAGACGCTAAGAATTTCCAGTTCGTGCGGGCCTGCGGAATGAACACCGTCGCCGGCTACTGGCCCAAGTCCAGCGGCACCCGCGACGTCACCGAGTACATCGAACTGGTGCGCAAGGCCGGTCTGTACGGCGTCATGCCGTATCACGAGGGGCTGAAAGGGCATCCCGCGCTGCTGGGCTACATTCACGACGACGAGCCGGACTTGCCCCACCAGGTCAGTGACGCCGAAATCGTCCCCGACAAGAGTCTGAAGATCAATCCCCGAACGCCCTTGTGGCGAATAGTTGACGGAGTAACTCATACCTGGTCGGTGTTGGACCCGCTGCAAGGGGCCAGCATCACCATCCGTTTGCCAAAGCCGGTGACTGCCGAAAGCGTGGCTGTGTGGCTGACAATTTCCAAGGGTCTGCCGGTGGCCAAGCAGGTGAGCTTTGCTGCCGACGGCCGTGAGGTGCTCAAGGTCGAACTGGCCAACAAGTCCGGCCAGCAGAAGTTCCTCCTTCCCAAACCGGTGACATTCAAGGAACTGACCTTCACCGTTCACAGCACTTACCCTAATGAGCACGATTGGGGGTCGGTCGGAGAAATCGAGGCCTTCGATTCGCAGGGGAAAAACGTCGTGCTGTCCCCTCCCCGGCAAGAACCGCGCATGATGCCAGATAAAGTGATGGAGAAGTATCGCAGCATGAAGGCTAGCGACCCCAGTCGACCGGTGTTCATGACGTTGACCGGGTACTTCCATCCTCATTTCCAGAAATGGACTGATCAACAACGGCAGAGCTTGTACCCCCATTACATCAAGGCCACTGATATAGTTGGATATGACATCTATCCGATTTATGGTTGGAATAAACCGGAGTGGATTCATCTGGTGTACGAGGCTACCGGCCAACTGGTGGAAATGGCCGGGAAACGCCCGGTTTATGCGTGGATCGAGACCAGCAAGGGTAGCCAGTGGACCGGGCCACTAGAGAAACAAAAGGATGTAACACCGGCCCATATACGCGCCCAAGTGTGGATGGCAATCTGCAATGGAGCCACGGCCATAGGGTATTTCACCCATGTGTGGCAGCCGGCCTATAGCCAGTTCGGAGTCCCAGAAGAGAATCGCAAGGCGTTGGCCGAAATCAATGCCCAGATCACGCGCCTGGCGACAGCCATTCTGGCCGATGCGCCGCGCCGCCGCGTGGCCATAAAAGCCGAGGACGACACGCAGCTTGCCCTGCTGGCCCGCCAACATGACGGCGCCCTGTACCTGTTTGCAGTCAACTATGACCAGCGGATGCGCACTGCCCGCGCCACCATTTCTGTCGAGGGCTTGCCGGAGGGAAGCGAAGTGACGGTCATCGACGAGTCGCGCACCATCAAGGCCGAGCAGGGGCGGTTCGGGGACGTGTTCGCTCCGCTTGGCGTACACATCTATCGCATAGTCCTGTGACGAAACTAAATCGACAGCCGGACAGCTTGCCGTCACATCACACGGCGCTATTCTGAGATGGGCAGTGTCAAGATGCCAGAGCGAAGGTGTTGTTCGGGTTCAATGGAGGTAAAGCGATGACCCGGGGAGAGCTGCTTTCCCTGCTTGCTCCCTACGGCCAGGAACACCTGCTTGCCTTTTGGGACGAGCTGGACGAGAAGCAACGGGCCTCGTTGGCCGGACAGATCGCGCGGCTCGACTTGGGGTTGATCGACCGGCTGTATCATCAGGGGGACAGACGGGCCGACTACGGCGCGATGGCCGCCCGATCGCAGTCGCCCCCGGCAATCCGCCTGCCTCCGGCGCGCAACCCTTTCAGCAGGGAGGAGGCGGTTGCACAGGGAAGGCAGGCGTTAGCAGCAGGAAAGGTTGGGGCGATACTGGTGGCAGGCGGTCAGGGAACTAGACTGGGATTCCCACATCCCAAAGGCATGTTTCCGATCGGCCCTTTGTCGCGGCGCAGCCTGTTTCAGATACATGCGGAAAAGCTGCGCGCCGTCAGTAGGCGGTACGGATCGGCCATACCGTTGTACCTGATGACCAGCCCCGCTACCCATGACGAGACGGTGAGTTTTCTCGCCCAGCAGCAGCGTTTCGGCCTTGCTGAGGAAGACCTATTTATCTTTTGCCAGGGTACGATGCCTGCGGTGGATGCTCGTAGCGGGCGGATTCTGCTGGCCGCACGCGACCGCATCGCTCTTAGCCCCGACGGCCACGGGGGAATGTTGGCGGCACTGGCGCGCAGCGGGGGCTTGGAGCACATGCGCAACCGGGGCATCGAGCTGCTGTTTTACTTCCAGGTAGATAACCCGCTGGTAGAAGTGTGCGGTCCCGAGTTTCTCGGTTATCACCTGCTGAGCGGCTCGGAAATGACTACCCAGGTAGTGGCTAAGCGCCATCCGCTGGAACAGGTGGGTAACGTGGTGCAGATCGACGGCCGGCTGCACGTCATCGAGTACAGCGACCTGCCCGACGAGCAGGCCCACCGGCGAGCGCCGGATGGAACGCTGGCCATTTGGGCGGGCAGCATCGCAGTGCACGCGTTCGCACGGTCGTTTCTGGAACGCACTGCGGCCATGGCCGAGGCCTTGCCGTTCCATATTGCCCGCAAAAAGGTCGCGCACATCGATTCGGCTGGCAATCCCGTGGAACCTGTGGAGCCAAACGCGCTGAAGTTCGAACGGTTCGTTTTCGATTTGATGCCCTATGCCGACAGGGCGATAGTAGTGGAGATCGATCCGGCCGAGGGGTTTGCCCCGGTCAAGCATGGCGCCGGCGACGGGTACGGCACTCCAACCTGGGTGCAAAGCTGTATGATGGCCCAACATCGCCGCTGGCTGCGGCAAGCCGGTGCAGAACTGTCGGAGGATGTGCCCGTGGAAATATCGCCCCTATTCGCCCTGGACGCCGAGGAACTGGCCCAGAAGATAGCCCCGGGGACGATAGTCGCACAGCCGACTTTCTTCCATTAAGGAAGCGTTTGGGCGTCGGTCTGCTTGCCGACGACAGCTTGCAAGCCGATCTGGCATCTTGTAGGTGAAATAAAGCTTGTAGGTGAAATAAAAAACGAAAGGGAAGCGGCTGTGTTGTATTGCGTGATCATGGCTGGCGGCAGCGGAACGCGGTTCTGGCCAGAAAGCCGCTTGGACCGACCCAAGCAATTGCTGCGTCTGGTGGGCCCGAAAACGATGCTCCGCGAGACGTTCGAGCGGCTGACCGGGCTGGTGCCGCCGGAGCGCGTGCTGGCGGCGGTCGGTCGCGACCTGGTGCCGGCTGTTGCGGCCGAACTGCCGGAGCTGTCTGCCGATGGGATTGTGGCCGAGCCGTGCAAGCGGAACACTGCCCCGTGCATCGCACTGGCGGCCTTCGAGCTTCTGCGGCGCGATACCGAGGCGGTAATGGCCGTGATGCCGGCCGATCATGTGATTGCCCCGGCCGAGAGTTTCCGCAGCAGTATTGCCCTGGCCGCTTCGATAGTGGCTCAGCATCCCCAATATCTGATCACTTTCGGCATTCCGCCCACTTACCCAGCCGAGATTTTCGGCTACATTGAGCGGGGTGCGCCGGCCGAGGCGTTGACGCCGCCAAGCGCGGGCCAGTGGGGATCGGTGTCGCCCACGGGCGGCAAACAGCCGCCGGTTTACAAAGTCGTAAAGTTCCGCGAGAAACCCACCGCCGAGCTGGCCCGACAGTTCATCGCCGCTGGCAATTATTACTGGAACTCGGGCATTTTCGTGTGGAAGGCCGCCACGATACTGGAGCTACTGCGACGATTTCAGCCTGAGATGTACGCACATTTGGAGCGCATTGAACAGTCAGCAGGCAGTTCAAAGTTTGGCGAAGTGCTCGATCGGGAGTTCAGCGCTATCAAAGCCATATCAATCGACTACGCCGTGATGGAGCACGCTTCGGACGTGCTGGTCATAGAAGCCCCCTTCGATTGGGACGACGTGGGAAGCTGGCAGGCCATGGCACGGTTGCACGGCACCGACGAAAACGGCAACACGGTGTTGGGCCGTCATCTGGGGATCGATACTCACGGCACAATCGTGCGGACCTCGGAAGACCATTTGGTGGTCACCATCGGGCTGCGCGATTGCGTAGTGGTGCATACGCCCGATGCCACCCTGGTGGCCGACAAACACCACGAAGAAACAGTCCGCAAAGCCGTCGATGAGCTTCAGCGACGCGGCTGGAGGGAGTACCTCTGATCCCAGACCACGCAAGGTGCAAATGGTTCGCTAAGCCACGAAGACACAAAGAAAAAGAAGCAGCATCTGCCACGGCAGGCTTATTTGACGCCTGCGCGGCGCATCTTTTCTCGGGCCCGGCTGAGGATCGGGCCGATGCTGTTTTCCGGCATTCCAATGGCAGCGCTAATCTCTTGGTAACTTTTGCCTTCCAAGTGATACATGCGCACCACTTCCGCCTCGGCGCCTTGCAGGCTGTCAAGCAGCCGATGTATTTCCTCGCGGTTGCTCAGCCGCGCCACCGGGCCGGGATGCGGGTCGGGCAGCTCGCGCACATCGGAAGACGCCGCGCCTTCCATCAAACGGGCGAATGATTTGTGAACCAGCAACTCTTTGACTGCTATCCGCCGGGCCACCACAGTCAAATAAGTCGCCAAGCTGCTATGGCCCCGAAAGTTGCGCAGCAGAGCGAAATCGTCCTTGATGATCTGCATGAACACCTCGGCGCAGAGGTCCTCGCGGTCTTCGGGCGTCAGACGCACGCTGCGTGCCTGGGCGGTGTGATTGATGACGTGGATCACCAGGCCCATAAACCGATCGACGAAATCCTCCCACGCCCGAGGCTTCCGACTCAGGCAGCGCTCAAGCAGATGGCGATCAATCTCGGAGAGAACCACGTTGTGGGGTTCCTTAGAGACAATCTGCCCGCACGGCAAACAGCGATCAACGACAGCGGATGTCGGACGACACCCGCCAACCTGTTCTTACGCGGACGAGCTACCGGTCGCCCGACCGATCACCTTGATTCTAAACCCCCAGAAGACAATAAACAAGAGTTGTAGCCCTAAGTTTCGTCGCCGTAGGAGTGTAAGCACGGTTTGTGTTGGAAAGCCTTACAGGTCGGTCAAGCTGTAACGGCGTTGGCCCTCACCGGTGGGTTCAGTGCGCAACCGCTGTTGCCGCGGGGCTTGCAGTGGAACATCGCGCCACGTTTAGTTTATTCGAACGCCTAGTTTATTCCGACACTGCGGCCCTTTTGGAGTCTGGCGTGGCATTTGCGTAAAATTATCCCCGATAGCGGCAACTGCAACTACTGCTATCGTGAATTTTATGGAAATAGAGTGGAAGAAATACAGTGGAAATAGATACGTTTGGGGCAGTCGTCCAAGAGGGTGATAGATAAGTCATGTGCGGACGGTTTACATTGCGGGCTTCAGCAAGCGATATAGCTGAGCAGTTCGCGCTGCTGGAGGCTCCGCAGCTCCCGCCGCGGTATAACATAGCGCCCTCGCAGCCAGTGGCAGTGATCCGCCTTCGTCCCGATGCCAACAATCAGCAGCGCGAGCTGACCATGATGCGTTGGGGGCTTATCCCCTCTTGGGCGACTGATTTAACCATCGGCAACCGACTGATAAACGCCCGCAGCGAGTCGGTACTGGAGAAGCCGGCTTTTCGCGCGGCGATGCGCCGGCGGCGGTGCTTGATTCCGGCCGACGGGTTCTACGAGTGGCGGAAAACCGCTGGCGGCAAACAGCCGTACTTCGTCGGCATGCGCGATGGACGGTTGTTTGCGTTTGCCGGGCTATGGGAATCCTGGGAGGGCGCCGACCACTCCTATCTGGAATCATGCACGTTGCTGACCACAACGGCCAATAAGCTGGTGGCTGACATCCACGATCGAATGCCGGTTATCCTTCCGAGCGAAGCATACGGCCCGTGGCTCGACCCCGCGGTGCCGCCTGCCCAAGCCGTCGCATTGCTAGGGCCATTCCCGGCCGAGCAGATGACGGCTTACCCGGTCGGCACTTTGGTGAACAACCCGCAAAACGATCGGCCGGAGTGTATCGTGCCGGTGGCCAGTTGATCGCACGAAGTCGCCGTGTGTTTGTAGAAGGCGCAGGTGACGGCGCGCAGTGCGGCGCTTGAGCTCCGTCGGGAGTTTATTGCGCTCGAGGCCAGAAGACGGCTACTACTGCTGTACCGCCCTACATTGAGCGTCTGGAATTGCATGCCCGACCGGCGTAGTACGCAGCAATAGATTCGGTACCAGCACAGCTTGGCGTCGTTGCCCGCGGAAGAACTCGGCGATACAAGCAACGACTCGCTGTTGCTGGGCTGGCGACAGCTCCGGGAAAATCGGTAATGCCAGTACCTCACGAGCCACTTGCGCAGTATTGGGCAGGTCTTTTGGACGGTAACCTAAGTAGGCAAAGCACTCCTGCTCGTGCAGGCCCAGCGGATAATAGATTTCGGTGCCGATATGAGCCTGCGTCAGATATTCGCGCAGGGGGTCGCGTTGCCCGTACGGCACGCGGATCACATATTGGTTCCAAACATGCCGGGCCTGCGGAAGGGCCACCGGCAGTTTTAGCGTATCGGTCAGCCCGGCAACGGCGAAAAGCTCCTCGTAGCGCTGTGCGTTGGCTTGGCGCTGAGCGGTCCAGCGGTCCAGATAGGGCATTTTCACGTTCAGCACAGCGGCCTGGAAGGAATCCAACCGGCTGTTGATGCCCACGATCCGGTGGAAGTATCGGGGCTTCATCCCGTGTACGCGGAGCAGCCGGAGTTTGTCAGCCAGGCGCTCATCGTTGGTGGTCAACATCCCGCCGTCGCCGGCCCCACCCAGGTTCTTGGTGGGATAAAAACTTATGCATCCGATCTGCCCGATGGAACCTGCGCGGCGGCCGTTCCATTCGGCGCCAATGGACTGGGCAAGGTCCTCGATTAGGGGAATGTGGTGAGCTTGGGCGATTTGCAGCAGATGGTCCATCCGTGCGCACTGTCCGAACAGATGTACCGGAATGATGGCCCTTGTGCGCTCGGTTATCAGGCGCTGTACTTGCAATGGATCGATGTTGAAGGTATCAGGCTCGATATCGGCGAAGACCGGTCGGGCACCCAAGCGGGTAACGGCACTGGCAGTGGCGAAGAAAGTGAAGCTGGGCAAGATAACCTCGTCTCCCGGCCCCACGTCGTAGGCCATTAGCGCCAGCAGCAGCGCGTCGCTGCCCGAAGCACAACCAATCGCATATTTCGTCTGGCAATATTGGGCGATTTGCTCTTCGAGCCGAGTCACCTCTGGCCCGAGCACGAAGGCCCCGCTGTCCCATACGCGGCCCAGTGCTGCTAGAACTTCTTCGCGCAAAACGCCGTGTTGGCTCCCCAAGTCCAGGAAAGGAACCGGCTGAGACTCGGACTGAGATCGGTCGGTTTGGTTGCCGCTCATGACTTGCAACGCCCTAAGGTGAAATGGAATTGGGCTGTTACGGTATGGATCGCTCCGCGGCAAGTCAAGATGTTTTTCGTTGCCACTCTCGGGTTCACGGGTTATGGGTTTTGCGCGAACTGCGTGAACTCGCCGCCGGCCCGGATTGGCAGCACCAATGGCGGATGTGGCTAAAACTTCTACTTGGCTGAAATCGTTGCCGCATATCGACCTGCCCGCTATAAAACCGACGTAATCAGAGACCAACCCCAGAGCGCAAGGTCCCAAATGAGCCTGATTGTTCCCACGCTTGCTGAAGTGTGTACAAATGTCAATCGCATCGCGTGTGGCCGAAGCTGTCCGGCATCTGGTTGAGAGGGATTACGAATCAGCGACGATCGCCTTGTGTATTGCCTTGGATGCCACAGCTCGAAAAACATTTCCAGACCTGGCAACAAATAGCGACACGGGAAAGCGATGCACGGCTTTCGTGAACGCGAACCTGGATATCATCACCACTGTCGGCTTCGGGGGGCAATCCTGGCTGCTCCGGGATCGACGCTTCGACTGAAGACGCCTGGATCGCCCGGCTCTCTGACAGAACTTGAGCGAATCAGTTACCAAACGCTTCGCTGTACTATCCTCCATTTAGCATAGCTGCCGGCGAAAGTGGCATTCACCGAAGACGCATTCTATGGCGAACGGGATGGGCATTTTCATATCCCCGTTGCCATGATCTACGCTCTGCTGCTGGCTATCGTAGGCGCTTCATGCAACAGGGATTGGTGCATTCCCGGCGGACTGGCCCATTCCTATCCGCGGAGTACACCTTTCCGTAAATTCTGTGGGGCAAAGCGGATGTTGTTCGCGAGCGTCTAGGCCTCAGCCCCGCCAAGGGTATGCAGTAATTCGCCTGCTACGGCGCGATGCGCTCAGGCACTCCGCCAGTGATCGCCGAGGATGACAACGGTACCTGCTTTGTCCGTAGCGCGGC
This sequence comes from uncultured Pirellulales bacterium, assembly GCA_938015445.1. Lineage (GTDB taxonomy): Bacteria > Planctomycetota > Planctomycetia > Pirellulales > Thermoguttaceae > CALLPE01. The sequence continues at coordinate 69,178 of CALLPE010000030.1, forward strand.
GATACCCCTTTGATTATCACCGCCGTGTTCAAGGCGTGTCGAAAAGCAAGATTCCGCTATCTAACCGTTGAGCTCGGCTAAGACCCTGTCGTGTCAGCCAGCGCAGCTTGCCATTTAGCAGCCTGAGTCGATAAGGCTCGCTCGACCGCGCCATTCAGGACGAGGAGAGCAGTGGCACGACGTTTGGCGGAACCCTCCCCGACGCCCAGCCGGGCGTACTAGCCGTTTGCAGTGTACGCCCTGCTGGAGCACGGCGGCGACTACCCAACTGCCGCGTCCACCCTGCGATTCCGGCCATCGGCGGCCGCCACGAGCCGCCCACACAGGCGGTGCTGGAAGCCGCCGTCCTGGCCCACATAAGCTGCGAGCACCTGGCCGAGAACCACCTGGGGGCCGACGCGGCCCAAAGGGCCCGGGATTTGCGGGCGACGAGCCTGGTGGACCTGTGCCGCGCGGCCTTGGAACTGGAAGGCATCGAGCGGCCGCACGGGCGCGACGGGATGATTCGGGTGGCCTTGAGCACCATGAGCTTGCCGGTGGCCCTGGACGACGCGGCCAGCAAGCTGCTGTTAGAGTCTTATGGCGAATGGCCCGCCACTGCCAGCTTTCGCAGAGAATCCTCGCCCTTCTCCAAAAGCTGTTCGCCTTGGCCGCTTAACATCGGCGTCTTTCAGGAAAGTGCAACCTCTCAATACAAGCACCATTACTCACCTTCTTTGTGGAGGCCGGGGGAATAGCGAGCAGCGAAAAACTTCGCGGCCTCAGAGGCGAGGACGGCTCACCACGGCTGGGCCGACAGCACGACATCGACCGCCGCCGTCTTCTGCTGCCCAGGCGCAAGCGGCGATTTGCGCTTCCCGCCGCTTTGTACCAGCGGTTCCAACCAGTCCAACGCCGAAAGCGCCCACAGTTCGCTGCGGATGGCATCATCTCCGCCGGTGGTTTGAGCAATAGCAAGATCGTGCGCGGCACAGACGGCGTCCGGCAGGACACCGGCGGTATTGAACCGCCAATCGGTCTGCTGTTGGCCGACGCTGAAGTAGCCTGAGTTGCACCGGGCGGTCGGAGCTTGGCTCGCACCGACCGCCGACGGAACAAGCGTCAACACGTGGTCCGCAGTAGCAAAGCTCGCTTGGGTGGACTGGCTGGGGATAGTTGCCGCCGCCGCTGCTTCAGTACGTGTTTCGATTGCGGCCCCCGGATCGCCGGCCGGACCGTCGGCTTGTAAACGATGCAAGGCAAGTGCGGAAGAAGCAACATCATCCGCTTGGAGGCTGCCTCCAGCAGTGGGTTGGAAAAGAACGAGGCTATTTCTTTGGGGCCATCGGGCCGATGTACTTGGTGGCGACGACCACGTCGTCGTGGAACATGGTGTAAGAGCCGGCGGGGTTGCCCGCGTGTAGGTACAAGACCAGATGCACCATGTTGATCTTCAGCTCGGGGACATCCCGGTAGCGAAAACCGGCCCAGTGACCAAGCAGCTTGCCGTCGAGCCAGACGGCGATTTCGCCGTCCCGGTGGCCCGGCTGATTGGCTTTGAGCATCAGTTCCACTGCCTGCCATTTCCCCTTGTGGAGGGAAAACTCGGTCCGGTAGCTCGCGCCCCACTTGCCGGGCATTTCTGGGTAATAGGTGTAGAGTGACAAGTTGTTATGCGGGTTGTCCAGCGTGAGCGTAAACTTGTCCTTGCCAGTAGGTCTGATCCCCGCCCCACCGAGCGGAGAAACGCCCGGGGTGGTAGCGGTTATGCTCCAACCGTGCATCCGCCGGGGTTCGAAGTTTTCCGGAAGACGGCAGTAGACTCGGTAGAAGCACACATCCAGCCCAGGGGCGAGCTTCACCGCCATGTTGCCACCGTCATCGCCTTGCGAGAGCGTGACGGCCCATTGCATGGCATGCTTGCCGCTGTGGGCAACCTCCTGCGTGATCCGGGCGCGGTCAAAGCGCCAGCCGGGAGTCCACTTCGAGAGGTCGCCTGATTCGAAGTCGTCATGGAACACCACCGCGGGATCTCTTTCGATGCCCGCGTCGCCGGGGTAGCGCGCGGCAATCCCGTTATTGCCGTGCGGGAGCGGGCTGTCCTTCACCTCGTAGGGGGCCGGAGGAGACGCCTCCCCGGCCACCGCAATCGTCGCGCCCCACAGCAACACCACAGCCAGAACCAGGCTGCTCTGGATCATTCTTAGCTTCGCAATCATCTGTATGCTCCTTTACGAGGTTGCATTGTCTCAACAACTCGGTACAGCCTGTGACCTGTCTACTCCGAGAAAGCGTACCTTCTCGGAGTTCACTGCTCGCAAAACTCAATTCATACCATCTCCTTTAAAATTCTGGTTGAAATCGAATTTCCATCGTCCGTGAACCCAATGTCGCAGTTTCAAGATGCGGCGAAACTCGTCGGCTTCACCGGCGACCACCTCGTCCGGTGCATACTGCTCGCGCAATCGCGCGAGGCGAGGGTTATGGTATTCCTCGAAGCTGTGAATCATGTCGGGAGCATGGAACTGGGGCCCCGTTATCGTGGATTGCTCGATTTCTGGCCCCGCCCCAGCAATCGGCAGCGGCCTGATCCTGGCCGCCGCCTTCTCTACCCTCGATTTATCTTTTCTCGACTCGGGGGGCTCGGCCGGTGGTTTGTCGCGCGGTACATGCCGGACTACCTGATCATGCATGGTGTAGAGCAGGTATCGCTTCCCGTCATGCACAACAATGCCGCTCGATTTGTCCTCGGCGAGTGGGAAAAGGGGATTCTTTTCGTACTTCTGCCACCGCACCAGATCGTTGGAGGTGGCGACACAGACACACCACAACCGCCTCCGCGTACCTGGCAAGGGCGCTCCCGCACCGTGGTAGTACGCATAATAGCGGCCGTTGTATTTGATGATCTGGTTGAGTGCGACCTGCTCCTTGTCGTACTCGCCGGGCCCCAGCGGGATGACCGGCTCGTCCTGCACGTTGGTCCATACCTTCATGTCCTTCGAGGTCGCCAGCCAGATACCCAAATCGCGACGCTCGTAGAACAGATACCACACGTCGTTTTCCACCCAGGCGGTCGGCGTGCCGTAGGGACCAGGCTCGATCGGTTCCCCGTTCTTCTTCCGCACATCGAGTTGGCCGACGCGCTTCCACTGGATACCGTCCTGGGAGGTCAACAGTTGGGCCTGGTCCGCCTTTCCCTCGGCAAACATGTAGTAACTGCCCTTATGGCGGACGACCATCATGTCCTCAACCCAGTGTTCCTCGTAAATGGGGTTTGCAGGGTGGCGAGTCCAATGGATTCCGTCGGGACTGGTGGCATAGCCGAGTTTCAACAGGGGGCTGGTGTCGCGTTCAAAGCCGGTGTACCACATCCGGTACAGGTCAACGTCTCGCAAAATCCAACCGCGTTCGCGGATGCGGGCATCCCAGTGCCCTGGCCCCGCGCCGGTGAAAACGGGCTGTTTGGGATCGGCGACGAAATCGACCAATTCCGGGGGAAACAGATCGGCAGCAGTCCGCCCTTCACAATTGCAGCGGGAGCCGTTCCCTGCGTTGGGTGAGGTGGTTTGCCTATAAGCCGCCAGCGATGAGGCAAGGATGGACGACAGCAACAGGACAGATCGAATCCGCATGTTGGCGCTCGCGAAGGAAGGATGGAGTAACTAGTCAGCGGCTGGGGGCGCCGGTCTGCCGCCGCTTGCGGGTCGGCCCACGACGCTACGTACTGGTATTTTACAGCCGCTGGTCAGCCGATGGAGAGACAATGTTGAATAGACAATGCGATTGTGTAATTTGTAAAATATCGTGTGACCGACGAGGATTGCGCGATGCCAAGGCAGAAAAAGGCGGTTCCCCGACGGGCTACGTCATCGCCGCTTCACCGTCTAACCCGGCCACCGAGTATGGTGGCTCAAGTAGAGCAGGCGTTGCGGCAGGCGATTAGCGAGGATCGCTTCCCGGACGGGAAGCTACCGACGGAAGTCGAGTTAGCCGAACAGTTGGGCGTCAGTCGCGAGACCGTGCGCCTGGCAGCCGAAGTCCTTCAGCGCGAGGGGCTGATCGTCAAGATTCGCCGCCGCGGAACTTTCACACGACCACCGAGAATCGGCACGGTCCGTGGTGTCGAAACGAAGATCGTCGGCTACCTTCAGACCGACTTCCTGGATGCGCAAGGGCGCGAAGAAGCGTCGAACCGCGAGATCAGCGCACTCATGTTGCAGGGTGCGCTGGAAGCAGCCGGAGAATCGGGGTTCCAACTCATCGTCCGACGGACGACTCAGAGCCAATGGCGTAAAGTAGTACAGGAAATGGCTGAAAGCCGACGGCTGCGTGGATTGATCTGCGTCTCCTATCAGGAAGAAAAAATCCTGCGGCGCTTGGCCGCCTCTGGCTTGCCCATCGTTCTGCTGGACGAGGATACTACGGTGCCGGGCATCCACTCCGTCCGCGACGACTCTCTCGAAGGGGCTGTCCAAGCCATTCGCTATCTGGCTCAGCTTGGCCACCGACGCATCGCCTACGCTCACTGGGCCCGCGCCGAAATGAACCTCTCACGCCCCTTGGGTTATCGCAAAGGAATGCGGGAGGCTGGGTTGTACCGCCGCAGACAATGGGAAATCCTCACCGAGTTGACCGAACTTGGAGCCAGACACCTGGTTGACCGCCTGTTAACCTTGAAACCCAACCCAACCGCGCTATACTGCTTCAACAACACGTTAGCCAGTTTCGCGATCGAAGAACTTCGACGACGCGGAATCGCCGTGCCGCAGGATTTCAGCGTCATGGGCGCAGGCGGCGAAGAGGTCCCTAACCTGACTTGCCACCAAACCGATTGGTTTCGGATGGGTTGTACCGCCATGCAGATCTTGCTCCGCGCGCTGGAAAAACCCAAGCCTGTCGGGACGTACAATGTTCGGTTACCACATACCCTGCGCGTCGGAAATACGACCGCCCCTCTGCCAAGCAAACGTATGAAATAGCATGCTATCGCTCAAGTCAGATCGCGGGAAAGCTCAACCGTCTTCGTCGGGGCGAGGTGCCCATTGGCTGCAATCACCTGGTGATGTTCATCGACGTGCAGCAGAGCCTCCTGTCCTTCGTGGTGGCATCGAGTGGTGCCATTTGTCGAACGACTGTTGACACGGCGTTCGGAAGTCTACAATAGCGGGCTAGCCTGTCGGCTGGATGGTGAGAGCCACATGGTGATCCGCTCTAAGTGCAAGAGAGAGTTCCTGTGACGAAAACCACCGACTATGCTCTTTTCGCCGTCGCCATCACCCTGCTGCTGGGACCGCTGGCAGCGATTCACGCTGTCGGTGCGCCGTCGAGTAAGCCCAACATCATCGTCATCCTCGCCGACGATCTCGGTTACGGCGACGTGTCGTGCTACAACCCGCAATCGAAGGTGCCGACGCCGCACATTGACCGGCTGGCACGCGAAGGCATGCGTTTCACCGACGCGCACTCGCCGAGCACGGTCTGCACGCCGACGCGCTATAGCCTTATCACGGGGCAAATGGCCTTCCGCGTGCCGCGGGGCGAGGCGGTCTTCACGGGCGTCGGTGGCCCGTCGCTCATTGCGCCCGGTCGGCTCACGCTGCCGGCCATGCTCCGCGCCAATGGCTATACCACCGCGTGCGTCGGCAAGTGGCACATCGGATTGACGTTCTTCGACAAGGACGGGCAACCGATCCACAGCAACGGTGCGGCAGCAGTCCAACGTGTGGACTTTTCGCGCCGCATCGAAGGGGGTCCGCTCGACCACGGCTTTGATCGCTTCTTCGGTACTGCGTGCTGTCCCACGACGGACTGGCTTTACGCGTTCATCGAAGGCGACCGCATACCCGTCCCGCCAGCAGCAAAGATCGACAAGAAGCTGCTTCCGAAGCATCCTTACGCTAACGACTGTCGGGATGGCTTCATCGCCCCGAATTTCCCGATGGAGGAAATTGACCTTGTATTCCTCAACCAGAGCCGCGAGTTTCTCGAATCGCACGTCCGAAGCGCGTCGGGCAAACCGTTCTTTCTCTACCACGCCACGCAGGCGGTTCATCTGCCGTCGTTCCCCGCGAACCAGTTCAAGGGCAAGACCAAAGCCGGCCCTCACGGCGATTTCATCCATGAACTCGATTATATCGTCGGGGAACTCCTGGTGACGCTCGACAGACTTGGACTGGCCGACAATACGCTGGTCATCTTCACTAGCGACAACGGTCCAGAAACCACCAGCGTCATTCACATGCGCGCCGACTACGGTCACGACGGCGCGCGGCCGTGGCGCGGCATGAAGCGCGACCAGTGGGAAGGCGGCCATCGCGTGCCGTTCCTTGTGCGCTGGCCTGGCAAGGTGAAGCCCGGCACGACCAGCGCGCAGCTCATCAGCTTGACCGACGTGATGGCTACCGTGGCTGCGATCATCGGCGCCGAACTGCCCAACGACGCAGCCGAGGACAGCTTCAACATGCTTCCGGCACTTCTCGGTAAGGATAGCGGTCCCATCCGGCCGTACCTGCTCCAACAGGCATTCGGCGGATCGCGCACGCTCTCCATCCGCCGAGGCAACTGGAAATACATCGACCACACCGGCTCCGGCGGCAACCGCTACGAGAACGATCCCGGTCTGAAGTCGTTTATCCTTCCCGACACTGCGCCCGGCGCCCCTGGCCAACTATACGACCTCGAAGCCGACCCGGGCGAGACGAGAAACCTCTATTTCGATCATCCGCAGATCGTGAAAGAACTGAAGACATTGCTCGAACAATCAAAGCAGTCCGGCCGGAGCCGGCCCGAAAGCCCCAGCAGCAGTACTCGCAACTGAGTAACTTGGAGCCTACCAGACCTTTATGGCAAACAACACCATGAAACACAGTTTCACAATCTTGCGATGCGCGTTGGCGCTCCTGGTGGCGGTGTCGTTCGCTCGACTGGCGCACGCAGCCTGCACCTCGGCGGAAGAAACCGCCGGCTTGCTGGCACAAATCGAGCCGCGGATCAAGGCGATCTACGAAAGCAACGAGTTTGCCGTAAGCACCTTCACCGCCACCTGGCTACCGGATGGCTCGGGTTATCTGAAGCTGGAGACGCCGGTCGGCGCGACCGTACCGGAGGTCGCCTGCTACGATGCCGCCAGCGGCAAACGCACGGTCGTGGTGCCCAGTGAGAAACTCGTCGTCCCTGGTACATCGCAGCTGCTGAGGCTCCGGTGGTTCCAGCGTGCGCCGTCGGGGAACCGGTTCTTGTTGCACGGGGAGGTCACCGATGGCAAGCGCAGGAGCGGCCATTGGCTGTATGAGCCCGAGTCGGCTGCGTTGCGCCCATTGGATGACGGTCTCGAACTTTGGTTTGATGCGAATGCCTTTTCGCCGGATGGCCAACGGCTGCTGGCCACGCGCGGCGCAAACTTGATCGTGCTCGACATCGCCAGCGGCCGGACGATTCCGCTGACCAAGGACGGCGATCCGGGGACCATCGAAAACGGCCACCGGGCTTGTTGGAGTCCCGACGGGCAATGGATCGCCTATATCCAGACCGATTCCTCGGCCGTCCCGAAGCGGGCGGTGCTGGTGCCCGGCGATCCGACCTATCGCACCTTCCGGGAACAACGATATGAACGCGTCGGCGGACCGATTTCCACCTTCCGCATCGGCGTCGTGGGCGTCGAAGGCGGTCCCACGCGCTGGCTCGAGCTGCCCGACAAACCCGGAACCTTCTACCTCAACCAGGTGAGCTGGGCTGGGAATTCCGACGAATTGCTGATCGAGAAACTGAGCCGCTACCGAGACGCGCGGGAATTCCTGTTGGCCAACCATCGCACCGGCGCGATCGCCACGCTTTATGCGGAAACCGATCCCGCCTGGGTGGACACACATAGCTCGTCCAACGGAGGATTGGAGTGGATTCGCGGCGGCCAGGCCTTTGTCATCATCAGTGAGAAGGACGGCTGGCGGCGCGCGTATGTCGTTTCGCGGGACGGTTCGGGCATGAGGCCCATTACACCGGCGGGCAGCGATCTGATCGCCCGCGGTCAGGTGGATGACAAGAACGGATGGTTTTACTACGACGCCTCGCCGACCAACGCCACGCAACGCTACCTCTATCGCGCGCGCCTGGATGGAACCGGCACGCCCGAACGGTTGACGCCGCCGGACCAGCCCGGCTCGCACCGCTATGTGCTTTCTCCCGACAGCCGTTGGGCGCTGCATACGTATTCCACTTTCGACAAGCCGCCAGTCACCGATCTGGTGCAACTGCCGGAACACCGGAGCGTGCGCGTGCTGGAGGACAACGCCGCTTTGGCCGACCGGGTCAAACCCCTCATCGCGCGGCCGACCGAGTTCTTCCAACTCGACATCGGCGGCGGCGTGGTGATGGACGCGTGGATGATCAAACCACGCGATTTTGATCCCGCCAAGAAATATCCGGTATTGGTGTACGTCTATGGCGAGCCGGCCGCTCAGACGGTGCTGGACGACTGGAGCGGCGGGGGGCATGCCCTGTTTCACCGCGCGGTGGCAGACTTGGGCTACCTCGTGGTTTCGATGGATAATCGGGGCACGCCAGCGCCCAAGGGGGCAGCGTGGCGGCGGGCGGTATTTGGCAGCCTTGGGCCGCTCTCGACCGAGGAGCAGGCCGCCGGCCTGAAAGCGCTGGCGCGGCTCTGCCCGTTTGTGGACCTCTCGCGCGTAGCCATCTGGGGTTGGAGCGGCGGCGGCTCGAACACGCTCAACGCGATGTTCCGCAAGCCAGACATTTACCATGTGGGCATTGCCGTCGTGCCGAAGCCTCAGCCGCAGTATTACAACGCCCGGTACCAGGAGATCTACATGCGCACGCCGAAGGACAATCCCGAGGGCTACCGCACCAGTGCGCCCATCAACTATGCCGAGGGTCTGCGCGGCAACCTGTTGATCATCACCGGCTCGGGCGAAACCAATACACACATCGAGATCACCGAAGGGCTGGTGGACCGGCTCATCGCCTTGGGCAAACGCTTCGACTACTTCGTCTATCCCAATCGCGACCACGGACTCCGTGAGGGACAGGGGACTGCTGTTCACGTGCGCATGTTGATTGCCCGCTATCTGGTTGAACACTTGCCGCCGGGGCCGCGTTGAATGGCCGTGTTTTCCATGGCGCTGAACGTTGCCGCTGCAACACCAGCATCAAAAGTACCAATCTCTGGAGTTTACCCAGTGTCGAAGTAGCCAAGGCCGGAGAGCGTGGGTTTCGGATGCAACAATAGGCCAGTTTGCGCAGACAGCCGGTTGAACAAGTACGTCACCCTTTGGGCAATCCGCCAAGGGTGCTGCATCAAGGCCGGGCAAAGCTTCTGGTATCCCGGCGCGCCCCAAAGGTTCAGCCAATAAAAAGCCAACGCCACAAACAACATCAGCCGATGAATGCTCCCCAACTACGCACCAGAAAATCCTTACACGCCGAAACGCCGCTTCACCCCGCGCGTCACGTCCTCCGCTTCACACCGCCGCACCCCACCGCTTACGGTAACCCTTCGCAAACCACTGCGGCTATATCGTCGCGGC
>CALLPE010000031.1 GCA_938015445.1 uncultured Pirellulales bacterium
ACTCAGCCCAACACTCAGCCCAATACTCCGGCCGCCACCGGCTCCGAGATTCCACCTGAGCACTCGGCCGCCCCGCCACCCGACACTTCGCCTGCCGGCGAAACTCCGCTCGACAAGACTGCCGGCTCGGCATTGTGCGGAAGTATGCGCAGCAAACATCGCTGGTGGGCGATTGCTTGTTGGGCAGGTGCTGTCGTTTTGGTAGCGGTGGCGGTAGAAGCCTTTCTGATCGAGCCGCACTGGTTGGAAGTCACCAAGGTGGAAATCGCCAGTGCGAAGCTCACGCGCGCCTATCGCATCGTACTGATAACCGATCTGCAAGTCGATCGCCTGACAGATTACGAACGCCGCGCCTTGCTGCTTGCCAAACAGCAAAACCCCGACTTGATCCTGTTGGGCGGCGATTACACTCAAGTTCAGTGGAAGGACTTCGAATCGCTTGCCCAACAGTTGAACCAGCTACTGCGCGAAGTCGATTTGCGCGCCCCGCTGGGCGTGCTGGCGGTACGGGGTAACGTGGACGTGTTCGACTGGGAGCAGTCGTTCCGAGGATTGGCCATAACAGTAGTACCGCACACTAGCTCGTTCGAGTTGGAGCAGTTGCGGGTGACGTGCTTGGGTTTGTACGATTCATACCGCACCGATTTGCAACTACCCAACCCGACTCCCCAACGGTTCCATATCGTGCTGGGGCACTATCCCAATTTCGCGCTGGGCCACGTGGAAGCCGATCTGCTGCTGGCCGGTCACACGCACGGCGGTCAGGTGCGGCTGCCGCTGGTGGGAACGATCTTTGCGAACGCGGCAGTGCCGCGCAGTTGGGCGGCGGGAGCTACCCGCTTGCCTAGCGGCGCGACCCTGTACGTGTCGCGGGGAGTGGGGATGGAGCGCGGCGACTCGCCGCGAATGCGCTTTCTGTGCCGTCCAGAGCTGACCGTGATAGACCTCGTCCCGTCCGCACAATCCGCCGATAGTCCAGGGGACGGCGCCCGAAGTGCAGCTCCCACCCAACAGCGCAGTCACTCGCCTACCGCACCAGCCGATACCGCCGCCCAAACCGGCGATGCCATGCGCGACTGGCCCGACGCCGACGACCGCGCCCAGTCGTTCACCTTCGCACACGCCAAAGACGACCTGCCGCCGAAACTGGCCCGCCTGATACCTTTGCATACGCCTTTGGGCAAGCCGAAGCCGGGCGAGTGGCTGTGGAGTCATCCCGAGCCGGGCCAAACGTATCGGCAGTACGTGGCTTCAAAGCCGGTCCGTCCCACTCCCGACCGGCGGACGATCTACGTACAGCCGCTGGGCGATTTTACCGCCGCCCAGCAGCGGATCGTCGATCTGACGGTGGAGTTCCTTGGCATCTTCTTTGATCTGCCGGTACGGAAACTCAAGCCCTTGCCGCTGGACGTAATTCCCGCCAAGGCCCGCCGTGTGCATCCCACCTGGGGCGACCATCAGATACTTACCGGCTACGTGCTGTACGAAGTGCTTAAGCCGCGAATGCCCGATGACGCTTGCGCTATGCTCGGACTTACAAGCGTGGACCTGTGGCCGGGCGAGGGGTGGAACTTCGTCTTCGGCGAGGCCTCGTTGCGCGACCGGGTGGGTGTGTGGTCGCTGTATCGCAACGGCGAGCCGGAAAAAGGCGACGAGCAGTTCCGCCTGTGCCTGCTGCGCACCATAAAAACGGCCGCCCACGAACTGTGCCACATGTTTTCCATGGCTCACTGCACCGCTTTCGAATGTCTGATGTGCGGGTCGAACCATCGGGCCGAGGCCGACCGACGCCCCTTGGCACTGTGTCCGCACTGCTTGGCGAAACTCTGCCACGCCACCGGCGCAGACCCGGAACAAAGATACGAAAAATTGATTGACTTTTGCCGCCGCCAAGGGCTAAAACCACAGCAGGAGTTTTACCAGAAGCTGCTGGCCCGCCTGCGCGAACCGCACTGAGTCGCCGGCAACCGCCCTGCACGCCGTAACGGCGCAAACGGCGCATCCGGCGGCTAGCCAAAGGCAGTGCATGGCTGCGCGACAGGCAGTGCATGGCCGCTCGGCCGGCAGTGCATGGCTGCCCGGCCGGCAGCACCTGCCTTTGCGGTCAGCAGTGCTCAACCGCACGGGCGGAAGCGCATCAAGCCCGCAAACATCCACCGTCGCACGCTCCAGGAGAAAACGCACATGAAGCACATCACCGATCGTCGCCGTTTTTTGGGCGCCAGTGCCGTTGCTGTCGCCGCGCCCAGCCTGTACGCCGCCGGGGCGACAGCCAGTCCTGGCCCGAACGAAACCGTCAACCTGGGTCTGATCGGTTGCGGCGGCCAGGGCCGCGCCGATATGGTGGCGCATCTGCGTTGTCCCGGCACGCGCTGCGTAGCGCTGGCCGACGTTCATGCCGGGCAACTGGCATTGGCCCACAAACAGTTCGGTTCACAGGCTCAAACTTTCCGCGACTACCGCAAGCTGCTGGAGCTGAAGCAGGTGGATGCAGTGATCGTCGCCACCCACGGCCACTGGCACGTGCTGCCGACGATCCACGCCTGTCAGGCGGGCAAAGACGTGTACGTGGAAAAACCGCTGGGGACTTCGATCGGCGAAGGCCGGGCGGCGGTGCAGGCGGCGCGAAAGTACAACCGCATCGTGCAAATCGGCACGCAGCAGCGGAGCTGGCCGCACTACCAACAGGCGGCCGAACTGGTACGCAGCGGCGTACTGGGGGAAATCTCGGAGGTAAAAGTGTGGGATTACGGTTATCTATATCCTGGCTTCGGCAGCCCGCCCGACGGTGACCCGCCCCCAGAACTAGACTGGGACTTCTGGCTCGGCCCGTCCCCCAAAGTGCCGTACAATCCCAACCGTTACATCAGGCATTACTGGTTCTTCGATTACGGCGGCGGGTGGCAGCTCGACTGGGCAGTGCATCATTACGACATCGTACACTGGTTCCTGGATGTCAAAGCGCCAGTGGCGGCCACGGCCATGGGCGGCTTCCTGTGCTTCGAAGCCACCAACACCCAGTGGCCTGATACCTTCAGCGGCATCTGCTACTACGGCCCCGGACCAGTGGCCAAGAAAGGTTTCGTGCTTCAATACACTTTCCGCGGCGGCTGCCGGCGGGAGCAACGCTCGCACGGCAAGCTGTTCTGCGGCACCGAGGCATCGATGCTCATCGACCGGGCCGGTTTCACCATCACGCCAGAAGCCAACCGCCGCAACAAGGAACTGAAGGAGCTGACGGTGGTCAACGCCTTCAAGGACGAGGTGCATATCGCCAGCCTGCAAGCCCACGCCCAGGTCTTCCTGGAGTCCATCAAGACCCGTAAACGCCCACCGGCCGACGTGGAAGAAGGCCACTGGTCGAGCAATCCCGGGCACTTGATGAACATCGCCTGGCGCGTGGGGCGGACGATCCGCTGGGATGCCGAAAAAGAGCAGGTCATCGACGACCCGGAGGCCAACGCCCTGGTGACCAAACAATACCGGCCGCCGTGGGAGTTGAAGGTGTGAGCGGCTCGCCGAAACGGTGCGAGCCGGTTGGCAAAACGGCGTGAGCCGCTCGAGGAGGCAGCCCCGCGCTGGCGCCACCCGGCCGGCGCCTGTACATCGACGAAGCCGGATCGCCCCGGCGGCGTCATCGCCGCTAGCTCCGTGGCCGCGATCATCGGCCGGCTTTTCGCCGCGCGAATCACCCGCCGGCTTCCGCCGCAGGGATTACTGGCCGGCACTGCTGTTTCCGGCTTCACCTTTGCGCTTGCTTTACATGCGCTTGCTGCGCAGAAATTGAGCAGAAATTTACATGTGCTTGCTGCGCAGAAAAAGGAAAACTGCCGGACTGCCGAGGATCGCCACGACCGCCACCACGACCAGCGCGGCGATGGGGCCGAGGCACAACGCCAAGGGCGAAGCCAGCGCCAGCCACGTCCCCCGGTCGGCGCGCAATCCCAGCCGGCAACCGAACCACATTACAGCCGCCAGCGCAGTCAGATTGGCGGCGGCAGAGGCCAACACCACTCCCAGCAGTCCTAGCTGCGGCAACAGCCCGAGGGTCATCAAAACTCCAACCGCCAGCCCCAAGGCCGTTGCCAAACAGGCCTTCCCGGCCTTTTCCGCGCACCACAGGTACATCTGAGCCATTGTCGCTGCGCCGAACCACACAGCCGACAGCAACGTCCAGGGCAATACGGACAACCCCTGCTGATATTTTCCGGCGAAGGCCATGCTAAACAATAGCGGCGCCGCCAACAGCAGCAGTCCCGAGGCGGCCGTCAACGACAGGCTCAACAGCCTTAGCGCGGTGTTCATACGTTGGGCGACTTGCTGGCGCAGGCCGGCCTCCCAATCGCGGCTCAGGTGCGGCAGGATCATAGCCGCTAACATGCTGGCCAGCGAAGCCAGCAGCAGGGGCAGTACCCGCGCACTGTGGTACTGGCCCACTAGCGCCAAGCGCGCTTCGTTGTCGCCGGGAGCGAACTGAGCGATCAAATAGCGATCGGTAACCGTGAATAGATTCGTCAGCAGATTGACAAGCATTATCCAGCCGGCCAAGGGCAGTAATTTCGCCCAAAACTGGCGATGCGGCATCGGCGGGCATTCTTGTGGCGCTTGCTGCCAGATCGTCCGCATCCAGCCAGTGGCGGCTACGACGCACACCAGACTTGCCCCCCCGTAAGCCACAATGGCGCTTCCGGCCGAAGGCTGCCAATAGCAAATTAGCAGTCCGCCGGCCAGTGCAAACGCGGCGCTGTTGACCGTTTCTAACAGCGCCACCAGGCGCACGGTGCGCAACGCCGTCAGCAGACTGATCAGATAATTGTAGGCGATCACTGCCAGCAGGCTGCCCGCCAACAGGCCGACAAGCTGCTGGTGTGCGCTGCTGCCAAAGATGAGACGCGCGACAATCCCTGGCATGGCCACCAGCAGACCGGCTGCGCCCAGCGCCAGCGCAAGGCACGCCACAGCGGTGCGCAGAAGAAAGGCGCGCAACTGGTTCTCGGCCCGGTAGTATTCCAAATAGCGCCCGAAGGTGCCCGGCAGCGAGAGCACCGCCAGCGGCGCGGCCAGCATCAGAAACCCCCAAGCCACGTCCCACTGTCCAAGCTGATCTGGCTCCAGCCAGCGGCAGAAAAGCAGCGAGCGCACAAAGCCGATCAAGCGCTGCACGCCGGTCAGCACCAGCAGGATCAGTACGCTGCTGGCGATGGAGTCGGCCTTCAGCCAGCCGACGGTCGACCGCTGCGCGTGCTGGAGGGATTCGCCAGCACTGCTGGGCTGTGCGGCGGGTTGCGGGCCGATGGTGTGGGAAACGCCGGGAACCACAAGCGATCCTCGAAGCGCTGGCGGCCGCACGGGGATCAACAGCGAACTCACTGGCCGCTTAAGGTACTATCGCTTATGCTCCGCACGTCTGCGGTCACGGCCGCCATTCCGGCGTTTGTACACCCCGACAGCCGTTACAAGCGTTACAGCCGCGCCCAGCGCAAGCGCACCGGTGCCCGACAATTGCCCATCGCGTGCCCCGCCTGAAATGCGCCGCCAATGGCAGTCGCTTGCCGGCTCCGCCAGCCTACCGTCGTCCATCGGCGCAGGGCAGCGAGCGACCGCGGCACTGGCGTCGGCCATTGAGGCGGTCGCGTCGTCTGTTGCTGCGACACCGTGGTTCGAGCGATCGTGGTTCAGCGGAGGAAGATTACGGCTCCACGCGCCACTCGTGGATGCCGGTGGACCAATTCGGTTGCAGTTTGACCTCGATGCGCAAGCCGTCGGTGGTGACGGGTTTGAATTGGCAGCGGTTATATTTGTCCATTTCGCAGCCGTAGGCCGAAGGGTCTTCCACCGGCAGCCATTCGCCATCGCGGCGGTAGAGAAGCCGCCACGATTCAGGAATGCGGCATTCGCCCCGGCCCGTGTCGTCGAACCAATATACCTCGACGGCGCGTACTTCGGTCGGCTTGGCGAGATCGTATTGCACCCACTCGGTAGTTCCCTTGCGCGGCCACCAATGGAGGAACTTATTGGAATGGTCGCCGGAACTCTTCGGCTCGCGCTGGTCGTTCAGCGCCGAAGCGTCGCCACCCGACGAACTGGCTTTGGCGGTCGAAGCGGTGGTGGCGGCGGGCAGAGGCCGGGCGGCCTCGACGGTGCGGGCCAACCACACGGCCATTTCGCCCCGGCCCCGATGCGCCCAAGCATAGTACGGAATCGCCAGGAACCGTACCGGTTGCTGCGCCACGCGCTTGCTGCCGTCGGGGGTTTTCTCGTAGCGCGTGCTCTGGGCATGTCCTTCGATCACCTGCACACCGCCCAACAGGTCCGGACGAAAACGGCTCTCCAGCTCCGCGTCGTCCGGGAGAAGGAGGTTGAGGACTTTTCCGTCGGGCACGTCCGGATGCTCGACGCAGTAGACGATCGGCCCGCGCTCCAATGCCACTTTGCCCCCGCAGTCGGCAACGTCCTTATGGGCCACAACCCGGCGAATAGGCATCGGCAACACCAACTCCACAGTATCGCCCGACTGCCACTGCCGCTCGATGGCCACGTAACCGTCGGTAGGCTCGCAAGGGATCGTCTGACCGTTGAGCTTCAGCGACGGGGGCGCGGCGTGGTTGTCCAGATAGCGATACAGGTTGCTGGGAACGGGTACGCCCACCGCCCAGCCGGGGATGCGCAGCTTCAGCACCACACGCGCCGGCGACTGCTGCGGCTCTACGCGCAAGGCGACGGTGCCGTCCCAGGGATAGCGGGTCTGCTGGAGGACCGTCAGCTTCCGCCCCTCGACATCCAGTTCCGCCTTGCCGCCGACGTACAAGTTTACAAACACCTCCTGCCCGCGCACCGCGTAAGCGTAGCCCGGCACCGAAGGCAAAAAGCGACAAATGTTCGACGGACAGCACGCGCAGCCGAACCAAGGGCTGCGGGCGTGGCGGCCATCGGATTCCAGCGGGTTGGGGTAGAAGAACGATTTGCCGTCTAGCCCAATTCCCGACAGCACGCCGTTGTACAACGTGCGTTCCAACACGTCGATGTACTTGCCTGCGCCGTGCAGCAGGAACATGCGGTGGTTCCACATGCAGTTGGCTATGGCGGCGCAGGTTTCGCAGTAAGCCGTGAGATTGGGTAATTCGTAGTCGTCGCCGTAGGCCTCGCCGCCGCCGCGGGCACCCACGCCCCCGGTCAGATACAACTTCTTGCCCACCACGTTCTCCCACAGCCTGTCAACAGCCTCCAGATAGCGGCGATCTCCGGTCAGCGCGGCCACGTCGGCCATCGCCGCGTACATGTAGTTGGCCCGCACCGCGTGACCGACGGCCTCGCTCTGCTCGACCACCGGCTTGTGATCCTGGGAATACGGGCCGTAGGAGCGTCGGCCCTCGTGACGGCCGCGCTGCTCGAGGAAGAACCGCGCCTGCTCCAGATACTTGCGGTCGCCGGTAATACGGTACAGCTTGACCAGTCCGATTTCGATTTCCTGGTGACCCGGCGGATCGCGCCGCGCGCCCTGATTAAACTCGCGACAGACCAGGTCGGCGTTGCGCAAGGCGATCTCCAACAGGCTGCGCTTCCCGGTGGCCTGATAGTGCGCCACTGCCGCCTCGTACATGTGCCCGGCGTTGTACAACTGATGTGCGCTGGCAATATTGTCCCAGCGGTGCTTCTCGGGCCGGCAGGCTACGCGGCGGGGGTCCTTGACGGTGTGCCGGGCTGTCCAGTAAGTGTACAAAAACCCGTCCTGCTCCTGCGCGGCGGCGTAATAACTGATAAGCTGGTCCAAATACGCCTCCAGTTTGGCGTCGGGCTTGACGGCCAGCGAATAAGCCGCCCCTTCGATGATCTTCGATACATCGCTGTCGTCGAAGCCCGCCCCACCGGTCCACGCTTTGTCGGAAAGCCCACCGGCCACCTTGAAGTTCTCGATCCTCCCGGTTTCCTCGCATTTTGCAAAACTATACGGAATGGTTACCGTGCGATTGGTCTCCAGTCGCGGCAGCCAGAATTGGTCTTGGAAGTGAACCGCCGTAAACGGCACGGGAGCGATCGGATAATCCTGCTGCGGGCCAGGCCCACCCAACAACGCACAACACGTAAACACCGCTATGTTGATCCAATGCATGAACCGTTCTCCTTATCCTCGCGTCATTCTCTGCTATGACCTATGAACTTTCTCTGCTGTGATCGTTGTGCGATTACTCACTCATCGGACTCCACTGAAAGCAGCACCTTTGCTCCGCTACCGCTTAGCGATTAGATGAATGTTCCAACCTTTCTGTGCTATCCTCGCACGGCTGAAACTTCACAGGCGTGCAGTGCGGCGCCCGACCTTTGTCGCCTTGGGTTTGCGCTGTGCATCGTAGCTGAATTTCACTCGCGGGTAAACCTTTTTTGGCCTTGCCTAATCCACACTTTTGTAAACCGCCGAGCAGCGCGCATGGCACATATTCCGGAAACTTCGACACAGGCCTTACAATGGCCCTGTGCGGCAACTAAACTTGGTTTGTCGGGCTGCCGCTGTGGGGTTTTGCTCGGTTTGTTAGGCTACCGTGGTCGAGTCCCAGGCGCTGCCACGCGCGAAACGGACCCCGGAAACAAATACGATCTCGCGACGAAAGGTTGTCTATGAAACTGCCGGCTTGTTTTCTGCCCGGTCCTGTCAGGCGGTTTTCCGCTTTCCGTTCATTTCGGGAATGGCTACTGGCTGTGGGAAGTGCGGTCGGGCTGATCGTCGTCGCAGACGGTTCCCTCCCCGCGGCCGAAGACTCTCCCAGGCCCGCTGGCGCGCACGCTGCGATTGCCGAAGCCGGTTGGATCGCTCTGTTCGACGGCCGAACGCTAAACGGCTGGGTCGTCAAGTGCAAACCCAAGGACGACGCCAAGCGACATTACTTTCGGGTAGAGGATGGAACCATCGCCGCCGTGGTGCCCGCCGGCAGCGACCACGATTACATCTGGCTGGTCACGCGCGATGAATACGCCGATTTCGAGCTGAAACTGCAAGTGCAAACCACCGCCAACTCGACCGGAAACAGCGGCATCCAAGTGCGCAGCCGCTACGACGATGCAGCCTTCTGGATGGACGGTCCGCAAGTGGACATCAACCCTCCCGGACCGTGGCGAACCGGATTTATTTATGACGAGACCCGAGGCGTTCAAGTCTGGCTTTGGCCCGACGTCGGCGCCCCAGGCAATGCCAAGCCGCAACATGCTCCCGCCGGATGGAAATGGGCGCATGCCCCGCAGTGGAACGACATCCACATCGTCTGCCGCGCCACCCGGATTAACACCGTGGTCAACGGGGTGCCCGTGGCCGACTACGACGGCACGGGACGACTAGACGACAAGGTGCATCGCGCGCGGAACGTAGGAATCAAGGGACATATCGCACTCCAGATTCACCCCGGCGGAACGATGCACATCCGTTTTCGCGACCTGCGCCTCCGGCCCATTCAGTGAAGTGCCTCCCACCAGCCGCAAGCAGTCGTACCAAAACCGGGCTCGTCCGCAACAGGAGCAATCGCAAACCCAGCGTTGCGCAGCTAATCAAGGCCGCCTGGGAATTCCAGCTAATCAAGGCCGGCTGGGGATTAGAGTGTGCTACCTGCTGGTCCTCAATGCCGTTCTGTAGTTGGGGTGGACGACCCCACCCATGCACGCAGGCCGACCGCGCAGGAAAACTGCTCGATGTGACTCCCGAACACCATCAGCAAATCGGGTCGTCTCGCGATCTTGTCGCCCCTTTAGGCCCACCAGGGAGCACTGCGCAGCTAAGCATCATTGCCACCGGCTGCGCTAAGCGGTGCCAGGGAGCAGCGCAGTGGGTAGTGCATGTTATTGTTCACGGCCAGCCGCCGGGGATGCGCCAGCGGAGCACGTCCAGGCCCGGAATGGCCGACTGCAACTCCGCCACAGCCTGGTCGGAGACATCGACCATCGACAGGTTGAGCCGCTTAAGGTTTTTGAGCCGTTTGAGCGGAGCCAGCCCTTTGTCGCTGATCCGCAGCAGTTCCAAGTCCAGCTCCTGGAGGCTTTCGATCTTAGCGATCTCGCTCAAGCCCGGGTCGCCGACGGAGGTCTCGGAAAGCTGCAAATACACCAGCTTGGGCAAGCCGGCCAAATGTTTCATGCCTGCGTCGGTGACGCGGGTTTTTCGCAGACTGAGCCACTCCAGCCGCTTCATGTCGGCAAGATGTTCCAGGGCAGCGTCGTCGGTCTTGGTTTCCGACAGGTCGATCCGCAGCAGCTCAGCGCCGTGTTTGATGTGGCGCAAACATGCCCCGGTAATGGGTGTGCCGCGCAGGAACAGCAGCCGTAGCTTCGGCATTTCGGCCAGCGCAGCAAGCCCGCGGTCGGTGACGTCCGGCAACGCGGAAACCCGAAGACTGGTTAGTTCGCGGAAGTTTTCGAGCACCGTCAGGCCGCGGTCGGTCACCGCTGCCGGGCCTTCGAGCGAGAACTCGGCAAGTTGGCACAGGTCGGCGAGTTTCCACAGGCCGACATCGGTGATCGACGGGTTGCGCAGCCGCAGCGCGCGGAGTTGCTTCAGTTGGCTCACGTGGCCCAGGCCGGCGTCGGTTATCCGCAGGCAGTCGCGCAGGTCGAGCAAGCGGAGCCGCTCGAGCCGTTTCAGATGCGCCAGCCCAGAGTCGCCGATCGTCGTCCCCCGCAGCTCGAGGTACTGCAAACCGCCCAGCGCAGACAAATGAGCCGCGGCCGTGTCGGTGATCGACTCGGCGCCGCTGAGGTCCAGCCGCTGAAGTCCACAAAGCTGCTTCAGCTTGGCCGCGCCGGCGTCGGTGATGCTCGTCCCTTGCAGCGAAAGTCGGCGCAGGTTCGGCAGTCGCGCCAGATGTCCGATGGCCGCATCGGTGATTCCATCGCCCACTAGCGCCAGTTCTTCCAGGTCCGTCAGGGCGGTCAGCACCGCGACATCCTCATCGCTGGCCGGAAACTTCTCGGCCTGCACGGCCACAATCTTTTGGCCGTGGTAGCGCAGCGTTCCGCCCAGCCGATCGACGCACCGCCGCGCCGCCTTAACCGCCGGCGGTTCCGCAGGCCGCGGCGTTGCCGGTTGAGCATGCGTTTGCCCTGTGCACAAGATCAGCACAGCAACGACCGTAACAAAAACGACCGTAACAAAGCAGCTCAGCGGCGCGCAGCACCGTAAGGTCGCGCAGTACGGCCAACGAAGCATGGCAGCAGCATCTTGCGTCCGCGCCGGCTTCGGCAGCGCGGTAACGCAGTACTGTAAAAGCATTGCAGCAGCCATGGGTGGACGTCTCCGGGAAAGTGCGAGGCGCCGTATTGTTGTCCGACGCCTTGTTGTCCGACGCCGGCCGTCAGAGCGTCCAGCCTTCGCGGTAGGTGGGGCGGATGAGCTTGTCGGCTTCGGGGTTGTTGATGATCCGGCACGCAACGGGATCGAACTCCAGGGTCTTCTCCGGAAACAGCGTAGCGATGTTGGCCAGCAGGTACCATTCGGTGAACGGCCCGCTGAAGGCGTTGAAACAGCTCATCGGCGGCGTTCCCTTCTTCATGCCTTCCACCCAACCGCGCAAAAAGCGGCCCGGCAGCGGACGCGGCAGCGCCTGCGGGGGATCGCCTAGGCCCTTGAATTTCTCGTCGGGGAACATGGCGAAGGTGGTATCGCCGTGTCCGAAGGTGTACATGCAGCCTTCGGTGCCGATCCACAGATTGCCGACCCAGCTTTCCCAGCGTTTGTCGTCGGGGCTTCCCCACGAGGGATGCTTGGAGAACAGTTCGCGCAGGGCCTCGCGGCGGCGCTGTTCGGCCTCTCCGCCGCCGGCGAACCAGGTGATGCGGATAGGGGGCAAGTCCAAACGGGCGGGGATGTCCCAGTGGACGATGCTGGAGCGGGGAAATGTCAGTTCGCACAGTTCGCAGCACTCGGCGGTGACTTTGATGGTCTTCGCACCGGCGGCCGGCGGTTTGCGGTCGATCGGCCAGAGGGTCTCCAGCTTCATCGCCTTATACAAGGTGGCCCACAGATGCGCACCCCACCAACCGGGATGGCCGCAGGAGAAGTCGCGCCACATTTGGTGTTTGAGCCATTCGGGATGATAGGGTCTATAGGCGGCCGGGCCAAGCCAGAGGTTCCAGTTCAGATAGTCGGGCACTTCGTGCTGGCCGGTAGGGGCTTTGCGCGGTCCTGCGCCGCCTCCGCCCCACATGTGGATCGTTTTGATTTCTCCCAGTCGGCCAGCCCATACGTTCTCGATCACCCGCTCGTTGTAACCCGCCTGGTTGCCCATCTGCGTGGACCGCTTTTTCTCCACGGTCAATTCGGCGAGGGTGCGGGCTTCGCCGATGGTACGGGTCAATCCCTTTTCGCAGAAGACGTGCAGACCGGCGCGCAACCCCAGAGCGGATGGGGCGGCGTGGACGTGATCGGGCGTGGCCACGACCAGCGCGTCGAGCTTGGGGCCCATCTCGGCGATCATCGCCCGGAAGTCCTCGTACTTCGGCACGTGGGGATACCGCTCGAACGCTTTAGCGGCCTTTTGCTTGTTGACGTCGCACATGGCGGCCAGCCGTCCGCCGGTCTGCTGCGGGATGGAAGACCAGCCTTCATCAACGGCAAAGTCCCCCCCGCGCCCCCCGCAGCCCACCAAGCCGACCTGCAATCGCTCGTTGGCCGCGTACCCGCGCACCTGCCCCGGCGCTAACAATACAAAGCCGCCGGCTGCCGCCGTTCCGACGAACCCGCGTCTCGTCACTCGAGCCGAACCAAAACTTACGCACGCGTGCTTGGCGTTCGTCCCCTTGGACATGACGCTCCTCCCGAAAAAAATGAGGTTCAAAAGATACACCCGTGCCTAGCGGTTTTTGGGTAGGGATTGCACTGCGGTTGTGGGCCGCACGTCTGGTCGGTTCTCGTGCAGCGTATGGGGATTGCCGGTGGCACCGGGGGATGGCACGTGGGTGATCCCGGCGGCCCAGACCATTATACACCAGCAACCTGCCCAACGCTGCCAATAAGCTGCCCATAACCGGACAGAAAATCCGCTCCAACCGACAGTTGCCGCGCAGTCGGCGGCACGGTGCGAATTGGCCAGCGGATTAGCTGGCTTGCCTTCCCGGGGCGCGAGCGAGCATCAGACCACACCAGATTGCCTGGGCCAGACGAGCGAAGCTCCGGACGGCCATACCGCCATCAGCTTAATCTTGCGTCAAAGGCCAACATGCACGGTCGCGCGCGGCTAACTGTGGCGCGGAAGAATCCGCCAGCGGCGCGGCAGTCACGAGGGCTACTGCAAAGCTTGGCGTGCGGGCGAGGTTACCAATCGTCCGAGTCTGTCTCATCATCGCAGTACAGACACGCCCCCGGCGGAACGGCGCCGCCGCATATGCCTTTAGACGAAAAAGGTCGACTGGCCGATAGAATATCTCCCAGAAAGATTTCTGCCGGGACCATCGCCTCGAAGCCGTTCGGTCCACAGCGCTCCTATAAAACCTTGAGGACGTACCGGCACTTTGCCGGATCGTCGTACGGGCCGGGGATAAACAGCGACTTGCCTTCATGGCCGAATTCAAACCGCTCGGCGCAAGCGCCGGCGTCGATGTCGCCGAAGATAGCGTGCGCCTTGTGATAAGCGCGATGCGGCGAAAACCGAGAGCGTGTGCGTACTGCACGGCCCCTTCGACGAGCTTTCGGGCGACCTCTGGCTCAATGGGGATCATCGGATTGCTATCTTCGTATTTCGCGCGACACTGTTCATACAGGTCGCGCGCGTAAAACTTCACGATAACGTCCTTAATCCCCAGGCAGTAGACGTCCACCACGAAAATCGCAAACGCCATTACTGAGCTGCCGGCTCACCACCACCGGACCCAGGCCCGTTTCCCATAGATCTTCCGCGACCCGACAATGGAGAATCGGAAAGCGAGCAGCGTGCTGCAATCGGCCAGCTATACCCAGCGCCTCGCGGTGTGCCACTTCTGGCCGTTTAGCTTTTTCCTTCGCCCGCCGCCGCTGAAGCTTTTTCTGCCGTCTGCGTGGCTGGATCGCCATAGCGTGGCCACCGTGCATCCATATCGAGCGCGAAAAGGGGTGACCACTAAAGAAGCGCCCGTGTTGGCGAGCCATCCTACCGCATTTTCGCTTCGGCAAGCAATTGCGAAATTCCCGTTCAGCCACCTGCCCACCCGGCCATCCGCTTGCAAGCAAACAGGCTACCTACCGAGCGCCAAGCGGGAAACGGATCCCCGGCCGGGCGCCCTGCCTTAGGGGCGCTGGTTCCAAATGGCGCGCCGTTACCAAATGTAGCGCGGTTACCAAGCGACAAACCGACGGCTGGGCACGCCAAAACTTCCAACAGTAAGTCCAACAGAATGCGTACAAATCTAGCAGAATGCCTACTTAATTGGCATTTGCTGCTATTTATTTGCGCACAAACCGGACATGCATTTTGCGTCTTGGCGGGTGGAAATAACTCAAGTGCTTTCGTAGGCGACAGATACGCAAATCGCTCCTCGCATCGCTCTGCGGCACTAAGTTTGCAAATGAGATAGCCTAATACGACTGTCGCGCGTTACTGCTGGTTCGGGCCCGGTTTTCCGAAAGCCGACCGGTACTGGCTATAGCGTAGCAGCGGAGCCTGGGCCGTACCCGGGCAATGGCAATGTAGTGTCCTGCCGCATTTTGAAAGGGTAGATTTGTGACTCCGAAAGAAGTATTGGCATTATGTCGCGAGAAGGGTGTAAAAGCCGTTGACCTGCGCTTCATGGACTTCCCTGGGTTGTGGCAGCATTTCACCATCCCGGTGGATAAGCTGACCGAAGAGGTATTCGAAGAGGGTTTAGGGTTCGACGGTTCGAGCATTCGCGGGTGGCAGGCGATCAACGAAAGCGACATGCTGGTGGTGCCGCAGCCCGACACAGCCATCATCGACCCGTTCTGCAAACTGCCCACCCTGTCGATGATCTGCAACATTCAGGATCCCGTTACCCGGGAAGATTACACCCGCGATCCGCGCAATGTGGCCCGCAAGGCCGTCAACTACTTGAAGAGCACGGGCATCGCCGACACCTGCTACATCGGCCCGGAAATCGAGTTTTTCATCTTCGACGACGTGCGCTTCGAGCAGACGCCCAACGCCGGATACTATCACATCGATAGCATCGAGGGGCAGTGGAACCGCGGTCGGCGGGAATCGCCCAACCTGGGCTACAAGCTGCGATACAAAGAAGGCTATTTCCCCGTTCCGCCGTCCGACCAAATGATGGACATCCGCAATGAAATGATGCAGTTGATGATCGAATGCGGCATCGACTTGGAGGCGCAGCATCACGAGGTGGGTACGGCCGGGCAGTCGGAAATCGACATGCGTTTCGACCACCTGGTCAACATGGCCGACAAGGTGATGTGGTACAAGTACATCATCAAGAACGTGGCCCGCAAACACGGCAAGACCGTCACCTGCATGCCAAAGCCCATCTTCGGCGACAATGGCTCCGGCATGCACACCCATATATCGCTGTGGAAAGGCGAGGAGCCGCTGTTTGCCGGCAGCGGATACGCCGGAGTGAGCCAGATGGCCATCTACGCCATTGGCGGATTGCTCAAACATGCCCCCGCGCTGTGTGCGTTCTGCAATCCCACGACCAACAGTTACAAGCGCCTGGTGCCGGGCTTCGAGGCCCCGGTCAACCTGGCCTACTCGCAGCGGAACCGCTCGGCGGCGGTGCGCATCCCCATGTATAGCCCCAATCCTAAGAGCAAACGGCTGGAATATCGCTGTCCGGATCCGAGCTGCAATCCGTACTTGGCATTTGCGGCCCTGCTGATGGCAGTCATCGACGGCATCCAGAACAAGATCGATCCCGGCCCACCGCTGGACAAAGACATCTACGACCTGGAACCGGAAGAGCTGGAGCACGTGCCTAAGACACCCGGCTCCCTAGGCGAAGCCTTGCAGGCCCTGCGCAAAGACCACGAGTTCCTGGTGCGCGGCGACGTATTCACACCGGACGTGATCGACACCTGGATCTGGTACAAGACCACCAACGAAGTCGAGCAGGTGCAGCTCCGCCCGCATCCTTACGAGTTCTGCTTGTACTACGACATCTAAACCACTTCCCAGGTGTGCCAAACTGGCGGAACGCATCCCCTTCGCCTGCCTTGTAGCCAGGGCGGCTGGCAGGGTGAAACGACCAGCTTGGTCGGTCGACTGGCAAGCCCGTGTTGCTAACCCACTTCAGTTGCAACACAGACGGCTGCCGGTGTAGCCTAAAGGGCGTGTACCAGCCTGAAAACAGCCAAACACCCAACGCTGAATCGCGCGGTGGCAATAAGCCTTCCGGGGCACACGGGCCTGCAAGCGACCGGCTGCGGCCCTGGCTGCTGGGCGGCGCAGTTGCACTGTGCGTCGCCCGGCCGCTGTGGCCCAGCGAGTCGGCTGCCGCCTACGGCGACGGTCTGCCGGCGGTGATGCTCTGGCTCGCACTGGGCGTACTGTGGATGCTGGGCGCCATCGGTAGACCACAGTTGCACATCCGCGCCGACTGGACCGATGCAACCGTCTTGCTGCTGCTGGCTTGGCATACTCTGGCCGCCGTTGTGGCCACCACGCGCGGCGCGCCCCGGCCGGCAGTAAACATGCTTTGGGAGTGGGTAGGGTTTGTGCTGTGTTTTCTTGCCGTGCGGCAATTCCTAAGCGGACGGCGGGAAACCCGGGCGGTCTTAGCCGTAATGGTCGCCATAGCTGTGGGACTAGCAGGTTACGGCCTTTACAAAAAGTACTACGAAATGCCACAGACGCGCGCCTACTACTACGCGCACCGGGACGAATTATTTCCCGCCGACGCCCCCGAACGAAAACTGCTCGAAGACCGCCTTTCCGAGCCTTACCCCAGGGCCACCTTCGCGCTGAGCAACTCGCTGGCAGGATTCCTGGTTCCCTGGGCCGTAATATACGCGGCAATCATCTTTTCGCCGCACCTCAGGCGCAGCCAGAAGGCCGTCGCCGCGCTGCCGGCCATGGTGCTGCTGGCGTGCCTTCTGCTGACGCGCAGCCGCAGCGCGCTGATCGCCACAGCCCTGGGGGCCGTCGCCGCGGCCTTGGTACAGCGCCGCTCAGCCAAGCGCAACCAGTCGCCGCGGTCCGGCCTGCTGCGCCGCTGGCAATGGCTGAGCGGCGGCGTGGTCGTTGTACTCGTGCTGAGCGCCGGCAGCTTGCTGGGGTCCGACGTACTGCGTCAAGGCATCGCCGGTGCCGTCAAGTCGTTCCGCTATCGGCTGGACTACTGGCGCGCCTCCGCGGCGATGATCGCTGATCATCTTTGGCTCGGGTGCGGGCCGGGCAATTTTCAAGACTATTACACCCGTTACAAACTCCCCCACGCTCCTGAAGAAGTAACCGACCCACACAATTTCCTGCTGGAGATTTCGGCCACGGCCGGAATCCCGGCAGGAATGGCGCTACTGGCAGTGCTGGTTTGCTTTGGCACGCGCGTGGCGCCGATGTTTCGCAGTGCCTACGCTGGTCCTCAGGCAAGGCGCCCCGATGGAGAGCAATACGTGGGGAAGCAACCTGCGGGGCAGCAATCTGTCGTGGAGCCACCTGCCGGGGCCATGCCACACATCATCGGCGGGATGCTCGTCGGATACGGTCTCGCCCTGCCCCTAGGCGCGATGAGCGTATCGCCGCCCGGCGTCATGCCGGTCGTAATCGGTCTGCCGCTGGCCGTGGTCACCTTGCTC
Organism: uncultured Pirellulales bacterium; assembly: GCA_938015445.1. Classification (GTDB taxonomy): domain Bacteria; phylum Planctomycetota; class Planctomycetia; order Pirellulales; family Thermoguttaceae; genus CALLPE01. The sequence continues at coordinate 17,714 of CALLPE010000031.1, forward strand.
GCATTGCGACCGTGGATCAATAGCGCCGCAGCAGTGCAAGGCGGAGGTATCGTCGGTAACACGCACAACGCAGGAAAAGGCGGTGAGGAACCGCAGCGGGCCGTCTGGCCGAAAGAAGCGGATGCCTGGCTGGACGAAGCACGATTGGCTACCATCGCTGTGGCGACAATGCTTGTCAATCTTTTGGCCGCCGGTGGAATCGGCTATCCAGGGCTGGCAGTTATGTTCTGGTTGCTGCTAGGGCTGGGGCTGAACGCTGCTGGGGCGCGGCAAATGTTTACGGCCGGACGCACCGTGGCAGTAGCCGGGCTGCTGCTTCTGCTTGGCGGAATGTTCGCCTGTTATCTGACGGCCTACTCTCCGGTGCTGCGCAGCCGCGCGCTGATGGAACTGGCCATGCGCGAGGCCGCCGCGGGCCGTACCGAAGCAGCCCAGAAGGCCGTCGAAGCGGCAGCCGCCGCAGACCCGCTCTCAGCCGACGCGCCGCGGCTGGCCGCCGAACTGGCGCTAAAACGCTGGTTGCAGCAAGGCAATCCGGCCGCGCTGATGGCCGCACAGTACTACACCAGCCACATGGTCCGCCTAGTGCCGCAGTCGGCGGCAGCGTGGGGGGCGGCCGGCGACCTTTACGACCGCATCGCCGAGGCTCTGGAAAGCAGCGACTCTCCGCCGAGCGACTTTCGGCAGGAAGCCCTCCGCGCCTATCAGCAGGCAGTGCATTGCTATCCCAACAGCCCAATGTATCAGGCCAAGGTGGCCCTGGCGCTGCGTGCCATCGGTGAGCATCAGCAGGCCCGCGAGGCTGCGGAACGGGCCCTGGCGCTGGACGCCGCGCAGGAAATGGGCGAAAAGAAACTTCCGCCGGCAATGCGCAGCAAATTGGAAGCCCTCCGATGACACACCTGGCAGCCGCCGGCACCAAGGGCGTTAAACGTCGAGGTTGCGTGCCTCCAGGGCGTGTTTTTCGATGAACTCGCGGCGCGGTTCGACCTTTTCGCCCATGAGGATGCGAAACAGGTCATCGGCGGCCGTGGCGTCCTCCATCGTCACACGTACAAGGGTGCGATTGGCCGGGTCGAGCGTGGTCTGCCGCAGTTCCTCGGCATTCATTTCGCCCAGTCCCTTGAAGCGGGTAATTTGCAGACCCCGTTCCCCCGCTGCACGCACCGCGGCCAATAGTCCGCGTAGGTCCTCCAGCCCCACCAGTGTATCGCCCCGGCGGAAACGGAACCGCGGTTCCTCAGTGCCGGTACGTTCCTGGGGAATCAGGGCGTCGATGTCGAATCCCATCTCGCGCAACTGGGACAGTTGATTGTTGATCGAGCGCACCTCGTGCAGTTCCACAATGTGCAGCCGACCTGTCTCGGCTGTCCCATCCACCTGCTGATCAGCGGTAGGACGATCGGCCGACACTTCGCCTTGCTCGCCCCCCTGCTGGCGGCGGGCCAAGAAGCTTTCCATCTGCTCGCGCGTGGTGAACCAATGTTCCTCAGCCCCTATTAACACGTGATATACCGGCAGCCGTCCGGTGACAGGGTCGCGACGGGCGGCATGTGCCCGCAGGCTGATCCCCCTGCGTTCCAGCGCCACTAGCGACTCTTCCAGGGCTGCCAAGGTGCGGCACAGTTTCTCCATTTGCGCGCCCGAGATCACCCGACCATCGCCCGGCTCGAACACCGCGTCGGCCAGGCCCAGTTCGAGCAACTGGGCCTTCATTTCCTCTTCGGTCTGCACATAGCGGACTTCTTTTTTGTGCCGTACCCTGTAAAGCGGCGGCTGGGCGATGTAGATGTAACCCTGGTTGACCAAGGGATACATTTGCCGATAGAAGAACGTCAGCAGCAAGGTTCTGATGTGGGACCCATCCACGTCGGCATCGGTCATGATGATGATTTTGCCGTAGCGCCGTTTGCTCAGGTCGATCTCTTCACCGATTCCCACGCCCACGGCTGAGATAATGCTGCGGATTTCCTCGTTTTCGAGGACTTTCTCCTCCCGTGACTTATAAGCGTTGATGATTTTTCCGCGCAGCGGCAGGATGGCCTGAAATTCGCGCATCCGGCCGCCTTCGGCGCTGCCGCCTGCCGAGTCGCCCTCGACCAGGTACAGCTCGCAGCGGTCCACCTCGCGGCTAGTGCAGTCGCGCAGCTTTCCGGGCAGTCCGCCGCCGGTAAGGGCGTCTTTGCGCTCGCGTACCAACTGGCGCGCCTTGCGAGCGCTTTCTCGTGCCTCGGCCGCCAACAAACCTTTCTGGACGATCGCCCGTGCGGTTTTCGGATTCTCCTCGAAATACTTCGCCAAAAAGTCGCCCACAGCCGAGTTGACGATTCCCTCCACCTCGCTGTTACCGAGTTTCGACTTGGTCTGTCCCTCGAACTGCGGCTCGGCAAGCCGTACAGAGATGATAGCCGTCAGTCCCTCGCGGCAGTCGTCTCCGGTCGGAATAAGGCTTTTGTACAACCCTTCCTTTTTCCCATAGTTGTTAATCGTTCGAGTCAGGGCCGCTCGGAATCCGGAAACATGCGTGCCCCCATTGACTGTACACACGTTATTCACGTACGCATGAACGTTCTCGGTATATTCCGAGGAGTACTGCATGGCCACTTCTAGATCTACGTCCTCGAACGTGCCCTTCAGGTAGATTATGTCCTTGTGGAGAGCCTCGCTTGCGCGATTAAGGTACTCCACGAATTCCACAATCCCCCGCTTGTAGCAGAACGTCTCTCCTTGTCCGATGCGTTCGTCGCGGAAGTGGATTTTCAGCCCCGCATTGAGGAAAGCCAGCTCCTGGAGCCGCCGATAGAGGATGCCGTATTGGAAATTGGTGGTCGAGAAGATTAAGGGGTCGGGTTTGAAGGTAGTCTTGGTACCCCGGCGGTCGGTTCGTCCGATACAGCGTACCTCGCCGGTAGGAACGCCGCGCTCGTATTCCTGCTGATAGAGGTAGCCGTCGCGGCGGACTTCGACCTCGCACCACTCGGAGAGGCAGTTCACTACCGTCACGCCCACCCCGTGTAGTCCGCTGGAGTGCCGGTAGGCACGCTTGTCGAACTTGCCGCCGAACTTCAGAACCGTCATCACTCCTTGCAGGGTGGAGAAACCCAGATCGGGATGTACTTCCACGGGGATGCCGCGGCCGTTGTCCTCGACGGTAACTGAGCCGTCGCTGTTGATGGTAACCGAAATTTCGGTGGCGTACCCGGCCATGGCCTCGTCGATGGAGTTATCCACTACCTCGTACACCAGGTGGTGGAGGCCGCTTACCCCTGTGTCGGCGATGTACATGGCGGGGCGTTCGCGCACGTGCTCCAGGTCGCTGAGGTACTGGAGTTGTTCGGCGGTATATTGGGAATCGTCCTTGCGGAGTTCATACTTAGGGACTTCAGTCCCGTCTTCTGAGGGTTCGAATGCTGTGGGAGTGGACATACTGCTTCTTACATTAGTGGAACTCCGAGCCAATGGCGCGGAGTATTGCTGTCTTGTCACTCAGGGGACGGGTGCCACACGGAACCTGATGTCGGTGATTCCCTCCCGCGGTAAACGTCCAACAAGCTCGGTCAGCAACTGGTGTTTCCGAAAACCCAGTTCCTGCAACAGAGAGGAGTGAGCCACAAAGACTTCCAATCGGCCGGCGTAAATTCCCTTGACCGAAGTGTACTGGGAGATTGCTGGTCCCACTACATCAGCCCAAGCCCGCTGGTACGCTGCTATATTGAGCTGCTGGCCTAGGCCCCGACGTGCCAACACCCTGCTGATGACCTCGCCGATCCGTTCCGGCCCAGCGGACATCACCATCCTCCAGTCTCCCTAGTTAGCGGCATGACGATGTAGGCATAGCCATCGCTGGTGCTGAAGAGCACCGCTTTCTGCGGATCGCCGATCTCCATGGTACATACTGCCTCAGCATCCAAGACGCGGAAGAACTCCACCAAGAAGCGGGGATCGAAGACCACCGTCACCGGTTCGCCATCGTAGGCAATGGGCAGTTCCACCCGCGCCTCGCCCAACTCGGCCCCCTGCCCAACGACCACCACCTTCCCTTCGGCAAAAGTGAACTCCATGCGCGGCCGCTCGTTATCCACCACCACGGCGGCCTGCTTGATAGCCGCATAGAACGCACCCACCGGCAGATCGAGCTTTTTCATCTGCTCGCCGCGCGGGAATACGTCGCGCCATTTAGGGAAGCGCCCCTCCACCAAGCGCGTGCTGACTACGAACTGGCCAGCAGAGACCGCTACTACGTTCTCCTGAGCGGAAATGCGCACATTGTCGTCGATGGCGCCTAGTACCCGTTCCAGCAACTGAAGCGCCTTAGTCGGCACAACCGTAGTGCTCTCCAAGGTGGAATGCCCGTTGACGGCCAACGCCGGGCCCTGCTGCCGGGTGAGGCGGCGGCCATCGGTGGCCACAGCAATAAACTCGTTCTCTCCCAATTCCAACAGCACGCCGCCCAAAGCGTAGCGCAGGTTGCCATCGTCGGTCGCGAACACAGTGCGGCGGATGGCCTCGCAAAACAGCCGCGCAGGCATTTCGTGGTACTTGTCCCACTGGAAGATGGGAACCAACGGATAGTCATCAGGGCTGTCAATGGGAAGATTGAACTGGCTGGTAGCCCCGCGGATGGTCAGACGCCGTCCGTCGCACTCGAAGCTCAGTTTCTCGTCGCTGCTCTCGCGCAGGATTCCCATCACCCGCTGCACTGGCAGCAGGGCGCTGCCGGCCGTTTCGACCTCTAGCCATGGGACATCGATCCGAATGCCCAACTCCAGGTCGGTGGCCAGTAGAGCGCTTTTGTCGGGTCGAGCCTCCAACTTCACGTTCTGTAGCACCGGTTTAGGGCTTCGAGCCGGTGCTACGCTGGCCGCCGGCTGAAAAGCAGACAAAAACTTCGCTCGCTCACAGGTCAGTTTCATAACGCTCACTGCCTTTTCTGCCTTTGTCGAAATGGTTGTTTGGGTGCTTGCAATCACATTTGTTACCGTTTGTAAAACGACTCTTATAGCTTGATATGCCAGGCCGCATCAACTAGTCGGTCGCACAGGCCAAACTGCTGGCTGTGCTATTGCCGGAGCTGACTTACCAACAGTCGGTGACCGTCTGCGCTACGTAGTGTTATATCTTCAGTACATGCATTAGTATTAGAAAACGGCGGATAATTGTTGATAGCTCCCTTCGTCTTGCACGTAAGTTCAAGCAAATTAAGCAATAACTGTAGCTGTTGCAGTACCGACTGGCTGTGGGAAACCTGTCGAGCGGCTGTCGGCCGTCACCATTTTTCCGTCGATATGAATCGCTGGCTGTCGGTTCGGTTACCTCATAACGCTGACGCAATGTCATCTGATCGATAACCAGCCGACTGTTGCCGACTGGCTGCGGTAGTCGCGTCGGCATCAACTGGCCGTCCGAAACCCACGCGGATGGAACATTGTCCGAGCCGTCTCCGGCGCGCGCTCCAGTCTAACCATACACGCCCGCGCCGGTTATCTCGTTACTCGGGCATCTACTCTCTACAGGTTCCGAGTTGGTACTTCCGGTCATTGATCCTCCGGTCGGGTATCGTCCGTTCTGCGGTCGGGTACGATAACTGGTATCTTTTTTTTCCTTTACCGTCATGGGTTCGTTAACGACGTTTCCAGGCGCTGGCGAATGGCCGCCACTGCACTGCGTGTATTTGCATCGGACTTTACCGCCGATTTAGTCTTCAAATAACTATGCAGCACCGTAGTATGGTCTCGTCGTCCGAAGTAGTGTCCTATCTGCTTCAGGCTGCAATTGGTCAGTTCGCGCACTAGGTATATGGCAATTCCGCGCGCCGATGCAATCAGTCGGCGGCGCGACTGACCACGCAGGTCTGCCACTCGCAACGAGAAGTAGCGGCACGTTTCGGATGTTACCTGTTGAAGCGACGGCCGTGCATCTTTACCCCGCTGGCGCAGCCACTTGAGGACAGCCGCTTCGTCTATGGTTCGACAGTCGAGCTTTGTTCGCGCATAAAGTTGGGCGATGACTCCCCTCAGCGCTGCCGGGTTCGCTGGGCAGTTGTCTGCTAGCAAGTTTACGGCCACTTCGGTAATATCGACTTGCTGAAGCTCGGCGAAGTGCCTTACTAGGGCCTTGCGTGTCGCCGCGGCGGGAACGGCCAGTGGCACTACCAGTCCGGCAGTCATCCGTGCTAGCAAAGCTGGTGCTAGGTAATTTGCCTCCGACGGACTGACTGCTGCGGTCAGCACCACCCGGCTTCCGCAAGCCGCCAGCGCGTCTATGGTGTAAACGAGCTCGTACTGTGCAGCCAGCTTGCCGCGAAGTTGCCCGACATCGTCGAAGACGGCCAGGGAAGCACTGCGGTAATAATTGCGCAAGTCGTCTACCGACTCGGCCTCGATCGCCTCGGAAAGTTGCTGCGCAAACTCGCTTGCGGTGATGTAAATCGCCTTCAAACGCTTTGGACGTGTCCGCCGCCAGGCGGCTGTTATTGCCTGCGCCAGGTGGCTCTTGCCGCTCCCGGAGGGGCCGTAGATGAATATCGGGTTCCACACCGGATGCGCGCCCTCGAGGATTGCCTGGACCGCTGCAACGACTAGTGTATTCTCCGGCCCGACAAGGAACACGGGAGAGTCCGGGGGCGTTGCCGCCAGCGCTGTGCTCGCTTGGCGAGCCGTGCTGGCCGCGCCGGGCGAGAACAGCGCTACGACGTCCTCCATCCTGCAAGCATGCATCCTGTGTGCTCTCTGGCTTCCGTCGCGCTTTTCTACAACCCGGCATTCTACCGATTTTTCGGCGGATGTGGGAGGCTGGGCAGGTGATTTGGCTTGCTCAACCCGCGCCCGCCCGGCTCGCCCAAGATAGGCATGCGCTGCCTCGATTGGGTAAACTCGGCAAGTTTTCGCTGGGATATACCTTGTGGAGTTGGTCCGCCATAAGCTCCGGAGTGGTTACACCGGCCGCGCAAGTCATGTCGCTCGTCGCCACGCACATGCGCGTGAGCCTCTAAACTTTTATATGAGAAGCACTTGCCCCATATATGAAAAGCACTTACCCCACTATTAATGCCACTTTCGGCAGGCGGCCCGGTGGGCCGGGTGGCCGGGTGGCCCGGTCGCGGAGTACCAACGCCCTTGACCCTGAGTGGTTTTGCCGCTATTCTGCGGCCGCGCACGCCCGGTTGGCAGCGTGCTGCCTGAGATTCGCGCACGGCGTGGCGCATACAGTAAGGCGGGTCAAGGCGTGGGCTTTGACTCGCACTGGGGTACCGTTGGGCACTGGGGTACCGTTCGGCGCTGCCCGGCACGGCTTGCAGGAACAGTTGGCATGGAAGCGACGATCGTCTGGCTGTGCATGGGCGTTGTGGGGGCAGCCATAGTGACCTCGGTGTTGCTAGGGCTGCACACCTGGGAGCACAGGCGGTACGTGCGAAGTTGCTTTCGGGACGCAGCCCGCCACAGACCCACCGGCCGAGCCGAGGTGTTCGCCCCATGCAAGGGCAATGATCTGGATTTGGCAGGCAACTTGCATGCGCTGTTTCATCAAGACTATCCCGACTACGATCTGACGTTCATCGTCGAAAGCCCCGACGATCCAGCCTGCATTCCCGTCCGCCGACTTATCAGCGAACATCCTCGGGTTCGGGCCAGGCTGGTGATAGCCGGGGTGGCAGACAATTGCGGTCAAAAGGTACACAATCTGATTCACGCGACTGGCCTAGTGGGGCCTGAGGTCGAGTATCTGGTGTTCGTCGATTCAGACGCCCAGCCGCGCCCAGAGTGGTTGCGGATGCTGCTTGCCCGACTGGATCGGAACACCCTGGCTGCCGCGACTGGATACCGTTGGTTTGTGCCGGCGCGTGCTTCGCTAGCCAATTGTTTGGTGTATAGCATCAACTGCGCCGCGGCGGTGCTGCTAGGGCGTAGGCGCGATCATTTGGTATGGGGTGGGTCTTGGGCTATCAGGCGCGACCGCTTCGAGTCGCTTGGGGTGCGCACAGCCTGGGCTGGAACGCTCAGCGATGACCTGGTGGTCAGCCGCTTGCTCCGCAGCCAACGGCTGGTCGCACGGTTCGAACCGCTGGCCATGGTGGCCTCGCCGGCCGAGTTCGCTATGGCCTCGATGTTCGCGTTCTTGCGACGCCAGTATCTGATCGGACGGTTCTACGCATTCAATTGGTGGCTGACAGGCTTGCTGACCACCACCCTGATGACTGCCGCCTGGCTGGCTGCGCCGCTGCTGGTGGCGCACAGCCTACGCGGCGGACAGCCCAGTATATGGCTCTCCGGCAGTGGCATGGCACTGCTGTATCTGCTGGGAGCGTATCGGGGTTGGTTAAGGCAGTCGCTAGTACAGACGTATTTTCCCCAGCTTGCCAAGAAATTACGCGTTCCAGCCCTTGTAGATATGTTCGCCGGCCCGGTGGTGACTATAGTGAATTGGGCAGCGCTTGTCAGCTCTATCGTGGGGCGCACGTTGCGTTGGCGCGGCGTGGTCTATCGGCTTGAGTCCGACGGCCGGGTCCGAAGCGTCAAGCGCTTGCCGGCGTCGGAAGCGGGTTGCACACAGTTGCCTGCCGAGTCTTCCGATAGTCCCCTGCCAGACGCTGCCGACTGGCGCAATACCGAGCCGGCCTGGGACATCGTGCGCACCATGCACTGGCCCGAGCGCGACGCCGCCTAATTCCAATTTGTGCTGCCTGGGCACGCCCCTGTTCTAACGGCCTGCGTGCCTAATCGCATCGACGCCCGGCTGGTCCCAGCGCAATCTCCGGTTGCTAAGAAACGGCTAGTCCAAGCGACGCGACGCGGCAGGCTGGGCGGCTGGGACTTTCCAGAAACTTTGCCGGGACGTGGCCGGGGCTACACAGAGACGATACAGAGACGATGCAGTGTGCGTGCGAGGACGTTACCGCCGCCGGGCAAGCTGCCGGCTTAGCGTGCCCGCAACGCTTCCAGATTCCCTTGCCGAAAAGCGGCGGCCATGGCCAGCGGAACCTGTGCCTCGGCCAAAATGACTTGAGCGCGATTGGCAGCCACTTGGGCCTTCATCTCCTGTTCGCGCGCGGTGGCCAGCGCGCGGCGCTCCTCGGCTTTTGCGCGTGCCACGCGGGTATCGGCTTCGGCCTGATCGGCCTGCAAGCGGGCGCCGATGTTTTCTCCCACGTCGATGTCGGCAATGTCGATCGACACGATCTCGAAGGCCGTCTGCGCGTCCAGCCCGCGCTCCAACACCGCTTTCGAGATGCGGTCCGGGTTCTCCATCACGTCGAAGTGGCTTTCCGCCGAGCCGATAGCAGTAATGATCCCCTCGCCCACCCGTGCGATGATCGTCTCCTCGGTCGCCCCGCCAATGATCTGCTTCAGATTGGTGCGCACCGTCACGCGGGCGCGCACGCGCAACTCGACACCGTTTCGGGCAATGGCGCTGAGGCTGGTCTTGTGCGATCGTTTTGGGTCGGGGCAGTCGATTACCCGCGGATGCACGCTCGTCTGCACGGCTTCCAGCACGTCGCGGCCGGCCAGGTCGATGGCCGCTGCCCGGTCAAAATCCAAATCCAAATCTGCGCGATGCGCGGCGATAATCGCCCGGATGACCTTCAACACGTCTCCGCCGGCCAGGTAATGGGCTTCCAAGCGTCGGGTGGTGATGCCGGTTTCTTTTTCCCGACCCAGCCCTGCTTGCGTGGCCATGATTTTTGCCCGGACAATCAGCCGGGCGTCCACGCGGCGCAGGCTCATACCGACCAGGCTGAGCAGGCTCACGTTAGCGTTAGACATGTAGGCCTGGAACCACAGTTGGCCATACACCACGATCAACAGCAGCAGGATCGCCGCGAACACGCCGAAGACAATCACCGCTGCCACTACCCAGGGCAGGTAGGTGCCGTTGCCTTGGGCTGCCGCTAAAAGCAGTTCGATAGACATTGCATCCTCCGCCGCTCGGCCGCGTTGCCGCGGGCCGACGGGAAAACAATAACAACCTTCTGTTGCCGGGTTTGCTCCGGTACGTGTTGGCTCGCGCAGCCGGCGCAGCGCAGCCGGAAGACCCAGTAGGGCCGGCGGTGGCCGGCACGCGCACACCGGCTGCTAGTCAAAGCAGATTATACTGTTACAATGGCCATTGGGTAGTCAGCGGGGTGGAATGTTTCGTCAGAGGGGACCTCGAGACATGATTTCCGCAGATGGTCGGTCGGTTTGTCGGACGGTGGCACGGTATTGGGGTGGGTTCACACTAGTCGAATTGCTGGTGGTGGTGGCCATCATCGCCATTTTGGCCGGGCTAACGTTGCAGGGCGTGCAGTCGGTGCGCGAATCGGCACGCACCACCCAGTGCGCCAACAACCTCAAACAGCTCGGGCTGGCCGTGCAGGGATATCTGCAAACCAGCGGGGGGCGGTTTTTTCCGCCGGGAAGCCCGGGGCCGCGTAAACATGGGCTGTTCACCTACCTGCTACGCCACTTGGACGCCGACGTGGTCTTCCGCAACTTGAACCTCAACGGCAATCCGGCCCGGGAAGAAGAACGTTACACCGTAATACCGACTTACCTCTGCCCAAGCTATGGCGGCCCGGCGATAGTCCGCGACGGCTGGGAAGACGACATGAACGGCGCGCTGACTACTTACCAAGGCGTGGCCGGCACGCTTCGCGGCGGCGGAGAGCCGAAGACCGAATCCCAAGAGTTCGGCGATATTCCGCGCAATGGCATTTTCGGATTCGGTTTCATCCGCCGAGCGACCGAAGTGACCGACGGACAGGGCAACACCCTGATGATCGGCGAGTTCGTCCACAGCGACCGCTCCCCCAACAGCCCTTACGCCGGTTTTCCCGGAAATGTCCGCCCGTGGATCCTCGGCGCCAACGACACCACTGGCTCCTATGCGGTCAAAGTGGTTCAGCATCCGCTTAACGCCGATGTCAATCGCGCCGGCGACGATGTGCCATACAATCACCTGCCGTTCGGCAGCGGGCATCGCAAGGGGGCCAACATGCTATTCGCCTCTGGAGTGGTACGATTCATTCTCAACGAAGTCGATTTCGAAGTGTTCCGCAACGCCGCCACCTGCAACGGCGAGGAACTGAACGACAAGCTGGAGTGATCTGCCGCCCCTGCGGGCGAATGTCTTCGCCGAGCTACGCCAAACTATCTTCCGGC
>CALLPE010000032.1 GCA_938015445.1 uncultured Pirellulales bacterium
GTGTTATCTGTTGCGTGTTATCTGTTGCGTGTTATCTGTTGCGTGTTATCTGTTGCGTGTTATCTGTTGCGTGTTATCTGTTGCGTGTTATCTGTTGCGTGTTATCTTCTTCGTCGTCGTTGCCCGGCCACCGCTGGCTGCGGTACATTCGGCCGGTTAGCGCTCGACTGATCGTCTTGTGCCCGGTTCACCGAGGCTTGACCGAGTTGGAAGTCTATTGTCGCGCTTGTTCGACCAATCGGCCTTTGTCCAAATGGAGTAGTCGGTCTGCGCGGGCGGCTGCGCGCGGATCGTGCGTGACCAAAATGATGGTCTTGTGAAACAACCGCTGCAAATGGCAAAGCAGGTCCAGGATCTCTTCGGCGCTGCGCGCGTCCAGATCGCCGGTCGGTTCGTCGGCGACGATCAACGTCGGGTCGGTGACAATCGCCCGGGCGATGCCCACCCGTTGCTGCTGGCCGCCAGAGAGCTGTCCGGGCCTATGGTACATTCGGTCTTGCAGTCCCACTAATTCCAACGCCGTGGTGACTTGGCGGCGGCGCTCGGCCGCCGTCAACGGCAGCAGCAGCAGCGGCAGCTCCACATTCTCGTAGGCGGTAAGTACCGGCAATAAGTGATAGAACTGGAAGATGAAACCGATGTTGCGCGTCCGCCAGGCGGCCAGTTCTGCTTCGCTCATGGCCGAGATCAGGTTTGGTCCCACCCACACTTCGCCCTCGCTGGGCGTGTCCAGCCCGGCGATCAAGTTCAGCAGCGTCGTCTTGCCCGAACCGCTGGGACCCATCAGACCGAGGAACTCGCCTTCGGGCACTTCCAGCGTAAGATTGTTCAGCACGTCCAGCCGTTCGCTGCCGCGTACAAAGTACTTATGAACGTTGTACACGCGCACGATCTTCCCATCGACAGCCTGCTGGCCGTCGCTTTCCAGGCTGAACGCTTGGCGTTGACCACCAGTAGTCGGGTCCACAGCAGTCATGCGTAAGGAGGATCAGTCTGTTTTTCCCAGTAACTTTTCAGTCTGTTTTTCTCAGGAACGATACGATGGCACTCATATCAGGGCGGAGATAGACGCCGACCTCTTCAGGCGGAATCTCAATCTTCACCCGCACCGGCAACGCCCCTTTGGAACGATCGGCAATCGGCATGATGCGCGATACTTCGCCCTGGTAGATGCGCTTCATGAAGGCCTCGGGCTGAATGCGACATTTTTGCCCCACGAATACCAACGATATGTCGCGTTCCTGGATGCTCAAGTCCACTTCCAAATCGCCCAGATCGGCCATCAAACACAGACTGAACGAGCCTTGCAGCGCCACCGGGTTGACGATGTTCCCCAGTTCGGCGTTTTTCTTGAGTATCGTCCCGGCGATCGGCGCTTTGATGGTGCAGTACTCGAGCCGGAGGCGGGCCTTTTCTACTTCCGCCTCGGCTAATTTGACCTGCGCGGCGGCTGCCTCTTGCCGCTCCTTGCGAAATCCGCGATTCATGATGTCCACTGCCGCTGCCAGGCGCTTTACGCGCAACTGCTGCGTCTCCAAGCGACTCTTGACCGACTCGTAGTCTTCTTCCGAGACGACCCGCTTGGCGTATAGCGCTTCGGCACGAGAGAAGTCGCGCTGATATTGCTCCAGCAAGCGCCGGGCTTCGGCTAACTCGTGTTCGGCTTGGCGGCGTTCTTCGTCGGGAAACGGATTGATTGCCTCGGCCAGCGCTGCCTGTGCGGCTGCCAAGTTGGCTTCGGCCCGCTTCAAATCTGCCAGGTAGTCGCGCGGGTCAATCCGGGCCAGCACGTATCCTTCCGGGACGGTCTGTCCTTCTATGAAGTTCAACTCCACGATTTCTCCACTGACCTTCGGGCTAATCAGGCTTTCGCGACGCGGCACTATGTAGCCGCGGGCCTGAAGCGCCAGATCGCTTTGCGGGGCCGCGTGGGCCTCGGGCGATTGAGCTGCACCGGCGCTTTTGGCAGCACCAGACTGTGGGCCGTTGTAGTACCGGCTCACCAGTCGCTGATAGCCCAACAATGTGGTGGTTCCCGCAAGGACGGCGCACAGCATCCAGGGTACCCATGCCCGACGAGTCCTGGCCGCGTTGGCTTGCGGAGGGAGTCGAAGCGAGAGGATGCGCTCGCTGAGCAGTTGATCGGCCGATGGTTTTTCGCCCAATGCGGTCTTGACCGGCTTTTGTTCCAAGCTGCTCACAACCAGGGCCTTTCTTTAGGAATATTCGCAAGGGTACAAGTACCGGGCAAGTGGCTTTGCCCGTGGTTGAAGTACCCCTGATACCAGCCACACCCGAACTTCCCCAATTGTACTTACGTTGAATGCCTGCCTTCCAAGCGGCGCCTTTGCGCAGTAGCTAGCCGCAGAGTGGTGGAAAGAACGCCACGAAAAGCTGGTAATGTTTATAAAGTTTTTCGGAAATCGTGCTCATTCAACACTTCTGCCCACTGCTGCGCCGGGTTTGACCGGCTGAGTTCAGCGCTGCCAGCGGGTCCGACAAGCCCAGCGCGGCCAGCGAGAACTGTGTTATGTGCTCGGCAAGCTGCTCGACGCCGAAATACTGTTTCAATTCGTCTTCGGCGAGCAGCAACGGCAGTACCCGACTGGCCGCCCGGTAATACACGCACTGCCCCAAGATGCTCAGGGCCGTCTGGTGTCGTCGATGCTGAGGCATGTCGGGCGGTAGGATTTCGTCTAGTATCTCTAACAGATGCTCGAATCCCCGGCGAAAGTGTTCGCGGAGAAACTCGCGCCCTGCTTCTGTGGGCTTGATGATCTCGCGCATCATTAGCCGCACTTCCCAGGATTCGGCGCTGCCGCCCAACAGATGCTGAAGCACCGAGCGAATGTAGTGCCGCAGCTTCTGCGCAACTGGTGTTCCCGGCGGCCACTGGCGAACGATCTGCTCGTCAGGCCGTCTGGCACAGACCTGCGAGAGGGTTTCGACGTACAATTGCTCCTTCCCGCCAAAGTAGTAGTTGACGGCTGCGACGTTTGCTCGCGCCCGCTCGCATATCTCCCGTACCGTGACTTCCTCGAAGCCGCGTTCGGCAAACAGCGGACCGGCAACTTGTAGGATTCGGTCCCGGGTGGTATCGCCGGCCATTGGCTCTGCCTCCGTGTCTGGCTTGATCGATGTTCCCTCCGCACGTCCCACAAAATCCAGCGCCGCTACGTCAATAATTAGCGCCACTACGTCAATTATAGCAAGCGCTTGTTTGAAGTAGAAGTATCAAACTGCCATTTGGAAGCCGGGTATCCGTCACACGGATCGGTGGCAGCGACTGGTGGCAGCGATTGATGATACGGGTCGTTGGCAGGCATTGTTAATGACGAATGGTAATGAACTTGGGTAATTCGGGTTGGTAGTGTTGGTTGGGTATGCAGACGCACCAAAGACAGTCGAACACCCAGCGCAGCGACGTACCCGCGGTGGGACACGGCGCAATCGCCTCGAACCGGCGCCAAGGGCAGCGTTTGGCGGTTTTCCGCCCCGCTCACCCAGTTGCCCGACGGACCGACCGGGTGCGGGCAACCGTGCAGTGCATACTGCAACCAATGCTTCAGCCCGTGGTGGAATCGATTGGGCAATCCATCTTCGTGCGTGACAGCTAACAGCCTCGGCAAAACCTGTTTCCATGCCGGGCAAGCAGGTCAGCGGTGCAAACAGCTCCACCGTGCAAACATCTCAGGCCTGCAATTGGGGCGACTGTGCGAATGGCTCGACAAAACGGCCAGTTGCTTGCATCGCGGCTTGCGCGCCGGTAGCTTAGTTGCTGAACCCAGGGGGCGGCTGTTTGCGCAAGGTAGTTAAACCCACTGAGTCGTGCCGCCCTGCGCGCACACCGCGATACTTGCAAGCAGCGATACCTGCCGCAACGAAGCTTAACCGTTGCTTTTGTCTTTCCACAGTTGAGCCTTGCCTAATGCGTTGTCGTAATCAATTGCCAAGGGAGGATCTAAAAATGTCCCGTCGTATTACTCGCCGCCGTATGTTGCGTAGTTCGGCTGCACTTGGAATGGGAGTGTGGATCGCCGGCTCGACCAGCGCAGCGCCCAGCCGGTCGCCTAACGAGAAGCTGAATATCGGCATTATCGGCTGTGGCGGTCGGGGGGCAGCCAACGCCAACGCGGTGGCTAGCGAGAACATCGTCGCTTTGTGCGACGTGAACGAGAACAACCTGGCCAAAGCGGCCGAGAAGTATCCGCAGGCCACCAAGTACATCGACTGGCGCAAACTGGTGGACCAAAAAGGGCTGGATGCCGTGGTGATCAGCGCAACGGACCACCACAACGGCTTGGCTTCGATCTGGGCGATGCGCCGGGGATTGAGTGTGTACTGCGAAAAGCCCGGCGCGCACAACGTGTACGAAGCCCGCATAAAACAAGAAACCTATCTGAAAAACAAAGACCGCCTGGCCACCCAATTGGGCACGCAGATTCACGCCGGCGACAATTACCGCCGGGTGGTAGAGTTGATTCAATCCGGGGCCATCGGCCCAGTGCGCGAGGTGCACGTGTGGTGCGGCCGCCACGGCCTGAAACACGGCCAGCGCCCCAAGGAGCAACCGCCGGTTCCCGGGTATCTGCACTGGGACCTGTGGCTCGGCCCGGCGCCATTCCGGCCTTATCATCCCAGCTATCTGCCCGGCTGCACCACTTGGGAACAGTGGTGGGACTTCGGCAATGGCACCCTGGGCGACATGGGAAGCCATCTGATCGACCTGCCGTTCTGGGCGCTAAAACTACGGGACCCGGTAAGTGTCTGGGCCGAAGGCTCCGAGCTGCGCGAGGAGACGTATCCGGAGTGGCTCAAAGTCCACTGGGAACACCCTGCCCGAGGCGACATGCCCGCGCTGGTGCTCCACTGGTACGATGGCATCCAGCGTCCGCCGTCTCCGCCGGGCCACGATTTGCAGCAGTGGGGAATCGGTGTGCTGTTCGTAGGCGATGGCGGAATGCTTTTGGCCGATTACAGCCGGCGCATTCTGTTGCCGGAGGAGAAGTTCAAAGACTTCAAGCCGCCGGCGCAGACCATTGCCCCGTCGCGCGGACATTACCAGGAGTGGTTGCACGCCATCCGCACGGGCGAGCCGACTCTGTGCAACTTCGACTACTCCGGCAAGCTGATCGAGCACAATCTGTTGGGCACGGTGGCCTTCCGCGTGGGCAAGAAACTACAGTGGGACGCTGTAGCGCTAAAAGCCACAAATGCCCCGGAGGCCGACCGGTTCATCCGCCGTCAGTACCGCCAGGGCTGGACGGTGGAAGGATAACGGTGAACGGATATCCGCCTTTCGACACGCTACCTATTCGTCGGCCAGCCGAACGCCTGCGATTGTCTGCCTGAGCGGATGAAAAGATATTCGCCTTTTGGCACACCACCTTCCGGCACGCCAGCTTTTGACACCCCGCCAATAGTCGATTCCGAAATTCTGGGGAGGATAACCGATGCGATCAATCTTATGCTGCGCAGTCGAAACGTTGCTCGTGTGGATTACGTGTTGCGCCGTGTCGTTTGCTGCTGCCGCACAGCAGTCGGACAAACCGGCGGAAAATCAGGCCGAGAAATCGGTTGAAAATAAAACGTCTTCGCCGCCCGGCCCGGTGACGATCGAAAACGACCTGGTGCGCATCGTGCTGGGCGAAGACGGCCGGTGCAAGTCGCTGGTGGAAAAGGCGACCGGCCGCGATTGGCTGAGGCCATCGCCGGGACACTTCTTCTACATCAAGAAAGAGGGCAAGACCTTTGCCGGCACTAAACTGGCACGCGATGGTGACGAGCTGACGGTGCAGTTTGGCGATTCAGGCGTTTCGGCCCGATACTCGCTGACGGTCCGCCCACGATACTTCGTCGTCGGTTTGCAAAGCATCGAAGGCGACGGCGTGGAAGAGATCAGCCTGGGACGGCTGGAACCGGCCATCGACCAGAACATCGGCTGGTGGTTATCGGTCCGCTGGAACAACGAGTTCGCCTGCTGCGCGCTAGGGCTGTCGGACCGCGTAAACACGGTCAACGTGGGCGCGATTGTTTACCGGGAGTTCGGCATGACCGGCCAACAAGCGGCCTTCGTGGCCGTGCCGACCAAAGACCTGCTGGACGTGATCGAGCAGATCCAGCAGCAGTGCAACCTGCCCAGTCCGCGCATCGGCGGTCACTGGGCCAAACGCTCCCCGGACGTCCGCCGCGGTTATCTGTTCGTTGACATGACCGAGCACAATGTGGATGAGGCCATCCGGTACGCGAAGCTGGGCGAGTTCGGATACATCATGACCTACGACGGCACCTGGGCCAGCTCGCTCGGCTCGTATCCGATCAATTTGAAGAACTTCCCTCGTGGCGAAGAAAGCCTCAAAGCCACGATCGACAAATGCCACGCGGCCGGGCTGAAGGTGGGTATGCACATGCTCACCAGTTTCGTGGGCAAGAACGACCCGCTGGTGCGCCCCAAACCCGATCCCCGCCTGCTGAAGGACGCCGAAGCCGTGCTGGCTGCCGACATCGACGAGCACGCGCAGGAAATTCCATCGGCCACGGCCTTGGACCACTTCCCGCTTAGCCCGGCTTTCTACGGCGACCAGCGGCAAGGGCTAGACATACTAATCGACGACGAGATCATCCATTACCGCCAAATCGACCACCAAGGGCGAAAGTTCCTGCGTTGCGTGCGTGGGTTCGCAGGCACCAAGGCAGCATCGCACAAGGCCGGAGCGAAGATTTATCACTTGGTGGAGCGTTACGGCTGCTATCTGGTCGATCTGCGTACCTCGCTTAAAGACGAGCTGGCCGAACGGGTCGCCGGCGTGTTCAATCGCTGCGGATTCGACATGATCTACTTCGACGGCGGCGAGTGCAACGTAGCCAACGGCCCGTTTTGGTACTGGGTCAGCCAGCAGCAAATGGCCATTTACAACCGCATCCGCCGCGACATCCTGGTGCAAGGCTCGGGCGGCACGCCGTGGACCTGGCACATCTTCGCCCGGGGCGCCTGCGACGACTTCGCCGCCGTGGCCGTCAAACAGTATCTGGATTATCACAAGATCGCCGACTCCTGGATGCACTACGCCCGCAGTTTCATGCCGGCAGAGTTGGGCTGGTGGGGCTTCTTCGACGATCAGCCCAACCACCCAGCAACTACCATCGACGAAGTGGAATACTACGCCATCCGCATGATCGCGCTGGATACGCCCGTGTCGCTCGAAACCCACATAGCAGCGCTGAAGCGTCACGGGCGGACCGACGAGCTGCTGGAGTTGCTGGGCCGGTACGAACGGCTGCGGCTTTCCGGCAAAGTGCCACCGGAGGTGCGCAAGAGGCTGCGCGAAGGCGAGTGGCGCCTGGTCGATGCTCCGCAGTGGCATTTCCGCCCGATCGGCTACCACACGCAGCGTGTGTCTGTTCCCGGCGAGTTCAAGGTCACCAACACCGCGTCCAAACAACCGCTGCGCTTCCGACTGCAAGCGGCGCCGAAGCTGGCCGCGCCTGGCGAGGCGACGAACATCGTTCTGCTGAAGCCCGAAAAGCCGTTAGAGCTTCAGCCACCCGAGCCAAAAGCGCCCATGCCCGGCGCGTTGGCGGCAGCCTCGATCGACCTGACGCAGGTTGCCGCCGGCTCAGGCACTGCTGTCAGCGGCACAGGGGCGAAGGGGGTGCCGTCGGGCAGACCGCTCAATCTGGTCAAGCACCGGGGGCTGGCGGTGCGGTTGCGGGTAGATGAGTTGCCGCCGGCGGAACGTCCGGCCGTGCTGAACGTGCAACTAGAAGCCGCCAACAAGACCTATCGCGATCATTACATCGACTTGAATTTCACCGGTGAAAAAGTGGTGATCCTGCCCGAGCCGACCACCGAGCGCATGCTGCCCGAGTTCCGACCGGCGCACGCCAACTATGCCTTCAAGGCGGCCATGTACAGCAACTTCCACTATCAGAACGTCGCGGCGCTTAACTTCCGCTGGATGCGCATAAGCCAGCCGCTGCCACGGTGCAGCATCATCTCGGTCGAGGCATTGGCCGAAAGCGACAGCCGGCTGGAAAACCCGGCTATCACGTGCCGTAGCCAAACGATTGTCATTCCCGCCGTGCTGACCACCGGCGACATTGCCGAGTACACACAGTCCGGCACAGTCAAACTGTTCGATCGCAATTGGAACTTGCAAAAGACTGTCGCGGTGGAACCGGCCCGGGAGGACATCGTGCTATCGGAGGGCGAAAACCAACTCCGACTCGACGCGGCCGACGACGGCGAAGCGAAATTGACCATAATCACGCTGGGCGACGAGCAGCTTATGCTAGGTGGAACCGACTGAGCCGCTGCGGGCGCAAGGGCCTATTTTCGGCCTCCGGCGACGTCTGAGCGCGCCCCCTCGCTGCTGCCGAAAACCGTGAAACTGCACACAGATGTGCGCTACGCCAGAAAGGCCCCTCCTGGCGCTGTCACTACTGATCGAGGTGAAACTCGACAGAGATTTGCGGCAGGGCGGAATTCCGCAATCGTGGTGCGGTTGGACGTAATTGGCGAAGCTGCGCAAAGATTTCCGATAGGGCAAGCTCTATCGCGCCAACTGGTGCTTTCAGCAGGGTCGAAGGGAATTTTTTAATGTTTTGGTAGTTTTGCTTATTGGCAGTTGTTTGTATACTTTCGGCTGTCCCGCAGCAGCATTGGCGGTTCGTGTGGTCGCAATGGCCGTGCGGCGCGCGGGGAGCAGGTGGCAAGGTTCTGACAGCATCAAGCACGATCTTCGAGGAGGTAGCTTATGTCGTCATTGCCGTCCTATGTCGCCGCGGCGCAGCCGGTGCCGCAATCCAAACGTGTCCCTTGGTTCAGCAGTACGGCGCAAACTTACGCCGGTATCATGCTGTGGTTCGTCTTCTGGCACGAGGTTCCCGTCGGCAGCGTGCTGCTGCAAGGAAAGCCCTACAGCGAATTCGCCGGCGGCACGCTGGCCCACGGACTAGGCGTGGCGTTTCTAGGCCTCATCTTGGCGGCATTGATATGCCATTTTCTGTTCTACGTTGTGCCCGGCATGTTGGGGATGAAAACCGGTTTGCCGCTGTACATCGTCGGCACATCGACTTACGGCGTGCAGGGCGGATTCATAATGCCTGGCTTTTTGATGGGCTTGCTACAGTTCGGCTGGTTGGCCGTAAACTCCTTTTTCGCTGGGATATTGCTGTGTGCTCCGTTCGGGTACGGGCCGAAGACTGTGCCGCACGCGGTGGTGGCGGCAGTCTGGGCGATCGCCGCCGCGTTTATGGGACTGAAAGGCATTCAATACGTGGCCCGCGTGGCGACTTTTCTGCCCCTAATTCCGCTGGTAATTCTGGTGGTGCTGTTCGTCTCGACGGTCGGCGGCATAGGCAACTTCGATTCCAATGCTGTGGTCGAAGCAAGCCAGAAACTGGAACTGGTCGCAGCCGACGGCGTAACCAAGGTGACTCCCAAAGCGCCCCTGCCCGTTTGGGGTATTATCGCTTTGTTGGCGACGTACATTGTCGGCTTCTTCGCCACCGCAGGGGCGGCGGGTTGCGACTTCGGCATGAACAACCGTGACGCCGCCGACGTGCAACTTGGCGGGCTGGTGGGTATCGCCGGAGCGACGATCTTCGCCGGCGGGCTATCCCTGTTGATTGTCGCCGGCGCACATGGCGGCGGCAAAGCCGGCGATCCAGCCGCCCTTCAGACCACCGCCCTGATGGCCGATGTGGTCGGCAAACAGACCGCCGCAGTATTCTGGTATCTGTTGGCCATCGCCGCCTTTCCGCCGGCCTGCTTCTCGGCTTTCATTGCCGCAAACAGCTTCAAAACCACACTGCCCAACGTCAATCCGTTCGTCTCTTGCGGCATTGGCACGCTGGTGGCAATTGCGCTGGCCGTATCGGGGGTAGCCGGCGACGCAGTGAGCGTGTTCAAAGTCATCGGTGCGTCGTTCGGACCGATTTGCGGCGCAATGGCGGCCGACTATCTGCTTTCAGGCCGCCAGTGGGCCGGCCCCCGGGCGGGATTCAACCCCGCAGGTTGGATTTCCTGGATATTGGGCTTCCTGGTCGGGGCGGTCGATTTCATAGCCAAGATACCCGGCCTGCACGCCCTCGAAGGCTCGGTACCGGCGGCGCCGGTGGCGGCCTTCCTGGTAGGCTTCATACTTTACGCCGTGTTGGCCAAGGCCGGGCTGGAAAGCCAGAAGCTGCCGATGCCCGGCGCGACCGACCGGTAAAACCGCCTTTCGGCCGTAAACTACATGCGGCTGTAAACCGAAACCTCGTGCTGGTCGTTGTCCTCCCGGTCGTCACGCGCCGCGTGAACTACGGAGCACCATTCGAGCATGCCCGCTTAGGTCTTTCCCGGCGGAGCGATGCCGTACCGACATTGCACAGCCCGTTTTGCGGGAGGCAAGCGGCGATTTTTAAGCCCAATTGCCGCCGCAACCTGTCTTACGGCAATATGTTACAGCTATAGAGGTTTTTCTAAAGCTCTTTGGCCGTACCGTCCGATTCCTGTTGATAAGGCGGTGGTATGGACGCGAAGAGCAAGCTGATCGGTGCTGGGTGTGTTTTGGCGATCGGGCTTCTTGTGGCGATGTGCTTCCGCCACGAGCAAAGCGCCGGCGAAACGGCCTTTGACCGCGCCGATCGGCTGGTTATTACCTCTGCACCAGAAATACAAGCGCCGCTGCAACTTACGCCTGTGCCCCCCAGCCGACGGCCGGTGCTAGACCGCTGGTCTGTCGTTGGGCAAGCGAAACTGGGCCAGTCTGGCACCACCGCAGACCCACTCGACTCGGCCGAGCTGCCGCCGGACCTTGCACCCCAATATCCTGGCCACACCGGCCCACACGCTGCGGCCAGCAATCAACGGGGGCCGAATCCTTTCACCGGGCCGTTAGCGGTGCGAACGCACAAAGTAGTCGATGGCGACACGCTGACCGCTTTGGCGGAGCGTTACTTAGGCTCCGCCGATCGAGCAGCCGAGATATACCAGCTCAACCGCGACCGACTGCTTAGCCCCGAGTTGCTGCCCATCGGCGTAGAATTGCGCATACCAGTCTCGCCCACCGAGGAAAGCCACTCGGTGCCCACGTCGCCATTCATGGCCAAGTCGCCGAGCAATCTGATGCCCCGGCTGCCGCCGACGCCCATCGAGCAGTAGTCTGGGACAACACCCCGCCCGCCGGTGGCGCGAACCATCTTGGGGGCGCCTGCCGCTGCTGATCCAGTTGCCAGCGCGCGAGCAAGACGTTACGGTCGGCCTGGTTGTCGGGAACCAATCGCTAGTGTTGTGGTGCAATCGCGCCTGTCGTGGTTTAAGCGCGACTGACCTGAAGCAATCGCTACTGTCGTGATGCAGTCGTCACGACAAGGCCGCGACGAGAATACTGCCCGATGCTAAAACAGCGGCGACCGCTGCTGTTTGGCTCGGCCACGGCGGCCGCGGCCGTTCTTCGGACCGAACAGCTTGGACGCTTCCTGGGGAAGCAAGGCGGTCTTCGGGGCGCTGGAGAGCGGGTTTTCTCCATTGTCAGGCGGGCCATTAAGACCACTGCACCAAATCGGACAGCAAAGCACAAGCGGTTTGAGTAGGACTGCTCACACCATCGTATCCGGATCGCAAAAACACGAGGGTAAAGCGCGGTGAACGCGCTCCAGCCATTCGACTCGCGATTCAGCGACCATCGGGGACTCCGACGGTTCAGCCGCCGCACACCGCTCCACGTAGAACACAGCAGCTACGAGATTCATTTTCTCCGGAGGCAAATCTTGAATATGTATAACCCCACGCGCGGCTTCAGCCAAGACTGAGGCCGCGGACTCCAAGACGTGATTGCGGTATTCGGGGTCGTCTGCACAGGGGTGCTGCCAATAGCGAAACATCAATTCAAGCAAGAGTTCCGCTTCGAACAGATCGCAGAACGCCAAAGACCTTTCGGGTAAGCTGGTCAAGAATTGTTACTCCGTCGCTTGGCATACTGAAGATTGAATCGTGGTTTCAGGTTTTCGATCACTTCGCGCTCGAGCGCCCGGCGCTTTTCGGCGTCGGCATGGGACGACAACAAGTACAAATCGAGGAACACCTTGCGGAAGCCGTTTTCCCAGAACCACCACGCGAGTCCCTTGCAGTCCGAGTGTTCCAAGTGTTGGCTGATCCGCCTTCTCAGGTCGCGAGCTTGGCCGACGTAGAGCGCTTCCTTGCGCGTGTAGAAAACGTACACACCTTGCTTACTTGGGAGCTTTTTGACATTCAGCTTGCTGACAAGGCCAAGGCGGCGCGGTTTGGGCCGCAAGAGACGTCCGACCGGCGCTGGCTTGAGAAGACGTTTTTTTCGCAAGTTCAGCGCCGCCCAGCGGTATTGCAGCGGCGTGTACCCAGGGGCGATGCGGGCCGCTGTCTCGTCAAACTCTTTGGCGAGATCTGGGTGGCAGATTATCTGGTCCAAGGACACACGATACTTCATCTCCAAGAATCGGACCGCAACCTCACTTGCAAACCGGTATTTTTCGAGGTTGGGGAATGAAGTGCGCTCGGATGCGCGGTAGTTACTAAGACGGCGGGACTTGCGGGCGTTGAGCAAAGTAGAATTCAATACCAGAGCGGGTTCGTGCAAGCCTGCTTTACGGCACAGCTCCAAGAACTTGTTGTTCAGTTTCGGGTCGGCCACTACCCGATCCACAGAGAAGCCTTGTGATGTAATTCTGAACGCCTTAAGAATTTTTTCGATCATGCGCTATCAAGACCGCGTACGGATTTCCCGATAATTCAGGGCCGGCTCGTATTCCTCGATTAGCACCCACTTGTAAGCGCCCAAACGTTCTGCTGGAACCTCCCAGATCGCCTTGGGTCTGACCAGGTGGGACAACCCACTCTTCTCCTGCGTACGCTTCAGCCGTCTGCCAATGTTGAATGTTTCACCGACGTACGCAGGTTGATCAGAACCCATAACAAGAAGATAGACCCCTGAGCTCTTATGAGAAGCGTAATCGAACGAACTATCGAATGCCATCTTTTGGTGGATATCGCTGTCAGACCCGTAATACTTCTGCCCCGACACGCGATAGCCTTTCATCCGTTTGCGAATGGTCAGCGCGGCCCATCTATACTGGAAGGCGTTGAAACCAGGCGAATATGTTCGTGCAAGTGCGTCAAAGCGTTTGGCCAGTTCAGGATCGCATAGAATAGCGTCGAGG
>CALLPE010000033.1 GCA_938015445.1 uncultured Pirellulales bacterium
GACAAGACCGAGTCTGTATGTCCCTGGAAGGAGCGAAGCTGTTTTCCAGTTTCCACCTCCCACAGCTTGGCCGTATTGTCCCAAGAGCCGGTGGCCAAGTAGCGCCCATCCGGACTAAAGGCGACCGAACTGACCGGCGCGGTATGGCCCGAAATTAGAACGCTTACCACCGCCGGCGGTGGCAGTTCAGGCTGTGGCGATGGTTCGGGCGCTGGGGATGATTGAGGCTTGTGGGACGGCTCGGTCGAGCGGGACTGCGTGGAAGGCTGGGACTGTGCCGGTGCCGGTGGCGACTTGGCTATCAGCCAAGCCCGCGCTCCCCACACCAAGATCAACAACAGCAAGCAGCACACGCCGGCAAGCAAGGCGACAAACGCTGCTTTGCCCTTAGTCGCCGCCAGCCAGTTCCAGTACAATGGGGATACGCCTTCGACCAAGATAGAGTCCAGCTCCCGAGCCACTTGCTCGGCGGAGGATGGCCGCTGGGCAGGCTCCGGTGCCAGCAGTCTTTCCAGCAGCCGGTCCACTTCCCGAGGAACAGTGGAGTTGAGCTTAGAGGCCGGCTGCCAGGCGCCTCGCGGGATTTGGCCAGTCAAAAGCTCGTAGAACATCACGCCCAGGCTGAACAGATCGCTTCGCTGATCTGGCTGGCCGTCCCACTGTTCGGGGGCCATGTACTGCGGCGAGCCTATTACCAAGCCGGTGGCCGTAAGCTCGCTTTGACCAGCAGTGGGCTTGGCCAGCCCCAGGTCGGCGATCTTCACCTGCCACCCTTCGCCCAGCAGAAAGTTCGATGGTTTAACGTCGCGATGCACCAGCCCGACGCGATGTACCGCCGCCAGCGCCAAAGCCGCTTGCCGCAGCAGCCACGCAGCCGGCGCCCAAGCTAGCGGCTTGCCGATTTGTCGCTGTTTTTCCAGAACGGTTTTCAGGCTGCCGCCAGGCATCCACTCGGTCAACAAGGCTATCAGGCTGTTCCACTTTCCATGGGCAATGATCCGCACTACATGCGGGTGGTTCATGCCCCGCAGGATTTCTACCTCCTTCTGGAACCGGCGAACCATTTCATCGTCGCTGGCCAAATGGGGATGCAGTAGTTTAACCGCCACGGGAATGCCAGAGGGCTGAAGTCGTCCTTCGAACACCACGCCCATGCCCCCTTCGCCCACCAGCCGAACCAGCTCGACCGAGGCGATGTGCGACTGGTCAGCCCCGGTGGCGCGGAATGTCACCGGAATTGCTGCGTCGATGCACGCCAGCCGCACCTGACGGGTGCAGAAGACCATCAGCCGACGTCTGCACGCAGGACACTTCTGCGGCGTGGGACGTGGGGCCGGCAAATTGCGATTGCCACAGCCCGGACATTTTCGCACCCACTCGGCACTGCCCGCACCGGCTTCCCCCAGCCCAGCCGGCTGCGATGATACCGCCTGAAACTCGAACTCGCAGGGCCCCACGCGAAACCGTAAGCCTACGGCCGGGCGAAGTTCGCGGACCTGCTGCCCATCCGGCAGAACCAGCACCGCCGCTTGATCCACACACCGCAGCACCAGTCCGCCCGCGCCGTCCTCTTCAAACTGGGCGTGATGCCGGCCGACGTGCGGGTCGTCGATGACGAAGGTGTTGTCGGCTGTCCGTCCGATGGAGACACCGCGGGCGACGTATACTTTGCCCGGCTCGTCCAAGCGGCAAAGCACCAGCTCGGCCGCCTGCTTCGCGCTGCTTCCGATAGGCCCTGTGCCTTTGCCAATGCTCATGGGAGCCTCGCGGTCAGTCCGCAGCCAATCGGTGGCCAATCGCCAAACTGCAAGCGCGGGCTGGCAGCCCCAAGGCCAACGCAGCGCCGGATGGCTGGAACTGGTGCATTGGTCGCATCCGACAGGATAAGATTACATTGTACTTATTGGGGGTAGTATTGCAACAACCCGACGGCTGCGTTGCATCGGCTCGGGAAGTGTTCGGTGCCAGGCGGCAGAAGGCATGAGCCATGTGGGTGTCACTCCGCTTGACGACGGGCTTCCAGATGCGCGGACATTGGGCCGGGCAAGACTACCCGCTTCGGTAGCAGCAGACGCTCAGCGAAAATTTACGGGCGAACAGATTAGCCGACCTAGCCAAAGCGGACTAGCCGGCCAAGACAGCGACCCGCACAGGGGCACAGCCTAAGGCGTCGCAAAAGCCGACGCATCGCCGGAGCACAAACCAATGCGATAGCGGTGTAAAAAGCGCCGCACCACTAGCGAGCTTGTGGAAAATCGCCGCACAAGTAGCGGAGAAAGCCTGATCCGGCTCAGTAGGCTACGGCGCTACCAGGCTTCGACCCAGGGGCGTAAGAAGCGGCGCACTGCTGACGTAAAAAGCGACGTGCTAGTAGCATAAAAGGCGACGTGCTGGTAGCGCAAAAGGCGAGGCGGCACGCTCCCGCACTCCATTGCATGATTATGCTTGCATGATTATGCAAACGTCGCCACCACCCCTTGGGGATTGCGATTCCATGCAGCGCGGTGTACGTCGTAACTCCTTGTCACATAAGTACTTAATTGCGGGGACAGGATTTGAACCTGTGACCTCGAGGTTATGAGCCTCGCGAGCTACCGGGCTGCTCCACCCCGCGATGTTAGGATCGACAGCCGATCGGCCAGACCCAGCCGAGATAGTACGTTCGCGTAATCCGGTTGGCACATTATTGGCGCCAACGGGTCGTTCGGCTGGTCATGTCGCTTCGACTGGTCATGCCTTCTGTAGTCAATAATATACCACTGAAGGCCACGTGTGCAACCCGGGGGCCCAACAGCTTTAGCAGTATCAGCGGAGTGTTTCTACCGGCCAGTCGACCAATTGGAGGAAGCGGCAGCCGCTTTCGTACCAGCCTTCGCGGGTAAAGCGGCAGCGGTTGATATCGATCACCAGCGAGAGCCAGGTGCCATCGGGCCTTTCAAGCGAGGCGACCATCCGTCGGTGGGGCAGCGGCTGCGGATGATAGAAATCCAGCCCGTTTTCTGAAAGGTGCTTACCCACGACCACAATCGGGGCACCGGTCGGTGCCAGGGCGTCGTCGTCCAGGGGCGTCAGAAGGATGAGATACGGGAAGGGATAACGGGCCGAGCGTCGTCGTTCGGGCGTCAAGGGTCGGGGGCAAAGCCTTTCGAGCATGGTCCACACCTCCTGGCGGAGGCGGCTTTGCGATGCGGCAGGCTGGACTTCTGGCAACACCTCGACCGACGACGCGCAAAACGGCTCGATCATGGGCAAAACCCTCGCACTGTGAACAGATGCTGAAATCAGGGCGCGCGGACAGACCGCACACTAGGTGGTTCGCTCCCGTGATGTGTTGTCGTTTTTCCTAATGAGTTGCCAGTTTCCCTAACGGATTGTCAGTTTCCCCGATCGGTTGTTACTTCCCCGATGAGTTGTCAGTTTCCCCGATTAGCTACAGATTCCCTTGGTGAGTTATAAGCTCCCCTCAGGGGTTGAAGGTTTTGTTTGGGAACATCAATGCTTTGATAAGTCTTCTGTTTTCCTGAGAGACCATCGCGGCAGACTGACCGTTGCGGCAGTCGACCGGTTACTAGCGCGCATTATCGATACTGCGCAAAGCGACGGCCCCGATGCCCCAAAGACAAGATTGATCCCCAGACAAACCATCTTGCAGCGACGAAGGGAGTATGCCGCTAGGTAGTCTGGGTGCTCCCAAGCCGGCATCAACTAAAATCTAGTTTGCGAATTCGGCTCGGTCAAATCGACGTGTGTTTCGATAACGCTTGTGCCGTGGCGTCGTCAGCGAGCGGCGGGCATTTGCGGGCACAATATCGGCCGAGATGGTTGTTGGAAAGCAGCGTGCTACAACGGGCGGGACGGGTTGCCCGGCCATTGCTGCTCCCAGCGCGGCTGCTGCCCAGCGGTTGTTTTTTCAAGTCGGCGGTGTTGCCAGTAATGTAATGAATAGTCGAGTGAGTCGATGAATAGGGATTTGATAAATTCACTGCTCTTGCGGCGGCGGTATATTCGGATCCGATGCGCTGGTGGGCACCTTTAGGGCTGCTGGTAGTGGGGATGAGGAGAGCTGGGCAGGCTGGGGCTGGGTGTGCATCGCGGGCCAGCGCTGCCGGCCTTGAAGTTCGGCAGCAGCCCGGGCGAAAAATGGCTCCTGCGGAAAGGCAGCCGCTTGTTGTTGCAGCAATCCTAGGGCCTCATCGGTTCTTCCTTGCTGGCACAATTGGGACGTCCATTGTTGATGCAGATGAACGTAGTTGGCCATGAAGGTGTGGAACGACGGTTCGATGTCCATTCCCAGACGGAGCAAGTGGGCGGCCTCGGCAAACTGTCGCTGGCGTGCAAGCTCGATCGCCCAATTATTGATGGTTGCCAGCAGGTTGCCTTTTGCCGTAGCGTTATGGGGTGCCAGTCGCAAGGACTTGAGGTTGGCTGCGGCGGCTTCGGCGAAGTGGGAGCCGGCCAACAGGTCGCAGCCGCGGTTGTAGTAGAGCATCGCCACCAGCTCCACGTCCGACGCTTCCCGCAACGTGCCGTTGTTAATGTTTGGCGCGATTCCCACAGTCTGTGTTACCTGCTCGGCTTGTTCGGCGGGACGTGCAGATAGTTGGAACCACCGTGGGCAAGTGGTTTCCACGTCAAGCGTTGCGTCGGGGAGGAATATGCGGCTGAGCACATGACCTGGCGCATGTACTGCACAAGTTGGCACTCCGACCTCGTTGGCTAAACAGTTGTAAACGATGGTGGCAGTTAAGCAGTTGTATTTTCCGCTGCGCAAGGTTTCGCCCAGATCGGTGGTCTGCAAGGCATATCCGCCAAACAGCAATTCCTGGTGCATGAATTGGAAGACGGCTTGGGCCTTCTGTTGCAGGCAATGGGAATCGGCAAGGCGTTGATGAAGCCGCTGGAGAGCCGCGCGGAAGACTGCTTCCTGCCGCTGGAGGGCTGTGGCGTCGACGATTCCGCTGGCGATAAGGGCGGCTGATAGCAGCGTGTGGCGGTCGAGCCGTCCGTCGGCTGCGTCGGCCAACATCTCGGCTTCTAGCGGTCGGGTGTGCAAGTCCATCAGGGCAATAAGCTGTGGCGGAACTGCACAACGTGCGTCCCAAGCCCAATACGCGGAATAAGTTCGCTGTTGCCTATTGCCGGGCGGGACGGTGCCAGCATGGTCTCCAACTGCACAGGTGGTGGCAAGGCTCAGCGTGGTTGTCAGCGCCGTCAATGCAGCGAGGCAAAGCGAATACCGTGGCCAGACCAGTCGGCAGATGGCGGTTATGGCCAAGTCCGGGTCACGATACACCATCAGCGGCGAGCTGGCAGAAGGCACGCCCCACCGGGGAACTAACAGCGGCGACCAAAACAACATACAGCAACCGGACGGATAGCAAGGCGGCTGGGTGTTTACGGATTGGGTAGATTCGACCGGCCGGGCAGGCGCGGCGGTTTGGATAATGTTGTCCTTTTGCCACAAGTATGCGCGCTAAACAGCCGTCAGGCATTCGCTATGCGCCGGAAACTAGCTCAGGGAGAGCAGAAAGCAGTGCGGTTTGTGCCGCCTATTGACTGTGTGCAGCTTAAACGGTTTGATACGGACGTGCCGGTAGGCGATAGCCGCGTGCGTGCCGCAGAAACACTCGTGGCGCATTGTGGTTTTGGCTCTCGGCCAGCAACCCCCGATCATTGGCAGCCAATTCGGCGGTTAGGGGTCTCGGTCCGTGCCCGGCGCGACATGGGAACCCGGAGAGGGTGTTCACAGCAACTTGCCCCGAAATAAGGTCAACTTCTTTCAAGGTGGCAACCAACTTTGTTTGAAGTTGGAGGCAACGAACGAAGGGCTAACAGAGACCGAACGCCTTTTTTTTGTGGGAGCAACGACACCGGTCGAAACAACGCTGTTTGTGGATTTTCAGGGCGCAGTCGACCATAGACATTTGTACCAGGAGTTGCGTGATGAGTAATCGTTGCATTGGGAAACGTTGCGTTATGAGGCCTCGAATTGCGGCATCGCAGAGGTTTTTTGGCGCGGCACTCTGCCTGATGTTGATCGGGACGATAGCTGCGGCTTTGGCCGGGCGGGCCTTCTGCGCCGATCAGCGGCAGACCGGGCCAAAAGTCGAGCTGCTGTGGCCGGCCGGCGCGCCTGGGGCAAAAGGCGACACTCCGGCCGACAAGCCCACGCTTACCATCTGGCTGCCCGAGCCTCAGCAGGCCACCGGCACGGCAGTGGTGATCTGTCCTGGGGGCGGATATGGTTTCTTGGCCGTCGAGCATGAAGGCAAGCAGATAGCCGAGTGGCTCAATTCTTTGGGTGTGGCGGGTTTTGTGCTGGAGTACCGGCACCGCAATCGGGGGTATGGTCACCCGGCGCCATTACAGGACGCCCAGCGGGCGATTCGCACAGTGCGGGCCCGCGCTGAGCAGTGGGGGATCGATCCGGGACGAATCGGGATCATGGGCTTTTCGGCGGGCGGACATCTGGCTTCCACAGCAGGCACGCATTTCGATCAGGGAAACCCTGATTCGCCGGACCCGATCGAACGCGTAAGCTGCCGGCCGGACTTCATGATCCTATGCTATCCGGTGATCGCCTTTGGCGAGGAGTACACCCATCGCGGCTCGCAACGGAACCTACTGGGGGACAATCCCGACCCGGTGCTTGTCCGCAGCCTATCCAGCGAAAAGCAGGTGACCAAAGATACGCCACCTACGTTCCTGTTCCATACCGATGAGGATACCGGCGTACCGCCGGAAAACAGCGTGTATTTCTATCTGGCGTTACGGAAGGCCAAGGTGCCGGCCGAGCTGCACATCTACCGCGTGGGGAAGCACGGGTTGGGGCTAGCTCCCGGTACGCCCGGCACTTCTACTTGGCCCAAAAACTGCGAAGACTGGCTCCGCAACCAGGGACTGCTCGACAGGCCCCAGAGCAAGTGATTGGCTGCCTCCCCGGCTCGGTGGATCACTTGACGCACGCCGCAGGTACGCGCGATAATTTCGCATTTCGGCAGCATTATTTAGTGATTCGGTGGTGCTGGTTCTGTGTGCTCTGGGAGCAAAAAGCATGGCCAATTCCTATTCGGGCACTCCCTTCGATCTAAGCGGCCGCTGCGCGCTAGTGACCGGTGGCAGTCGGGGGCTGGGAAAGGCGATGGCCACGATCTTCGCCCAGGCGGGGGCCGAGCTGTTTCTTTGCAGCCGCCACGAAGAGCAATTGCGCTCGGCGGCTGCCGAGATAAGCCGTTCGACGGGCCGGCGCGTAGAGTGGCTGCCGGTAGATATGACCCAGCGCGATCAGGTGCAAACGCTGGCCACCACGGCCGTGGAGCGGCTGGGCAAGATCGACATTTTGGTCAACAACGCCGGGTATAACATCCCGCAACCGATCGACCAAATCCGCGACGAAGACTGGGATTGGCTGGTGGAACTTAACCTTACGAGCTGTATGTCGCTGACCCGTGCGCTGGTGCCGGGAATGAAGCAGCGCCGCTGGGGGCGGATCATCCATATTTCATCGATCATGGCGTTGGCCAGCACCGCCGCACGCAACGCCTACTCGGCCACCAAGGCGGCGCTGATCGCCATGGCCAAGGCAAGCGCGTTGGATTTGGGCCAGTTCGGCATCACCGTCAATTGCCTAGCACCTGGGCCATTCGCTACCGACATGCCGATGAGCATCCTCAGCCGCGAACAACAAGACGCCCTTGCAGCCCGGACGGCATTGGGCCGCTGGGCGCAACCGGAGGAGCTGGCCCCGGCAGCCCTGCTGCTGGCAAGCGACGCCGGCGCATACATCACCGGCACGGTGTTAGTCGTTGACGGCGGAGCGACGGCCCGGGTCTTCTGAGGCCAGCAGCCGCTCCCAAGCACAATAAACTCCCAAGCACAATACTATGGTCAGGGCGATCGCGCTGCTAACGTCGAAGAACGCAGATGTTTTGAATCCACCCGGCGATCGTCCTGCCAGCGACCTCGGCCGCCCGTGCTGAACTTGTGGCTGTGCGATTTAGCGACGAAGCAATGCATCGGCTATCGACTGGAATCGAAAAACTCGACCGTCTGCTGGGCGGCGGACTGTTGCCGGGCACGATGACCGTGGTACTGGGGGCTACCGGCATCGGCAAGACGCAACTGGGGCTGCAATTCGCAAACGCCGGACTGACGCAAGAGGGCCGTCGCGGCGTGATTTTCGACATGACTGCCCGCGGCGACCACCAAAACCACTTCAATTACGCCCAAAGGATGTTCGGTTGGCAATTGCAAGCAGCCGATCCCGACCGGCCGATCGACCCGGAACGCTT
This sequence comes from uncultured Pirellulales bacterium, assembly GCA_938015445.1. GTDB lineage: Bacteria > Planctomycetota > Planctomycetia > Pirellulales > Thermoguttaceae > CALLPE01. The sequence continues at coordinate 8,292 of CALLPE010000033.1, forward strand.
CTTTGCGGCCGCAGAACCAGGGGACTACGTGCAGGTGTTCGGACACAGTGGGCGGCGGGTGACACGGCGCGACTTGGACTTCGATTCCTGGCACCAATGGCAGGCCGATCTGGCACGCCGCTTGCAACAGACGATTGCCTTCTTCTACGGCAATTTCGTCCGCGGGGTACGTCGGGCAGTAATCGACGGCATCGAACCGGTCGATCATCCGTCGGATTCGATTCAAGTAGAGCTATTGGAATACATCTACCATCAGATTCTGCGCAAAGATCCCGAGTGGGTAGCTCGCGACCTGTTCCGCCAACACTACCTGCGCTGCGCCACCGAAGCAGCCGCGCACCTGTACGATCCCAGGCAAATTGCCTGTGTAGTGCTGGTCACTTCGGCCGAAAGCATGTTGGAGGCGCTGATCGAGCGCCCCTTGGACGAAGGTGACCTGCTTTCCAACGCCAACACCGTGATTCTGATGGGCAAGATTCGACAAGGAACTCGCTTTTGCCGCGCGCTGTACGTGGCGAAGCATCGCGGCAGCGCAGCCAGCGACGAAATCATCTCCTACCAGATCGACGACCGCGGCGTTTGTCTGCCGGACAACACACAGCGACAAGCGTGACAGCGCCGCTTTAGTTGGGCCAACTGGCCCACATCGCGCTCCGCTGGTGCCGAGCGGCAACGCAAAGCCTCACTTTGGGGCCAGTTGCTTTTTCAACTCTTCCAACTGTTTTTCGACTCGGGTGCGGTCTATGCCTGACAATCCCGGCAAGGCGTTGCGATACCAGTGTATTGCCCGATCATAGTAGAAGCGCTGGAACATCTCATCGGCCTTTTCGGCGGCGGCACGCCAGCGGTCGGCTAGTTGCACTTTTCGCTCGGGAGAGTGGGTATCATCAAGCTCGGCGACCGCCAAATCGCGCAGCGGCTGGTCGCTTCCCTTGGCCAGTAACGGCAAACCGCGCTGCCATTGATTGCGGACGAAGCAAAAGTAACGGCCGGCCAAGAAGTTAGCTTGCGGGTCTTCAGGGTGTTCGCTCAGCACAGCTTCTGCCCGGGAAAAGTCGGCGAACAGACGTGCATAGGCTTCCACCTCGTACCAAGTGGCCGCCGCGCGGCGGATGAGCGCTGGGTCGCGGGTTTTGCGCGCGATGTCGCGCGTGGTCTCGGCCAGCGCCCGGGCGGCCTCATAGTTCTCCCGAGCATTCGCGCGGCGCGCAAGCTGTACCCCAGCATCCACAATCGCCTTTTGGCCCGACAGATCGCGCATGTTCCTTAGCGCACGCTGCAAAGCGGCCGCGGCCATCTTCAACTCGTCCACCTCGTACTGCCGCCCCAGGGACTCGATAACTTGCAAAAACAGCCCGCCTTCGCCCGCTTCGGCCGCTTCGTCGCGGGCCTCGCAATAAAGCACAAAGCGGGCCACAGGATCATTGGTGGTTTCCCTGGCCAGCTTCCACAGCTTGGCGACCAATGCCTTCTTTGCCTTGATGTCCTTGCCAGCCAGGTCGTAATCCTTGCGCAGCAACTCGCGCACCTCTTTTTGAGTCTTCGCTTGTTGCTCGGCGGAAGGAATCGGCAGTCGCTCTGCCTCCGGCTTGGAGCCCGACGGATGATCAGGCTCGCCCTTCGGCGGCAGGCTGGGTTCCGGGGCCACAGGCGGCTGCTGGTTCATACCCGAAGGCGGTGGCGACTCCGGCGGTTGAGATTTCGGCGCTTGCGGTTCTGGCGATTCGGTTGGCACAGGCTGTGGTGGCGGCTCAGGCTCGGGCTGCCCCGGCGGAGGTGATGTGTCCGGCGGCTCCGACGGTCCCATCGGCTCTGGCTCCGAGCTGGGCGGCGTCAACGATTGCGGCTCTGAAGACGGCGCCCTGGACGACGGGGGTTGTGCCGAGGGGTCGGTCTGAGGCGGCGGTTGCGAACCGTGATCGGGCCGTTCGGCCGCCAGGGGTTGAGCTGGTCGCGGTAACTGTTGCTGCTGGCCGGCAATTTCCACAGCAGAGCCGTTATCTTCCACGGCCGATACGTCCCGCCGCTGCCCAGAATCTTGTGTGCGCAACCACACAAGCCCGGCAGTCAGACCAATGATCAACGCTCCCAGAAAGATGACCACCAGCAACTCGCCTTGCCGGTAAAAAGGCCGCGCGGGGCTAGCTGGCACGGGCGGCGCTGCGGTGGCTGGCGACGCTGTGTAGCGCGGTGGCGGCGGCGCGAGTGGCGGTGCCTCTGTGGGGCCGATGTACCCGCTGGCCGGTGAAGCTCCTGACCCTGCACCTCCCAAATCAGGCGTTAAGCCTGTTGCCAATCCGCCAGACCGCTGGCCGGGCGGCGGCCACACAGCATGTCCGCCCGGAGGGACGACCGATTGCGGAAGCTCGCCCACCTGGGGCGGCAAGCCGCCGGACTCCGGCACACCAAGTGGGGTGGGGCTCTCTGGCGGCACAGCAATCGGCGGCGCAGCCCAGACAGGGGGCGATGGGATAGATACTGCGGGCGGAGCTGTGCTTACGTGGGCTGCTTCCTCGGCACGCAGCCCGGCATCATATTCGGCCTTCTTGGCAGGGTTTAACAAACACAATTTGGCCGCTGCGATCTCGTTGAGCAAGCGTTGCGAAACCGCCGAGTGCTTGCCCGTCTGAAACTTACGCACGTGTGCCATCTGCCGATCGGCAGCGACGCTAATGATCTCCGGATCGCTCTCGAACAGGTCGATCCCCAAAAGGCGATAGTGGTTTGGCGGGCGTTTCGAGTCCCGAATGCCCAACCAATTCAAATAGGGATCGAACGTTTCTGACATAGTTCGCCTGACTGTTAGACGTGGCTGCCACGGTTGGCGTCCTGCGGGTTCCTCGACGCGCCGATAGCAATGGCTTGCCCGGCCGAGGCCAACCAGCCGGATACCATCTGGGCGGTTCGATGGGGCACGTCAACCGCTGATATTGTAAACGGCCAATGGCGCTTCTAGTCGGATGGTGCTGGAAATCTTTGTACACGTGGCGCGCTAAGCACAGCTGCTCGGCAAGCTAATAATGCCACGATGGCACACATGCTTTATTGTCATAAGTTTATTATGCCCCTGCCTGGAAGCTGCGACAACACCTTAAACATCCCGGCGCAGTTGCCCCAATCGCCTCCGATGTCGGCTCGTGCGCACGCTGCATCGTTGTCGCGCTATGCGATCAATAAATCTCGATGCTCTTGACCATCCCCCCACCGGATGCCCGCGACCCGAACAAGCACCGGCTGGCTGCGCGCAACAGGTCTTCGGCGGGAAAGTTTTTCGGGGGAAGCGCCACCGAGGCCGCGCCCACGCTTATGCTGGCCCGCCGTGCGGCATGACGCTCGCCCGGCTTGTCGCGCCGAAAGCCGTCGATCAATTGGTTGGCTAACTCCACTGCTTGGCGGCGGTCGCAATCGGGCAGGATGGCCGCGCAGCCGCATTGGCCATGCGGCAAGACGAGCATTCCGGGATGATCGAGGTGCTCGCGCACTGCTGCCGCCAATCGCTTGGACTGCTCGATGTGCTGCTGCTGGGCTACGGCCGATATGTCTTCGTCGCGGTCCAGCTCGACCAGCAACAGGCTAAGCGCACAGCGCCGTTGGCGCGCGGCGGTCACCGCCGCGCGTAATTGCCCAAGCAGGGGTTCTTCGGTGTGGGAATGTGTCCGGTAGTTGCTTTGGCCGCCGAGGGAAGGCCACCCCTTTTCTACCGTTACGGCGCGAACAGCCGAGGAAGGCTGGACAGCGGCCGGCTGTGCATCGTCTTTAGGCTGCTCCGGAACTCGATGCACAACCATTTCGACTGCCTGGCCCAACTCGTGCAGCTCGGACCAAAGCGACTGGTATTCGTCCGGCGCCGCACCGGCCGACTTTGCCCGCAGCATGTCTTCCACCACCGAGCACGCCACCTCGGCCAGTTGCTTTTGAGCTTGTACCAGGATGTCGCGGTAATCGACAACATCGGGCAGTTGAACCTTAAGCACTGCCGCCAACTGCGCGACTTTTTCCTGCAAGCCGGCCACTAGCCCTTCCAGCACCGACTCGGAAAGTCCATGGTACTGCCGGCCGAGGCGCATCAGCTCGGGGAGCACGTCGGAGCGCTGATCGGCCAGCAGTTGGGCCAGCAAATCGGCCAGATAGACTATCTGGGGCAGTGCTTTTTCGCCCTGTTTGCTGGTGGGGCTTGGTTGGCCGCCAAGGGCTGTGCCGTCGGCTGGTGGTGTATCGGGTTTCCAGGCCACAGCTTCGATCAGCGCCTGGGGGAACGACCATTGCTCCAGCACTCGGGCAGTGAGCATAGTGTGATCAAAACCCAGCGCTGCCCGTTCCACCTCGAGCAGGTCTTTGCCGCTTGCAAAGACCCTATCCAGCAGCCTGACGTAAGGCTCGCCCAACTGCTCGACCAGTACTAGCAATCCCAAATCTTGGAGCAGCCCACTGATGAAAGCGTCGTCGCCCGGGGTTCGCCACAGGGTTTCGCTGATTTCGCGTCCTGCCACCGCTCTAGTCAGCGACTTGCGCCAGAATCGCCCCAGCACTTCGGCCGTCGCGCCGGCAAATAGTCCTGCCGGCAAACTGAAGCCTAACACCAGCATTTTCAGCGGCTTTGTGCCCAACAGGGCCAGCGCCTGGTTGAGGTCGGAGACCTGGCGGCTAAGCCCGAACAGCGAACTGTTGACCACGCGGAGAATCTTGCTGGTCAGTGCCGGATCGTTTTCGATGCATTGCTTGAGCGCGCGAGCGTCGACCTGTGGGTTGTTGGTAAGCTCCAGCACTTTGATGGCGACCGCCGGCAAGCTGTGCATCTGCCCGGCCCGCGCGGCCAATCGCTCCAGGGCCACAGCCGAATCGTTCATGTCAGCGTTGGGGCTAGCAATGTCGGTGAAGCGGTTATACCGGGGCTGCGCAGCGCGGTGTTTCGGCGCGCAGCCCTCCCCCCAACTCTACCTTATGTGGCGCTCAGCTACTTCTTGCGATGGCGAATCTTCGACCGCATTCGTCGCTTCTTGCGCCCGATCTTGCGTCGCCCTTTGCCAGTCTTCTTGACTCCCACGGGTTTCTCCGTCAGCTTCTTATTCGACTGATTCGCCTGGCAGCGTCCCACCCGATGCCCAGGTGACCGCTGCCGCAGGCCTCACAACGGCCAGACTGACTTGACGCTCGCATAACATAACAAGCCGTCGCCGATCGGTCTAGGGCGGCTGTTGGAATAGTTCCAGAAGGTCCAGCGTGTAGCGTGCTCGTTCAGGGCCGGCACGGCACCGCCGATGTAGCGCAGCCGTGCCTGTTTGCACACCAACGCCAACCATATGTTTTCTGGTGTGCCGCGGTCCGAAAGGGCGCTGGTCTGCTGCTTATTCCTGCCCGTCGGCCTGCCAGCCGCGGCAGTCGCTTATCGCTTGCCGAATCAGCACCAGAAGCACGTTCGGGTCGTAAGGTTTGCGCAAGAAATACTGGCAGCCCGCCGCCCTGCATCGGTGAACGACCTCCGGGTCTTCCAGCCCGCTGAGGATTATCACCGGTATGGTACAAGTCTCCGGCGAATCGACCAGTTGGCTGCAAACGCCCAGTCCGTCAGCGTCCGGAAGCCGAAGGTCGAGCACTATCAGCGATGGTCGCTGCAAACGGGCCTTGGCCAAACCCTCAGCCCCGCAGCAGGCGCTGATTGTCCGATACCCTTGCCGCTGAAGGCGACGGGTCAACAGCTCTACCAATGGCTCGTCGTCGTCGATGATCAGGATAGTATCTGGTTGGGCCGTTGGTGCCTGTGCCGGCTGCGGTCTTCGCATTGGGCGGGTGATAGTAGACATAGCGGCAATATCACTCCTGTTTGCAGTTCATTCTCGCCCACGACCGAATCGGTTGATAGTGGACATGACAGCGGTGGGATTGTTGTTTACAGGGTAAGAGCTTTTTAAAAGTAAAGAGTTCTTTAACTTGGTTCGATTTTTCGGGATAGCAGGCTTTTTCGGGGTAACATCCGCTTTTTCAGGGTACCGGGTTTTTGTCGGAAGTAGCTATTTGTCGGTAGCAGGTTCTGTCGGTAGTAGGTTTGCTGAGGGTACTGGGCTTTTTGAGGGTAGTGGGCCGAGCAGCGACATCAGTACTCTGGGAGCTTGTTCGGCGGCTGACCGCGGCGTCGGCAGTTGGGGTATCAAAATCGCTCCACCAATCAAGCCTTCTCCGACGCGAGATTCTGGCGAGTATGAAAAACCGGCGCAAAATTCTTGCGACTAGGAAAAAGTAGGCCAGTACTCATCCGGAAGCAAACCCGCTGGTCGCCTTTCCACAGAAATCCGCCAAAGCGTATACTTGTGCGAGTTTTGCCGGGGCGACGTGCTTCCGTCCCGGTTGATGCTAGCGGCGGGCGCACCATCAGGGCCAGTGCTTGTTGGTGCTACCTTACGGGACGCGCGTTCGTTGACACTATTCGTACACCGAGCACCATGCATGACCGTAAAAACCGTTAGAGTCATCCACTGCAACCCGATCAGCCTGCTGCTGGCAGCGCTGCTGCTGTGTGCCACAGGGGTCGCCGCAGAGAAAAGCCTGGCGGCAAGCCGCGAACACGCCGGCTGGCAAGCGGCGGTGGAATCGATCTCGGCCAAACAGCTAGCCAAGCACGTCGAGCGGCTGTGCGACGAGCGATTGGAAGGTCGGGCGGCCGGTACACGCGGAGCGAAGGCCGCGGCCGACTACGTGGCCGGCCAGTTCGGGCAACTAAAACTTCGCCCCGCAAGCGCCCAGGGCGACTACTTCCAGCCATTTCCGCCGAACTTTCGCAACGTGATAGCGGCGGCTGATGGAGATGATCCGCAGTTGAACCGACAATGCATCGTTCTCGGCGCGCACTACGACCACATAGGTTACGGCGACCGGCGCAGCAGTCGCGGCCCAGTCGGCTTCGTCCATCCCGGCGCCGACGACAATGCCAGCGGTGTAGCCGCCTTGCTCGAGCTGGCCGAGGCCTGGCAACTGCTGAGCCGGCCAGCGCGCCGCACGGTGCTGTTTGTGGCTTTCGATGCCGAGGAAATCGGCCTGCTGGGCGCCAAACATCTTGCTGCCCATCTGCCGGAAAACTGCCAGCAACCGGCCGCCATGATAAACCTGGACATGATCGGCCGTCTGCGGGAGGAGAAGTTTACCGTCTATGGCACACGGACTGGTTACGGGTGGCGCCGATTCATTGCTCAGCGGAACAGTGATACTCGGCTCAGGATCGACTTTTCTTGGAATCTGACTGATGATGCCGACCACTATCCGTTTTTCGTCCGCCGTGTGCCGGTGCTGATGTTCCACACCGGGCTGCACGATGAATATCACACGCCCAGCGATCGGCCGGAAAAACTCGACTACGAGGGCATGGAACGCATCGCTCGACTTGTGTTTGCAATCCTATACGATCTGGCACACACTGAGGAACTTCCACGGTTTCGTGGGGCGGCAGCCAGTGAGAACGAGCACTCCCGGCGGCAACTGGAACAAAGGCCTTCGGTACGCCACAGCAGATTGGGGGTCCACTGCAACGACTCGGGCGCCAGCCCTGGCGGCGTGGTGCTGACGCAGGTTATATCTGGCTCGGCCGCCGAGAAGGCTGGGCTTCGGTCGGGGGATCAAATAATTCGCTTTGCAGGGCGAGAAATCAACAGCAGCCAGGACCTGATCGGCGCCGTGCAGACCGCCTCCAACCGCACGACGGCCATCGTGCTGCGCCGTGGTGAGGATAAACCGACGTCGATCGAGATAGAGCTTGATGGCCACCCCTTGCGGCTAGGGATAACCTGGCGCACCGACGATGCCGAGCCGGGAACCGTGGTGCTGGTCGATGTGGTGCCGGGCACGCCGGGTGCTGCCGCCGGTTTGAAACCGTCGGATCGCATCTACGCGGTCAATCGACACGGAGTTGCCAACGACGAGCTGCTGATGCAAGCCGCAGCCCAGTGGCCCGAGCCGGTCGCGCTTCTTGTCGAGCGCGAAGGCCGACTTAGCACAGTGGTGCTCCGACCGATCGGCACAAGCGGCCAGCACTCCGGGAAGCGAGCGGCTTGGGAATCGCCTACCGGTTTGCCACTGGGGTTAGCTTTGGAATTGCCTCTGCGGTTGCCTTGGCAGTTGCGTTCGGAATTGCCTGCCCAGTTGCCAGCGGAGTGGCCTGTCCAGTTGTTAGCGGAGTGGCCTGTCCAGTTGCCCGTGGCCTTGCCTGGCGGATCGCCTGTGGAGTCGTCGCGGTAAGGCCCGATACTCGTGCGGCGGTGCTACATTCGCACCAGGGCCGATCCCCAGACAAATCCGGAACCGAAGGCCACCAGCAGGACGAGGCTTCCCGGGCGGACCATGCCCGCATGTCGCGCCTCGTGCAGTGCGATGGGAAGCGATGCAGAGGCGATGTTTCCATATTGTTCCACGTTGATATAAACCTTATTGCGCGGGAAGCCGGTTCGCTCCAAGATGGCTTCCAACATGCGTAGATTTGCCTGATGGGGAACCAGCACGTCGATGTCATCGATCGACAAGTGGTTCCTGTTTAGCGCCTCGTGCACTGCCTCCGACATCCTCTGTACCCCATTGTCGAAGACGGTCTTCCCCTCCATACGAAAGTGTATGCGACCGGTGTCGATATCCTCGTGAGTGATATGTTGTTTGCGTCCCAAAGCACTGCCCGGAGCGGCGGTGTAGAGGGCTTTGGCCAAGGTGCCATCGGCATGGAGGATGGTGCTGACTATGCCTGCCGGCGAACCGTCGGATGGTCCGACCAGCACCGCGCCGGCCCCGTCGCCCAGCAAAATGGCGATGTTGCGCCCTTCGTACGAGCCATCGATGCGGGTCGAGAGTACCTCCGAGCAGCAGATAAGAACGTGCCGGTAAGTCCCCGCGCGCACGAAATGGTCGGCAATCGCCAGCCCATATACCAACCCTGTACACTGCTGCCGAATGTCCAGGGCTGCAATGCCCGGCATACCCAACTTCGCTTGTAGGAAACAGACACAACCGGGGTCGGAGTGATCGGGGGTGATGGTGTTCATTATCAGCATGTCCACGTCCTGTGGCTCGATACCGGCGTCTTCCAGTGCCGCCCGACAGGCCGCCGCCCCCAAATCCGAGGCGCTCCATTCCGCTTCGGCGTGACGACGACAGCGCACGCCGGTCCGCTCCACTATGAACTCGTCGGAGGTCTCCATCATCTGCATCACGTCGAAGTTGGTGACCACCTTTGGCGGTAGATAGATCCCTGTGCCAATGATACGTGAGCCGGGCATGATTTACTGTCCCAATCAGGGCACTCTTGCATACTCAATGATTTCCACACCGGACGCTGATGTTCCCTGTGAGCTTAGGCCCTCGAACAAAACCAGCCTTCCTGACACCCTTTCACCAGTTGAGGGGCAGTGAAACCTTTCGAGTGCTTCGTTTTGTTAGAGCATCTTAGGCAATACCAAGCTCGTAGTAAGATGGCTGGAGTCGGTAGGCGGGAGTAAGGCGGCTGGAATAAGAAGGCTATTCATTTGTAATCCCTGAATAACTTTTGCCTCACTGCTTCTGGTGGTCGCACAGGTCGCGGTATATACGGAAAACCACAAGTGACATTAATAGCGTGTTGCTAGACATCCATCATAATAGCTGACTAAGGTCAAGAGGTTACCACAAAACGTCGAAACTTTGCAAAGAGGATATTTGTGGGATGCCACAGGGTGGCGGTGGGGCAAGTGGGTGTCGATTATAAAGGGCAGAGCAGTTCCTACGATGTCTGCCCTGCCGACTCCGCATAGCGCAACGAATTCTTTACCAGTACGTTACAGTTCTTTTGGAAGAAATCCAGGGGCAGCAGTTGGGTTTTCTGGTAAACCTCCGCTCCAAGTTCCTCGGCGATTTGGCGAATCTGGTTGCCTGAAGCCGCCATCTCCAGTATCCGCTGGTGGTATCGCTCGGTGGCCTGGATGGCTTTATCGAAGTACTCGGCCACTGCCTCGCGACCGCGAATTACTGCATTGTGGCTGAGGCAGAGCAATTGGCTGTCGAGTTGAGCCAGCCGGCGCATCGACTGCATATACTGTCCGAAGTCGGCGAAATAGTTCGGCCACCAATAGTCGTACTGGGGCAGGTAGTAGCCGGTGGCATCGGATATGATCAAAATCTTCCGCGCCGGCTCGTAAAAGCTGAGGCTGCACTCGCTGTGGCCGGCAGTGGCCAGCACCTGAAAGGCCAGCTGGCCGATGCTGATAACATCCCCCTCCTGGAGAACTTGCTCCACGGGAATTTGCTTCTCTTGAGATGGGGCGCAGCGGTGCTGCGGCGCTATCGCCCCGGCCGAAAGCAAAGCAGCGGTCAACGCCTGGTCGATTTGGGCGAAAAGCGCCATGGCCTTTTCGGCGCACAGGGTGCGCACGGCGGAGGCCGAAGCGGCCACCGCAGCGCGCGGCAAGAAGGACCGCAGCAGCGGCACGGCCATCACGTGGTCGGGATGGGCGTGCGTAATCACCAGCAGCTCGACCTTTTGCGGGTCGAGTCGCAGTTGGCTCATTTGCTCTTTCAGCAGCGGCGCCATGGCGCTGGTGCCGCCTTCGAACAGGACCGCCTTATCCTGAGATTGAGCGAGGTACAGCAGGTATGCGCTTGTGCCGAGCATCCACAGGTCTTCGCTTAGTGCTACCGGCGGGTCGGTGATAATCATGTCACTGCTCCAGATGCCACTCGGCCTGGTGGTATTGCCATAATGTCCCGCGCCCGGAAAGCTGTATCTTGTATGCCCCCGGCCTGCATTGCAAGTGGGCGTTGTCTTTGCTCCCGCCGGTAAACCACGCGCGCATGCCGGTAACCCGCACGCGCAGGCTGCCCGATAAGCCACGCGTGCAGGCGGTCCGGTAAGCTCCGCGCCCAAGCCGCGCATTAACCTACACTTGCAAGCCGTCCGATAGGCTGCACGCGCAAGCCGCGCATTATCCCACACGCGAAGGCCGCGCAATAAACCACGGGCCGAAGCCGGCTAATATGCGATGGGTGGAGGCCGGGCGATTAACCAGGCTGACAATCGGCCCAACCAGTGCGCTGCGTGGCCAGAGCCGATTGCCTTGTGCGGAACAAGCCGGGGGATTCGCCGCGTGGCCACGCTAGCCGTTTCCGACGCCAAAAGATAAGCTATCCTGCGCGATTGCTAGCGGATGCCAACGGTTTCGGTCGAGCGAGCCGCCAATGAGCCAAACAGCCTGGCAGACGCAATTGCGAATAGGCACCTCCGGCTGGACCTACGACGACTGGGTGGGCAGATTCTATCCGCCGGCGATAAAGTCCGCCGATCGGTTGAGCTACTATGCCCAGCGGTTCAACACTGTGGAAATCAACGCCACATTCTATCGGCTGCCAACCGACACGATGGTTAGTGCCTGGAACCGCAGACTGCCGGAGGGCTTTCATCTGGTGGTGAAGGGATGGCGAGCGATTACCCATTTCAGAAAACTGGCCGATTGCGGGGGAGTGCTCAACGAGTTTTTCGAGCGCGTCGGTCGGCTTTGTGCGTTGCGCGTAGTGCTGTGGCAGCTTCCCCCGTCGCTGCATAAGGACATTCAGCGTTTAGAAGGGTTCCTGACGCTCTTGCCGCAACAGTGGCGTTACGCGGTCGAGTTTCGGCACGCAAGTTGGTGGGATGCAGAGACGGTCGAAGTGCTCCGGCGGCATGGGGCGGCCATGGCGGCTATCAGCCATCCCCGACTGCCCGACGACCTGCTGCCGAGGACCGACCTGCTTTACGTCCGTTTTCATGGACTAGGCCGGCAGTTGTATCGCTACGATTACTCGGATGCCGAGTTGCAGCAGTGGGTCGACCGCTTGTATCCCCATCTGCCGGGACGCACGTTGTACGCCTTTTTCAACAACGACTTTCAGGCCAACGCCCCTCGTAATGCCCAACGGTTCCGCGAGCTTCTGCTTGAGCGCCTGGGGCGCGGCGGCGTGGGATAGCACGCAGTTGGCCCAACGGTTCGAAGCGTGGTGACAATCCGACCGCGACTGGTCGGCTGCAAACCGCTGGCCCACCGCTAAAAGTCGAAGGTGCAAGCAAGCCTGGGCAGCGTGCGCTCGACAGGGTTTTCCGCCCGTCGTAGCGGAGCCAGTTGCGTCGTAGGTGCGTGAGCCGAGCGGGGCGCAGGTGTCGTACCGCAGCCACGGTTGACCGCCAGGGTTGCAGCGGTTAGTTTCGCAATTATGCAGGGCCTTGGTGCGACCGACTTTTTGCTTTTCGCGGCGATCGCGGCGGCGCCGATAGCGACAGGACTGTTTTGCTGGGCCGCCGTCCGCACTAGCGATGACCTGCTTTTGGCCAACCGTTCGTTGCCCTGGTGGTCGATGGGCGTGAGCCTCGTGTTGGCCGGCCTGGCGCCGGCGGTTTGCCTGGCCGGGCCGAACGAGGCCTATCATGCCGGGCTGAAAATGCTGCTGGTGCCGCTGTTTTTTTGGGCGGCATTTCCCATAGTTTTCCGCTGCACCGTTCCTCTGCTTTACAACTTGGAGCTGGACTCGATCTACGAGTACGTCGAGTTGCGCTTCGGCCCGACGGCGCGAGCGGCCGTCGCTGGCCTTTTCCTGATAGGCCATCTGCTGTGGCTTGCGGGGTTGTTGGCGCTGGCGGTAACGGTGCTTCCCCTAGGCGCTGGCTTAGCCGGGAAGGCGGCCGCTGCTGCGCTGTTGGCCGGTGTGGCCGTGGGGTGTGCTTATTGCGGCGGACTGAAAGCCGTCACGGCCAGTCACTTCCTGCAACTGTTGCTGTTAATCGCGGGGCTGCTGCTGGTGGTTTACGTGATCGGCGGTAGCTTCGAGCGTGGGCCGCCACGCATCTGGGAGATTGCCCATCGGATGGGTCGGACCAGGCTGGTGGAAACATCGCTGGACTGGTCGTCGAAATGGACCGTTTGGGCTGCTGCGCCGTTTTGCGTGGCCACAGCGATGTACTTCTTCCTGGCCGACCAGGCCGCGTTGCAACGGCTGGTCGCCGCCCGCCGCCGGTACGACATGCAACTAGGCTTTTTGTTGGCGGCGGTAATACTCGGGCTGGTAATACCGCTGGCTGTTTACGTGGGGATGGGGTTATTGGCTTTCTATCAAGACCACGCCCAGCAGGAGATTCCGCCAGAGTGGGTGGCAAACGTGGCTGCTGAAGCCCCTCACGGCAAACCGCGCCTTGCGCCGGGAGCGGTCATCGACCGGCACAACATCGAGCAACTGGCAGCCGCCGGTGTGCTGCTCGATCCGAATACCGGGAGACCGTTCGACGATCCCCGACGGCTTCTCGGTCCCGATGGCGAGGTGCTCATCGACCGGCTGGCCACTCGGTTGCCGCCGCGGTTGGGCGGCGAACGCCTATTGCGCCGGGGCGAAGACCAGTTGCTGGCTCGATTCGTCGCGCGGCACATCCGCCAGGGAGCAGCCGGAGTGGTCACGGCAGCTCTAGCTGGCACGGCGACAGCGGCGATCTCGGCAGGTCTGATAGCCATGGCGACAGTAATACTGGTGGATTTCCACCGTCGCTTCGGCTGGGCCGAGCGGTGGCTTGCGGCCCGACAAGGCAAATCGCCCGATCAACTCGATCAAGCAGACGAACTCGTGTTGCTGCGAATGCTGATTATCGCTTTGGGGGCGGCAGTGGCGGTGCTGGCAGCAGCGATAGCCGGCTTTGGGCGTCCCGCGTCTTTTTTGCTGGCCGTACTGGCGGTGACTGCAAGCCCGCTGCTTGGCGCGATGATGTTGGGGCTATTTTCCGTCCGGGCGAACAGCTCGGGAGCGATGATCGGCATGGCCAGCGGCGCGGCGGCTGCCCTCGTGGCCCAAGTCGGACATCACCTGGCAGCGGTACCGGGCATTGGCACCGTGTGGCCGCTGAGCGGGCCGAGCGGGGCTTTTTGGCCTTTTCTGTTTGGGCTTGCCGTCTGTGTGGTTGGAGGATATGCCGGCAGCTTGGTGTGGGGCGGCCGTGCCAAGGCCGATCAGCTTGTCGGGCTTGTCGTAGGACTGGGCCGATTAGGCGTACTGAAGAATCTTCACGACACACAGTTGCCAGCCAGCGCCCTTGAGTCCCAATCGCAGGCAAAGGGCGTCAAGCGCCAACCCCAGGCAGAGACCGAACAAGTCCTCTGGCTCGATCACCCGCAAGACTAAGAGGTTTTAACAAAAGCTCCAACCCAACAAATTCAACCAGCCTTTTTGCATACCATAAACTACCAGCAAAGGTTTCTTGAAACTTCTTAGATAGCGTAGCGCCTAACCGGCGAACCGGCGACCGGCGAAGGGTGTCAAAATCAGCATTGACACAACCACCGGAATTAGCAAAATCTTCCGCCTTGCGGCGGTGCGGTTCGCGGGAACTTAGCCGCCGGGCAGCTTGCCGCCAGGCGAGTTGCCGATACCAACATTCCGAAACACGGTAGCAGGGCGTCCCCGGCTTCATTGGCGCTTACTGGGGAATCTGCGTAAACACCAGGGCCTGGGCAAGGAGGCCATCGGGCCATGTCAACTGTTGCTGCCGCAGCAGATGGTGTCAGCTTGCGCGAACTACTGCCGGAGGCCGAGTTCCGCGGCGCAAACGACATCGTGGCGCTGGGCTGTACCACGCGGGCGCATGAGGTGCGTCCCGGCGACATCTTTGTGGTCCTGCCTGATGCCGTTCATTACAGTCGGGAGTTGCTCCCGGTTGCGATCGAGCGCGGTTGTCTCGCGGTGGTGCTCGAACCGCCGTTTCGCGACCTGCCCGTGCCGCAATGCCTGGTCAACGACGCCCAGGAGGCATTCGGGCGAATTTGTCATGCCCTGGCAGGCAATCCCAGTCGGCACCTGAAGCTTGTGGGCGTCACCGGCGCTGCAGGTAAGACGACCACTTGTTGGCTGATAGCGGCAGTACTGTCGGCGGCAGGTTACAAGACCGGCTGGATGGGGACGTTGGGCTGCTTCGATGGGCAGGTTGCCGTTGCGGCAGACGATTGGCCTCCGCAGGCCGACCGACTGGCCGGCTTGCTGGCGCGCATGGTACTGAACCGTTGCACTCACGCGGTAATCGAAACACCGCTGGGGGCAATTGCCACGTCGCAAATTTCCGGCGTGCAGTGCCACACTGTATGCATTACCAATTCGGCCGACGAGGATGCAGAAGTTCACCGCGACCACCGTAATGCTGCTGCACGTCGGATATTTCGCCATCTGGCGCCCGAAGGGCTGGCAATCCTCAACGCCGATGATTCGGCGACGGCCGAACTGTTGCGGCACTTCGACGGGCCAGCGCTGACCGTGGCAATCAGAGAGCCGGCGGAGATCACTGCCGTCTTGTTGGAACAGCATCGTAGCGAGCAGACTTTCTTGCTGATGGCCGGCAACGAGGCAGCGCCGGTGCGGACGCAGATGATCGGCGTCCATCATGTTTACAACTGTTTGACGGCCGCAGCGGTAGGACTGGCTTACGGTATTGACCTGGTGACCATCGCCCGCGGCCTGGAAAGCGTGCGCCAACTGCCCGGCAGACTGGAACGCATCGAGTGCGGCCAGCCTTTTTCCGTGTTCGTCGACTGCGCACCAACTCCGCAGGCGTTGCGCGCCGCTTTGCAAACCCTGCGCCGCGTCTGCCAAGGACGTCTGATTTGCCTGTTGGGAACCGACAGCGACGATCGGCGCTGTCTGCGGCCCCGGTTGGGCGCTGCCGCCGACGAGTTTGCCGACGTGCTGATACTGACCAGCAGCACGCAAGGCGAGGATGCTCCGCAGGTCGATATCGGCCAGACACTGCTGGGCGTCAGCCGCCGCGACCGCACAGTGGTGATTATTGATCGCCGGGCAGCGATTCATTGGGCGTTGGCACAGGCCCGACCCGGAGATTGTGTGCTCTTGGCGGGCGGAGCACACGGCCCACGGCGCGTCACGCATGGGCAAATAGCGTCGTTTGACGATCGGGCCGTTGTCCGGCAATGGCTGTACACAGTCCAACCGTACTGCCTCTGTAACACGGGGCCGTGGGGTTGATGCGCCGTTGCCGGGAATGGAAAAGTTCGACCGCCCATGGCAGTCAATCGCAAACACGCACCACGGTCAATTGGAAAAGAGAAATCGAGCAAAAAAAACAACAAGCAGCCAATTGGCGGCGTCGCTGGGACATGTTGTCGCAGTACAGCTTCCACCCCTGACCGTCACACGCGCTAGGGTCGGATGACTAGTCATTACAGCGACACCGTAGATTTTCCAGTTCGATTCAAGCGGGCACGGGCAGCGACAGTGGCAAACCTCAAAGACTTGATTGCAATTACCGGAGCCTCTGTGCTACAGCAACCCGGCGCAGTCCGACCAGAGGATGTGCCGGTAGCACGGGTGCGGACCGAGAGTCGGCAGGTAGTGTCGGGCGATGTGTATTGGGCGGTGCGCAGCGCCGGCTGCGATCTCGCCCACCACTGCGACGAGGCCTTTTCCCGCGGGGCAGTTGTCGCAGTAACGGCTCACCCCATACCAGCGCCGCCGGATCACTGGGTGCTCCAGACGGCCGACGTCCAACAATCCTTGCACCAGTGGGCGCAATGGCGGCGGCAGCACTTCAGCGGCACGCTGATTGCCATTGCAGGGGGAGCGGGCAGGACGAGCGCCAGGAGGATGATCCACATCGTGTTGGGCAGCCGGTTGCGGGGCGTTAGCGACTCGATCGGTCGCGACCTGCACATCGGCGTGCCTGCGGCCCTCGGTGCACTTGAGCCGGAACACGATTACGCCTTGCTCGAGCTGGCCACCATATCCGCTGCCGAAGTTGACGCTTTGGCGTCGCTGGCTATGCCCAAAGCGGTGGTCATCATCGCACCGGGCCACGCGCTTGCGGCCAATTTCGTCGAAGCACAGGCTGCCGCTTCAGCTTACAGGAAATTGCTGGCCGCGCTGCCTTCCGACGGCCGCGCCGTGCTAGCCCACGATCCTTGGCTTGGCTGGGTCGCCTCTGCCTGCTCGGCGCCGATAACCTGGGTAGGCACACACGACGGCTGCGACCTCACGGCCGAAGATATGCACACCGTAGACGGCCAAATGCACTTTTGCGTAGGCGGAGCGAAGTTTTGCATCTCCGGATGGGGTGCACATCATTTTACCGCCGCCCTGTGCGCCACAGCCGTGGCACGAATGATGGGAATGGACTTCTCCGCCATCGCCGCCGCACTTGAGCATTACCGTCCCGTACCCCATGGCTGTAAAGTCGTCGAGATGCGCGGAGCTGCGATCATCAACGATCCATCCAACTCCGACTGGGCTGGCATGTCGCAGGTGCTGGAGATGTTGCGAGACATCGACACCCCTGGCCGACGAATACTCGTCTGCGGCGAGCTGGCAGAACCGGACGCTCACTGGCCCGCACGATACTGGCAACTCGGCCGCGAGGCAGTGCAAACCGCTGGCGTACATCTATTGATCGCTTGCGGCCGGTTCGCCAAGCATGTGGCGGCCGGCGCCCGAGCGGCGGGCATGCAGCCAGCAAAAGCAATCGCCTGTCGAACTCCGCAGGAGTCGTTGCCATACTTGGGCCAAGCTACCCAACCAGGCGACGTGGTTCTACTAAAAGGTTCGGACCTGCTTGAATCGCAGCGCCTGGCCGAGGCGCTGGGGGTATATCCGCTACGGCGTACGGCGTAACATCCACTCAAGTTGTCATTAATGTAATAACGCCAAAGTGATCTCGATAGCATGAGTTTGTGGCGGTCTTGGGCGAACAGGAACACTGCGGCAGACCAAGGCCGAAAGGTCGCGGCATTGGCCTTGCGCCGCCGCGATTCGGCCCCCATCTGGCCGGCCGAATCGCAAGCCAGTAGCTCAGCTTCGACCGCTAATCGCAAGCCATTGGAGGCTCCACCGTTCGCGCTGCATTTGCGGGAATGCGGCGCTACCCTTCCCTCCTTGGGTAGGAGCAACAACCTGTCGCCTGCGCGGTTTCTGGGTCGGCCGCGCCGGCAGGCGCTTCGCGGTGGAGCTTAGGACTGGGCGCCGGGGCGGCCGCTTGGCCGTCCCGGCCGCTCAGGGATATCGGCACTCCCGAACCGATTCCGCTCCTCTGCCGGAATACCTTTATCTGTGGCGCGTTTCATCTCCGAAACACGATATCACCTCTTTGCGCAGCTTTCCCATCCTGCCAATCCGTTTTGGGATAATGGCCATACGCCGACACAGATTGGCTATTGGCCAAATCCGTCGCCTTACTAGTTTCGAGCTTCCATGTTTCGTAAGCCATAAAGCTTGTTTCGCCTCGACCGGTGCGTGGCGATTGCCGCGGTTACTCGGCACTTCCCGTAACCGCGATACGCTGGCAAATAAACGCAAATGGCTGCGTACACCCCCGGAAACTCAAGTGGCTTGGGGGAGTTTGCCGATTATTGCGAGCGGGCCGATTGTGCAGACTGTGCCGACGCAAAAAACTCGGCCTATTTTGCCAGGACTTTCTACTTTGACCAGTTGAAAGAAAACCAAGACCGAAACATTAACGAACAGAGAAAACCAAGACCAAGACAACACCCAACAGAAAAAACCAATACGGAAACATTACCTAACAGAGAAAACCAACACGGAAACATTAACCAACAGAGAAAACCAATACGGAAACATTAACCAACAGAGAAAACCAAGACAGAAACATCAACCAACAGAAAAAAAACCAGCACGGAAACATTACCCAACAGGACGGCGCAATCCACAAACCACTAACACAGGAGAGTTACCTAAAGGGGTGATGACTGAGCCGGAAGCGCTGCCAGCAGAGCGAGCAGAAGATGTGACAACCGAGCCGCAAACGCCGGCGACAGATGTGACATCCGAGCCGCAAGCGCTAGCGAGCGGCAACAACGCATGAACTGGCGTTATCCGCGGCGCACACCGCCGGCAGAACTCGCCAAGCGTTTGGGCCACCGTAAACAACTTGGCAGACCTTCGGCCACCGTAAAAGGAGCCGGCAGACTTTGGTCCACAGTAAAAGCAGCCGACAGACTTTCGGCCACCATCAATACCACGGCGTAACCCACTGCTGACTCACATCGGTCATGGTACACACATCGGTCAGCAAGCAGGTCTCAAGCATCATCACTACTCGGCCGTCGCTCGCAAAGCGGCGACTATGAAACACCTTAAATGCGACTATGAAACACCTTAACACAGCCGAACCTTACCGTGGTGCAAGCAGCGCAGCCCGCACACAGCCATTGCCGCCGCGCTCGGGCCGGCCCGGC
>CALLPE010000034.1 GCA_938015445.1 uncultured Pirellulales bacterium
GCCATGCGGTGCACGTTCTCGCGGCGCGTCCAGGCGGACCCTTCGCGGTTGTACGCGGCGATCAGCTCGGCGGCAAGCTTTTCCGAAGCCGGCCGGCCTTTCTTCTCTCGCACCGCCATGATGATCCAACGGATGGCCAACGATTGCTGCCGCTTCTTGCTGACTTGCATCGGCACCTGATACGACGCTCCGCCTACCCGCCGCGAACGCACCTCGATGTTCGGTTTGACGTTTTCCACCGCTTGGGTGAAAACCTCCAGGGGGTCTTTATCGGGCAGTTTCTTCTTGACCCGCTCCATGGCCGCGTAGAAGATGCGCTGGGCCACGCTCTTCTTGCCATTCCACATCATGCTGTTGATGAACTTGCTTACGAGCAACGACCCGTACTTCGGGTCGGGAGCTAGCATCGCTTCGCTGGCGGTCTTACGCCCCATATCGCACCCTGCGTGAGTGAAAAAAGTTGATTTCCCGTCGCCGGATTTTTTAAAAACCAACCCTGTGTGCGCGTGGCGGATAAACTCCCACTATCTTACCTCTGGCGCCTGTAGCCTATGGCAACCCGCCCGCGGCATGCGCCTTCCTAGTTCGACTGCTCAACTGGATTTTTTAGCGCCGTAGCGGCTCCGCGACTGCTTGCGTCCTTCCACGCCCAGGCAATCCAACGCCCCGCGGATAACCTGGTAGCGCACACCAGGCAGGTCGCGGATACGCCCGCCGCGCACCAGCACAATCGAGTGCTCTTGCAAGCTATGCCCTTCGCCGGGGATGTAAACAGTCACTTCTTTGCCATTGGAGAGCCGAACGCGCGTTATCTTGCGCAACGCCGAATTGGGTTTCTTCGGCGTCATGGTCTTCACTTGCAGACATACCCCGCGTTTTTGCGGACAACCGCCCAGCACGGGCGATTTGCTTGCCCTGCGTTGCACACGTCTGGGTTTGCGGACTAATTGGTTGAAAGTCGGCATCGGTGTTCTCGAAATGCTCCTCAAAGCTCTACCCGACTGGCAGGCGGTGACCAGCGCGGGATTTTCGCAACCTCGCCGCGGCAATACAGCGCGGTTACACGACCGTCGCCCCGCCCGGTATGCCACCACGCACACACCGCGCACTGGCGGAGGCCAGTGGGCCACGGCCAATTACTTCATTGTGCCGCAAACTGCCCGGCAGTCAAGGCCTGGTCCTTCGGCCGGCCGGTCAGTTGCCCGGCTCGGCTCTACTGCCGGCCACGCAACCGGCAACTGTGGCCGCTTGCTACCTCGCCGGTTCGCAGCCGCAGTGGTTGCTGAGTGCTGCTGCTAAGTTACGAGGAGCCGCCTTGGCCGCCGCTACCCAACAGGCTGTCGATTCCCCCTGACGATGGATCGGCGGCTGTCGGCGATGGGCCGCTGCTGCCGGCCGTTTCCACGCCAGCCCCGAGCAACGGGTAGTGCTTGGCCAGGATGTCGTCTTTGTGGGCCACCAGCGATTCGAGGGCTTCGGGCCTGATGCGCACCTCGGCCTGTTGGTACTTCCGAAAACCAGTTCCCGCGGGGATGAGGTGACCGAGAATCACATTCTCCTTCAACCCTACCAGCCGGTCGACCTTGCCGGCCAGCGCCGCTTCGGTCAACACTTTGGTGGTTTCCTGGAAGCTAGCGGCCGAGATGAAGCTCTCGCTTTGCACAGCAGCCTTGGTGATCCCCAGAAGCTGCGTGGTGGCCGTAGCCGGTTTGGGTTTTACGCCCCGGGCCGGCTCGCCCCCGAGACTCTCGATTTGAGTGTTTACCTGCTCGAGCGTTTCGACTGGCACGATAGCGCCGACCTCGAAATCGCTGTCGCCCTTGTGAGTGATCTTCACACACTTGGACAGCTCGTCGTTGATGCGGCGGAATTCGAACTTGTCGATCACGATGCCAGGCAGCAGATTGGTGTCGCCCACCTCCTCGACCTGCACCTTGCGGAGCATTTGGGCGACGATGATCTCGATGTGCTTGTCGTTGATCTCCACGCGCTGGCTGCGGTACACGTTCTGAATTTCGCGGATCAAGTACTGCTGCACTGCCTCCTCGCCGGAGATGCGCAGGATGTCGTGGGGCACGAGCGGCCCTTCGTTGAGTGCCTCCCCGGCCCGCACGAACGTCCCAGCGTGAACCCGCAGATGCTTGCCGTGCGACACCAAGTGCTCCCGCTCGATCCCGCTTTCGCTGCGGACGATGATCGTGCGCCGCCCGCGGCGCTTTTCGCCCAGCACTTCTACCACGCCGTCGATCTCGGCGATGACGGCGGGGTCTTTTGGTTTGCGGGCTTCGAACAATTCGGTCACCCGCGGCAAACCACCAGTGATGTCTTGCGTGCCGGTTACTTCGCGCGGCGTCTTGGCCAGCAGTGCGCCGGCAGAAACGAACTTTCCTTCCGGCACTTCGATGAAGGCTTTTTCGGGCAGGTAGTAGAAGTCGAGAATCTTCCCTGATTCGTCCTCGATGACGATTTGGGGGTGCAAATCGCCCTTGTGCTCGATGACGAACACGCGGCTATGCCCCGCCGCATCCTTCTCCACGCGAACCGTCTCTCCCTCGATCACATCCTCGTAGCGCACCTTACCGCTGACCTCGGCCAAGATGGGAATGGCGTGAGGGTCCCACCTGCATAGCACTGTGCCGGGCTGCACGTCCTGATATTCGGACACCAGCAGGGTGGCGCCAGCGGGAACCTCGTATCTTTCCAGTTCGCGTTCCTTGGGGTCGAGGATGGTGATTTCCCCATTGCGCGATAGGGCCACGTTCTCGCCCGCCTCGTTTTGCACCACGTTCAAGCGCACAAAATGCACTTTACCAGCCTTCTTGGCCTTGATTTCGCTCTCCTCCAGGGCCCGGGCGGCTGTACCGCCGATATGGAACGTACGCATGGTGAGCTGCGTTCCCGGCTCGCCGATGCTCTGGGCGGCAATGATGCCTACCGCCATTCCCTCCTCCACCAGCGCACCAGTGGATAGGTCCATTCCATAGCACAGCGCGCAAACGCCCAGCGGGGCCTCGCAGGTCATCGGGCTGCGAACCTGGATTTTCTCGAGGCCGAGCTGTTCGATTTTGCGGGCGATGGCCGGGGTGATCAGTTCGTTTTCGCGGACGATCACTTCATCGGTGATCGGGTGGACGATATTCGCCCGGCTCACACGACCGCGGATCGAATCCGCCAGACTCACCTCCACCTTTTCCCCGCGGAAGATCACCCCTTTGGTGACTCCCTGGGTGGTGCCGCAATCGTGCATGGTCACCACGACGTTCTGTGCCACGTCGGCCAGTTTACGCGTCAGGTAACCGGAGTCGGCCGTTTTCAGCGCCGTGTCGGCCAGTCCTTTCCGCGCCCCGTGCGTGGAACTGAAATACTCCAGCACGCTCAACCCTTCGCGGAAGTTGGCTTTGATTGGCGTCTCGATGATTTGCCCAGAAGGCTTGGCCATCAAACCCCGCATCCCGGCCAGTTGGCGGATTTGTTCCACGCCGCCGCGTGCGCCCGAGTGAGCCATCAGATAAATGGGATTGACATAGCCGGGGTAGCGGTGGTCGTTCTCCAGTTCGCGCATCATCTCACTGGTGATTTGCTCGCGGGCATGGGTCCAGGCGTCGAGCACCTGGTTGTAACGCTCTCCCTCGGTAATGATGCCGCGCTGGTAGTTGCGGTGGGTCGCCAGCACCTTCTTTTCCGCTGCCTGAATGATGCGTTGTTTGCTGGGAGGGGTGATCAGGTCGTCGGTGCCGAAACTCAGCCCGCTGAGCGTCGCCTGCCGGAACCCGAAACGCTGCATGGCGTCCAGCAAGTCGATGGTCTTCGCCCGCCCCAGCAGCTCGTAGCAATCCGAAATCACCCCAGCCAAGTCGCCCGACTTCAACGGCATGTTGTAGTAGGGCATCCCTTCGGGAAGCATCATATTGAACAGCACGCGGCCGACGGTGGTGTTGATGAGTTTGCCCGGCTTGGCTTGCGGGTCGTTCTTCACCTTGCGGTTGGCCGGCAAGCGCACTTTGATAGTGCTGTGCGTGGTCACCACCCCGTGCGAATAGGCCAGCACCACTTCGTCGAACGACGAGAACACCATCCCATCGCCCTTGCACTCCGGCAACGATGAGGTCACATAGTAGCATCCCATCACCACGTCTTGGGACGGACTGATAATAGGGGAGCCGTTGGCCGGGCTGAAGATGTTGTTGGTGGACATCAGCAGGGTATGGGCTTCCACCTGAGCTTCGATCGACAACGGCAGGTGAACCGCCATCTGGTCGCCGTCGAAGTCGGCATTGAACCCCTTGCACACCAGGGGGTGCAATTTGATGGCGTTCCCCTCGACCAACACCGGCTCGAATGCCTGGATGCCCATGCGGTGCAGGGTGGGAGCGCGGTTGAGCAACACAGGGTGATTTTGGATCACTTCCTCGAGGATGTCCCACACGTCCTCGTCTTTGCGCTCCAGCATTTTCTTGGCGCTTTTGATGGTGTCGGCATGGCCCAGTTCCTTCAGCCGCCGAATGATGAACGGCTGGTACAGCTCTAGGGCGATCTTCTTGGGCAAGCCGCACTGATGCAGACGGAGGGTCGGCCCCACGACGATCACGCTACGCGCCGAATAGTCGACACGCTTGCCCAAAAGGTTCTCGCGGAACCGCCCCTGCTTGCCTTTGATCATGTCGGTAAGCGATTTCAGCGGGCGGTTGCTGCTGCCCAACACCGGGCGTTTGCAGCGGTTGTTGTCGAACAAGGCATCCACCGCCTGTTGCAGCATCCGTTTTTCGTTGCGGATGATCACTTCGGGAGCGTTCAGGTCAACCAGTTTCTTCAGGCGGTTGTTGCGGTTGATGATCCGCCGATACAGATCGTTCAGATCGCTGGTGGCGAAATTGCCCGAATCGAGCAACACCAAGGGGCGGAGGTCGGGCGGGATGACGGGGATCACGTCCAGGACCATCCATTCGGGTCGGTTATCGCTATCGCGGATGGCTTCGACGATCTTCAGTCGTGCGATCAACTCTTTGCGGCGCTGCTTGGCGGTGGTTTCCAGCAGTTCGGCGCGCAGCTCTTGCGAAAGCTTTACCAGGTCCAGATTGATCAGCAATTTGCGAATGGCCTCGGCCCCCATGTCGGCCTCGAACGCCCCCTCGCCGTATTGAGCCTTGGCGGCCCGGTATTCTTCCTCGGTGAGCAGTTGCTGGTACTTCAGCGAGGTGTCCTTGGGGTCGATGACCACGTAATCCTGGTAGTAGATGATCTTTTCCAGGGCGGTGGTCTTCATGTTCAACAAAGCCCCCAGCCGGCTGGGCAGGGCCTTGAAGAACCAGATGTGTACCACCGGAGCAGCCAGCTCGATATGGCCCATCCGCTTACGGCGGACGCGGCTATGGGTAATCTTCACGCCGCAGCGGTCGCAGATCATTCCCTTGTATTTCATGCCCCGGTATTTGCCGCAGGAGCATTCCCAATCCTTTTCCGGCCCGAAAATGCGCTCGCAGAACAGGCCGTCCTTTTCCGGCCGGTAGGTGCGGTAGTTGATCGTTTCGGGTTTTTTGACTTCGCCGAAAGACCAGCTCCGGATGTCGTGCGGCCGGGCCAGGCTGATCTTGACCGCCGAATAGTCGTTGATCCGATCGTAGGTGCTCTCGCCGATACTCACTGCCCGTCCTCCTTATGCTCGAAGGAGTGTTGGATGTCCACACAGTCGCCGGTCCAGGCCTGCTGCGGCCGCCAGGCGTGGGCGATTTGCCGCGCCGCCCGGGGCCGTGGGCGCCGTACCGAAAAAACCAGCTTTCCTGCCGCAGTGTTTCACACCACGCCTTGCTGCTGCAAAGACGCAAAGGTTCAGATCCGGGCCTTTTCCAGTTGCATGTTCAGGGCCAAGCCCCGAATCTCGTTGGTAAGCACGTCGAAGCTGGCCGGGGTGCCGGCTTCGAGCGTGTTTTCGCCTTTAACCATGGCCTCGTAAATCTTGGTGCGTCCTTCCACGTCGTCGCTCTTGACGGTGAGCAACTCCTGAAGGGTGTAAGCGGCGCCGTAGGCCTCCAGCGCCCACACCTCCATCTCGCCGAACCGCTGACCACCAAAGCGTGCCTTGCCGCCCAGCGGTTGCTGGGTAATAAGCGAATAGGGGCCAGTGGAGCGGGCATGGACTTTGTCGTCCACCAAGTGGTGCAATTTCATCATGTAGATGTAGCCGACGGTGGCCAACTGCTCGAAAGGCTCGCCGGTCCTGCCGTCGTACAGTTGCACTTTGCCGGTTTCGGGCAGGCCAGCTTCCTTCAGGCACTGGCGGATTTCGGGCTCCTCGGCACCGTCGAAGATCGGGGTGATGGCCTGGAATCCCAACTTGGCCGCCGCCCAACCCAAATGCGTCTCCAGAATCTGCCCCACGTTCATACGGCTGGGCACTCCCAATGGATTGAGGAGAATTTGTACCGGCGTGCCGTCGGCCAAAAACGGCATGTCCTCCTTGGGAAGGATTTTGGCAATCACACCCTTGTTGCCGTGGCGGCCCGCCATCTTGTCGCCCACCGATATTACCCGCTTCGTGGCTACCCACACCTTCACCATCTGCAACACGCCGCTGCGCAGCTCGTCGCCACGTTTCATGGAGTTCAGGCGGCGGTCGCGGGCGTCAATGGCTGCTTCTACGGCAGGCCACATTTCCTTATAAATTTTCTCCACGTCCGCCTTGCGGCTGGCGCTGCGGATGTCCAGAGCGTCGATATTGAACCGTTGCGCCTGTTCGGCCACGAAGCGATGCTCCTTGCCTTCCAGCAGCGGCGTACCGTCCTCGTCGGTGATCTTTCGCTTGAGCACGTCCTCGATCTTGGCAATCATTTCTCCAAAGGCGGCGGCAATGCGAGCGTTTCCTTCCGTCTCTGCTTCCTTCAATTGCCGCTCGAATTCCTTGCGTTCCTCTTCCGAAAGGCTCATCCGCCGCGAAAACTTCTGCGTGTGGATGACGATGCCCTCTACGCCCGAAGGAACCTCCAGCGAATCGTTCTTCACGTCCTCGCCGGCCCGCCCGAAGATAGCGTGTAGCAGTTTTTCCTCGGGCGTCAGCTCGGTCTTAGACTTCGGCGAAACCTTGCCCACAAGGATGTCGCCGGGACGCACGTACGTTCCCACGCGGACGATTCCGTTTTCGTCCAAGTTGCGCAGCATTTTTTCGGAGACGTTGGGGATGTCGCGGGTAAACTCCTCGCGGCCCAATTTGGTCTCGCGGACCTCGATATCGAACTCCTCGATGTGGATCGAGGTATAGGTGTCGTTCTCGACCAGTTCCTCGCTGATGATGATGGCGTCCTCGAAGTTGAAGCCGTCCCAGGCCATGAAGGCTACCAGCACATTTCGCCCCAGGGCCAACTCGCCATTGTAGGTAGCGGCACCGTCGGCGATCACCTGTCCTTTTTCCACTTTGTCGCCTACCTTGACGATCGGCTTCTGGTTCTGGCAAGTGCGTTCGTTCAGTCCCACGAACTTGCGCAGTTGGTACACGTCGTTGCCGATTTCGATGCGGTTGGCATCGACTTTCGTCACCACACCTTTTCGTTGGGCGCGAACGACCATGCTGCTGTGCTTGGCGACTTCCTTTTCCAGACCGGTGGCCACCAGGGGGGGTTCGGTCACCAGCAAAGGCACGGCTTGGCGCTGCATGTTCGAGCCCATCAAGGCCCGGTTGGCGTCGTCGTGCTCCAAGAAAGGAATCAAACCGGCAGAAACCCCGACCAATTGCGAGGGGGCCACGTCGATGTACTGGATTTTGTCGACCGGCACGATGGCGAAATCGCCGTGATAGCGGGCGGTGATGGTATCGCCTACCAAGCGGCCGTTTTCGATCTTGGCATCGGCTGGGGCAAGGTAGGCCTCGTGTTCCTGATCGGCCCGCAACCACTCGATCTCATCCAGCAGCTTCCCATTGCGGACCTTCTGATAAGGGGTCACCAAAAAACCATATTCATCGGTAGTGGCGTAAATGGCCAGGCTGGAAATCAGGCCGATGTTGGTGCCTTCAGGGGTTTCGATAGGGCAGATGCGCCCGTAGTGCGAAATGTGTACGTCGCGGACTTCGAACCCCGCCCGCTTGCGGTTCAACCCGCCAGGCCCCAAAGCCGACAACCGGCGCTCGTGGGTAAGCATCGACAAAGGATTTGTCTGGTCGACGACCTGCGAAAGCTCGCCGCGACCAAAGAAGTACTCGATGGCAGCCGAGATGCTCTTGGGGTTCACCAGGCTGCGGGGAGTCATGTCCTCAACGTCTTTGATGCTGATCCGCTCCTGCACAGTGCGGCGCAGCTTCAAAAACCCCTTGCGCAGCTCGTCGCAAGCCAGTTCCTCGATGGTCCGCAGACGGCGGTTGCCCAAGTGATCGATATCATCGACCTCGGCCTCCGGGTCGTTGCTGTGCAGGCGGACCAGATACTTCACGGCGGCGATGAGGTCCTCGGGCCGCAGCGTCATTTCGTCTTCGCTAATGTTCAACCCGAGCTTGCGGTTGATGCGGAAACGGCCCACCCGGCCAAGGCGATAACGGTTGGTATCGTAGAACTTCTCGTGGAAAAGCGTCTTGGCTTTTTCCAGTTGGGGCGGGTTTCCTGGGCGCAAGCGCTGGTATATGCGCAGCAATGCTTCCTCGTGGCTGCCCGAAGGATCCTCCTGCAACGATGTCAGGATCAGCTTGTTCTTCGGCTCGACCATCACCTCCACTTCCTTCAGACCGGAAGTGCAGATCAACTCCGCGGCGTTCTTGGTGATTCGTTGGCCGCACTCGACGATCACTTCGCCGGCGTTGGGGCTGTCGGCCGGATAAATGATGTCGCCGACGGCCAACTTGCCTTCGATCTTCGAAACGCTGCGCGAGCCGTGGATAGTTTCCACCTGCGTATCGTAGAAGGTGCGCAGCAGGGCGGCGTTGTCGCTGTACTTGGGGTCCATGGCCCGCAATAGCGTCATCACCGAGAACTTCCCGCTCTGGTCGATCCGAACCACGAGGCTTTCTTTGCGGGAGACGTTAATTTCGATCCAGCTTCCGCGCTCGGGGATGATGCGGCAACTGTGATAGCGGCGGTCGCTGCCCGTTTCGGTTTCGACCACGAAATCCACGCCCGGACTGCGGTGTAACTGGCTGACCACCACACGTTCGGCGCCGTTGATGATGAACTCGCCGCCGCCGAGCATGATGGGGATGTCGCCCAGATACACCTCTTCTTCGACCGGTTCGGGCTTGGTCAAGCGGAGCCACACTTTCAGCGGCCTGCCGTATGTCAGCCGAAGCTGTCGGCACTCGTCCGGCTCGTACCGGGGTTTGCCCAGCTCGTATTTGATGTACTCCAGGCGGATAGCCTTGTCGTAGCTTTCGATGGGGAATATTTCGCGCAAGACCCCTTCGATTCCCTGGTCCTTGCGTTTATGCGGCGGCACTTCGTGCTGGAGGAACCGCTCGTAGCTTTCCGTCTGGATTTGGGTCAGATCGGGGATGGGCAAGTGTGGTCGGCGGCTGCCGAAACGGCGAACGTCGCCTGGCAACAAACGCCTCTGAGCAGCGATAGCCATTGAGACTCGTCCTCCTAAGCAGAAAACAGTTCGGTCATGGCCGAAAACGCATCGGCCATGAATGCCATAAAGCAAGCCACGCAAGAAGGTGCAGTCACACGGGCCAGTTGTGCACAGTGCACCGAAGAACAACAGCGCACCGAAGAACATCGGCCTTGCCCAATCAGAACACCTGGGGTGCGCACTGCGAGCGTGCCGGCGGCGCGCAGCGCCAGCGCAACTCGGCAGAGGTGCCGGAGACCTGCTACGGCGATCATTGCGTGGGCAAGAGCCTTGCGGTTGAGCACGTTTTCTCCGCGCCCGGCGGCAACGCTTGGCGCCGACGACCGGACGCGAGACTACACAAGCGCGCCAGCGGGCCGGTGGATTGGGTCAGTTTACTTGATAACCACCGTCGCCCCAGCTTCTTCCAATTCCTTCTTGAGTTTTTCGGCTTCGGCCTTGGAGACCCCCTCCTTTACCTTCGCCGGCAGGGCCTCGACCAGGTCCTTGGCTTCTTTCAGTCCCAAGTTGGTCGCCGCCCGGACCACCTTTATCACCCCGATCTTCTTATCGCCGTACCCCTCGATGATCACATCGAAGGTGTCTTTTTCGGGGGCGGCGGCAGCGGCCGGAGCGCCCGGCGCACCGGCCGGGGCGGCCATCACCACTGCCCCGCCAGCGGCAGGCTTTATGCCGTACACCTGTTCCAGGTAGTCGCTGATCTCCTTGGCCTCCTTGAGGGTCAGACTCATGATTTTTTCACCCCAATCCTTGGCGGTCGCCGAGAACTGGCGGGTGGCTTCTGCTGTGGACATCGTAGCTTGATCCTTTCCTATATCGACTGTCTTGCACCGTGCCCGGATAGCGTCGTTTCGTCGCCGCCGAGCCAAAAACCTATGACCTGATATGGTGAAGTTTCCCCACAATCAACCTGGTAGCGTTTCGGCTGGCCGCTGCCAGCAACACCGCGAAGACCATACTGCCCGTACCACCGCGAAGGCCATTCGGCTGGCTTGGTCTTCCATGGTGTAAACTGCTCCGCTTCCAACGTGTGCCAAAGTGTAAATGTACGCCGACTCGGCAGGCCCCCCCCTGCGGCTGCTGCTATTGCGCTGGCCCGCTTTGGTCGGCCGGCTGCGGTTGATCGCCCACCTGCGTTTGACCGACTTGCTGTGTTTGCTCGGCCGACGAGGTTTGCTCGACTGCCTGCGTTTCACCGGACGCCTGTGTTTTCTCGGCCGCCTGCTCGATCTGGCTCAGCAGCGCCGCACCTTGGGCGCTCAGTTGCCCGCAGAGCGTATAGGCCGGGCTGAGCAGTTGGCCTACCAAGATGCTGAGCATTTCAGTACGCGTCGGCCATTTACTTACGTCTTCTATTTGGTCCGCAGTGAACGGCTGGCCGTCGACGACCCCTCTGCGCAATTTGAAAGGCGTGTATTGCGCGTCCTTAGCGCAGCGGACGACTTCCTTGGCCAACACCACCACGTCTTCACCGCCCCAGCACACTGCCGCCGAGCCATCGATTCCATCAAAAAGCCCGGCCAAAGGTGTGCCGGCCACCGCTCGCCGCGCCAAACTGTTCTTAACCACCATTAAATTGATATTCTTGCTGCGCAGCTCCGAACGAAGGCGATGGGCGGTATTGGCCTTCAGGCCAACTACGTCCACCAGCAGCGCGTCGCGCACACCGTCGAGGCGTTGACGCAGATGTTCGGTGATTAGGTTCTTGACGTACTTGCTCATGCTTACACCCTACAGCGAGCAGCGCCCGCCAGCCAACCACATCGCGCCGACATCGCCATCCCTGCTCTGACCAAACTTTGCAACGAACTTCGAGTTTCACTGGCGACCGCGCTGATTACCGTCCGACTTGCGCCGCCAATCGAACTCCTCAACATCGCCGAACCGTATCGACTCACTGGTACTGAACCCGGATGCTGGGACTCATAGTAGCGCTTATCGCCACGTTTTTGATGTACTGACCTTTGACGGCCGCGGGCTTCAAACTGGCCACATGGCTGATGAAGGCACGGATGTTTTCTACGAGTTTCGGCGCATCGAAGGACAGCTTGCCGACCACGGCATGGACGTTGCCGCCGGCATCGTTGCGGAATTCGACTTTGCCAGCCTTATACTCGCGCACTACCCGACCCACGTCAGGCGTGACGGTGCCGGCTCGAGGCGAAGGCATCAGCCCGCGCGGGCCGAGAACCTTTCCCAACGGGCCGACGACTCCCATCATGTCCGGGGCGGCGATGCACACATCGAAATCGGTCCAGCCGCCTTTGATCTTCTCGGCCAGGTCGGCGCCGCCAACTTCGTCTGCGCCTGCCTCGCGTGCTTCATCGACTTTGTCGCCCTTGGCGAATACCACTACCCGCAGCGTCTTTCCCAGTCCGTGCGGCAACACGATCGAGCCACGGACAGTCTGATCGGCCTGCTTGGGGTCGATGCCCAAACGGATCGCCACCTCGACCGACTGATCGAACTTTACCGAATCGAACGTCTTGAGCAGGGCCACTGCCTCTTCCAGCGGCAAGGCTTTCTTGCCGGGAACTTTTTCTAGCAGGGTCCGCATACGTTTGCTTGTTTTCGGCATATCAGACGACTCTCACTGGTGGACGACACGCTGCCTGGTATTGCATTTCGCTGCCACTCGGCCT
The DNA here is from genome assembly GCA_938015445.1 of uncultured Pirellulales bacterium. Classification (GTDB taxonomy): domain Bacteria; phylum Planctomycetota; class Planctomycetia; order Pirellulales; family Thermoguttaceae; genus CALLPE01. Next base: position 12,186 of record CALLPE010000034.1, read on the forward strand.
GCGTTTTACTCTCAGTTCGCCTAGCTGAACTCGGCCTTGGGCTATCGTGCCGAAATGACGCAAACTGCCCCTGGGCCGAGAACTTCTCGCCTCTCAGGCACGGGTGCTACACTCGCACGAGCCTGCCGGGAACCACCGTTATTGGTCGACGATTTCTATTCCCATGCTTCTGGCGGTTCCCTGGATTATCCGGCGGGCGTGTTCCAGGTCGCGGGCATTGAGGTCGGCCATCTTGCGGCGGCAAATCTCGTCGACCTGCGCCATAGTCACCTTGCCCACCTTCTCCTTGTTCGGAGTCCCGGAACCTTTGGCAAGCCCGGCCGCTTCCTTCAACAGCGCAGCGGCTGGCGGACTCTTGGTAGTGAACTCGAAGCTGCGATCGTTATATACCCGCACGATTACAGGGATGGGCATCCCGCCGGCGTCTTTCGTGCGTTCGTTGAATTGGCTGACGAACTGTCCGAGGTTTATCCCATATCGGCCAAGCGAAGTTCCCACCGGGGGAGCGGGTGTGGCTTGCCCGCCCGGCACTTGAAACTTCACCTCCGCCACCAACTGCTTTGCCATACGCGCCTCACTGGCCTGCCAACACTGACGGCGCAGGTGCCCTGCGCCCACGCCGCAATCTACTGTTCCCTCTACTTCCCTTCAATGTGCACGTCGCCAGTTGTTGCAACCAACTGTCTCGGGTTGCTCCGCTGGCCGTTCGCCCTAAACCGCGCCAATCTGCCAGTACTCCAGTTCTACCGGCGTCGACCGGCCGAAAATGTTAATCATCACCGTCACCCGACCGTTCGTCTCGTCGATGCTTTCCACTTGGCCCTCGAAATTCTCGAAGGTACCTTCATGAATCTTCACCTGATCGCCGGGTTTGAAGGCGATCTTTAGCTTGGGCTGTTTTTGGCTTTTCTCTTCGTGCTTGGCCAGGATACGGGCCACTTCGTGTTCGGGCATGGGCGAGGGGCGACCAGCCGCACCCGTGAAATCGCCCACCCCCGATGTATCCCGCACCAAATACCACGTGTCGTCGTTGATCTCCATTTGGGCCACCAAGTAGCCGGGATACAGCTTGCGTGTGACTACTTTCTTCTTCCCGCCTTTGACCTCGGTCACTTTTTCGGTCGGGATTATGATCTCGCCGAAATACTTCTCCAGACCGGCGATTTTCACCCGCTTCAGCAAAGCCTCGCGGATCGTCTCCTCGCGGTTGCTTTGCACCTTTAGCACATACCACTGCATATTCTTGGATTTTTCTTCCGCCGGCATCTCAGCAGTCGGCGCCTCCGCAGTCTGCTCAGCCGACTGCCCAACGACAGCGGCGGCCTGTCCCTCGACGGGCTGTGCTTCGTCTGGCGGTTCCACCGCCGCCGATGCCGCTGCCACCGCCGCCTCTGCACCAATAGACGGCTCCCCTGCGACTACCGACTCCGCTGCAAGCGGCGACTGGGCCGTAAAGGCTGACTCCGCTACGGGGTGTTCCGCCAAGGCTTCTTCCGGCAATGCTGGTTCCACCGACGCTGTGCCTGCTTCCCAAGTCGGCTCGGTTGCGAGCGTACCGCTTTCGTCCAGTACCTCTTTCGTCCCCGCGGTGCTCGTGTCCGTGGTAAAGTCAGTGGCAAGGTCCGCAGTCGGACCCTCGGCATGAAGCGGCACCGCATCCGTTGGCAACTGCTCAACGGTGCTGTTTGTCAGCTCCGGAGCTTCGGCTAAAGGCGGGGAGTCGGCCTGTGGCTGCGATTCTTCCCCTGGCAAAGCTCCTTGCGGTTGGTCAGCTCGGTCCATGACGGTCAGCTCACCCCATGCAGCCGGACGACATCGTTCGGCTGCGGCGAGAACTCAAAACAACCTCAATACGTACCGGAACAACAATTGCCACAAGTAGTCGAACCCATATAGCAAAAACGCCAGGAAGAAAATCACTACTATCACCACCATCGAGTAGCGAAATAATTCGCCCCGCGATGGCCAAGAAACCTTCACCATTTCGGCTTCGACGGCAATCAAAAAATCAGCGAAGCTGGGCATATTCACTAACCGGAACGCCGCCCAAAGCCCTGCCAGTAAGAGGATACCAGGTATCCAGTAATGGGCCATGGGCAAGTGCGCCGCCAGCCACGGGCTGAACTTCAGCCCCACATGCAGCCGCCACAACCCCAGCGCTATTGTGATGGCAATAGCAGCGAAGGTCAGTTGCCGGGTGATTCGACCCTGGCTGCCTTTGTAAACACCAAAATGCACTAGTTCTTGGAGGAACTCGCCCACTGCAACATCCTATTGCGGCCCCGCCGCAGCACCGCTTCCATTAGTTATCGCTAGTTACCGCTCGAAGCACATCCGCTTGGTACTACGGCCAAGGCAAACCGGTCGATTTGCTCGCGGCGCTGGCCCGGAAAAACCAATACCACCGAAGACGGCGTGGCGAGGCAGTCCACTTCCCCCGGCCGCGGCGAACACCAGTCGCCCCTTAGATGCGGACACGACCGCCGCGAGTACCAGGTCTATCGCGTCCCAGCGGTCGCAACCCAGACCGACATAATGCTGCCTGCCGAAGCAGGGGCGGGGGGACTCGAACTCCCAACCGCTGGTTTTGGAGACCAGTGCTCTACCAATTGAGCTACACCCCTGGGAAGCGGTCGACACCGACCGACTTCAGTTTTATTTGTTCTGGAATTTCTTGCTTACGCCGACCTTATATTGAGCAACTTTTGGTTACTTGATGATCTTGGTCACCACGCCCGAGCCGACCGTTCGTCCGCCCTCGCGAATGGCAAACCGCACATTAGCGTCCATAGCGATCGGCGAGATCAGCTCTACAGCCAAGCGAACGTTGTCACCGGGCATGCACATCTCAGCGCCGCCCAACAGGTTCGCTGTGCCGGTCACGTCGGTAGTGCGGAAGTAGAACTGCGGCCGGTAACCGCTGAAGAAGGGCGTATGGCGTCCGCCTTCTTCCTTGGAAAGCACGTACACTTCGCCTTCGAAGGTCGTATGCGGCGTAATGGTTCCCGGCGCCGCCAGTACTTGGCCGCGCTCCACCTCTTCGCGCTTGATGCCCCGCAGAAGGCAACCGACGTTATCGCCTGCCTGCCCGACCTCCAGCGTCTTGTTGAACATTTCCACGCCGGTCACAACGGTCTTGCGCGGTTCGGGCGTAAACCCGACGATTTCCACTTCGTCTCCTACCTTGATCGTGCCGCGCTCGATACGGCCGGTGGCCACTGTACCGCGACCTTCGATCGAGAACACGTCTTCGATGGCCATTAGGAACGGCTTGTCGACCTCTCTGACCGGCTGCGGAATGTAATTATCGATGGCGTCCATCAACTCTTCGATGCATTTAGCCTTCTCAGGGTCCTCAGGCTTTTGGTAGGCCGAAAGCGCATCGCCGCGAACAATGGGAATCTCGTCGCCGGGGAACCCATACTTGTTGAGCATGTCGCGCAGTTCCAGTTCCACCAGCTCCAGCAGCTCCGGATCGTCCACCAAGTCGATCTTGTTCAGAAACACCACGATGGCTGGCACGTTCACCTGCCGAGCCAGCAATACGTGTTCCTTGGTTTGGGGCATGGGGCCGTCGGCCGCCGAGACCACCAGTATGGCCCCATCCATCTGAGCCGCCCCGGTAATCATGTTCTTAATAAAGTCAGCATGGCCCGGGCAGTCGATGTGGGCGTAGTGCCGTTTTTCGGTCTCGTACTCCACGTGCGCCACATGGATGGTAAGGGTCTTAGTGGCGTCGCGGACCGTACCGCCCTTAGCGATGTCGGCGTAGGACTTAAACTTCGCAAGCCCTTTGCGCGACTGAACGGCCAAAATTGCGCCGGTCAGGGTGGTCTTGCCGTGGTCGATGTGTCCGATCGTGCCCACGTTAACGTGGGGCTTGGTGCGTTTGAATACTTCCTTGGCCATTCTTGCTCCCTATGCTGTACAACAGGGATGGTTCAACTACTTTACCGTTAACTATCAACTATTCGACGATCAACCAATATAACACGCGCTTGGGAATCACGCGACTGCTACCAAAGCTGCTGATGGGGATTGAACCCATGACCTCGTCCTTACCAAGGACGCGCTCTACCGGCTGAGCTACAGCAGCCTACAACTGCCCACGCCTTACCCCTTCCGCACCAATGGAGCGGGTGAAGGGAGTCGAACCCTCGTAGGTAGCTTGGAAGGCTACTGCTCTACCGTTGAGCTACACCCGCATCCAACACCGCTTGTGTCGGACACTGGGGGGTACAGGATTCGAACCTGTGAAGGCAGAGCCATCAGATTTACAGTCTGACCCCTTTGACCACTCGGGAAACCCCCCTTGGTTTCCAGCCGGGCTTCCATTGTCTGGCTAGCAATAGTGTCTTTCTAACCACACCTTACTGCCCACCTAATATACAAACATTTTACAGGCCAGCAAAGTACAGCCCCCGGCGGGCCGCGCAGGCCGCTGCCTCCACCGGCCCCGACCTATGCTGCGCCCAGTCGCCACAACACAGCTTCGCCCCGCGAAGCTAGCGGAGGGACTCGAACCCACAACCTGCTGATTACAAATCAGCCGCTCTGCCGGTTGAGCTACGCTAGCAGCTCCGGCCAGCTATGCGAACCACTTAGTATAGCTCACTTTCCGGCGTATGCAAGCCGGTATCGAAAATTTGCTCCGCGAAACATACCCCCACCAGCCCCTTCACAGAAACCCGGTCCCACTGCGCCCACCACACAATCCTCGCGCGCCGCACGGCATACACAACTTGCTAGATAAAAACAACTTATAGCCAGAAAACCTTATCGCGGCACCTTCCGAAGCCTATTGCTGGCAAGCGCCGCTGGTATACATCCCCTAGTCAGCCTCACAATATCAAATAACGCGCCACGGTTGTGCGAAGACTGCCAAAACGCAGTATTGCCTTTCTTCGTAAGTGTCTTCCTATCCGGTAGTTACGTGCGACATTACCTCAGAGCGTAAAAGCCGCTAAAGCCAGTATATCGAGCCGCTAACACCAGTACACGACAGCAGCCTGCCACGCGCCGCTGATTTTTCCAGCCGTGCAGCACCGGCGCGCCGCAGCAATGCCTTACCGTACCGCTTGAGCTGCAAATCTTCAAAAACCACAGGGGGAGCCGGCTGATTTGTTCCTTAGCGGTGCATTGCAGCGCCCCCTGGTCAACTGCAAGCAAAATCGCCACAGCACTGCCGGACAAGCCAACAGCGACAACAACATGGGAGCCCCGTAAGCAGCTCTGACAGCAAATAAAACCCAACAAGCGAGCTAACGGCGGGCGGGGATTTCAGCGGGGCGTTGTCCAGCTCTTGCGCCTGACATCAAATCAAATCCAACAAGCTTGCTAGCCGCTTTTCTGGTTACCGAGTACCAGCGACGTCGGTTTTGTCAGAGCCACATACATCGCAAAGCGCCGACCGGCTGCCTGGCCGGCCGGCTGCGAAAATCTAAAATCACAAGCGGGACCAGCGAACGAACGCCGTCAGCCGGGCAATTCGATCTTCTCCTGTTCAACTGCTTTGCGCAGCTTCCCCAAAGCCCGAGCTTCGATCTGCCGAATTCGTTCTTTCGTAACTCCTTCTTCAGCACCAACTTCTTTGAGCGTCAGCGGCTCTTGGCCCCGACCAAGTCCGAACCGCCGGATAATGATCCTCTGCTCCCGTTCGTCCAGCACACCGAGGATCTTCTCGATGTGCGCCTGACGTTGTAGTTGGGCCACCTCTAGACCGAACTCGTCGGTTCGCTCGTCTTTCGTCGAGCTGAAAGCTTCGTTCAGACTGGTACGGAAGCGCTCGCGGTAGCGTTGTTCGTCGGGTATGGTACGGGCGAAGTTCTTCATGATCGCCCAACTGGCGTAAGTACTGAACTTATTGCCGCGGGAGTAATCGAACTTGTCTACCGCGCGCATCAGCGACATGTTGCCGTCGCTAACCAGCTCGAAGAAACTCTGCGTAGGCCCTACGTGCCGCTTGGCGATCGATACCACCAGCCGCAAGTTGGCTCTGATGATCTGATTCTTCGTCTCCACTGCCTGCTCATAGTAACGCTCTATTTGGTCCATCAACTTCCCCCGCGGCCGCGACAGGTCCAGCTTCTCGCGCAACTTGCTGGCCTTGTACTTCAGATAGTTCATTTTCCGGAACAAATGCACTTCCTGCTCTTGCGTGAGCAGAGGCACCTCGTACAAACTGGCCAAGTACGGAGGCAATCCGGCAGGCAAGCGCACCTTTTTGGTGGACGTCTCTCCCGGCGGCATCGGACCGAGAATCTCTTGCTCCATCTTCGGCCCCACCCGCGCGAAAAGCGGATTGGGTATGTAGTCCAGCGGCAACTCCATAATCCGCTGGGCGCGCATCTCGGCTATCACCCGATATATCGTCGCCCGAGTGCGACAATACGCCCTGGCAAGCGATTCGACCGACTCGCCACGCTTGTAGGCGTTGTAGATTCGGTGTTTGGCCTCGGGGCTAAGCGGACCCATACGGTCGGGAAAGATCGCTATCTCGGGATTCTCTCGGTCAAATTGCTTGATGGTATAACGGATGGTCTCTACGCTGCGGTTCATTCGCTCGGCAATCCGTTTGGCGACCTCTGCTGGGCACCCGCCCGCCTGGGCCAGCCTTCTGGCTCGCTGGATGATTTCGGCGCGCTCTTTCTCCGTCAGTTGACTGAACTGCGAGCCGCGACGCACCTTTTCCTCGTTCATCGCCACAAAACGATCCACCGAGCTTTGCAGAAAACCGACCCGCTTACGACCGTCGAATACGAAGCGCCTACTGACCAAACCCTGCCGCCGCCACCGCGAAATGGTCTTGGTCGAGACGTTGAACTGCTTGGCCAAATCGTCGACCGTCAATACCCGCTCGCCAGCGGCACTGGCCGACACACCGGCCGCCTCCGTCAAATCCTCCACGAACAACTGCAAATCGTGCTGTGCTTCACGGCCCAACATCGTAGCGTGCGGATGACGCACAGGCCGATAGTTGGTGATCCGAAAGCACAGATACTCGTAGGTGTACAGCTTGTCGGGATCCAGCTCCAGCAGCAGTTGCTCTGCCCGCGACGCCTGCTCGATCTTCTTTTCGCGCGGTGCATAACGGACCTGCTGGTCGCGTAGTTCCCGAAGGGCTGGGCTGATATATTCGCTATGCATGATTCGTCCCCTGTTTGCTCCTTCGCGGCTACAACCGGCCAGTGCAAGTTGCCATCGCCGACAAAGCCTACGTGGCCTTTGACCGGCAATAAGACCGGCTGCAATGCCATTTATTACTGTCTAATATACTAAAATCCTTTCGATTACAACAGGGGTAAACTGTAAAAAAGCGTGTTATATTCAGGGTGGTCCCGATTTCGTATTTAAGTGGGTTGCACCTGAACTGGCAGTCTATCGCCCATCTGTTCCGCTTCCGCTCGGGCGTTGCTTTTACCATGAAAATTCCTAGAATCCTTCCGAACCACCCATGCAGCCCATGCCTAATGTTTATACGCAGAACACTGCCCAACGGATGCACACTCGAAGCAACAACTGCCGCAACTCGTTGCCGCCGAATCGGTTAATTGCTCAGAGCCTACATGTAGCTGTCCCATCAGTAAATCCCCTCTGCCGCGCACGAGCCGTTTCCAAGCCCAGACCCTTGCAAATAACCACAACGAGCGAAATACCCAACCATCACGCCAGCACTTCCCACGTGGCGGCCACCTTTACAGCGGCAAGCACTACGAGATGAGCCCAGCGCACTATGCCGGTGCACACTTTTGACGCCACAGCTTGAAGAAAAGTTACGCAGTCGATGGGCCAGACGAACGCCGTCCACACACTTGCTTACTAGTGAATCCGTCTTTGCCCAACTCGAGTGCAAGTGAAGTGCACAGGACCGGTCTTCGCCCGGGAATTACTGCTCGCCCTCGAACCCGACGGTAGCCGAGGGTGTAAATTGCTCAACCATCGCTGGACCGGCCGGCAACGGAGGCAAACAGCGCCGGCTGTCTCCGCCACGAGAAAATGGCAACTTAGTGGCTAGATGTTGACTTCGCGGCTGGGGCCGATACTCGATAACGCTGTATCAAAATGCTACAACTGTTGCAAAATGCTACAGCAAAAAGAACGGGCGGGCTGGGGGCCGCTCGGGCAACAACCCCCAACCCGCCTCATTTGATTCGGAAGCTGTTGCTTCCGCCGTCGGGATGGGACGCTTCTCCGTTCTGGAGGGGACACTCGAACCGGGAATTTCCCGACGGTTCTACGGACCTGATACAGAGGTGCCTACTTCTCCGTTCCTGCTTCTCTGTTCCGGCGGTTTTTGAAAGCCGTTCGACAAACTACTGGCATCCAACGACTTAACGCTTATACCGCCAGATCGCCTCTTATGGTATGCTCGCCTCTTTTCCGCCGGCAACCCGCCTAATAACAACCCAATGTCGAAGCCTCTCTCCGGCCGGCCCGGCTCGCCAACCCTGGCCCGCTCAATTGGAGCGCTTGCCAGCATTACAATCGCGTATTGAGCAAACGGTGTGCCAAAACATCGGTTTTGGACAGTCCGCCGCGCTTTCGGCTCGACCCGTCCGCGTCGCTCGGCTGCCTGTTGTGCCTACCAGCCCAGTCCCAAAACCGCGGAGCAAGCCAGGGCCGCCACTTCAGAATGGTAAATCTTTAAGCGAGCCGTTTCCCGTCACGAGATAGGACTTTGTGAAAATTCCACGAATTGGCGGCCCGGCTCGTTGACAATTTTTGGGTCATCTGGAGATTGAAGGTACTGTTGCCATTTTCTTTCGCTTTCCGAGTGAGGCAGCGTCTTTAGACCCAAACCCAGTTGCCTCGGTTCGGCAGGCGACCCGTTCGCCGTGCCCTGCTTTTCGGTTGGGTCGTTTCCCCAAAAAGTTTAACCGCCGCGTCGGTTGCCGCGCGCGGCAGGCAGCGGTGGTGCTCTGCGCGTTGGTTGGTTCAGCAGACGTTGAGGAGTTTTCGCACGCGTTGATTTGGCTAAGGGGGAGATTCAAACAATGAGATCGCATCATTCCCATATATCTAGGCGAATTTACTTCGATATACTGTGGGTGGTTTTGGCGCCACTGGCGTGTTTGGGCTGCCTTATCCTCGGCTCGCACCAGCTCCAGGCCGGGGTGGTTACCACCGGCAACGTCGAGCCCCCCGACCCATTGTCGTGGACTTCGGGTACCTACGCATACGTCGGGCATACTGCCGATGGAACCATGACTGTGGACGGTGGCAGCCAGGTTTTTGCATTGGTCGGTTACCTGGGCCACGATCCAGGCGTTACTGGCCAGGTGGTGGTATGCGATCTTAGCTCGAAATGGGCCACGGTTTCCCATCTTTACGTCGGTTACTCCGGCAGCGGCACGCTGCGGGTCGAGGCCGGGGCCGAGGTAAGCAGTCAGTGGGGTTACTTGGGCTTCAATCTTGGTTCCGCGGGCGCGGCCACGGTCACCGGCCCAGGCTCGAAGTGGACAATGTCTCAGCTCTGGGTGGGCTACCTTGGCGGCGGGACGCTGCGGGTCGAGGATGGCGCCCAAGTAAGCAGCGCAGGCGATGGCTGCTTGGGCCTCCGCTCGAACGGCACGGCCACGGTCACCGGCCCAGGCTCAAACTGGACCATGGCCAGCGATCTTTACGTCGGCTACTCTGGCAATGGTACCCTGCGGATCGATGAAGGGGCTGAGGTAACAACTCGTTGGAGTGGCTATTTGGGCTATGATTCTGGCTCTATTGGCATGGCCAGGGTCATCGGCCATGCCTCGAAGTGGAGCGTGAGCAGGGACCTTTGCGTCGGCTACGAGGGCAGCGGAACGCTGTCGATCGAGGATGGCGGCCAGCTAAGCACTAGTGCTGTCTACTTGGGCCGCTATTCTGGTGCGAACGGCACGGCCACGCTTAGCGGTGCAGGCTCAAATGTGACCGTGACCGGCAATCTTTCCGTCGGCGATAGAGGCCGTGGAACCCTGCTTATCAAGGACGGTGCTGTGGTAACCAGTCGAGATGGCTATTTGGGCAACTGGTCTGGTGCGAACGGTACGGCCACGGTCACCGGCCCAGGCTCGAAGTGGAACGTGGCTAGGTACCTTTACGTTGGCTACGACGGCAGCGGGACGCTCGTTGTGTCCGACGGTGGCGAGTTGACTGCCTCTTCTTTCTCCATTAGCAACAAATCGCTCCTGGCTATCGACGTGGGCTACGGCAGCTTGCTCAGCATCGGCGGAGGAAGTGGCACGATTACCAATAACGGTAAGGTCCGAATGCTGGCCGGGGCCGGGGCCACGGCGGGCAGCCAATATCAACCAATCGCCGCAGGAACGTGGCGCGGCACAGGCGCATACCAGGCCGTCGGCGGCTCGTGGGACCCGGTCACCCACGTGTTCACCGTCTCGGCCGTGCAGCCGGGCGCCTCGGGCACGCCGGTGAGCCTGGAACTCAGTCAAATCCAGCGCACGCTCATCGAAGAGCCGCTAAGCGGCTGGTCCGTCGGCGCAAGCTTCCTGAACAAAGCCGGCCAGATAAACTTTACCGCCACGGCCATGACCGGTCAGGTGCTGAGCGACCTGGAGGCCCTGTTACCCGCGGGCGATGTGGTGCTCGGCGCGTGGCACTTTACTGCCAGCGGCAGCGGCTACAGCCCGGGCGACCCGGTCTATCTATCCTTCGAGGTCGGCCCGGGCCTAGCCCGCTCCGACCTGCACTTGTGGCACTACGATGGC
>CALLPE010000035.1 GCA_938015445.1 uncultured Pirellulales bacterium
GGGGATTGGTTGCGTTGTTATGCTAGCTCCGGTCGTTGGCTCGAACTGCCACCCACTCGCACCAAGGACCCGCCAATGCGCATCCAAGTCACCCAGCCGTTGTTCGCCTGGGACGAACTGGAAGACAGCCCCACCCTCAAGACCATCAAGCAACTGCGGGAGGTCATTGCCGATGGGGACCTTTTGGATTCCCTCCAGGCGGCTCGGGGCAGAGGACGCGACGACGTTCCCGTGCGTGTGGCCTGGGGCGTGCTGGTGCTGAGCGTGGCCCTGCGTCATCCCTCGATCGAGGCCTGCCTGGGCGAACTGCGACGCAACGAGTCGCTGCGGAGGTTGATCGGCATCGAGTCGGAGGAGGCGGTGCCGCGGAAGTGGAACCTGTCGCGGTTTTTGGACCGCCTGGGGCAAGAGCCGCACCTTTCGCGTTTGCATGGGATATTTGACACGATGATCCAGCGGCTGGGGTCGGTGGTGCCGGACCTGGGCCGCCACACGGCGGGCGATGCGACGAGTCTGAACGCCCGTCGCAAGCCGAGCAGCCAGGCGGAGGCGGAACGGCGCCAGGGGCTTCCTCAAGCCAGCGGCGGGCGGAAGGAGTACACCGACGAGGCGGGCCGAGTGACGAGAGTGGTGGAGTGGTTCGGCTTCAAGCTGCACCTGTTGGTCGATGTGCGGCACGAGGTGTCGTTGGCCTACCAGATAACCGACACCAAGGCAGGCGACGGCGAGACGCTGCCGGCGTTGCTCTGCGAGGCGCAGGGCAACTTGCCGCCGGGCCGGATCGAGACCTTGGCCTACGACAAGGCGGCCGACACCAACGACGTGCATGCGTTGCTTACCAGGCACCGCATCAAAGCAGTGATCCAGAACCGCTCGTTGTGGAAGGACCAGCAGGAAGCGATGCTTCCCGGGCACGACGGCAACTCGAACATCGTGTACGACGAGGCGGGGACGGTGCATTGCTACGACCGCGTCAGTCAGCCGATGGTGCGTCACCGGATGGCGTACATCGGCTACGAGCCATCGCGGCAGACGCTCAAGTACCGCTGCCCGGCGAAGCACGAGGGGTGGGAGTGCCCGATGTCGGCTATCTGCAACGCGGGGAAGCGGTATGGGCTGACGGTGCGTGTGCCGCGGGAGATCGACCTGCGTCGCTTCCCGCCCGTGCCACGGGCCACCAAAAAGTTCGAGCGGTTGTACAAGGGCCGCACGGCGGTGGAACGGGTGATAGGACGGCTGAAGATTTTCTGGGGGGCCGACGACGGGAACCTGACGGGCAGCCGCCGGTTTTTTGCCTTGCTGGGGGTGATCCTGGTGGTGCATGCGGCGTTTGCCACTTTGCTGGCCATGGCCCCGCGATGGGAAGGGACTTTGGGGCAGACGAAACTCACACCTATCGCCCAGGCCTTGTATGGGCGGGTGAAGGCTAAGGTTCCGCGTCCGCGTCGGAAGAAACGGCTGAGGAGGCGTGAAAAACAGCTTCGTCTGCGGTTGGTGGGCTAAACACCGCCGTGGAGAAAGCCACTTTGTCGCGGCGGTGGATGGGCTCCAGACAGGGTTAGGGCGTGGCGGCGAGGCCGTGGGGCAAGTCCAGCGACAGGGGGCGGCCCGCGGCCGTTGGCTGCGGCCGCAGGCCAGACGTGGGGCAATTCTGGAGGCGTGCCTGGCTCTAGAGGCACGACCGGGGTCGTCTTACCTCCGACGGCTGGAGGAAAGTTGGTCCCTCCCTTGCTACGCAACTTCTACCCCTTTGCCTCCCTCGCCTGCTTCCACCTGCAACGCAACCGGCTCGGTGCAGGGCAAGCACCAACCGCGCAAAAAATTGCCCGCCGGTTTGCGTTCCGGCGGGCACACGCTGCGCGCCCGAGACAGCGCCCTGTAATGTCTTGCGGCAATTTGCCAGTTGTGTGGTTAAGGTCAGCTACTGGGGGCTGCCACCGCCATGTGTGTCGCTTTCGCAGCTACTAAGTTCGACACACGGGTATTGGCAACTTTTCCTGTTGGCAATTACCCCGTCATTGCGCAAATTACACCCGTAGGCGTTGCGCTGAGCGCAGGGGGTCGTTGGCAAATTACCCCGTCATTTGTCAAATTACATCGTAAGCACCTTAAACTTCTGATGCTCGGACGAACTTGGCAGCCCCGAAGAACTCCAGAAGCGCGAAGAACGCCAGTACGTTTTCCGGGGGCAGGCCACTAGCGCCGGGGGTTATCGGCTGGGCGGCTTCGGTCGGCTGTCTGGCGGGCGGCTACTTCTACGTCGCTGAGCACCCGCTCTTCTACTGAAATCAACCGGGGCGAATATTCTCCACGCGCCGCCGCATCGGGCGAATAATAGCCGGGTGTGACGGTAAGCCCATAGTTATCTGGCCCTGTTCGCACGGTCTTGCCACCCGGGGCCGTAGCGGTGCGGGGAATCTTACCAGCGGAGACATTTGGTGGCGCGGCGTTGGCGGAACGCGGCGCACTGGGTCGGGCAGCAGGCGGCCCGGCTGTTGTACCGGCTATTGTGGTGGGTCTTGCTATTGTCGGAGTTTGCTTGCCACCACCGGACGGCGCGGCACTGTGGGGCATCGATTGCGAGGCGTTCGTCTTTGCGATTGCGTCCAATCTGCCTGCTTGGCCACATTGTTGACAGCCGCTGTTGAACTGGGACTGAACGGCTGGATAAGCGACATCATCACACTCGTTACCAACGCATCCGCGCACATGGACGCCGGTGAAGTTGCCGCAGCGGTCGCATGGGTCGCAGCAGTCGGGCGGATCGTTCCACCAATCGCCCCAGTACACTTCGCCGCAGCTACGTCCCCAATAGCAGTTGCGTGTCAGCAGGCGGTAAAGCCAGCGCAAGGGCCCGCCGCGGCAGAAGCCAGGCCGACAATCCGCATCGCACTGATCCCAACCCTGGCCGCAATCCGGGGCACGCCAGCCGGCTGGTAAGGGCCGACGCGATAGTGCCAAGCCGCACCCGCTAGAGGAATCGTCCTCCGGCGCCCAACCGCACCCATCCGCGCAGTGCTGCGGATTGCAGAAACCCGGTGGGCACAGACCGTCGGGCGTCCCGCAAAGCAATCGACAACCCGGAGCGGCGCCAAGTACCGCGCACAGCAGTGCCAGCGAAAGAACGCTTTTCGTCATGGCCGGCCCTTTGCCTACTGGCAACAGATAACATCGCAGTGAAGTTATCGGCACAAGGGCCGGCAAAATCGAGAGAATCGTTATATTCGCGCAGACCGCTATGCTGCCCCTGTTTTGCTCATTCGGCGCAGATTGTGCAGTCTGTTTTGCAGTAGGTGCAAGCCTGCTGTGCTGGTTGGATTGGCCATTCGAGTCGCGTTTCACATCGACCCGACAAGCTGGCTCGTGCATTGGCTGCGTGGTAGTTGACCGACAGTTTGGGTATAGTAGTGCTGAGAGTAGTGCTGAGATTAACCTGAGGGTGTCGTGGAATTGAAGCGTCGTAACTGCTTGTTTCTAATAGAATTCCACCAGGGCTGACGGTTGTGCCCATGTAGGCAGGCTGAAAACATCAGAACTAGGAAAACTGCTGAGTGTAATTCCAGGATACCCTCGCTCTACTTGAAAGCACTCACGCTTTGTAACGCAAGCGAGTTTTGTTGGAAGTATTGAAGCAGGTACTAGTAGGGCAGTAGATGGCCACGGGATACCCGTACGATGCACCTCCGTTGCGACCGCCGCGACATCCGGCAGTCGCCTCTGTGTTGTTATGGCTGCTTTCGGCGATGCTGGCGCTGTTGCTGGTTTTGGTGTTGGCCTGGCACGGGTGCGCTCGGCGCGAACCGGTTGCGGACATCGAGGCTGAACCCCGCCCCATCACCCCTCGCGGCGATCTTTCGGAAGATGAAAAATCGACCATTGCCATCTTTCGCGAGGCAGCGCCCTCGGTGGTCAACATCACCACCATGGCCGTCCGGCGCGACATCTTCAGCATGAACATCTTTCAAATCCCCAAAGGCAGCGGATCCGGCTTCGTTTGGGATAAGCGCGGGCACGTGGTCACCAATTTCCACGTCATTCAGGGCGCCGACAGCGCTCAGGTCACCTTCGCCGATCGGTCCACCTATCGCGCTCGAGTCGTAGGAGTTTACCCCGATAAAGACTTGGCAGTGCTGAAAATCGACGCGCCGGCCGAGCGGCTTAAACCAATCATGGTCGGCAGCTCCACCGACCTTCAGGTGGGACAGAAGGTGTTTGCCATCGGCAATCCGTTTGGGTTGGATCACACGCTGACTACCGGCGTAATCAGCGCACTAGGGCGAGAGATACAGTCGGTGACGGGCCGTCCGATCAAGGATGTCATTCAGACCGATGCGGCCATAAACCCTGGCAACTCAGGCGGCCCGCTGCTGGATAGCGCCGGGCGACTGATCGGCATGAATACGGCGATTGTCAGCCCGGCAGGTGTGTCGGCAGGAATAGGGTTCGCTATTCCCGTCGACGAGATCAACCGGCTGACGCCGCAGTTGATTCGGCACGGCAAGGTGATACGGCCCGGCTTGGGAGTCCAGATAGCGCACGATCGGATTTCACGCCAGCTTGGCTTGGAGGGGGTGCTGATTCTGGGCGTGCAACCCGACAGCCCCGCAGCCAAGGCCGGACTGCGCGGCACGCGGCGCGATACCGATGGCGATGTAATAATCGGCGACGTTATCGTGGGGATCAACCAGCGTAAAATCCGTTCGGTGCGCGAGCTTCTCGACGCCCTGGCCGATTACCAGATGGGGGATACCGTAACCGTGCGCGTGCTGCGGGGCGAAGAACTGCTGGAGTTTCGAGTCCCGCTGGAAAACATCGAATAGCACGTGCCCAGTGGCAGCTGCAACACAAAAAAGCCGGCCCGATCGAACGCTTGCTCAACCGGGCCGGCGCCGCTAGGTGGTCGCCGCCATGGGCGAATGCTTTATTCCAGATTCAATCCCATCAGGTACTCATCCAGTGCTTTGCGTGCCCCGGCCTCTTTGTCCACAAGCGCGGCGATTTGGCTGCGAGTTTTCTTGATTTCCGCCTCGTGGGCGGCGAAATCGTTCACGTACGATTTATACAGGTCGCTATTGCGGTCGAGCTGGGCCATGTTCTGGCGGATGCGGGCCTGATCCTGCTCGATCTCCCGGATGCGCATCTCCAGCCGCTGCCGTTCGGCTGCTAACAGTGCCAGCTCATGCTTGCGCTTGATTACTTCCTGTAGCGCCGCTTTGACCTTGTCGCTAACGGCAGTCGAGCTAATGTAGATGCGGATCGAATTGTCGTCCATGCTGAAAACGGCAATCTGCTGGCTTTCGATCCGCTCTTCCTGCACGACCAGCTTCGCCGGCTCGCCCGGCTTGGCCTCTACCGCAAAACGATACATATCGCGGGTTTTTTCGGCCGGCTCTTTGGGGCTTACCAACTTCCAGTTGGGATCGAGCGGCTGCTCGATCAGCACCGTTTTCGTCCGCCGTCCAGAGTTCTTCACGGTGTACTCTTGCGCCCGGGTGAACTTGCGCATCGCATGTAGTACACCCTTGACGATCTTCACGCTGACCAGTTGTTCAGGCTCGCTCTTGGCAAGCGGGGCGACCTCGGTTTCCAAGTCCAGCGCATAGCTGAGCAGCCGTGTGCTTTTGGGCGGCAGGTCCTCGATCTTGGCGTCGCCGGCGTAAACATTGCCGTCGAACACGGTGATCGGCCCTTGCATCAGATGGACGTTGGTGCTGTTAGTGAACCTCAAGCCCGCCAGCGGATGCTTGGGCTGCACGCGTGGGTTGTAGATCGAAACCCGCGCGGCCTGCACTTCTTCGTTGACGATAGGCAACATCGCCGACTGCTGCCGCGGCAGCGTTACCGGGGTGTTGATCTCGTATTGGAAGAAGTTGCCTACGTCGCGGGCCTGCGCCACCGACTGCACACCGCGGCGGATGTCTATGTCGCCCTCGGCTTCCATCAGCGCCTTTCCGTCGGCGGGTCGATCCAAGCGTCCGTCCGCATCCGCCTTAAATGCCTTCTCGCCTTCACGCCGCTGCAAAGCCAATGCGCTGGGCGGGGCCCCCGCCCGCCCCGCCAACTGGCGGGCCTCTTCGCGCCTGGCCAGGAATTCGGCGTCTCGGGCGGCCAAGTCTTGTCCGTATGTCTGCGGCCGCAGCGAAGCGAACAGTTCTAATTTTTCCTCAGGCCGCGGGACATACAGCGGCTGATACAGGTCCATGATGAACGAAATCGGCCGACCGCTGACTAGGGTCAGCGACACGTCGGTCCAATCGTTCTCGGTGGTGTTTTCCACGATCGCCCAGCCTTGCAGCAGCGGGGCCTTTTTCTCGTCGCCGGGAAGCACCAGCCGGTAAGTGGTCTTCCAGACAGGTGTTTCGTGGATGTAACCGATCTGCACGTTGCGTTTGCCTTTGCCCAGAAAGCTGACCGACACCGCCTTCTTGTCGGTAGCCAGGGCCGAGGCCAGCGTGGCCAGTGCCTTGTTCAGCTCGGCGTTGAGCTGCGGATTGGTCAGTTGGATGCGGCTGACGGTGTCCAGCGGTATGGAGCGCAGCCCTTCATCGGTTACCAGATTGAGCATGTAGATGTCGATGAACTCGTTCTCGCCCACTTTCTTGCGCCGGGTTTCCACGCCCAGAATCACACCGGTGATTTTGGAAGGAGCCTCGATTTCCACCTTTTCGCCACGGACCTGGTCGAGCAGTTGCGCCAGCGTCGGCTTGGTCGTCAAATCGATGACGAACGATTTAAGGGTCTTGGTGATCGGGTCTTTCGAGCCGTAGGTGACGGTGGAAACAGTGCCGCCGTCGAAGTCCATCACGACCATGCTTTTCAGCAAGTCG
This sequence comes from uncultured Pirellulales bacterium, assembly GCA_938015445.1. GTDB lineage: Bacteria > Planctomycetota > Planctomycetia > Pirellulales > Thermoguttaceae > CALLPE01. The sequence continues at coordinate 6,828 of CALLPE010000035.1, forward strand.
TTGATGTCGCGGACGTTGAATCGCATTTCCACCTTCGCGTCACCCTCGACCTGACCGAAATGCTGGAAAAACCCAACCCCAGAACTAAACATTACCACTCGCTTCAGCGGTAGCGGGAACTTGCCGTCTTCGCCGGGCCAGGCGGCGACGGTTGCCGCCGTCACGCTTGCCACCACGAAGGCACACAGCAGCAGTTGCGGCCACCGGGCAAACAATCGGACAAACAGTAGCGATCTGCTCATCAGACAACCTCCTAACTTAGAAAATTACGTTTAAGAAAAGCGTGCTTAACTTATCCGCTGACAATGACTTGCCATGGGCTTTACGGATGTCGCTCATCGGCAGAACTTGCCCAGACGCAGTTATTCGGTCACTAGTACAAGACGTATTGGGGCGGCTGATAGTTCCCCTCAGCGGGTCAAAATGTATATGAGTTGTCGCCTTGCAGCGGCGCGGTGGGCAGGAAGGACGTGCTAATGGGGCTACTGCGACAGGTCTGCCTCCCCTCCCCACGAGCGGCACATCAACCCCTGCAAAGTCGTCTACCAAAGAAAATCTTGCGTGCAAAAAAATCCGCCGACCAATAAATGTTGTGCCCAAATAAATGGCGCGTTCAAACAAAACCTGTGCCAAAATATACGTCGCGGAGTACGTAATTACCCGACAGCCGTGGATCGGGAAACTGACGCAGGTGTTTTACAAACACAGCCGAGTGTTGGCCCCAGCGAAAGCAACGGCCATCAGCAGTAAGTAGCCCGTTAAGAATGGGACGTAGGCAGTAGGCTCTGGCAGCTTTATTTTGCTTTGGATTTTAAAGCGTCGGATTTTTGAGTTTCGGATTTTTGGGCTTCGGACTTTTGAGCTTCGGATTGTTTGGCTTCGCATTGAATAGCTTCAGACTGGTCGGCTCCGGATTGGTGAGCTTCGGATTGCCCCTGCGCCTCATCTTCGTGAACGAGCTGGGCCAATTCGCGTCGGGAAGAGAAGTAATAACCGAGCCCTCCGGCGGCGATCGTCAGCGCTATAAAACGCGACGCCAGTGCCACGACTAGTCCCTGGCTGCGGTCTCCCAGGTCGAAAACTGCTTTGTACAAGAAGTTGAGCACGAACTCCAGCGGCCCTGCCACCAGTGGAATTACGCCCATCGATTCGGCCAGCGGCAGCACGACGAACATGCTGGGCAACGACAGCCGGCCGACGTTCTCCCGGTAGATGCCCAGCGTAAGCAGGTACACGGCAAGCACCATAAAAGTCTGACAGACGAAGCTGATGGCCATAGCCAGGGCTAGCGTGCCGGGACGGTTACGGTACATCAGCACTGCCTCAACCAACCGTTCCACCGGCCGGCCCACATACGGCAAGCGGCCCAGGCTGCCCGTCAGGCGGCTACTGCTCGGGCCAGGCAGGAAAAGGCATGCAAAGGCGGCCGTGAAGGCCGACGTTATAACTATGGCGGTAATGCAGATCGACCGGATCAGCGCCGACTGATGGGCGTAAAGGCCGGTCAACACTATTGCCGCACTGGCTACTACAAAAAGAATATAAAGCCCCAGCACGCGGTCCAACATCACACTAGCCAGCGCGCGGGCACGCCGCTTGTACTGGTGGCCGAGCATCAGCGCTTTGACCAGGTCGCCGCCGACTACTCCCAACGGGGCGTGATTGAAGAAATAGCCCAGAAAACCCAGCCGCAGGGCGCCGCGGAGCGAAACGGGTATCTCTACGGCCCTGGCAAGCAGCCACCAACGCACGAACGTGCTTATCACCGCCATTGCAGTACAGCAGCCGGCGCCGATCAGCCGCACCCAATCGAAGCGGGCGTCGCGGAATTGCTGGGCCAGATAGGCGAAGGCATCTTGCCGGCAGGCCGCCGCGATCAGGTAACCGAGAATCGCGGCTGAAAGGCCCAGCTTTATCAACGGGCTGATGTACTTCTTCAATGTACGACTCCGTCGGGCGCACCCAGCACTGGAAAAAGGCTGTATAGCTTAATGAGTTCCCAAAGCGCGGTCAATTCAGAAGGTGGCACCGTCGAAGCGAAACGGGTGGAGCATCCGCGTCGGGCCTTTCGGCAATAGACCAACTCGGCACGACAGTAGCTTAATTACAGAGAAAAACCGTCGCTAGTTAACCGTTAGTTCCACCTGGCAGTGCGCCGGTTACGCTAGCACCGGTGCGAAAAATTTTCGCTCGTTGGCCGCTAGTTCGGCCGTTTTGTGTACCAGGGAAGTCGGCTCCGTGGTATGCTGGCATCGCCGATCCGCTAATTTCAACCCACGCCGACAATATCCCAACACGCCGACTGGCGTCGGAGCGCTCTGGTTTGTTTAGGTAAAGAAGTTGGCACGTCACTTTTATGTAAACCCGAGAATGATCATCGGAGGATAGACAATGAACAAAGCCCTGCGCAATGCCCACAGAAGCCACAGGGTGCCTAGCTGGCAGGCTGTCGAACGGGGTCTTCTCAAGCGGTGCCACCGGCCGTTTACCGTATTGTGGACGGCGCTGCAAGCTGCCATTCTTGTTTTTGGTCTAACGGGCGTAGCATTTCCAGCGGAAATTGCTTCCCGGGATGTGTGGAACAAAATCGCGCCGTACTTCAAACCGCCGTGCGAGTACGCCGACGATTTCGGGGCGTACCGCTCGCCGCTGGTGTTCGCCGATGGCCAACCGGTGAAGACCGCCGCCGAGTGGCAGCGCCGCCGCCAGGAAATCCGTCAGTACTGGCTGGATGCCATCGGCCACTGGCCAGAGCTGCTCGAAAAGCCCGTCATCGAGACGTTGGAGACAAGCCGGCGGGAAAACTTCACCCACAAAAAGGTACGCATCCCTGTTGCGACGCAGAAGACCATCGATGGCTACCTGCTGCTGCCGGACGGCGAGGGGCCGTTTCCGGCGGTGATAGTGGTTTACTACGATGCCGAGAGCGGAGCCGGCCTCAATCCCAAATCTGCGCTGCGGGATTTCGGATACCAACTCACGCGGCGCGGATTTGTCACCCTGTCGATCGGCTGGCCGCGCGATTTCACCGACGCCGAGAACCCCAAACGGCAGACGCTCTCTACCTTGGCTTACATAGCCGCCAACTGCTGCAATGCCCTGGCTGCCTTGGCCGAGGTCGACCCGAAACGAATCGGCATTTGCGGGCATTCCTTCGGCGGCAAGTGGGCGCTTTTCGCTGCCTGCTTATACGACCGTTTCGCCGCGGCGGCCTGGTCCGATCCGGGAATCGTCTTCGACGAAAAGCGTCCCAATGTCAACTACTGGGAACCGTGGTACCTTGGGTGGGAGGCCCAACAACAGCGCAAGCCAGGGGTTCCCACTGCGTCCAATCCTCGCACGGGGCCGTACAAGAAGCTCTACGAGGAAGGCCACGACCTGCACGAACTGCACGTGCTGATGGCACCGCGACCGTTTCTGGTCTCGGGCGGAGCGGAAGACCCGCCCGAAAGGTGGAAAGCCCTCAATCACTCCGTCGCCGTCAATCGGTTGCTGGGATACGAGAACCGAGTGGCGATGACCAACCGGCCCGGCCACTCGCCAACCGAGCAATCGAACGAGCAGATGTACCTGTTCTTCCAATACTTCTTGGGTGTTAAATCGCCGTAGCTTTTTGTAGGCACTGATTCGCGGCGCTGTTTTTACCACAATGGGTCGATAGTTAAGTAAATGACTGATGTTTGCTAAGTTGACTATTTCTTTCGGAGTTGCTTAGATGTGATTCACGGTTAATCTGCGGTTCACTGTCGTCTGGGGGTGGTACTACGGGGTATCTACGAGACTGGGCGGTGCTGTTAGTTACTTAGGTGCTGTCAATCATAGTAGTGCCGATGGGAATTACATTTGGTGAAAGCTAGTCTGGACAAGGCAGCGAAAAACCGATACTCTCTGGCGGCTTTCGCGGGAGCGCCCTGCGCGGTTCGGCAAACTGCGCCGGCAGGAGAAGCTGCGAAACTTTGGCAACTACGCCGGGGACGAGCCGGCAATAGTGCTCTCGATACAGGAGCCAGCAAGGATGAACTTCTTCTCTTGGATTCGCGACGGAGTGCGGCAAGCGGTGCTATTAGGGGTGTCGGACGCAGTTCAGGAGCTGGGCAGTCCACAGGAAGGCGACGACATGCCCCGCCGCCTTCTGGAGGTCATTCGCAACGGCCGCCCGGCGCTGACGGCCGAGATGCCCGACAGCGTGCCCAAGCGGAAAAAGTTGGGGCGCACGCTGGAGGAAATCCAGAGCAGTGCCGCCAAAACGCAAAGTTAACATTTCCCCCGCTCGGCCCGAGTAGCGCACACTGGTAACATCTCAGGTGCTGCGTTTGTTTGGGGGCCATTCTGCGCCTCTTGGATAAACGCACGCCGGACGGCCAATCGTGCGTTGCACACGCTCTGCCGTGCAACGTCCGGCGCTAGCCCAGCTGCTGATAATCAAGGTCTGGGGGCGCTGCATTGTTCGGGGGATAATCACCGCTTAGGATGCACTGCCGCACGGCGGGAGAACCGACCGCAAGGCCGTTGCCATCAGGCATTGGATTGGAAAAGTCGTGCATCAACATGACCGGCGACGCCATCGTCTCTCCTCCGCTTGACGACCAGGGGCGCGGCGGGCTGTTGTCGCGCAGCTTTGTTGCGCTGCTGGTCACCTCGTTTACGGTGGCCCTGAACGACAACATGCTCCGCTGGCTGCTGGTCCCCATCGGCAAGACGTTGATGAACGACAATCTTGCCCGGGCGGTCGGTTTGGCGGCCTTCACGGCGCCGTTTCTCTTGCTAGCAGCGGTGGCCGGGTTTACGGCCGACCGGTTCAGCAAGCGCACCGTAATGATTTGGTGTAAGGCCGCCGAAGTCCTCATCGTGCTGATGGCCATGGGAGCGATTCTGGCGGGCAACGTCTGGGCAATGTTCATCTTGCTGCTGATGATGGGCAGCCAATCGACGTTTTTCGTTCCGGCCAAGTTCGGCAGCATCCCGGAGATCGTCCGCGGCAGCCTGATCGCCCCGGCCAACGGACTGATCGGCATGGTCAGCATGTTGGCGATAATAGCTGGCACATGGGCGGGCAACGTACTATACGACCTGACGACCATCCCCGGCGAGGGACTTCCGGGTACGCACCGCTGGTGGATTTCGGCCGGGGCGCTGCTGACGATGGCCGTGGGCGGCTGGACAGCTAGTTTGTTTATCGGCCGGCTGCCTGCGGCCAACCCGCACCGTAGGCTCTCGCTGCAAGTAGCCGGCGAAACCTTCCGCGCCCTGAAACTGCTGTTTTCGCACCGCAACTTGTTTCTGGTAGCTGTGGCCAGCTCGTTTTTCTGGGGCTTGGGTGCACTATCGCAGCTTATGATCGACAAGTTCGCCCAGTCCGAACTGTTCGTCTCGCAAGCGCGAACCGGGCCACTGCTGGGAGTGCTGGTATTCGGCATTGCATTGGGAAACGGATTGGCGGGAATCGTCTCCCGGGGGACCATCGAGCTGGGGTTGGTTCCTGTCGGCGCGGCTGGCATCGCCATAAACGCCGTGCTGCTGTGTACGGTGCCCGAAAGCTCCCCCGAGACGCCCAACGCCGCCGCCTACTGGTGGACGATGTTCTGGCTGTGGACGCTAGGCCTCAGCGCCGGGCTGTTCGACGTGCCGCTTCAAGCGTATTTGCAAAAACAAAGTCCGCCGGAGTCGCGCGGCACCATCCTAGCGGCTTACAACTTCATGGCCTTCGCGGCGATACTGCTGGCCTCTCCCAGCTCGTGGATACTGTGCGAGGGGCTAGGGCTTTCGGCCCGGCAGGTATTTGTGGTCTCGGGCATCGCCACGCTGACCGTGCTGGTGGTCATCGTCAGCCAGATTCCCCGGCAAACGTTGCGGCTGATTTTGGAAGCTTTGATCCGTTTGGGCTACCGGGTGCGCATCGAAGGAGTGGAGAACTTCCCGCGTCACGGGCCGGTGATGCTCGTAGCTAACCATGTTTCCTATCTGGATGGCTTTCTACTGGGCGTGCTCCTGCCGCGGCGAGTACGATTCATCGTGTTTGCCGATTACTTCACCGGTTGGTGGGTGCGCTGGTTCGCCTGGCTGGCAGAGGTGATTCCCATCTATCCCGGCAAACGCTCCATCATCACTTCACTGCGCACCGCCCAAGAGGCGCTGCTCGAAGGCCGTGTGGTCGGCTTGTTTCCCGAAGGTACGCTTTCGCCCGACGGCCAGATCCACGAGTTCCAACCGGGTTTCTTGCGGGTCATCCGCGGCACTGCGGCGCCGGTGGTACCGGTGTACATCGACGGCATGTGGGGCAGCGTTTTTACTCGCAGCGGCGGTAGAATAGTGTGGAAAGTGCTGCGTCGCCTGGCGCGCTTGAGGCGGCGGAGGGTGCTGGTGCGCATCGGGCCGCCGCTCAGCCAGCCCCAAGACGCCGAGCAGGTGCGTCAGGTGATCATCGGCTTGGCAGCGGGAAGGTATCAGCCGGAATTGGAAACCAACCCGGAGGGCGCTACGCGGTGATTCTATCCCGACAAATGCTACGCATGTGCCGGCGGATGCGCTTCCGAGCGAAGGTGGCCGATTCCACCGGAGTGGAAATGACCGGGGCCAGCCTGCTGATGCGCACCTTGATACTGCGGCGTTTGCTGCGTCGCGAGGTGCTCGCCCCCGACGAAACCAACGTGGGCATACTGCTAGCGCCGACGGCGGCCACGGTGCTGGCCAACGCCGCGCTGACGCTCGATCGTCGCGTGGCCGTGAACCTCAATTACACTGCTTCTGCCGAGGTGGTCAACAACTGTATCGCCCAAGCCGAAATCCGCCACGTGCTCACCAGTCGACGAATGCTGGAGCGGCTGCGCGAAAAAGGCCCCTTCGAGCTGGCCGCCGAAGTGGTGTTCTTGGAAGACTTGCGCGGACGGGTAAAGATTGTCGATAAGCTCGTGGCGGCCGTCCAGACATGGGCGATGCCAGTGTGGCTGCTGGAGCGCATGCTCGGGCTGCACCGCGTCCAGCCGGACGATTTGTTGACGATAATCTTCACCTCGGGTTCGACCGGCAGGCCGAAAGGCGTCATGCTCACTTATCGCAACGTGGGATCGAACATCGAGGCCTTCAACAAGATCGTGCGCCTAACTGCTGAGGACGTGCTGGTGGGCATCCTGCCGATCTTCCACTCATTCGGCTACACCACCACCATGTGGACGGTGCTGACGCTTGACCCAAAAGGCATCTACCACTTTTCGCCATTGGAGGCCAAGCCCATCGGCCAGCTTTGTCGAAAGCACGGGGCCACGATACTGATCGCCACACCCACCTTCCTGCGCAACTATTTGCGGCGCTGCGAGCCGGAGGATTTCGCGAAGCTGGACACCGTGATCGCCGGAGCCGAAAAGTTGCCGGTGGAGCTGTCGGCGGCTTTTCAACAGCGGTTCGGTGTGCGACCGGTTGAGGGTTACGGGGCCACCGAGCTTTCCCCGGTGGTATCGACCAACATACCACCCAGCCGCGTGCAACCCGGCGCGCCTCATAAAGGCGTGAAAGACGGCACTGTCGGCCCTCCGCTGCCAGGGGTAAGCGTGAAAGTGGTCGATCTGGATACGGGCGAAGACTTGGGGCGGAACCGATCGGGGATGCTGATGGTATCTGGCCCCAACGTGATGAAAGGCTACTGGAAGCAACCTGAGCTGACGGTCGAAGTCATCCGCGACGGTTGGTACATCACCGGCGACGTGGCGATGATCGACGACGACGGCTACATTCACATCACCGGTCGGTTGGCGCGGTTCTCGAAGATCGCCGGCGAGATGGTGCCGCATATCCGCGTGGAGGAAGAACTTCAGAGACTTCTGGGCCTGGACGAAGAGCAACTGCGCGTGGCCGTCACCGGCGTGCCCGACCAACGCAAAGGCGAACGTCTGGTGGTGCTTCACACCGGCTTGCCGCGGCCGCCAGAGGAAATCTGTCGCTTACTGGCCGAGTCAGGCCTGCCGCCGTTGTGGATACCATCGCCAGACAGCTTCCGCCAGGTGTCGGAAATACCCGTGCTGGGCACCGGCAAGTTGGACATCAAACAGCTCAAACAGCTCGCACAGCAAGTTTTTCAGTAGCTTAATAGGTGCGACTGCTGGTTCTGCTGTCTTGTTGGTCGGCAGCGCGGTGGCCGAGGCTCACGCCGGCGGAGCGAAAACGGCGCAACGGCCGGCAGCGCCTACCGCCGGCGTCGGCTCGAAGAACTTGTAACCGAGCAAGAACTCCTGGTGTCCCAATCTTTCCGAAGCGGTCTGCTTTCCGGCGGCTACGGCCAGAACCAGCTCGAAAAGCTCGGCCGCCACTTCGTCTAGCGTCGCCTCGCCCTGAAGAACCCGGCCGGCGTTGACGTCCATGTCGTCGGCCAGCCGCTGGTACGTTTCGGGATTGGCGCACACTTTGATCACCGGTGCCACGGCCGAGCCGACCACCGACCCACGCCCGGTGGTAAACAATATCAAATGACAGCCGCAGGAAATCAGCTCCACAATTTCGGCGTTATCGGCGATGTTGGGAAAGCCGAAGCGGACTGGACCGTCGGGAACGACGTCCAGCAGATACAGTCCGCCACCGGACGGAATGTCGCCAGGCTTGAGCAGCCCGCTGATCGGAGCTGTACCGCTCTTGCAATAAGCTCCCAGCGATTTTTCCTCGATGGTGCTCAGGCCGCCCTCGGCGTTTCCGGGCGCGAAACTGGCGTGCCCCAGAACGGTGTAGTATCGGGCGGCTTTTTCCACCGAGTCGATTAGCAACCGTGCCAGTTCGGGCGTGACAGCCCGCGATGCCATGTGTTGTTCGCAGCCGATCAGCTCGCCGGTTTCCTCGAAGATGCATGTTGCGCCTCGGGCGACGAGCATATCGAACACACGGCCGCAAACCGGATTGGCCGTCAGTCCGCTGGTGGCGTCGGAGCCGCCACAGATGGTCCCCACGATAAGCTCATGAAGTTCCATTTCCGCGCGGCCGACGCGATCCAGTTCGGGAAGCGTCTGCGCGATCCACCGCCGGCCTGCCGCCACTGTAGCCGACGTCCCGCCTTCTTCCTGAATGACGAGCGTGGCTACCGGCCTTCCCGAGTCGGCAATCGCCTCAGCTAATCCGGCCCGATCGAAGCTCTCGCACCCCAGCGCCACCACCAGCACCGCGCCCACGTTCGGATGGGTACACACGTTTTGAAGCACACGGTGCGCGTAAGCACTAGGATAGCAACCGGGAAATCCGATAAGGTGTACTGACTGGTCGGCAAACGGGGCGACGATTTGCCGCGCCACGTGATGGGCACACTCGACCAGATACGCTACCACCAAGATATTGCGAATGCCTTTGCGGCCGTCGGCGCGAACGAAACCTTGCACGGTGGTAGTCATTATTGGCTGCATCCCGAATTGACCACTAAGACACGAAGGCACTAACACAGGTAGCGTGGAAAGGATAGCGGACTCCCATCCCGTGGCACAACAAACATCACCAATCCTCGGCGTCTTGGTGTGTTGGTGGTTGCTGACCGGCGTCTTTGTATCTTGTTGGTTCCCAGCACCGCGCACCGGGCGAGATTGCTATACCGGCCCACGCTGGGTGTAAGTGGGCAGATAGTCGCTCTTGATGTTATGGGTATGCACGTACTGGCCTGGGGCGATGTCCCGCGTGGCCGAACCGATCGGGGCCCCGTACTTGATGATCTTCTCCCCGGCGGCAATCGGGCGAACAGCCACCTTGTGCCCGGACGGAATGTCTTGTGCGACTGTCACCAACTGCCCGGCGATCAAGATGCGTTCTCCTGCGGCGATTGTCTGCCGCGCGGCAGCTACGTTGTCCCGCGGCGACAGTAGGAGCAGTCGCCGGTCATTAAGTACAGCATTTGCATCGGGCTTCTCGGTCATAAGCTGTAATGTTCGCGGCCACCGACGGACGCCCGGTCCGCATCAGCCGTAGCCCAACTGGTCTAGTTCGTCCTCGGTCATGCCGAAGTGATGGGCCAACTCGTGCAAGATGGTGATGCGAATCTCCTCGCGTAACCGGTGGCGCGACACCCGGCCGTCTTCATCGGTGGCCGCTGCCAGGATTCCTTCGCGGTAGATGGTTATCACATCCGGCAGTCGCCAGGGTTGGTCCACGCTCCGCTGACTCAAGGGGATGCCGCTGTGCAGGCCGCACAGCTCGTCACGATGCGTCATGCCGAACTCGGCCAGCACTTCCGGGGGCGGATAGTCCTCTACGTGCAACGGCACCTCATCCAGCAGCTCGTGCACGCGCGGAGGAAGCTGCGACAACACGTATTCCAGTTCCTTGTCGAACCTGCGCCGCGTTATCTTGTCCATGAAGCTCGCTAGCTTGACTGCGACAGCATCGGCACAGTCACTTCCCTGCCGCCCAACGGATGCCCTGAAGAAGAATCTTCTGGTAGTTTGGGTTTTCCCAAGCCAGATGGTCGTGTCCCATCATGAAATAAAACACCCGGCTGTTCCCATACTGATTGACCCACGCCACGTTGGGATCGTTCTTGGGGTTATCGGTCTTCAGCAACACATGTACGTTGGGGGCAACATAGTATTTGTTGTACACCTCGTCGTGAATCTTGAAGTCGCTCACTCCCTTGGTGATGGGGTGTTGTTTGTCCACCACGATGACGTTCATATCCTGCCCGTGCGCCCAGCCGGAAGTTTCGTACTTTTTGCCGTCGATTTCGCCCGGCTTAGTGAAGAACCGGCCGCCGATGATCTTGGGGAACTCGGCCCACCCCTGATGAGCAGCCATGTTGTGGTGCAGCGAGACCACGCCGATTCCTTTCTTCAGCAAAGCGACGAATGCCTCTTGCTGCGACGGCGAGATGGCCGGAACCATGTCGTACATCACCAGCACGTCGAAATCTTTCTCGAGGCCCGGTTTGAGCAGGTCGGCCTCCTGGGGCAGTTTGGCGATTTTATAAACCACTCCCGGCAGCGCATCCCACATGGCGTAGAACTGTTTCTCCTCGAAGCCGTGGCCGCCGATCGTAAGCAGCACACGAATTTTTTGCTCTTCGGCGGATTGCACTTGCGCCGCACCCCACACCGCCAACCCCACACCGATCATCAGAGCTGCAAACTTGTTCATTTCCGATCTCCCTGCGCAGCGGCTGGCTGCGTCGTGAAAGCCCATACCCGATGCTTGCCCAAGGACGTACTGCAATACAGCTCTCTGCCAGCCCGAGCCTGTCGATCGGCAGCAAACAACGCTGGCAAGAACCATAACCACTTTAGCGCCACGGTCCGGCGGCGTCAAGCACGCGGCGCTCCCTGAATGCATCGGGCGCAGCGGTCCCCGAAGCCCTCGAGGCCGCAAGTTTCCCACCGGCCGAAGGCACACTGCCTCCCTGCCCGGCGGCCTTGGCCGTCTGTCGTTCGGCAACTTGCTGCATGCAATGGCCGCCAATAGTCCGCTGTTGCGACCCGTGTTGGCGCCGATGTCAGCCGGCGCCAGTGTGCGATGCCAGCAATGCGCCGTCTAGTCGCTGGCCTGCCCGAAGCACATCACCCGACCGTCGGATAGTGCAACAACCACTCGCCCTGCGCTATCCACGGCCAGTCCCCAGCGCACCGGCGCAGCCGGCAATGGTTGCGTCCACAGGGTGTTAGGTCCTTCCGCCTCGAGGGCCACCAATTGCCAACTCTCGCCCAGGGCAGCCGGCGCCTGCCGAAACGAGAGCCGGGCGTTGCGGGTGCCCACGACCGACCGCTCCCAGTACACCGAATTGTCATACACCGGGAAGTTCGGGGTGGAATAAAGCGGTTGGCCGGAGATGACTATTTTGTTGCCGACCAGCGTCAGCTCGCGGCCGCGCAGCGCGCTGGCGCCGATACCAGTCGGTGGGTTGACGTAGCACTTGCCCGTAGCGGTGTCGAACGCGGCGATGCCCACCGAATTGCCCCCGGCCAAATACAACCGATCGCCGTAAAGCAGCAAGTCGCCTTGGCAGGCCACTCCGCGCCGGGAAACAGGGTCGATGTGTCCGCAGGTGTTGTTTTGCCAGCGGATTTCCCCCGTCAGTGCATCGACCGCGTACACGTGCGTGCCATCGTTATCGGTGATGCCGGCGGCAAAATATGCCGTCCGGCCGTCCACTACCACTCCGGCGGCTACCGGCCAGGTCGACATGAGTTTGTCGTAAACCGGTATCCGCCGCTCGATAGGCGCCGCGCGGAATCGCCATAGCAGCTTGCCTGTGGTGGCATCAAGGCAGTACGCCCAGCCATCGCCAGAACCCACATACGCCCTGTTATTGGCGATTGCCGGCGGGTAACGGACGGGCCCGCCCACGCAGGCCGTCCATACCAGCTTGCCATTTTGGGCGCTCAGTGCGCGCACCACTCCGTCGTCGCCAGCGAAAAACACCAAGCCGCCCGCTGCCACCGGGGCAGTCGGTTCTATCGACACCTTCGGCTCATACTGCCAGAAAAGCTTCAATTTTTCTGCGATACTGGCGTTGGACTGGGCGGTGCGGGCGTTGTTGGCCCGGTACGTGGGCCAATCGGCCGGGTCGACATCCAACCGTGCCGCTGCAACCTCGGTATCGCTTCGCTGTTGTGCTTGGGCCATCGCTGCCCGCTCCAACCGGTCTGGTCCCGCTTCCTGGCCAAAAGCGAAGTCGCCTGCCGGCGCCCAACAAATCGCACCGAACATTTGCAGGTTGCAGTCGCACACCCAAGGGGTCCAGTACAAATGCCCGTTGGCGATGATCACTCCCACATGGCACGCAGGCCGCATGGTCGAGAACCATTGCATCTGCTCACCGCTAGGGCTGAAGCAACCCGTACCCTCGTGCCCGCGGAAAAAGATGCTCTCGATGTTACCTGTAGATCGGGTACACGCGCGGCGGCGAATGTTGTATCGGGCAAGGACCTCGCCGCTGAGCGGGTCGAGCTTCGCCGTTTGATCGTTGCTATTGTGGGGGCCGATGACGTAAAGCGCATCGTCCCGGATTACCAAATGCAGGTCCATCGCCGGATACTTGAACAGCACCCGACCGTCTTCGGCCGAAAGCGCTGTCAGCCAGTTGACTTGCGGCCCAACGAAGTAAACCGCCCGCTCGCTGCAACGCAGATACACTGTGCTTTTCCAACCGCCGATGTACCCGTGGCCCGGCCGATAACGGCCGATGGCCTCGAAGACGGCGGGGTCTTTTTCCGCCGTCCGCCGCCAAAGCTGTTTGCCGGTCTTGGCTTCCAGGCAGCCCAGGTAGTTGCCAAAGTTGCAATAGAAGATTTGGCTGCGGTTCATGCACAGCGACCGGCTGTCGATGGGCGGTTCTTCGCGGTGAGTCCACAACACTTGCTTGGTCTTCACATCGAGCGCTACCAATGTGGTGCCGAAACCCCATGCGTATTCCCGCTGATTGTACCCCTTGGAAATGCCATCCCACGGCCAGCCGTGCTTGATGCTCTTCCACTTGGCCACTTCGTCGGCCGGTTCGTCAGCTCCGATCAGCGCGTACAACACGCCGTCCTGCAAAGCAATCCACTTCCAAAAAGTGCCGCCGAACTGCTGCTGCGGAAGTCGTATTTCGTCGAGCTGTTTGCCCGTGGCGGCATCTAGCAGCTTGCACGACTGGTCGTCGGCCAGGTAAAGCACCTCGGGCGTAGCGACCATCATGCTGCGATCGACCATGTGGCCTGGCCGCAGGTTGCGTGTCCACAGTTTCGTGCCGTTGAACGCATTTAAGGCCACCAACGTGTTGAGCATCGACTCCTCGCGCTCGTGCCAGGCCACGTGGCCGAAAGCCATGAATATCCTGCCGGCCGACGATACAACCAATTGCGGCGCCGGGGCGTAGCGCGGCTCGACGATAAACTGGGTCAGGTACGGCCCCCGCGCCAGCCGGTCGCGCGACAGCGGATTGTTGTCCGGCCCATGATAGTGATGCGACCAGTCGTCCATCCCTGCGGGAAAAGGCTTGACGATCCTTTCCGCACCGATGGCGGCTACGCCTTGGGGACGAAGGACGCGCAACACCTCAGCTTTCGGCACCGCTCCGGCGTCGCCGTGGACGATTACTGCATCGGCCAGGTTGTCGGCCAGACCGATCCGCCTGAGCGGCGCTTTGGCAACGAATATACGTTTGCCGTACAGGCCGGCGGTTTCGGCGGCGCGGGCGATCGTCTCGGCTCTCTCCGTAGCGTCGCACTGCACGAATACCGTCAGCGTGCCGCCAGACGTCCCTTCCTGGCGAGCCGCTGCTATCGCTTGCTCGGGCCGCACATCGCCCAACAAAACGACGAGGCCCTGCTCGAGCGCCAATTGCTTCTCCGCACTCTGCCGCTCGGCACCGGCCACAACTCCGCCGACTATGCTGACGCCGGCATGTAGTGTAATGAACGCCCACCACAATAGCGGTACGTAACCAGACATGGCGATGCCTCCCCGGTACCAGACGTGTGTGATAACGCGCCATCGGAACGAAAGATTCTCCCGCTAACTGTCGGACAGCGTGTTGATTGCCCGCTGGAATGGCGAGCACCTGCGAGCGTTCCTAGTAGACCTTGCGAAAAAAGCGGACCATGCGAAAAAACCGATACGAGCGCTTCGGAAAACCAAACACCCGATCTTCGCGCCGCCGATCAACCGAGGTCATTCTCGCAAGTTCATAGTGTCTTGCAAGCTTTTGCTGGGCGATAACCACACCTAAACACACCATAGACAGTGTAGTTTGCCCACTGCTAATTTTTGGCGGAAGTTGCTGCCGCCGTGGGAGTTGCAGCAATCCAGGTGTTCTTGGCTTACTGGATTTGTACGCAAAACTATCCGCATCAGCAATGTTAGCCGTTCCCACGCGATTACACAGGGCAAAAGCACTTTAAGCACGTTGGTTGATTAGCCGCATTCCAGCAATGGGCAAACTATAAGACAAAAACACAACGCGCTAGTTGTACCACCGCGTTCATCGGTGATGATTGTAACTGCCGAGAACCACCTAGCCATTCACGGGGTGACAGGGATTCACCACGGAGGCACGGATAAACAGAGGAGAAAGAACCACTTCCACGCTGAGCGAGGGTGAGCTAAAATACCCACAGTCGCTGCTAAAATGCTAACACGCGTGCAAACGTCGAAACAATTACGCAGGTGCCAGCCGGCCTGACAAAATCGCTGACGCCAGTACGACGGCAGCTTGCAATCCGTGTCAGCGGCAAACAAATAGGGCGCATAGCTCAGTTGGTTAGAGCGCGTCCCTGATAAGGACGAGGTCTGAGGTTCGAATCCTCATGCGCCCACTAGGCAGGTGGCGAGGCCCACGAGGGCAGGAGCTTCCGGGCCCCAGTCACCCTCGAATAAGCCGCCCATTTAACAGACAGTTTTATCGCTCCCCATAACACGGATTTATCGGCTGCGGTATACGCGACATAGTGGAGGTGTAGTTGGGCTGCTGGAGTAAACACGGGAAAAATGCTCCCCGTAGCCCAGATGGCTGCTACGCTCGCCGTTACCGAAGGCGGCGTAAGCCAAAAGCTCTCGTGCAGACGAATGAAACGATAAGGTATCGAGCTCGGGCCCGCCGTGTGGACGATGTCCGAATCCGGGTATCTTTGTTCCGCGTCCCGGCTCCGCTTGGCCGTCCACGTTTTGTCGTTTTGCGTATGCAGCGAGCCGCTTAAAACTTGCGAAGACTAGAAGGCAATCTGCTGAGCGTTTCAACTGTCCCGCTATAGCGCACCGCAATGCGGAAAAAGCGGCATTTTCTTAGCTCGACTTCTTAGCTTGGCTATTGTGATTTTCCATAACTCCCCTTCCTTTTTGTGGTTGCGCGGCAACCTTAATTCGCTGATTTAATCTTCCAACTTCAGTATCCACTGTGAGTGGGGATATGCTTTCTCCCGGGCGGCATCAATAACCGGCAAGAATTAACCGGCAAGAATCTAGCTCTGAGCGTGTCGATAAAGACCCGGATGGTCCGGCAAAACTGCGGCGTTTAGTTGTTCCGGGTGATCTGGGGAAGTGATTCCCTTTCAGAAGCGACGGAGTGCTTCTGCGACACGCGCTTATCTGCCGGATGTGACCGATGCACAGTGGCAGAGGATTTCCCCGGTTGACCGCGCCGGACAATCCAGGCAGTCGGCCCCGCAAGGTGGGCATGCATGCGGTGCTCAACTCCGTGTTTTACATCCTTGGCAGTGGTTGAGCGTTGCAGATGCTGCCCAAGAATTACCCGCCGTGGTAGCCGGTCTAATAATAGTTTCCCCAAAGCGACTGCTGTTCCTTTGCGCGACTCAAGCAGTCGCTCAACTCAAGCAGTCGCTCAATTCAAGCAGGATGCCACCTGGCGCAACATTCGCGACATCCTGCGAACGTGCGTAGGGGCGCAAAGCGGGCGTCACCAGTAATCGAGTGCCGCGATTCTGGATAGTTAGTCGGTCGAAACGACGGAAACAGTGCGGCATTGGCTTACAAGACCGAGAAAAAGTTGAACATGCGGGAACAACGCGCGCTGGTCGAAGTCGGTGCGGCAGTACTTTAAGACTGCCTGCGGCAGTACAATACGAGGCGGTGGTGGCTGTACGAAGCATGGGCAATCGACGGAGGAAAAAGCGTGAGTTCAGTCCCAATGGCGCCCACGGTGGCTTATTTCTCTATGGAGATCGCGCTCCACCCGCGCATGCCCACTTATAGCGGCGGATTGGGGATTCTGGCCGGAGACACAGTTCGTGCCGCAGCCGATCAAAGGATTCCGATGGTGGCCGTCACGTTGCTGCATCGGCGTGGCTATTTTCGCCAGCGACTCGACTCGAGCGGATGGCAGCAGGAAGAAGCCGACGAGTGGTCGGTACACGACTTCGTGACCGAGCAGTCGGCGCGCGTTCAGGTGGTCATCGAGGGCCGTATGGTCCACTTGCGCGCTTGGTCGTACGAGGTCAAATCGCCCTCTGGGGCCACTGTGCCGGTATATCTGCTCGACTCGGACCTGCCCGAAAACGCCGAGCAGGACCGTTCACTGACGCATCAGTTGTACGGGGGCGACGAGCGTTATCGGCTGTGCCAGGAGGTAATCCTGGGAATAGGTGGCCTGCGGATGCTCAGGGCATTGGGTTATCAGAAGATAGGGCGTTTTCACCTCAACGAAGGCCATGCAGCGCTACTGGGGCTGGAACTGCTTGACGAAACGGCCCGCGCCGCCGGTCGGACGACTTTCTCCCCGGAGGACGTGGATACGGTGCGTCGGCAATGCGTATTTACCACTCACACGCCGGTGCCGGCCGGCCACGACAAATTTCCCTTGGAATTGGTCGAGCGGGTTCTGGGTCGGCCAGAGATTTGGGCGACCAAGAACATCTTCTGCTGCGACGATCTGCTGAACATGACCTATCTTGCGCTGAACCTCAGCGGCTACGTCAACGGAGTAGCCAAAAGGCACGCCGAGGTCTCGCGGCTGATGTTCGCCGAGTACCAGATCGATGCCATTACCAACGGCGTGCACGTTCCTACTTGGACGTCGCCGCAGTTTGCTGCTTTGTTCGATCGCTATATTCCCGGCTGGCGCGAAGACGCCTTCAGCCTGCGTTATGCGTTGAGCATCCCCCCGGAGGAAGTCTGGCAGGCGCATCAGCAGGCGAAGCGCGCTTTGCTGGAACGGGTGAACAACAACGCCCAGGCAACGCTGCGCGGCGACGTGCTCACGTTGGGCTTCGCCCGACGCGCCACCGCCTACAAGCGCGCCGGCTTGCTGCTTCACGACGTTGATCGACTGAAAGCCATCGCCAAACAGGCGGGCGGTTTGCAGGTTATTTACGGCGGCAAGGCTCATCCGCGCGACCACGACGGAAAGCTGGAGATACAGCGCATATTCCAGCTCGGCCAATCGTTGAAAGACGACCTGAAGATCGTGTATATGGAAAACTACGATTGGTCCCTGGGGGCGTTGATGACGGCCGGGGTGGACGTGTGGCTTAACACTCCTCATCCGCCCCAGGAAGCCAGCGGCACCAGCGGTATGAAAGCCGCGCTGAACGGTGTACCGAGCCTGAGCATCCTCGACGGCTGGTGGATCGAAGGATGCATCGAAAACATAACAGGCTGGGCTATCGATCCTGGTTCGGTCGACCATGACGATCGCCGAGCAGCAGACGCAGCCGCCCTGTACGGCAAGCTGGAAAAAGCCGTGGTTCCTTTGTATTGCAACAACCGGTCCCGATTCATCGACATGATGCTTCATGCCGTCGCGCTGAACGGCTCTTTCTTCAACACGCAGCGGATGATTCTCGAATATTCCACCAGGGCTTATTTGCACTGAGTCTGCCGACTCAACCAGTGGCACGTAGTAGCGGGCAGGCAACAGCATTTGGGCCTGCGGATTTTGTTGTTTCAGCGAAACGCAACCATGAAAAACCAAGAGGAATTGAAGTGGCATGCGCTGCCGGAAGAAGAAGTTCCTGCCAGGCTCGAAGTCGACCTGCGCACGGGTTTATCTAGCCAACAGGCGGCCCGGCGGCGGCAGCAGTACGGCCCGAATGAACTGACCCCCCGCCGCGGACGCGGCCCGCTGATGACCTTCCTGTTACAGTTCCATCAACCGCTGATCTACATTCTCATCGCCGCGGGGATTATCACCGCCGGACTGCAAGAGTGGGTCGACTCGGGCGTGATTTTCGGCGTAGTGTTGGTCAATGCGATCGTGGGGTTCGTGCAGGAATATCGGGCGGCCCGAGCCATCGACGCTTTGGCTGGAACGATGATCGCTGAAGCAACCGTGTTGCGCGACGGAGCAAAAAAACGGCTCCCGGCAGTGGAACTGGTGCCGGGCGACATAGTTTTGCTGGCCAGCGGCGACAAGGTTCCCGCCGATTTACGCTTGGTGGTCGTCCGCGACCTGCGAGTAGCCGAGGCGGCGCTGACGGGCGAGTCGGTACCGGTGGAAAAGAATCCCGATCCCCTGCCGGACGACACGCCGCTGGCCGATCGGCGCAACATGGCCTTTGCCACAGGACTTGTAACCTATGGCACAGCCACAGCGGTGGTGGTGGCCACCGGCGATCGTACCGAGGTGGGAAAAATCTCGGAGATGATCCACAAGGCAGAAGACATCTCTACGCCTTTGACCAAGCAAATCGCGCACTTCAGCCACCGACTGCTTTACGTGATAATCGGGCTGTGCATCGCGATGTTGATAATCGGGGCGGTTCGCGGACAGTCGCTGGTGGAAGTTTTCCACGCGGCTATCGCTTTGGCCGTGGCCGCCATCCCCGAGGGATTGCCTGCCGCCATGACCGTCGTGTTGGCAGTCGGCGTGTGGCGAATGGCGCAGCGACATGCCATCATCCGCAAGTTGCCCGCAGTGGAAACGTTGGGAAGCACCTCGGTCATCTGCTCCGACAAGACCGGCACGTTGACACAAAACGAAATGACCGTCCAACGTATTTGGGCAGGCGGGCGAATGTATCAGGTAAGCGGCGTAGGCTATTTGCCAGAAGGTTCTATAGAGCCGCTCGACGGCCGCAGCGACCAGGCTGACCAATCGCTTATTCAATGTCTTACGGCCGGAGTACTTTGCAACGATAGCACTGTCGATCAGCAGGATGGGCGCTGGAGGGTAAACGGCGATCCGACCGAGGGAGCGCTGCTTGTGGTGGCGCGAAAAGCATCGCTGACTCCAAGCGCGCTTATTGCCCAATGCCCCCGCTTGGACGCTGTGCCCTTCGAGTCCGAATTCCAGTATATGGCCACGCTTCACCACTGCCAGCAGCAGGGGCGAAAAATCGCCTATGTGAAAGGCTCCGTGGAACGCATCCTCGAGCGCTGCGCGGACGTGGAAGCCGAGTTCATCAATGCCAAAGTGGAAGAGATGGGCAGAATGGGACTTCGAGTGCTGGCATTCGCCCATAAACAGATGCCGGCCGAAGCCGCCTCTATAACCCACGACGATGTGGCCAGCGGGCTGAGCTTTTTGGGATTGCAAGGAATGATCGATCCGCCTCGCCCAGAAGCAATCAACGCGGTGGCAGCCTGCAAGACGGCAGGCATACAGGTGAAGATGATCACTGGCGATCACGCTACGACCGCCGCAGCCGTGGCCGCCCAAATCGGATTGCAAGGGCGAACCGAAGACGATGGCACACTTGTGGTAGTCACCGGTCAGGCACTAGAGAAAATACCCGACGACCGGCTACCTCAGACTGTTGAGCAGACGGCCGTTTTCGCCCGGGTGGCGCCAGAACAAAAACTCCGATTGGTGAAAGCATTGCAACGGCTAGGTCGGATTGTGGCAATGACCGGCGACGGTGTGAACGACGCACCGGCACTTAAGCAGGCCGATATA
The DNA here is from genome assembly GCA_938015445.1 of uncultured Pirellulales bacterium. Taxonomy (GTDB): domain Bacteria; phylum Planctomycetota; class Planctomycetia; order Pirellulales; family Thermoguttaceae; genus CALLPE01. The sequence continues at coordinate 27,103 of CALLPE010000035.1, forward strand.
GGGGTGGCGATGGGTATCACGGGCACCGATGTAGCTAAAGACGCCGCCGACATGGTGCTCACCGACGACAACTTTGCTTCCATCGAAGCGGCTGTAGAGGAAGGTCGCGGTGTATTCGATAATCTGACGAAGTTCATCGTGTGGACGCTGCCCACCAACCTAGGCGAGGCTCTAGTGATTCTGGCCGCCGTGCTGTTGGGAACAACCCTGCCTATCCTGCCGGTGCAAATACTGTGGATCAACATGACCACTGCTGTGCTGTTGGGCATTTGGCTTACCTTCGAGCCGAAGGAACCCGACATCATGAAACGCCCTCCCCGCGATCCCAAGCAGTCCCTCCTTACCCAGCCGCTTGTGGTTCGCATGGTCCTGGTCGGGGTAGTGATGCTGGTCGGCGCATTCGGTTTATTCCGCATGACGCTGGCAGCCGGCGCCAGCGAAGAATACGCCCGTACCGTGGCAGTCAACGTATTCGTGCTGGTAGAGACGTTCTATCTGTTCAACTGCCGATCGTTGCGGCGCTCGTTGCTGGGTTGCCGGCTTTGGGACAATCCGTACACTGTGGGCGGTGCAGTGGCGATGGTGCTTTTGCAACTGCTGTTCACTTATGCCCCATTCATGAACGCTGCGTTCCACAGTGCCCCTATTTCTCTGGCCGACTGGGGAAATGTGCTGGCAGTGGCTGCCGCGGCAAGTGTGATAGTGGAAATCGAGAAATGGCTGCAATTCGGTAAGGCGGCGTAATGGCTTTTCGCACGCCGGCACGCACCGAATATTGTCCAGGCCGATGAATCGGTGTAGGGAGGTGGCGAAGGCGGTTGGCTCCAAACCGCAACACCGCCGTTATAGTGGGCCGGTGAAATCGCCCTTGTCCAGCAGCGCAGCCGAAAGCGACCTGATCAAATGGGGTGCTGGAGCGATGCTTGACGAAACCGGTTCCTCATAAAGACATCACTTACTGGGCGAACTGGGGGCGGGCGGCCTGGCTCCCTGCACCAACCAGGGGAGATTGAACCGATAATACAAACGGCTGGAAATGAGGTGGATCAGGCCGTCGGGGGTTTGAGTGGCGGCCAGGTATCCGCCGTGTTCGGCCCGATTCTCAGAAGCGGTGAACCGTCCCGTGTGCGCGCCGCCGTCGTACTGGCCGGCCCCGGGCGTGACGAGCTTCTTTACCGGCCAGCTTTGGCCGTCGTCCCACGACAGAGCCGCGAACATCCCATAGCCGGTGTACTGCCTTCCATCGTGGTCGATGACAGTGACGCCGCTGGCTTCGGGATTCCTGCGATCGCCGGATGCGAAAGAGACAAGCATAAGTGGGCCTTCGCGCAGCCGCAGAAGCACCAGTCGCTGGCCGCTGCCGATCGGTGGAAATGGGCTGGCCTTGTATGTCCAGGTCTTTCCCAAATCGGAGGAAATGCTCATTGGCATTCGTCCGTCTATGGGGTCGCCCCGCCCCAAGGCCATCAGTCTTCCGTCTCTCAATTCCACCACGCCGGCATGTATGCCAGCAATGGTTCCTTCCCCGGTTCCGCCGGCGATGAATCGGGGACGCGGCTTTCCCTCGCCTGGATCTACCCAGGTGTTACCGCCGTCGTGGCTGATGTGCAAGGCGGTGCCGCCGTGTCCGCCGGGAACTGCGTCGCACGGCTGGATGATCACGCCTGCTTTGGTCATCAACGTGCCGGAAATGACCTGGTGCCGGCCGGTGATGTGCGCGCCGATTGCTCGGGGGGGCGTCCACGTAACCCCATTGTCACGGCTGATCCGCATCAGCAGCGCCAGCCGTGCCCAACCGCGTCCGCCTTCTGGTCCCATTCCGTTGAAGTGATAGATGGTCCCCTTGCCATCGTGGAAAATCGCCGACCCGTGCATATTACGGTTGGCAGCCTTGAAGAACTCGCTTGAGGGGTCCCACTGCCGGCGCCCCGCTCGCAGGCGGCTGGCCAACACGGTCAGTTCGGTTCCTTCCTCGCTTTTGGTGGAGTACCAGATGGCCAGCAGGTCGCCATTGGGGAGCCACGTGATGGATGGTTGATGGTTATGGGGATAGAACGGCTCGCCAGCGTCTTCCGGTGGAATCACAAACGGAACTGGGGCCTCGAACAAGGGTTTTTGAGGATCGGTCGCCGTCCACTGCGCAGGTTGCTGGGAAACATCCCTTGCCCAGCGCGGCGGCGTAGCGTCGGGCACCGGCTTCAGTGCCGTTACCCGGCCCTCGTGTTCCTCGACCTCGAAGCGCCGATACACCAGAGAACGTTCTCCACCCTCTGCCATGGCGATGTCGATCCATGCCGAAAATGCTGCCAGAACGCCCATCAGAACACTTACGTGCCGATACATCACGGCCTCCGGCAGAGGGCTGAACGTGCGTATATGTGAATCGTCGAAAATCGCTGCCGCCCATGGCTCAACCGTACCAAGGACGCTTACGGTTGGCATGTTTGCGCAGACAATCAATGGCAATTGCCACGTCTTGGGCTATCTGAAAGTCAAACATTCCCAGGATCGCGAAATCGGCCCCGTGACGATAAGCCGACGACAGGCCGATTTGCGGATGGATCGCCCCGGCGGCCAGTACCTTGAAAGCTACCCATGGGCGCTGGACCGCCTCGAAAAACGCGGCGGTCTTCTCGGCGTCAAGGCAGAAGATGTTGTCGTGGTACTTGTTGTGGTCCAAACTGTGGCCTTTATACCAGCACCATTCTTCGCGGTGCTCCGGCGGGGTGGCAGACCAGTAGCGGTCGAGATGGAAGGTTTTTACGTAGTAGTCGGGATTGAGTTTTTCCTTTTCGCAGGCTATGGGCGTTTCTAGCGAGTGGCTGCCGATGCCTGCCGGCACGCCCTGAGCGCGAATCAATTCCAACGCCTTGGCCAGCACATCGACTCGTCCGGCCATCACTTGCCTATCGGAACCTTCGCCGTGCGTATATAGCAGGTCTGCGCCGCGGTCCCGCACGCGCTTAATATGCTCTTCCATTTTGGCGAAATCGCGGTCCGGGTGGACGCATACCATGGTTTGAATCTTTCCGCCCCGTTGGCGTTTGTATTTCTCCACCACATCTTGACACAGCGGATCGATCTGTATGGTGTTGATGCCCGAGCGTTCCGCCAGCTCCAAAGTATCGAACACCCTCGGTTCGGTATTGTACGCCTTGAACAGTGCCGAGACGTAAATCAGATCGCGCGCGTGGGCCCAACCGCCGATCAGATTCCCGCCGATCAGCAGACGGCTTATTTGAACGTCGCCGATTTTTCCGCGCGGCAATTCCGCTCCACCGGCTGGTTGCGGGGCCGATTGAGCTTTGCCCTCTTGCAGGGCCGCCAATAGTATTTGCTCTTCAAGGCTGTAGGCAGCGCCGGCCGCGGCCGCGCCCAAAAGCCCCTGGCTAAGGAAGTTCCGCCGATTGGCTGGGAGGGTCATGTCTTGTGCTCCGTTAGCTGCGGAAAAACCATCAGTCTTAGTCGCGTAAAACCTCGTCATGCCGACTGTCTGTGTGCAAACCGGCAACGGGCGTGCGACCGGCGCTATGCATCATCCCGGCAGTTATCGCGCAGCCAACACGCGGCTAGCACTGGGCAATTGCCTGCTGTGCATCGTTCGCCGTGCAAGCCGCGACGTGCGAGCATCGCGCCTGTGCCATTTTCCCGCTGCGATTGTCAATCGTAGGTCGTAGCCGATTGGGCGGCGGTTTACTTCACCAAACTGGCTATCCGGCCTGGTACGGGAGTTCTAGAGATGCGAATCCCTTGCTTGATTCTAGGGCGCAAGGCAATGGCCAGCAAGCTCGAACAACCATCGCCCTGCCGGCAGGCGCAGAAAGAATCCCTCGTGCTGATGTCCGCGCCGGAAGCCGCTTTCCACTGGTGGCAACGTGCGAGTTCCTCGCGTAGAGGGCGGAAACAAAGCGGTGGTATGGTCCCCAGTCAAAATTAGAACGCTTCCACAGGCCGTCGTTGGTGTAGCCGTCCGGGGGTAGTCTGTATGCGGAGGGATAGGGGGCTTGTAGCTGTTCGGCGAAGGCGTTTGGATGGTGCAGAGCTTCAATGACCGGGCGGTACAGGTAGAATTAAATGGGCAAGAGATGTTGGTGCCTGCCCGACGGTGGGTTTACAAGGTCTGAGAGCGAAGCTTTCCCGGCCGGTGTCGGGTCTTCTGGGCGGCTTGAGCCTGACGCATGGCGTGCGATATTTTCTATTAGGCCGGCGGATTAAGCGTAAGCCGCACAGCATTGACCTCTGCGTTAATCTCAGCACTATCTGAGGCATGGCGTGCCATATTTTATTAGGCCAGGGGGGCGAGCGCTTTGGGTGTTTTCTATTGGCTTGTAGCAGCAGCTTCTCCGCTGCATCGCAAGTGCGTCCGCCCCAACAGCGCGCTCGGCGCAGGCGGTAAAACTTGCCATGCGACTGTGCCGTGCCATCGGTAACAGTGTGCTTGCGGCGCGGGCATCAGACATCAGCCACGGGAAAGATACTTCCAGCGCGGTATCAAAAATGGCCAACCGTCGCCTCCACGCCGGCGAATTAGCTAAATTGCTAAACGGCATCGAGCAGCCGATTTACGTGCTGGACTCGAGTGGGAGAATCGTTTTTTTGAATCGCGCTTGCCAGGAACTGCTGGGCGATCTGGCCAACAGCTTGTTGGGAGTGCATTGCAGTTATTGCGCAGCAGCAGGACAGACTCCAGAGGCAGCGGCCGCGGCGCTGTGTCCTCCGCCGGCCGCGATGGCTGGGTTGCAAACGACGGGCACGGTGGCTTTTCTTTCCGCCGATGGCACATTCCGGCGGCGAGCTGCCAGTTTCTTGCCCCTGAGCGACGGCGCCGATGGGTGTTTCGCGCTGATCGTGATGGCCCGCAAGGACGACTTGACCGAGGATGCCGAACCGGTGGCAAGCGGCCCGACTCGGATGGCAGAACCCGGTTCGGAACAACTGCACTTGTTGATTCAAGAGTTCAGACGCCAGCAAGCTGCCGGGCACCAGCTCGACCACCTAATAGGGCAGTCGGCGGCTGCACGTCGTGCGCGCCGGCAGGTGGAATTGGCGGCAGGCAACCGGTGCAGTGTGCTGATCGTCGGCCCGACCGGCAGTGGCCGGCGGTTTACCGCCACGGCCATTCACTATGCCTCGGATGCGAAGTTGACCGGCACGCTCATTCCATTGGACTGCGCAGTATTACCGGCCGAAATGGTTCAATCCACCGTCCGGGTAATCGCCGGCGGGAACATGCTGGAACAGTGCGGCGCTAACAGCACGCTGCTGCTATGTGAGGTCGATCAGCTTTCTGAGGCTGCCCAGGCCGATCTGAGCGACTTGCTGGTAGCCAAGCCATTTCCCGCGCGGATCATTTCCACCGCCGGGGAGCCGCTGATGGAGATGTCGCGTCGGGGTCGGTTCCGAGAGGAACTGGCGGCTGCTTTAAGCACGTTGGTGATCGAACTGCCGCCGCTGGCCGAACGTTTAGAAGACCTTCCGCTGCTGGCCCAAGCACTGCTGGAGCAACTGAACGCCAAGGGTGGCAAGCAATTAGGCGGGTTTACGCCGGAGGCCCTGGATCAGCTTACGGCCCATCGCTGGCCGGGAAACCTCGACGAGCTTGCCCAGGTGGTCGAAGAAGCCTACAACCGCGCCGTGGGACCAGATATTACCGTGGCTGACCTGCCGCCGCGCATCCATCATGCCGCTGCCAGCTTACAGTTACGGAGGGCCGAAGAGAAGATCGTGCTGGACAAGTTCTTGGCGCAGGTCGAACGGGAGCTGATTCGTCGGGCCACTGCTCAAGCAAAAGGAAACAAGGCCAAAGCCGCGCGGCTGCTGGGCATGAGCCGTCCGCGACTGTACCGTAGGATGATCCAGTTGGGGCTGATCGAGAAATAACCTACCGTATGCTTCATTTTCTCTGAGTTGGTGCCGGTGTGCAGGATGAGTTGCCCAGAGCTTAAGGCCAACGTCGGCTGCGCAGTAGCTTTCGTCCAGACGACCGGGCAAGAGGCGGAAGGGAACGAGCCAGCCAATGTCTGATGCCGACCTTGCTACTTTTCAGGAGATTGAAATCGCCCGGTTGCTTTTGTACGAACGCACCGGGTGGTGGGCGGCGCTACTGCGCCGCGAGTTGGCCGGGACCGGTGTGCCGATTGTGCAGACGCGGACACTGACCGACTGCTGGGCGGAATTGGAGCAATCGCCAGCCAGCTTCCTTGTCCTGGAGCTGACCATGCACAACGCCAGAGAGCTGCTTCGGCGGTTGGCAAGCTTGGAACGCCGCTTTCCCGAAGCCCGCGCCGCTGTCGTGGCCGACCGCTGGCTGGCGGAGTATCAATGGGTAATCAGAGCGGCAGGGGCGGTGTGGTTTTGCTGTTCTCCCCGCCAGCTTGCGCCGATTGCCGCTACCGCTTGCCGCCATCTTGCCCGCGCACCCCAACCGCGACAATCATTCGTGCAACGCATTTGGGCGTCGTTGCCGTGGCGGCGATTTGCGCAACGACCATGAGCGGGTGCCGCCCAGGCCAGCGTCTGGGAACTGTGCCATCTTTGTACCCTTTCCCAATCAACCTAGCTGCTTCGAGGCAAATTCGATGACCGACGGAACAATAAGCGAAGAACGCGTACTTCAACTACTTGCCGGTTTTGCCGACCCCGAAACCGGACGTAACATCGTCCAAGCCGGACAAGTACACCGACTGTACGTGGGCGACGGCCGAATCCAGCTTACCTTGGGTCTGACCACCCACTCGGCCCCGTTGTGGGATGAAACATTACAGCAGGTGCTGCATCTGTTGCAAAAAGAGTTTCCTGAAGCGCGTTGCGCGGTCGAACTGGCGGTACATAATCGGCCGGCGTTGCGAACGGGAGAACTCGGTTTGCCGGTCAAAACCGTGGTGGCCGTTGGCTCGGGCAAAGGCGGAGTGGGGAAAAGCTCTGTGGCAACACTTGTGGCTTGTGCGTTGCGCCGCGCAGGCTCGCTGGTGGGGCTGCTGGACGCAGACCTGTACGGCCCGAGTATTCCCCAGTTGCTGGCGGTACATCAGCAGCCGCATCTTTCCCGGGGACGCATCGAACCACCCGATGTCGACGGGCTGAAGGTGATGTCCATTGGCCTGATGATTCCCGAACGGGAAGCCGTAATATGGCGCGGCCCGATGCTTCACAGTGCCTTGCGGCAACTGCTGGGCGACACCGACTGGGGAGAGCTCGACTACTTGGTTATCGATCTTCCACCGGGAACCGGCGACGTGGCCATCTCGCTGTCGCAATTGGTTCCCGACGCCGGCTCAGTGGTGGTGTGCACGCCGCAGGAAGTCGCTCTGCTGGACGCTACCAGAGCTATCACCATGTTCCGGCGGATCAACATGGCTGTGCTGGGCATGGTCGAGAACATGAGCTTCTTCGTCTGCACCAACTGCAACGCCCGCCACGAGCTGTTCGGCTCCGGCGGAGCAAAGCGTCGCGCTGCCGAACTGGGTGTGCCGTTTTTGGGCGAGTTGCCACTGCTGACGCAACTGCGGGCCTTGGCCGACGAGGGACGACTGGCTGAGGCCCTTGAACTGCCTGTTGTCAGCCAATATCTGGAGAACGTATGCCGACAGTTGGTCAGGCAGATAGGCGAGCGGAGGCGTCGCAATCCTCAGATGCCCTTTTTGCCGGTGATCGACCGGCCGCCTTCAGCCGAGCTGCATCCATAGGCAAGACCGAGAAAGTGCCCACGGTGTTCGTGAGGCGAAGGTTGGCGAATGGTCGGCGATGGGCGTCTTCGCCGCGCCCCTAGCTTGAGAAGTGGGCGATCGAGCTGAACAGTTTCACCGCTGAGACAAAAACTGTCACCGCTCCCGCAAGAACCGGGGCGCAGCGTCTGATGTCGCCAAGCCGAGGTGGCAACGATGCTGGCAAGGATGATGGCAAGGGTGGTTGAAGAAACTTGTAGGGGGCCTGCCACAGGCTGCACTTCACGCCGCGGTGGCCTTTACAATCATAATGCGTGCATCTTATAACCCAAGCGAGAGGCCACTTTGTACGTCGGCCTCTGCCAGATTGTTTTGCGCGTGGATTACTACTTGACGGGTCAACAAATTGACAGTTTCACAACACAAGGAAGTTCGCATCGCGGTAGTGGGGGGTGGGATTTCCGGGCTTGCCGCCGCCCACCGTTTGCTCGAGCTTGCGCCGCAGGCTCGAATAAAACTGTTTGAAGCCTCTGGGCGACTGGGCGGGGTTATTTCCACGGTGCACCGCGAGGGCTATCAAATCGAACAAAGTGCCGACAATTTTATCACCACTGTGCCCCACGCCGTTAGGTTGTGCCAACAGTTGGGACTGGAACAGCAATTGGTAGAAACCAATCCACATTGTCGCCGCACGTTCGTGGTTCGCAACGGCCGGCTGCATAAACTGCCCGACGGCTTCCTGATGATGGCCCCCACCAGGCTCTGGCCGCTGGCTCTGACACCCATACTCAGCCCATTGGGAAAACTGCGTGCGGCCTTGGAGTACTTCGTTCCTCCGCGTCGCGACGACGCCGACGAAAGCATGGCGGCTTTCGTCCGCCGGCGATTGGGTACCGAGGTTTTCCAGCGTCTGGTGGAACCACTGGTAAGCGCCGTTTACGCGGCCGATATGGAGAAACTCAGCGTGCTGGCAACCCTGCCCCGGTTCCGCGAAATGGAACGCCGCTACGGCAGCCTAATCCGCGCCATGCGTGCACAACGCCGCTTGCACCCACAAACTTCGCACGAAAGCGGCGCACGATACAGCATGTTCGTCACGCTGCGCCACGGGCTGAGCGTTCTGGTCGACGCACTGGCAGACCGACTGCCGCCCGATTGCGTTTGCTCGAATACAGCCGTTGTCGGGCTGCACAGAACGGGCAATTCATGGGCAGTGCGAATTGCCGAAAGTTCGCCCATCAACCCGCTTGAAACCGTAGTTGAAGCTGGTGATCCCCAATCGGCCTCGATCGCCAGCGAACAGCAGTTCGACGCGGTGATACTGGCAGTTCCCTCGTACGTAGCCGCGCGGCTGCTTGCCCCGGTGGATTCCGCACTGTCGGCCGCGCTTGCTCGGATCGAATATTCTGGCACGGCCGTTGTGTCGTTAGGTTTTCAGCGCGAGCAGATCGAACATCCGCTGGACGGCATGGGAGCGGTGACGCCGGCGGTGGAACACAGTCCGATCTTGGCGATCAGTTTCAGTAGTCAGAAATACCCGCATAGAGCGCCGCCCGGACACGTCCTTTTGCGCGTCTTCCTGGGGGGCGCCCGACGACCAACACTAACACAAATGCCGGACGAAGAACTGCTGCCGCTTGTGCTCGGCGAGCTGAGCCGCTTGTTGGGCATTCGCGGCCAGCCGCAATTGGTCGATATTGCCCATTGGCCCAACACCATGCCACAGTATCATGTCGGTCATAAGCAGTTAGTAGCGATGATCGACTCTCGGCTGCGCGAGTTGCGCGGGCTGGCGCTGGCCGGAAGCGCATTGTCGGGTGTCGGTATACCGGACTGCATTGGCGGCGGCCGCCGCGCCGCTGAATCGCTGCTAGCGGCCTTCGGGCAGCACGAGTGCTTGAACTGAACAATCATCGCGCTTCTGGAACAAACAAACACAACAAAGTGAACTGGGACGCCCCTTGACGGACTACCGTTCAGACCATATATAACAGAAGTTCAGCACGAAGCGATAAGTGGGCGCCGAACCCAGCGGCGCAGTCGGTGGCCCCGTCGTCTAGCCAGGTTAGGACACGGCCCTTTCAAGGCCGTAGCACGGGTTCAAATCCCGTCGGGGTCA
>CALLPE010000036.1 GCA_938015445.1 uncultured Pirellulales bacterium
AGCATTGACAGCGCTGGGCGCGCGCTGCCTTCATTACAAGGACGTCACCGACTTGCAAGCCGTCCGGCAGGCCGTCGCCGGTCAGGAGGTCGTGTTTCACGTGGCCGGTCGGGTGACAGCGGTCCATGTATCGCAGTATTATCAAGTGAACGTGGAAGGCACGCGCTGCCTGGCCCAGGCGTGCGCCGAGCAGGCCAATCCGCCGGTGCTGGTGGTAGTATCGTCGCTGGCTGCCGCTGGCCCGGCCATAAACGGACGCCCCAGAACCGAAACAGACCCTCCGCGGCCGGTTTCGCACTATGGGCGGAGCAAACTGGCCGCCGAGCTGGGTGCGGCTGCGTATGGCGATCGAGTTCCGATTACCGTGGTCCGGCCGTGCATTGTGTTCGGTCAGGGTGATCGGGCAATGTTGGATGTGTTTCGCTCGATCGCGTGGTATCGGATGCATTTGCTTCCCGGTTTCACCCGGAACCGCTACTCGCTGATTCATGTGACCGATCTTGTCGAGCTGCTCATCCAGGCGGCCTGCCGCGGAGAGCGAATCCCGACCGAAGTTGCCGAAGCAGTTGGGCGGGGCGAAACTACGACACTCGGCCGCGGATGTTATTTCGCTGCCCATCCGCAGCAGCTCACGTATCGCGAGTTGGGAGAGATGGTCGCTCAGGCCGCCGGTGTTCACAGTATGTTGCATATTCTGGTGCCGATTCCCATCGTGTGGCTGATTGCCGGGGCAGGCACCCTGGCCTCGAAGTGGAGCGGAAGTCCTTTGTATCTGAATTGGGATAAGGCACGCGAGATCGCCGCTGGTTCGTGGACCTGCTCGCCGCAAAAAGCGATGGATGAACTGGGGTTTCGTGCTACTGCCTCGCTGTTAGAGCGCTTAACAGAAACTGTCCATTGGTACCGGAAGCAGAATTGGCTATAGCGAAGCGCCAGCGTTACCGAGGCTGCCCATCGAGCAAGCTGTGCGTCCGCCGGCCAGCAAGACCGATCGTACTGTTGCGCGGCGGACTGTGGCGCGCAAGCGGCACAGCGCAGCGAATCGTTTGTTTGTGAAATCTATACTCCCATATGTCAATATTCGGCACGAGCCTTTAGCTTGCGAGGCTATTAACCCGTGTGAGGGATTTATTGAACATTTCTAATAATATCTAGGGATTGACATTAGTTTTTCTAATTATACTATTCAATGGTTAGCCGGCTGGAGGGCCGGTTGCTTCGCACAGCTTTGCGCTGCGTCGCACGCAGTTGTGCGGGGACGCTTACTAGGCGCTGCTAATCAGCGCTGCTTTTGGGGCCTGCGCAGCGTTTTTGGGGTCTGCGCAGTCTCGGCACGGCTTGGAGTGGCAGCGATTGACCATCGCGGATGGGGCAGCTTGGCGATGTACAACAGCAATGAATAGCTCTGTGTCCAATTATGGTTTCCGGCCCAGGCAAGGGCTATACGACCCGCAATACGAGCACGACGCCTGCGGTATTGGGGCGGTGGTCAACATTGCCGGCAAGGCTAGCCGCGCCATTGTCGAGTACGGCCAGCAGGTGCTGCTCAGCTTGATGCATCGCGGCGCTGCTGGGGCCGACGAAACCACCGGCGACGGCGCTGGGATACTTCTGCAAATCCCACACGAGTTCTTTATGCGCGAAGCGACACAGTTGGGGTTTTCGCTGCCAGCGCCAGGAGGTTACGCCGTAGCGATGCTCTTTCTGCCGCGCGACGCCGAACTACGCCATTTGTGCCAACAGGGCTTGCTGACGTTCATCGCCCAAGAAGGACTGCGGCCCATCGGCTGGCGCGAAGTGCCCTGCGACAACAGTTGCCTGGGCCAGTTGGCCCGGCAGTCCGAGCCGGTGATCCGCCAATTGCTCATCGACGGCAACGGCCTGCGCGACGAGACGCTGGAGCGCCGTTTGTTTGTGGCCCGCAAGCGCACCGAACGCTATGTGCTGGAGATGTTGGGCGAGTCGGGGGCCGATTTTTATGTGGTATCGATGTCCGGCCGGACGATCGTCTATAAAGGGATGTTCCTGGCCCCGCAGTTGTTCGCTTATTATCCAGACCTGTCGCAGCCCGACTTGATCTCTGCCCTGGCAGTGGTGCATCAGCGCTACAGCACCAACACTTTTCCTAGTTGGCGGCTAGCGCAGCCGTTTCGTCTGATCGCCCACAACGGCGAGATAAACACTTTGCGCGGTAATATCAACCGGGTTCGGGCTTACGAAAAAAACATGTATTGCCCAGCCCTGGTCGAAGACCTCAGCGCCCTGTTTCCCATCATCCAGCCGGGCGGCAGCGACTCGGCGGCGTTCGACAACGTTATGGAACTGTTGGTCCGCGCCGGGCGTACTCCGCCTCATGCGCTGATGATGATGATTCCCGAAGCTTTTGGCCCGGCCTATCACATTTCCACCGACAAACGGGCGTTCTACGAGTATCATGCGGCCATCATGGAGCCTTGGGACGGCCCGGCGGCGATCGTCTTCTCCGACGGCCGCTTGGTGGGCGGCACGCTGGACCGCAACGGTCTTCGTCCGTGCCGTTACACGATAACCACCGACGGGCTGGCCGTGTTGGCCAGCGAGGCGGGCGTAATCGATATTCCGCCCCAGCAGGTCAAGCAAAAGGGGCGTCTTCAGCCGGGAAGGATGTTCCTGGTCGATACCGGCGAAGGACGCATCGTGATGGACAACGAGATTAAGAGTCGCATCTCCCGACAAAAGCCTTACCGGCGTTGGCTGGAGCAAAACCGCATCGAGCTGCGCGGTTTGTTTCAGCCGGCCCAACTGCCGCCGGTCGACCTGCGCAGCTTGCCCCAGCGGCTGCGATGTTTCGGCTACACCCGCGAGGAACTGCGAATGATCCTGGCGCCGATGGCGCTCAGCGGCCAGGAACCGGTGGGGTCGATGGGCACCGACACTCCGTTGGCTGTGTTGTCCGATAGGCCCCGGCTGCTATTCGACTACTTCAAGCAGCTTTTTGCCCAGGTTACTAACCCGCCGATCGACCCGCTGCGCGAAGGGCTGGTGATGTCGCTGATGACCTTCACTGGTAAGCAGCGCAATTTGCTCGACGAGACGCCCGAACATTGTCGCCAGTTGAAACTGCCGCATCCGATACTTACGAACGAAGACATGGCGCGGCTGCGGGCAGCCCAGCGCGACGACTTGCGGGTGGTTACCCTGCCGATGCTCTTCGATGCCACCAGCGACGATCCGGCCCAAGCCCTGCGCTACGCTGTGGCGCGGCTGGTCGACGCCGCCGAGCAAGCCATCGCGCAGGGTGCTTCGCTGCTGGTCATCAGTGACCGCGATGTCGGACCGACGAAAGCCCCGATCCCGTCGCTGCTGGCCACCGCCGCACTACATCATGGGCTGTTGGAGCGCCGGCTGCGGAGCGAAGCGGGGATCATCGTGGAAAGCGGCGAGCCGCGCGAAGTAATGCACTTCTGTCTGCTGTGTGGCTATGGGGCTAACGCCGTCAACCCGTATCTGGCCTTCGAGACGATAAGCAAACTGCACCACGACGGCGATTTGCCCCGCAGCTCCACCGTCGAAGAATACATCGACCAATACATCATCGCTATCAAGAAGGGACTGCTGAAGACGATGTCCAAGATGGGCATCTCCACCTTGCGCAGTTATCACGGCGCACAGCAGTTCGAGGCAGTTGGTCTGGACCGCAAGCTGGTAGACCGCTACTTCATCGGAACCGCTTCGAGGATCGGCGGCGCCGACTTGGCCGTGATCGCCCAGGAGGCCTTGGCGCGTCACCAATCGGGCTTCCGCCCCCGAGAGCCTGGGCAGTTGGAACTTGACTACGGCGGCGAGTATCACTATCGCTTGGACGGCGAAGCCCATCTGTGGAATCCCACCACCGTCACCCGGTTGCAACACGCCGTGATGTTCAACGACCCGCGCGCCTACGCCGAATATGCTGCGGCTGTCAACGATCAGGGCAAGCGGTTGTGCACGATCCGCGGACTGCTGGATTTTGTGCCCGGCCAGCCGGTACCGCTGGAGGAAGTCGAACCGGTCGACCAGATTATTAAACGGTTCTACACCGGGGCGATGTCGTACGGATCGATCAGCAAAGAAGCCCATGAGACGCTGGCGGTGGCCATGAACCGGCTGGGGGCGATGTCCAACACCGGCGAAGGCGGCGAAGACCCGGCGCGTTACCGGCCGTCCTCGGGGGGCGATCAGCTCAACTCGGCCATTAAGCAGGTGGCCAGTGCGCGGTTTGGGGTGACGATCGAGTATCTGGCACACGCCCGAATCCTGCAAATCAAAATGGCCCAGGGCGCAAAACCGGGCGAGGGCGGACAACTGCCCGCCGAAAAGGTTACCGAGGAAATTGCCCGACTGCGCCATGCCACTCCTGGCGTATCGCTGATCTCTCCGCCGCCGCACCACGACATCTACTCCATCGAAGACCTGGCGCAACTGATATACGACCTGAAATGTGCTAATCCTGAAGCCCTGGTCTCGGTCAAACTGGTGTCCGAGGTCGGCGTGGGCACGGTAGCGGCTGGTGTAGCCAAGGCCAATGCCGACGAGGTGCTCATCAGCGGGCACGACGGCGGCACAGGCGCCAGCCCTTGGTCGTCGATAAAGTACGCCGGCACGCCATGGGAACTGGGACTGGCTGAAACGCAGCAGACCCTGGTGCTCAACGGTTTGCGAGACCGGATAATCGTGCAAGCCGACGGCCAGATGAAGACCGGCCGCGACGTGGTGATCGCCGCGTTGCTGGGCGCTGAGCGATTCGGCTTCGGCACCGCAGCGCTGGTTTCGTTGGGCTGCTTGCTGATGCGCAAGTGCCACCTGGGCACCTGTCCGGTGGGCATTGCCACGCAACGCCCGGAACTGCGCGCCCGCTTCGCCGGCAAACCGGAATATCTGATCCGTTTTTTGACGTTCGTGGCCGAAGAAGTCCGGCAACTGATGGCGCAGCTCGGTTTCCGTCGCTTCGAGGACATGATCGGCCGCGTCGACCGGCTGAACGTCCGCGCGGTGATCGACCATTGGAAGGCCAGCCGACTAGACTTGACGCCTCTGTTGGCCTTGCCGAAAGCAGCCAACGGTGGCGCGCTGCGCTGCGTGCGTCGTCCGCCCGACATTCGCCGCAGCAATCTCGACTGGTCGATCCTGCCGCCACTCGAGCCGGCGCTGGAGAGAAAACAACCGGTGCGACTAGCGCTGCCGATTCGCAACTGCCACCGCACCGTCGGAGCGGTCATCAGCCATCAGATAGTCAAACGTCATGGGGCTGCTGGCCTGCCCGACGGAATGATCGAACTGACCTTCACCGGTTCGGCTGGGCAGAGTTTCGGCGCATTCTTGGCGCCGGGAGTTACCCTGCGTTTGATAGGCGAGGCCAACGATTACCTGGGCAAAGGGCTTTCGGGCGGGCGAATCGTGGTGCAAACGCCTCCGGCAGCACCCTACGATCCCAAAGAAAACGTTATCGTCGGCAACACCGTGCTGTACGGGGCCACCGGCGGGGAAGTGTTCATCAACGGTTTGGCCGGAGAACGGTTCGCCGTGCGCAACAGCGGTGCGGTAGCGGTGGTGGAAGGCGTAGGTGACCATAGCTGCGAGTACATGACCGGTGGAATCGTGGTCGTGCTGGGACGCACCGGCCGAAACTTCGCCGCAGGCATGAGCGGTGGCGTGGCCTACGTCCTCGATGAACATCAGCTTTTCGACACCCTCTGCAACCTCGATATGGTGGACCTGGAAACCCTTTGGCAGGAAGAAGACCAAGTGTTGCTCCGCCAGCTTATCGAGCGCCACTATCACTGGACCGGCAGCCAGCAAGCCAAGCATCTGTTAGCAAGTTGGTGGGAAGCATCTGGCAAGTTCGTTAAGGTCATGCCCATCGATTACCGCAAAGCGCTGGAACGCATGCGGCAGCGCGAGCAAGTCCGCAGCGATGCCACGCCCGCCACCGAGGAGGTGTTCCGTGGCTGATCCCCTGGGCTTCGTGAAATACCAGCGCGTGGAGGTCGAGCACCGGCCGGTCGTGCAGCGGGTGGCCGACTGGCGGGAAGTGGATCGTCCTTTGCCGCTGCGCGTCCTGCATCAGCAGGCCGCCCGGTGCATGGACTGCGGCATCCCTTTCTGTCACGCCCTGGGGTGCCCCGTGGAAAACCGCATCCCCGAGTTCAACGACCTGGTCCACTGCGACCGGTGGCGCGAAGCCGCCGACAACCTTCACTCGACCAACAACTTCCCGGAAATCACCGGCCGTGTATGTCCGGCCCCGTGCGAAGCCGCCTGTACGCTAGCGCTTAACGATCGGGCAGTCAATATAAAGCACATCGAGTACCAGATCGCCGAGCGCGCGTTCGAGGAAGGCTGGGTGCAGGCTGTGCGGCCCGCCGTGCGCACCGGAAAGAAAGTGGCCATCGTCGGCTCGGGTCCTGCCGGTCTGGCCGCCGCGCAGCAGCTTGTGCGCCGCGGGCACGAGGTGGTGTTGTTCGAGAAGGACGACCGGCTGGGAGGCCTGCTCCGCTACGGCATTCCCGATTTCAAACTGGAAAAATACGTCCTCGATCGCCGCCTGGAGCAGATGGTCGCCGAGGGGTTGAAGTGCGAGCCGGGCGTGGCCGTGGGACGCGATGTGTCGGCCCGGCAGTTGTTGGCCCACTTCGATGCCCTGCTGCTGGCCATCGGCGCCGGCAAGCCGCGGCCGCTCGACGTGCCTGGCGCAGAACTGAAGGGCGTCCACTACGCCATGGAGTTCCTCACCCAGCAGAACCGGCGCGTGGCCGGCGACAAACCACCCGCCCATTCAGCCGCCGAAATCCTTGCCCAGGGCAAACACGTAGTCGTCATCGGCGGGGGCGACACCGGCAGCGACTGTGTAGGGACCGCCGTGCGCCAAGGGGCGCTTTCGGTGACGCAACTGGAAATACTCCCCCAGCCGCCCGAAGGTTACAACCCCGAAACCCCGTGGCCCCTGTGGCCCAAAATACTGCGCACCTCCACATCGCATGAGGAAGGATGCACGCGCCGCTGGGGCGTGCTTACCACGCATCTGAGCGGCCAGTGCGGTCGCGTGGCCAAGCTGCACGGTGTAGAAGTCGATTGGGTCAAAGGACCCAAAGGCTGGCAAATGAAAGTCCGGCCCGGCACCGAATTCACTTATCCGGCCGATTTAGTGCTGGTGGCGATGGGCTTCCTCCACCCCCTGCACGACGACGTAGTGCAAGAGCTGGGGCTGAAATTAGATGCCCGTGGCAACCTGGCCGTCCAGCACTGGATGACCAGCCTGTCAGGCGTATTCGCCGCCGGAGATGCGGTGCGCGGGGCGTCGCTGGTGGTGCATGCCATCTATCAGGGGCGCCAAGCCGCCGCGGCCATCCACGACTACCTGCTTGGCCGTTGCAGCACATCGCGTCGATAAGTGCGTAGGCTATCCACAGGCAATCGAAAAGCCGCGCTATCGAAAAGCTGCACCGTCGCTGCGCCAGCACTGCCATTCCCGACGGCAGCGCAATTCGATCGTCAGGCATCAAGGCCGTTGTCGCCGAAGGGCCAGGCGAGTCAGCCCACGGCGTACCCCGTCCGCCGCCGGTTCAGGCACACCAGGCTTCGCGGCACTCTATCGCGCCTCGCCGGTAGCCAAACTCAGCGCGATCTGGCACGCCATGCGGAACTGTCGCAGGTCGAGTCGCTCGCCTGCGGTATGGGCGTTCTCCACGCCGCAGCCGATGCTGACGGTGGGAATCCCGCGCGCCGTCAGCCAGTTTGCGTCCAAGCCGCCGTTGGAAATCGCCCGCATCGGTTGCCCCCCGGCACGCCTGACCGCCGCTTCGGCCGCCAGCACGGCCGGTTCGTCGTCGGCCAGCCGGAACGATTCGTAATCCAGCCGACCGCGGATAGTTACTCTACCGGCGACGCCCTGGTGGCTGCGCACTTGGCGGGCGGCGTGCCGAAAGCACTCCTGGTAGCGCTCGACGATCTGCTGCCGGAAGCGTGGATCGTGGCTTCGGGCTTCGGCGCGCAGTTCGACCATGGGCATGACCACGTTGGTGGCTTCTCCGCCGCGAATTACCCCTACGTTGCTCGTGCCCAGCCGACCGTCCTTCTCCACGCGACCGTGCCAACCTTCGGCCTGCAAGCGGGCAATGGCCAACGCGGCGATCACCAGCGCGCTGACGCCGGCCTCGGGCGCGTTGCCGGCGTGGCTTGCCTTGCCGTAAATAGCAATGTCCATGCGGTAACCGCCGGTGGCACCGATGGTCACCTTCTCCGGCGAGGAGCCATCGAAGTTGAACGCCAGCCGGGGCTTGCCCAGCATTCCCAGCGCTACGTTCCGCGCACCGTAAAGCCCTACTTCCTCTTGCACTGTCCATAGGAAGACCAGCGGCGGATGGGGCAATCGCCGCTTGATGATCTCCAGCGCCGTGGCCAGCAAGGCGGCGGTGCCGGAGCGGTCGTCCGCCCCCAGCGCTGTGTGCCGATCGGCTGGCACGATCCACTTTCCGCGGCGCACGGGTCGCGCCCCTTGACACAACGGCACCGTATCGACGTGGGCGGTCAGCAGCCGTCGCGGCCCGGCCATGGTGCCCGGCAAACGCACAATCAGGTTTCCTACTTCGCCCCCGTGCGGACTGCGCTGGTGAGCTTTGTCGAAACGGATCAGTTCCTCTGGCAGCCCTGCCTGGCGTAGCTGGCGGGCGATGAACTCCATCACCTGCCCTTCCTGCCCGCTTCGGCCCGGCAAGGACAGCAACTGCATCACCAGCCGCTCGGCGCCAGCAAGGAAACGTTTGGTAGCTTCGCTGGACTGAGTCATGGGGTTACGGCAAAATGTGAAGCGTTTTTACCGAGCTGTACGCCGCAGGCAGGTGGGCCGTGACCGGCTCGGCCTGCCTCGGCAGCCATAATCGTAGCCCAGTTGCGCAGCCCGGAGAAGCACAGATGCGGTTTTTCGTGGCCGGAATAATGCAAGGCTCGAAAGCCACCAAAGGCATTCACTCCCAAGACTATCGGCGGGAAATCTGCGCGCTGATTCGCCAGCATTTTCCCCAGGCCGACATCTACGACCCCTTGGCCGAACACCGCAACTCGCTGGAGTACGACGCAGCCTTCGGCAAAGAAGTGTTCCTGCGCCACAATCGCATGTGCCGCCAGGTGGACGTGCTGGTGGCTTACGTGCCGGAGGCCTCAATGGGCACGGCCATCGAGATGTGGGAAGCCTATCAACACGGCGCGGTAGTGATTAGCATCAGCCCGCTGCGCACCAACTGGACGATCCGCTTCCTCAGCCACGCCATTTACGACGACCTCCAGCAGTTCGCCGCGGCGCTGCGCTCGGGCGAAGTGGCGCGGCTCATCGCCGATGCACGCAACACTGCGACCAACTGAATAGCGCCAGTCTATCTAGAAACTGTAGGCCCCAGTGGTCCCCTACCTTCTCAGACTTTGTTTCGATCAGGGTGTATTTGAAAAGGTTTTGACAGCTTTTCAACGGGGCCACGGTTGTTTAACCGTGGAAACCTCAGTGCCGACGTGCGAAGGTGAAACTGAAGAAGGGGCTTCAATGGGGCCACGGTTGTTTAACCCTGGAAACATATTGGCAGCGCAAAACGGCAACTGGAATGATCCGCTTCAATGGGGCCGCGGTTGTTTAACCGTGGAAACCGCAGGCGTTGTAACCTATTAGCGCACAATAACTTAAAATGGCCAATTCGAGCGGGTGCTCTCTACAGCGTGTTGTACGAAGCATCCGCAGCTCACTCATCAAGCTAACTCGTTGATATATAATGACTTAAACAATTCGAGCATGGCAGGGGGGTTTTTGTGCCACCGAGCCGCTCGCAGAACGCCTGAAGGCCAATAACGGCCGCCAAGCCCAGCCCACAACCGTAATTCTTATGAAAAATCGCCCCGTGCAAGGCAAGGGGGCTGTTCGGCAGAATTGGACGGGCAGTTAGCCGGTGGTGCATGGCCGGCCAATAGCCGAGCTGGTTTCGCAGTTGGGCCACCTTGGGGCGTAATCGAGCAATCTTGGCTTGTAGCCAGACCACCCACGCCCACGGATAGGCCTGGCGAGACTATTTGCCCCGCCCGGCAACATCCCTGGCATAATGTGGGTGGCTGTCAAGCGACGAGCGATGACTACGGCCTGGTTGAAGACCGTGCTTTAGCCGAAACCCTCCATCCACACACACCCTATTGCAGCCTCAATTACCCTGCCAAAAACGGGTTGTGAGGGGGTGCATTTTTTCTGTTTTAACTCCTTGCTAAATAGAGACTTAGCGGAGGGCACGGGATTCGAACCCGCAACCCCTTTCGGGGCACCACATTTCCAGTGTGGCTGCTAGCCATTCGCGTACCCTCCGAAAGGTCCTTGCCGGGCAACCATTCCGGCGCGTCGGCGATGGCGCCGACTAGTTGGCGAGCGGCTTGCGCCCGGCTTGCTCCCGGACGCGATGCGCATGGCACCACTGCCAAGGGTATTATAACGCATTGATGGCGCTGGCTGCCAGCCGGCGAAAGCTGTGATGGTAGGTTCACACTACTGGGGCAATCCGTTTCTGGCTAGCCAAGGCCGCAGCAGGCTTATCGGCGGAGCAAAGTTTGTCGGGCAGCGGTGCGCTTGGGTCCGATAGCCACGCCGATCCAACCGTCGTCGATGGTGAACTGGGTAACTTCCAAGTCGGCCAGTTCCGGTGCGGTGGCCAGGCGGTCGGGCGTGATGTTCCAAGGAGTTTTCTTGGAGAACACGCGCGAAAATATGCCGCGCAGGGCGATCTGTGCGCCCAAGTTCAGCCGTTGTCCGGCGAGCTGGATAATGCCGTGCCGGCTCAGTTCGGCCGAGCAGCCGTTGACTTCCGGCACATAAACGGCCTGGACTTGGAAGTTTTCCCAATATCGGGGCGGTTTGCTCAGCCGGGCGATGCCCAGCGTGAGCACCATTTGTCCGTTGTGGCATTGCACGCGCACTGCGTCTTCGGGGGCAAAGGTGATTTGCACGTCGTCGTGGTCGGTATTTGTTTCCCAGGGGGCCAGATAATCGAGTTTTGCCGCCACGTGTTCGATGAGCTGCGGCAAGGTGAAGGTTTTTCCGTCCAGCTTTAATTGCTGCAAGGCGTTGTTGATTGCTGTCTCGTGTATCTGGACGCTGGCCAGGCTGTCAACGGGCGCCTGCGGCCGAGGCGTGTGGCTGCCCAGATGCTCCTTACCGGCCATCCTCAGCCGCACGGCGAACCGCTGCTCGGTAGTTTCGGCACTGATGATCTGTGGTTCCAAGGCCAGGCTATGCAGGGGAGCGATTGCCCGTTGGTTCACCCGGTCGGCCGCCTCGCGCAGCCGCGCTGTGGCTTCGCGCTCGATCGTTTCTCGCGCCTTATGGGCGATTTTTTGTTTGATTTCTCTGACGGCTGCCGGGCGTTTTTGTTCATGCTGAGAGCGGGCGATGCCTTTTGCCAGTGCGCCGAACAGGGGCACGCCGTCGAACTCCGTTTCCACGTCGGCCAATTGCATGTGGGTGGAGACCTGAACTTCCACCGGTTCCAAACGCACGCCACTAAGGTCCACCTCGATCGGTTTGCGCGCAAAGTAGTACGCAGTGCTGTTGTTGTAGAAGGTGGCCGGTCCACTGCTCGACGCCGTGCTGGAAGCCACTTCGCCAGTAACCTCCAGAGCCATGCGGATGCGAGTGGGGTCGGGCACCAAGCGAACAGCCACGTGCGTGGTGGTCAGGCTCTGACCATAGACGGGCAGTCCCAACACTTTGTCGTAAACTGGGGCGCACTGCGCGGGCTGCTTGGGCAACAGGCGGTTGAGCAACTCGGCGCTGACCGAAATCCGCAGATTGGCGTTGCGATAATGAGTTTCCAGCCGTTGCCCTAACTGCTGGTGTTCGGCCAGCGGCGAATTGGCCAGCCATAGGATGTCGACTGCCAGTTGTCGGGCGTGGCTGGGCAACCGCGATTGCTCGTAGCGCTCGAGGTCGGCCAGCAAATCGGATGCATCCACCGGACGAACCGCAAGCCGTCGCAACTGTGCCTCGAGCGCGCCGATGGGCGATCGGGAGACAAAAGCCCGCTGGCGGGCCGACATCTGCGAGTAAGTCAGGCGATACAAAACTTCCTCGGCCAGGACACGGCTTTCGGCGGGGGGAGCGGCGGGCTGAGCCGCTTTGCGCAGGGCGTCCAACAAAAGGAACTCCCGCCAAGCTTGACCCTCTGGGGCGCCGGCCGTCAGCGCGTCAACCTCGCGCACGCACAGCGCCAGTTGGGCTTTTTCCTTTTCCACGATTTCGGCATCCAACGGCCGCGGCTGCGCAAAGGCCGGCAACATCTGCCATACGTCCAACCGACGACGCAAAGCGTGCCCTGTTTGCCTGAGTTTGCGGGCGAGGGCCGGATCGCTAATCCGTTCGGCCATTTCGTAGCAGGCATCGACCAACCGACCGAGCCTGCCCATGGCAGCCGAGGCCTGTGGCGAGCCAGGCCCGTGGCTTGTTATCGCCGCCCCCAATTGACGCACCCCGTGCATAACCTCTTTGCTCCAAGCGGCGCAGTGTCTGTTGCCCGATAGTTCATCAAGTGCTTCGAGCAGCGCTTTTGGCTCGTGCCACCAGCGTAGCGGTTTTCGCGCCACGTTGGCTTCCTGCCGCGGAAGCGGCGGAACCGTTGGTGTGACGGAGGGCTGTGCCCTGGTATCGTCAGGCGCCGAGTCGGACGGCATCGGCGGCAGACGACGATGCAGCTCGAGCGGAGCCGGAATCTTGGCCAGGCGTGTAGCGGGCTCGGGACCGACTTGCGGAACAAGCTCGAGGATAGGATTGCTGCGTGGTTCGGGCAGCGCGGGCAACGCATCGGGTACGGAGCCAGCGACGGGACCCGACGGCTCAGCAGGAGTAAAACCCGTCGGTCCTAAAGCCCCGGACAAAATGCGTGGCGCATCTGGGGCGTCGCCCGGCGACTTGCTGTCTTGAGGCTCAGAGGTGGCATTGTCGGGGCGCTCGGCCAACGGGGCAGTAACCTCCGGGTGAAGATTGCCTTGTCCGCTGGGTTGAGCGGTGTCTTGCCCGTATTCCGGCTGTTGCCGACCCTCAGGACTGTGGGCAGTCTCGTCTGGCAAGTCGAACTGTACAGGGTGCGGCCCGACTGGGCCAGCGGTCATAGGCGGCCCGCTATCCGGTGGATCTGCGAACCCATCATGAGGTTTATCGAGGTCACTGTCCGCCGGCCGGGGACAAGCTGACAGTTGCTCGACTGGCGGCGCTGGGGCTCGGTTGTTTGTGAAGCTATCGGCCTGCTGGGCTCCCGCGACGGCTTTTGAATTGCCCGAGGTACCTGGTTGGCGTCCGGGCTGCGTTGCGCTGCCGACGGTGGTTTCAGCTCCGGCGGTGGTAATCGGTGCAGACGCAGGCTGGCCTGGGGACTGCCTAGAGCCGCTAAACTCACAAAGCCTTGCTACCGCGAGAGTTAAGAGTAAGAGAAATGCCGCAATTGCGATCGACCGTAAGGCAACAAACGTGGTTGGCTGACGCTTCTGGCGGCTCATCGTGGCGCGGTCCGTCGCATTGAGTTAGCGCAACACCGGGCTGCGCATACCATGGGCGTAGTCGTATTGCATTCATTACAATCGGACGTTCCATCGCCAGCGGATGAGTCACTTAGCTAACCTGGTATCCTCGGGTATCCTCCGGGCGGAGTTGGCCGCAGCGGCTATCGCGTATTAAACACAGCACCCAGGCGGCAAAGTGCCAGCCGTAACCGGCTTGTGGTCAACAAGTTACACTGCTGGGCCGCGGGCCATTGAAGCTTACGCAGCCCAACAGCGCTGTTGCGCCGGCTGTTGCGCGGCACAACGTCCACGCAGGCTTTAATGTTTCTACAAGAGAACAACTTGCAGCAGGATGCGGAGACTGCCGGTCAAGTCACGTCTGGGACGGTTTGTCCAAGTACTTTTTGTAAGCGGCCACGGCCAGCCGGTCGCAGCGTTGGTTTTCCGGGTGGCCCGAGTGCCCCCGAACGTAGCGGAAGGTTACTTGATGCTTGGAAAGCAGGCGGTCCAGTTCGCGCCACAGGTCTTCGTTCTTGACGGGTTCCCAGCCCGAGCGCGAACGTCGCCGCCAACCGTTGGCTTTCCATTTGGCCAGCCACTGCGTGATGCCTGTCCCGACGTACGTGCTATCGGTGACGACCTCCACGCGCGTAGGCCTTTTCAGACGTTGCAAGCCGCGGATGACGGCCATCATCTCCATGCGATTGTTGGTTGTTTGCGGCTCGGCGCCGGAACATTCCAGTTCCTTGCCTGTCGGAAGGTGCCGCAGCACAAAAGCCCAACCACCCGGTCCGGGATTGCCGCTGCAAGCTCCGTCGGCGAAAAGGCGTACTTCTGGCTCGGTTTCGGGCGTAGATTGTCTCATACCGACTCAAGCGCAAGCGTCAACTAAAGCCCTATCCCATTGGCACCGACCGCAACGCTCAGCGCCACCGGACGTGTGGCGTGGCGATAGCAGTTTTATACAAAGCCGATGGTTATTGTATTTATTTTGCACCTTATGAAAACAGCTTGGCAGCGTCGGTTTGGCCGTTGGGTATTGCCTTCAGTGGCTACGCACCGTACGTAAAAGCCGTATGAGTAAAAGCCGTATGATGTGTGGGGCGGTCGTTTTCAGGTGTGCGGGTGAACGCCCCAGTGTTTGACGACCAACTACCGGGCACTTTCGGCTAAGGCCGTACCAAGCGCACTTGGCGTTGCTGCCGCTTGACGGACAGAATGTGTAGGCATAGATTTCCGTTCGGTTTTTTTCATCGGCGCGGTTTGCGGCGGCATTCAGAATCATCTGCTGCTTGCAGTTTGGCGATGTATGCGGTAAGCGGGGCGTGTGTCGCGCCGTCGCACAAGTAGGTAGCTAGCCAGGTAGTAGCCCTCATGGTTGATCAGGCTTTTGGTTGGTCGGCCACATAATTGATCGGCCTTTTGGTTGGTCGGCCGCATGGTTGATCGGCCTTTTGGTTGATCTTCGAGGTCGTGCAAGGTCGGTCGGAACGTGACGGGGTTCGCCATGATTTGTGTGGATGTGGGAAATGCCCAAATCAAGCTGGGCTTGTTTCAGTCGGTGGCCCAGCAGGGCATCCCGCAGCCCGAGCAAACATGGCGATTGCCCAGCAACGTTCTATGGCGGGATGAGGTACTCGAGCAAATCGCAGGCAGCGTGGCGCACGAACTGTCGTGGTGGATCAGCAGCGTGAACCGCCCGGCGGCGTCCAGAATGATTGATGTGTTGCGAGAGCGTCGGCCGGGCGATCGGGTGGTGATGCTGTCCGCCCGCGATTTGCCATTACAAGTTGCCGTGCCGCGTCCGGACATGGTGGGTGTGGACCGGCTGGTGGACGCCCTGGCGGCCAATCGGCTGCGCAGCCCAGACCGCCCGGCAGTGGTGGTTGACGTTGGCACAGCCATTACAGTGGATTTGCTTTCGGCTGAGGGGGTTTTTTGCGGTGGCGCTATTTTGCCGGGTATCGGGATGTCGGCCCGCGCTTTGCACCAATTTACCGACTTGCTGCCGTTGCTTGACCTGACCGAACTTCACCAGCCCCCGCCGGCACTGGGAACCGATACTGTTGCCGCCATGCGCTCCGGACTATATTGGGGAGCGATAGGGGCAGTACGAGAACTGGTAGAGCGGTTGGCAGCCGACTTGCCAGCCAAGCCGGAGGTGTTCATCACCGGCGGGGCGGGGCCGGCCGTTGCCCGGCTGCTCGGCCCCGACGCTCAACACGTGCCGTACCTTACGCTTTCGGGGATCGCCATTGCTGCCGAAGCGATTGGCCAGTAAGTGGTTTTTGGTTCCGCACGCCGCGCGTATGGTGAGTGCCTCACGTGGCTAGGGCAGAGGCAATTGGCCAGTCAGTTTTTTGATGCCGCGCGGCACGATATTCGATAGTCGAGTTTTTCCCGATCGCCGAAAAACCTTCGACGCCGATGATAAAAACCTTTAGCCACCGATGTTGGAAAACGCGCTGCGACAGTCGGCAAATACGCCGACGTTCAACCTGTGTTCTTTACAGGTTCATTTGCTTTGAGTTGCTGGTATGAAGGTTGCTGTGCTGACCGGGTTGCGAAAACTGGAAATCGGCCAAGCGCCGCCACCGAAACTGCAACGGCCCGATAGCGTGCTAGTGCGGATCGACCGGGTAGGCGTGTGCGGCTCGGATGTACACTACTTTGTGCACGGGGCGATCGGCGAGCAGCGGATCTGCTACCCGGCCACCATCGGCCACGAATGCGCCGGCACTGTGATGCAGGTGGGAAAAGAGGTGGCCAGTTTACAGCCGGGCGACCGGGTGGCGATCGACCCGGCCATCGTTTGCCGACAATGCGATCAGTGTTATGCCGGGCGGATCAACACCTGCCGCCGGCTCCAATTCATGGGTTGCCCGGGAGAAGCCCCCGGAGCACTGGCCGAGTTTTACGTGCTACCGGCAGAAAACTGCTTGCCAATACCCAATAATCTCACCCTGGACCAGGCCGTACTGGCCGAGCCGCTTTCGATAGGTATGTACGCGGTGCAACTGGGGGATGTCTATCCGGCGGCGCGGGTGGCAATTCTGGGCGCCGGCCCCATCGGTCTGAGCGTGCTGCTGTGCGCCAAGGCGACTGCCCCTTGTCAGGTTTACGTCACCGACCTGCTGGAACACCGGCTGGGCGTGGCCCGGGCCTGCGGTGCCGACTGGACAGGCAATCCGCAGCACGCCGACGTCGTCGAGGCCATCCTTCAGCAGCAACCCTCTGGGCTGGACTTGGTGTTCGAGTGCTCCGGCGATCCGTCGTGCATCGATCAAGGGCAGCGGCTGCTCACTCCGGGCGGAACCCTGGTGCTGGTGGGCATCCCAGCAAGCATCCAGGTTAGCTTCGATATACACTTGATGCGCCGCAAGGAGCTAACATTCCGCAATGTGCGGCGGCAAAAAGGCTGCATGGCGGCCGCACTGCGTATGATAAGCCAGGGCGAAGTCGACACGGGCTTGTTGCTTTCGCACCGGTTCCCTTTGGAAAAAGTTCAAGAGGCATTCGAACTCGTGGCCAATTATGCCGACGGCGTGATAAAAGCACTGATTTGCCTCAGTTCCGCAGAGTAACCAAGCCGAGATTTTTGCGGACGCACCACGGCAGATAAGACGCACGGCGGCAGATAAAATGTACGGAACGTCAGCAACAATCCTCTGCCGGAACCTCAACCCAACAGAGTACCGCCAAAAGCCCGGCCCAGTAAAACGACCGGCCCAGTTCCGGTCCAGTAGAAGTTCGGCCCAGCAAAGGAACAACGCTCAAATGTGCCTATCGAGACCGTTGCGTGGAACAAAACCGTCGAGTGCAACAAGGCCTTTAGGTGGAAGAGGATTGTTGCACGGGGCAATTGTTTATGTGCTTTTGCTGCCTTTTGTGTTCTTGGCAGTTGCGCCGCTATGTGCTCGTGGCGTCGAAGCAGGCGAAGTTGCTGGCAAGCAAGCCGACCGTTGGGAAGCGAGCATCGCCCGCTTCGAAGCCATGGATGCCAAGCAGCCGCCCCCGAAAGAAGGCATTCTGTTCATTGGCAGCTCAAGCATCGTGGGCTGGGATTTGGGCAAGAGTTTTCCCGCAGCGCCGGTAATCAATCGTGGATTTGGGGGATCGCATCTTGCCGACTCGGTTCGTTACGCCGAGCGCATCGTGCTTCCGTATCGCCCGCGGGTCATTGTGCTCTACGCTGGCGATAACGACTTGGCCGCTGGCAAAAGCCCTGAGCAGGTTTGGGAAGACTACAAGGCTTTCGTCAAAAAGGTCCACGATGCCCTGCCAAACACCAAAATCATCTACATTGGTGTTAAACCCAGCATCGCTCGCTGGCGGCTGATCGAAAATATCCGCAAAGCCAATCGGTTGATTGCGGAGACCGCGGCCACGGACCCGCGTCTGGTCTTTGTCGATATTGAGCAGCGCATGCTCGGGCCGGACGGCAAGCCCCGCCCAGAATTGTTCAAGCCCGACGGCTTGCATCTGAACGAAGAAGGTTACAAGCTGTGGAGCGATTTGCTCCGCCCGCATCTAAACGACGCGGCCCGCGCGCCCCAGCGGTAGCCCCGCGGAGCGTTGTGGCGTTGTGTTACCGCGGCTCAGTAGCGGCCGAAGATTCCCGTGGCGTACCAGATGCCGTTTTCGCCCCGCTTCATGTCGTAGCCGAATAGCCGGTGGGCTGCCCGGACTGCGCTCCAATGGCCTTGAGAAAGCCGCCAACAGCGGACGCATTCCACTGCCGCCTCGACGAGGTTTTCGCCCGGCCAGCTTTCGGCGCACACTTCGCTGGCAGTCATTCCGTCAGGAAGCCGGGCTATGATGCGCTGGAACCGCACCCCCCAATGATGATGTCCCTGGACACCTATGCGGGCCTGATATTGCGAATGCCTTTCGGCTTCGTCCATCAGGGTCGGATCAGGTTCACCGGTGGTGCTGGCTGGTCGGTCGGGATGGACGCGCACCGCCCAAATCAGCGTCCTTTGTGTCAACGTACCCGGCGGCAAACCGAGCATGGCCTGGGTCTTCTCGGCGTCGTACCAAAGTTTGCCCGTCAACGGAAACGTGCTTACCACGTGGCCATAGTATTTGCGCTGTTTGTGCTTGTAGTCGATGATGGCGATTCCCGGCCGGCCGAGCATTTCGCGAAACGCCTCGTGCTCCAACAGTTTGGTGCGTTTTCCGTTGATGTTTACGGTTGCCTCCAAGGGGAGCCACAGACACACGTACTCTTGCAATTTTGCAACCACCGACGGATGAGACAGGCTTTCGGTCTCGAATCGCCGACAAAGTTCGTCTTTCCCCAACGAACAGAAGTACACCAACAGCATCTTGCCTTCGTGGTCGGCGCGTTCAACCGCCGCCGCATAGTCACGCATCCACACCACCACGGGTATGGGGGCCGGACGCGCGGTTCTCTGCTGGTGGGCTTTGGAGACTCGGGCGACGTATTCCGCCCAGCGCTGCTCGGGACGGCCAGAACCAAGGTCCACTATGATGGCCACCTGCCGCGCCGAGTAGCAATACTCCTCGGTAAATGGGAAGGTGCTCACCACGCAACCGTAGTACTCGGCCCGCCGGTTGCGCAAGTCGAGAATCGCTATCCCCTGATGGCCTTTCATGCCAGCGAAGGCCTCGTGGTCCAGCAGCCGTACACGCCTGCCTTGAATGCGGATAGTGGTTTCTGTCGAAAGCCTCGCGCAAACATAATCTCGCAGTTTTTCCCGTACCTGCCGATCAGCCAAAGCGTTGGCCTCGAAATGGTCCCGAAGCCGATTGACCCCCGGGTGGTAGAAGAAAATGAACATCATGCGGCCTTCGGTTTCGGCCCGCTGGAGTGCTTCTGTGTAATCGGTCAGCCAGTCGATTGTAGCGTCTTGCTGTTTTGGGTCGTTGCACCGGGCTTCAAGGCATAAGTTTGCCAGCACCAGACCGACCAACAACACGACCACTACTGCACTACCCAACTGCTTCATTGCTGTACTCCTCGAGATATTGGTGATTAACGCAATAGCCACACCCCGCCACATAACCACCTCCTGGATAAAACGCCAGCGGTGCACAAGCCGAACGATTATTGGCAGCCGCAGCGTTGATACCGGTAGGCCAAGCGTGTTACCGCACGCCATGCGGTTGTTCGAGAGCCGGCGCTACCCTGTCTGGGACCGTTTCTGGCCGCCGGCTCGACAGGCGGCAGCGTTCCGATCTGCCGCTTGGGGTGCGAAACTCCACCAACCCGGATCAATCCGTCTTGTGCGCACAATAGGCAATCTCGGTTGGCAGTAACACTTATAGATGCTAAGCTAGCTAAAATCAAACGACTGTAACGATTTTTTCAAGTTGACGGCCCGGTTTGCCCAACTAATGGACGGTAGGCCTCCACCAGCCCAATGACTTTATCAAAGCCCCTTTCTGCCAGAGCGAACCAACAATTACAGAGAAGAACAGCAGCGATGCACAGCCATCGACCGACGAAAGCTCGACAGCCTTCACCCGCCGGGAGCACCGTGTCTGCTCGGCAGGTCGCCAGAGCCGTGCGCCGTCAATTGATAAGTGCAATAATCCTTTTGGTCATTTGCAGTTGCGTCATTCCGCCTGAGAGCAATTGTGCTGCAAAGGACAACCTGTCAGCAGCCCGGCGCTGCGATGCATCCGCAGTGGTCCCCACCGATTTGGAGGGGCTAGCCAATTTGGAGCGACTGGCCGAGCTGTGCCTGGAACGCAGGAAAGCATTCCGGCCGATTACCACCGGTGATCTGCTGGCAGCCAGGGCGTCACTGGAAGCGGCCGTGGCCCGGCTCGACAGTCGGTTAGCCGCGGCCGGGCCAGAAGGAAACGAATGGCGCAAGTATCTACGAATGCAAGACTTACAGCGCGAACTAGCCAGTTCTATCCCGGACCGGTCCGTTCTGGGGGCAATCTATACGCGGTTCATCGCCGGTCACGAAGGACTCGGCTTGGTGTGGTTCCGCGACGTTAAGCAAGCATTGGAGCAATACCTCCGCACTGCCGCCGGGCTGAATAATCCCGATATGCCGGGCCAGTTCGAACAGTTGATGGTCGAGCTGTCGCAGCGGCTCAAACAGTACGGTGTCCGCCCCACGGCCGAGGACGCACTTGCCATCGGGCAAGCAATCGGCTGGCTCGATTCGGCCGGTCAAGTGCCGGAGGTGGTCAAAGCGGTCAGGGCGGCGCTGTTACGACCTAATCTGGTGTTTCAGTCAGACGCCCTAGTAATCGCCGCAGGCCTAGCCGAGCCGGTCGACGACATCCGCCCGGTTCGCGACTTCATCCTTGGAACCGACGTGTACTCCACCGCCCATACCACCGGGCAGACGGTAATCGAACTGGTGCCCGACCAACAGCGCGCGGTTCTAGATGCGCTTTTTTACGGGACAGCGGTGTCCGAGGGCGTCGGATACAACGGCCCGGTGTGCATCTATAACACGTCGGTCAGTCGGTTGGCTTCGCGCAAACGGCTTTGGCTGGACGCTGAGGGGCTGCACGCGTTAGGCGCGGTTTCCAGTGCCGAGACCAAGACGACTATCACCGACATCCGCTCGCGGCGGGGCCGGGCGCTGGTGGAATGTATGGCTTGGCGGCAGGCGTTGCGCAAAAAGCCGGCGGCCGAGTACATCGCCGCCCAACACGCCGCAGCCCGGCTCAGCGCCCAAGTCGACCATCGGGCCGCCGAGGCGATTGCCGACGCCAACCGGCAGTTCCACGAAAAGTTCCGCCGGCCGCTGGTCGAGCGAAAACTGTTCCCGCAGCAATTGCGATTCTCCACCGATCGGCAGCGGTTGCACGTGGTGGCTCTCCAGGCCGATGCCGACCAACTGGCCGCGCCGTCGTCGCCGCCGCCGCTGCCTTCCCAGACCGACGCGGCTTTGGCAGTTCACCAGTCGCTGATCAACAACTTCGCCGCCACCGCGTTGGCCGGCATGACGGTCACTCAAGAGAGTTTCGATGCGGGAATCGTGAAGCTGCTAGGCGAAATGCCGGAACGCCTCCGCGACGACGACCCAGGAGAACCTTGGGCAGTGGGCTTTGCGGCCGCCTTGCCCATCAGCGTGGATTTTGCAGACCAGCAGATTCGTATCACCATTCGCGGCCGACGGTTCATCAAAGCAGGCGAGGCATACCCCGGCATGGATGTGACGGCCATGTACAAGCTCGTTCACGACGCCGACGGTTTTCGCGCTGTGCGTCAAGGCCCGCTACTGATCGTGCCCCCAGGGACCAATCCGGATGAGCCGGTGAAACTAACATCCAGACAAGTGGTTATCAAGACGCTGCTGGAGAAGCGCTTCGGACGCATCTTCGAGGAGGAAGTTCGGCTCGAAGGGTTCCGGCTGCCAGGCAGATGGGCGAAGCTCGGTCGGCTGGATGTCATCCATGCTGAAGTCCGCGATGGCTGGCTTACCATCGGCTGGCGCTGCGAAAAGCCCGAGCAAATGTCAGTCACCGCTGCCCGTTGACGCGGGGCCGAAGCGCTGGATCAAACAAGCTGTGTTCGACGTGCCGGACGCCGGTGATGGCTCGAAGACCGGCGGTTGGTGTCTGCGCTTCAGTTGCTTGGCGGCTGCGCTGATGTCGGAAGTCGTGCCGCACGATGCGCGTGGCAGCACTTTTGGGGCACGACGCCCGGTATGTGCTGCTTGTCGCAGGTCGATAGCGCTGCGGCGTGCAGCGCGAGGTTGTGCCGCCGCTTGCAACAGTCGCCAGAGGTAAGTTACACTTTAGGTTTTATGGTTGGGCTGTTACCGTTGGCGTGTTACAGCCGGGGTATTATCTGCAATTGGCCCACGTGCTCTGCTGGCGAAGCTGTTGGCTTGTTACAGTTGAGTTATTATATTGGGTTGCTACGGTTGTGCGGCTCTTTTCCCCGGCGGCGGGGCAGCGACCGCGGCTTGCTGGCGAGCTTTTGGAACCGCTGAGTTTGTAAATATAAAACTTTGCCGATAATCAATAGGGAATTGGCGATGTACGCGATCATCGAAGATGGTGGCCGGCAATTGAAGGTCGGAGTTGGCGAAGTCGTTAACGTCGATTTCCGCGACCTGCCTAAGGGGTCGGACATTTGCTTCGATAAGGTTTTGGCACTTTGCGATGCAAGCGAACACAGGATCGGGCAGCCCCTTGTGGACGGGGCGCGCGTGCTGGGCAAAGTGCTGGGGCCGATCATGGGGCCGAAATTGGTGATTCAGAAGTTTCGGCGCCGCAAGAACTACCGTCGCAAGGCCGGTCATCGGCAACTGTACACCCAGGTGAAGATCACCGCGCTTGAGCTATCCGGGTCTTCCCTGTCCCCATCAGAGCCAGCACCCCAGCCTGCCGAGTGATGAACATCGGCAACTTACCCGATTGCTTCTTTCAGGGTTGACCCGACCGGGTACGTTGCTACGCAACTCTGCGGGAACAGCACTCTTCACGAAGCGGTCGCCAAAGTGTCCAGTTGGTCAGCCGACGCCGGGGTTGGCGGTCAAGATGCAGCAGGCCGCCCGGTGGGTAAATGGGGGCTGCCGATTCTTAAGTATTTGCGCCGCGTAGTCTTGTGTATTTTGTGACCCTTTTGCCAAACGGTCTAAGCAACCGGCAGCAGGCGACAGGACCTACGAAGATTTTTCGCAAATTATCCTATAACAACTGTTGACACGTAGGGGAATCGATAATAGTATTCAATAGCATTTAACGGACACCGCGGTGCGGGACGCATGCGCAATACCCAGCAACGGCGCGCGATTCTCCAGCAGCTTCGCCAGACAAAGTCGCATCCGACGGCGCACGAGCTTTACGAGCTTGTCCGCCGCCAGATTCCCAATATCAGCTTGGGAACCGTATACAGGAATCTCCAGCGGCTGGCGACTATCGGGGAAATCCGCGTGCTGAGAAGCGGCGGGCAGACCCGCTTCGACGGCGAAACGGTACCGCACGACCATGTTCGCTGCGTGCGATGCGGACGGGTGGCAGACGCACCGGCCCCACAGCCTTCGCTGACCGCGCCGGCTGAAGAGCACGTCGAGGGATTCAAGATCGTCGGCTACCGGCTAGAGTGGCTGGGCATTTGCCCCACATGCGCCGCACAAGATCGGGCCGCTACGCCGACCGAAGAACTCTCACCCGCCTAGTTTACGTGGAGCTTATATGCAGTTTTGTGCAAGGATTTGTGGCATGTTTTTTAAGCAGTGTCCTATATAGTACTCCATACGAGTATGAACTTTATCCATCCGGAAACTGTTTTTAAGGAGTGAAGCAATGCTTAGTCAAAAAGTAGAACAAGCCCTCAACAAACAAGTCAACGCCGAATTGTTTTCGGCCTACATGTACTTGTCGATGTCGGCCTATTTCGAGTCGCAGAGCTTCAAGGGCATGGCCAATTGGATGCGCATCCAGGCGCAGGAAGAGTTGACCCATGCCATGAAGCTATTCGACTTTATCAATGACCGCAACGGGCGGGTGCTGCTTGGTCCGATCGAAGGCCCCAAGACGCACTGGGACTCGCCGCTACAGGCTTTCGAGGACGCGCTGCGGCACGAAATCCATGTGACCAGCTTGATCTACGAATTGATGAACCTGTCGCAGGCCGAGAAAGACCACGCCGCGCACAACTTCCTGGAGTGGTTCGTCAACGAGCAGGTCGAGGAAGAGGCCGCTGCCCGACAAGTAGTGGACAAACTAAAGTTGGCCGGCGACCACGGCGCAGCCTTGCTGATGATCGACGCCGAGCTAGGACAGCGCACTGCGCAGCCTGCACAGTGAGCGCTCATGCCCGGTGAAATGTTTCATCTTCAAGCCGCAAACACGCGGAAACAAGGCTTCAGATGGTTCACCACCAAGACACACAGGGAACGATACAGATTGTTTACTACCAAGACACAAAGACGAAGATTGAGAATCTTGCTTCACCAAGGCACCAAAAAGCCAACAGAAGCTTATAGTGCGCGTTTCAGTAGTTGAGCAAGGTTGAGTAGTTTCGACAAGAAGAAGGAGAGCAAAATGTGCGTGCTAGTGACTCGTGAGGCACCCGACTTCACTGCCAAAGCGGTAATGCCGGATGGTTCGTTCGCCGATTTGACGCTTTCGTCTTATCGCGGCAAGTACGTGGTACTGTTCTTTTATCCGCTGGATTTCACGTTTGTTTGCCCCACCGAGATCATCGCCTTCGACGACGCGCTGTCGAAGTTCAAGCAGAAGAACTGCGAGGTGATCGGCGTTTCGGTCGATTCGCACTACGCCCACTGGGCATGGCGGAACACGCCGCGCGACCGGGGTGGCATCGGTCAGATCGGCTATCCGTTGGTGGCCGATTTGGATAAGTCGATCTCCCAGAAATACAGCGTGTTGCTCGACGAGGGCATCGCCTTGCGCGGCTTGTTCCTGATCGACCGCGAAGGCAAGGTGCGCCACGCGGTGATCAACGACTTGCCGCTGGGGCGCAGCGTGGATGAAGCCCTGCGCGTGTTGGAAGCCCTCCAGCACTTCGAAAAACACGGCGAAGTGTGCCCGGCAAACTGGCACGAAGGCCAGGAGGCGATGAAGCCCACGGCAGAGGGCGTGGCGCAGTATTTAGCTGCTCACGCCAAACGATAGTTGGGCGACGTATTTGGCTGCGCGCGCCAAACGATAGCCTGTTGTCGCCGCGGCGCTGGCGGGCCCGCTGTTTCCCGTTGTTCCGCCCCCTCGTCCACCGGTGGTGCGAGTAGCTTGCGCCGCGGCGCTGGCGCGGGCATGTTGCGCTGCGCCGGGCAAGACCGCAGTTTTGCCCTGCCGGCACAAACCTGTACAATTCAACAGCATGTGGCAGTACATCGAGCTTTCGGTAAGGCAGTGCTGGCTGGTGCTGGGCCAGATGTCTCCCTACTTGTTGTTGGGTTTTCTGGTGGCCGGCGTGCTATCGGTCTTGGTGTCGCCGGCATTTGTGGAGCGGCACCTGGGCAAGGGGCGCTCGGGCGGGGTGCTGAAGGCGGTCGTTTTTGGAATCCCGTTGCCTCTGTGCTCCTGCGGAGTCATACCGCTGGCGGCCTCTGCACGACGACACGGTGCCAGCCGGGGGGCCACCGTCGCATTCTTGCTTTCCACTCCCCAAACGGGAGTGGACAGCATCGCCGCCACCTATGCCATGCTGGGCGGAGTGTTCGCCCTGTTTCGTCCGATTGCTGCACTGCTAACGGGTCTTTCCGGCGGCCTATTGGTCGAAGCGGCTGAAAAGCACGGCGACAAGAATGCGGCTGCAACGAGCGGTTCAACCGTTCGCGCCGATACATCTAGCTCTTGCACGGCAAGCTGTTGTGCCGGCGGCGCAGAACAGCCCGCTTTGTGGCGCATGGTGCGTTACGGATTAGTCACCCTGCCGCGCGAGATCGCTTGGCCGCTGTTGGTGGGCGTGGCGGTAGCCGGCGTAGTAGCCGCCGCTGTGCCACCTGGTGCGATGCAGCCTTATCTAGGTGGTGGCGTGCTGTCGATGTTGATGATGGTCATCGTCGGCATGCCGGTGTACATCTGCGCCACCGCTTCGGTGCCGGTGGCCGCTGGACTTATGCATCTCGGCGCTTCGCCGGGCGCAGCGCTGGCATTTTTGATCGCCGGTCCGGCTACCAACGCCGCCACGGTGATGACCGTGTGGCGGGTTCTAGGCCGGAAAACTTTGGTGCTTTACATGGTCACCATCGTTGTCAGTGCGGTGGTGTTCGGTCTAACGCTCGACGCCATTTACAGCGCTGCCTATCTGCCTGCCGCTGCTTCGAGCGTCAATTGTGACCATCCTACCAGCACCGTGGATCACCTCTGGGCGGTAGCGCTACTAGTGGTGCTGGCAGGCTCGATTTTGCTAGGGCGCCGGCCACCGGCCAAATCCACCACGGCCCGCAGCGGCACGGAAGCCGGCCACGAAGCCGACGCCGACACGGCCGGCCAAAGCGTCGCTGCGCCTGCGGCCCCTTGGCAGGCGGTTCTTGAAATCCAAGGCATGACCTGCACGCACTGCGCAGCAGCTATCCAGAGGGAGCTGCAAAGCCTCCCGGGCGTGATGGAGGCGTCGGTGTCCTTCAA
The DNA here is from genome assembly GCA_938015445.1 of uncultured Pirellulales bacterium. Taxonomy (GTDB): domain Bacteria; phylum Planctomycetota; class Planctomycetia; order Pirellulales; family Thermoguttaceae; genus CALLPE01. The sequence goes on from CALLPE010000036.1 coordinate 26,575, forward strand.
ACCGCCCCAGGCAGTTGTCGTTTGCCGCCAACCACCGTCAATTGGTCGATTGGCAGAAGCAATCGAGGCGCTGGGATACCGGGTGTCGTCTTGGACCGAGGCATCTCGGTAGCGGACCGACTCTGCCGCTGGCGGGCGGTGGCGGAACATCGAAATGGCACGCCGTCTTAAAGCAAGAAAAATGGCGCACGTGTCAAAACGCGGAATTGCCTCGCCGTTTCAGAACAGGAAAACCGCGGCGGCCACCACTGTGGTCCACAGTCCGTCTTTGTCGCCTTCGGCTGTTTGCACGCAAGCGCGAGTACGGACTATTTGGCCAGACATCCGGTAAATCTCTTTTCGCTCGTCGTAAGCAGTTTCGGGATTGAACTCGATGCCCAGCGTGGTGGCCAACATCGTGGCGGCCATGTCTTCTACCAGGTCCCGGAGTCTCGGTTCCGTCAGCCCGTAGGCATGGTGTTCGCTGATGTAGCCGTACTGGTCTCCTCGGGCGGGTATGGCCAGTCCTACCCCGGCGCCAACCAGGCGCGACGGCTCGTTGGTGGAGATGTCGGCCAGCACGACATAAGTGATCTGACCGGGCTGGAGCTTAGCCAGTCCCTGTTTGGCCGAGATGACTTTGCAATGGGGCGGGAAGATGCTGGAAACGCGCACGAGGTTGCAGATTTCTATGCCTGCGTCGCGCAGCGCCAACTCGAAACTCTGCAACTTGTTCCGATGCTTGCCCACGCCTTTGGTGAAGAAAGCCTCTTTTGGCACGATAGCTTCCGCCACTTTAGCGACCCTCCGGAAAAGCGGGCTGCCTTTCAGCCCTCAGCCTATCGTCTTGCCCATCGGCTACCGCTGCGATACGACCGCCGGGCGAAAAACCACGAATCGAAAAACTTACCGCTTCTCGCGATTTTTTACAAGCCGCTAGTCGATTTCTAGCGCTCGGCCGCTCAGGCGCCCGGACAATCAGCCGTAGCCGCCCAGCCCAAAGAACAACTGCTTCTTCAAAAACCTATACAACCAGTGGTCTTCCGGTAACTGTTGGTCTTGCAGGTCGTGGCTAGGGCGCGGCACGGAGGCCGACAGCTCCGCCAGCATGTCGCGCCGGCTGTAGTCGCGTGCCGCCGAATTGCGGAGGAACTCGGCCAGCTCCTGCGGGGCTTCGAGGAGCACACAGCCGCGAGTCTGGCTGCGAGCGAAGGCGGCAAAATCGCGCAGAAAACGGCTGCCATTGATGCACGCGAACAGGTCGCCGTTGTGCTGCCCGATCGTTTCGGCGGCGAAGCGCAAGGGTGGGCACAGCTCGATGCTTCCCTCGGGACCGATATGAAACCCCAGCCCCAGCGCAGCCGGACACACCGCTTGCCCAGCCGCGTCCCAGTATGTGTCGATGACAATTATCGGATGACGACGACGCAACCGCAGTAGCTCCCGGCGGAACTGAAGCATCTGCTGCTTGTCCAGCGCTAACTGGGGCGATGGATCAGCGCCCACCGGGCGATAACCATAGTACCACAAATACATGGCGCCGAGGTGAATGATCTGCTCGACGTATCGGTCGCTGAGCACTTCACCGACGTTCTCGGCCGTAACCGTAGTGGCGATGCCAAAAAGAACCTTGTGCCGGCGCAGACGGGCGATTCCTTCCATAGCCGACGCGAACACGCCTTGTCCACGCCGCCGGTCGTTGTGTTCTTGAAGGCCATCGATGCTTATCAGAGGCGTCACGTTGCCGGCTGCCACTAGGCGGCGCACGTTTTCGTCGTCGAAGAACATGCCGTTGGTGATAATCTGGAAGTAGCAGTCGCGATGCCGCTCGATGAGCGACCACAGGGCCCGATACAGCATCGGCTCGCCACCCAACAGCGTGTAGAAGTAGCAGTCCTGCTGTTTGCCGGCGGCGATGATCTTTTCGACATCTTGCTGGGGAAGCTCGAGCGGCTGACCGCCGGGAATCCAACATCCGCGGCATCGCAGGTTGCAGGCCGTAGTCAGTGCCAGGAACAAAAAGGGAGGAAACAACTGCCCCTGCTGGCTTCGGCGCTGGTGGGCCTTCAGGGTCTTGGTGCCTTTCCACACCCAAAGACGTGCGGCCTTCCACGCCAACCGGGGCGATACTTCGGTAGCCAACCGATATGCCAGTCGCAAAAGCATCGTTTGTATGTCAGTATATGGAATGGTCAGTATATGGAATGGAAAGGTATGGGCTTGGTCAGTCGCATCCGCTGGCCTGATGCGCGCTGCGCGCCGGTTTTCGCGGCAGTCTGCTCACGCCAGTAAACGATGGTGTACGAGTAATCAATGATATATGGGAGCAAGGAAATTGGTAAGCGCCGATTGGCTGGCAAAACCTAAGAACCATGGCTTGCGAGACACTCTTCGGGCCGTGGTCGCGCTGGTATGTGCTGTGGTGGCTTGCTCCTGGGCGGCGCTGGCGGCTGCAGAGAGGGGTGCGCCGGCTGCGCACGATGCCAACGCGCGCCGGCTAGAACGGTTCGAGTTCGAGCGGGTCGAAATGGCCGTGCCGATCAAGATCGTCCTCTACGCTCCCGATGAGCAATCGGCCAGCGCCGCTGCCGACGCTGCCTTTGCTCGCATCAGGCAACTGAACACCATCATGAGCGACTACGACGAGCATAGCGAGTTGCGGCGCCTGTGCGAGTCGGCAGGCTCGGGCCAGGCAGTGAAGGTCAGTGCAGAGCTGTGGCAAGTGCTCAGCCGTGCGCACCAATTGGCAGAAGTTAGCGACGGCGCGTTCGATCCCACCGTCGGCCCGGTGGTGCGCCTGTGGCGCCGCGCCCGCCGGCAACGCGAGCTGCCCTCGCCCACCCGACTGGCCGCCGCCCGGGAACTGGTGGGCTGGCGCATGTTAGTGCTAGACCACCAGAACCGCACCGTCAAACTGGAGAAGGCTGGGATGCGGCTCGACCTGGGCGGGATAGCAAAAGGATATGCCGTCGCCGAAGCCCTCGCCGTGCTCCGCCAACATGGGTACGCCCGGGCAATGGTTAACGCCGGAGGGGACATTGGCTTGGGCGATCCGCCTCCGGACCGGCCAGGGTGGCAGATCGGCGTGGCCCCGCAGCCGCCCGACAACACTCCCGCCTTCATGCTGTCGCTTAGCAACACCGCCGTGGCCACCTCCGGCGACATGTTCCAGCACGTAGTCATTGGCGGAAAACGCTACTCGCACATCGTCGATCCGCGTACAGGCATCGGGCTTGTCGATCAGGCGGCGGTGACTGTGATCCATCCTGATCCGACGACTGCCGACGGGCTTTCCACCGCCGTCAGCGTCCTGGGAGTGGAAAAAGGTCTCGAGCTGGTCGAATCGATACCTGACGCTGCCGCGGTGATCCTCCAGCCGCTCGACGGCACCAAGAAGTTGCATTACTCGAAGCGCTTCGCGAAACTTCTAGAAGCCTGCGGAACAAAGCACACTGAAGACTCCGCGGCAAGCGACAACTAGTACAGTAGCTGGACTGCACGACCGGATGCCACGGTTGGCTTGCCCGACCGGGAACAGTTCTCGCTGCCATACAAGCCGGCAGTGACACGTATGAATCTAACCACAGTGGGGCTTGAATGGATGAAACAATCTCTTGCTCCGAAAGCACCCGCAAAGATGGTCCACATGCAGCCAAACTTTAGTGCCACTAGCCCCGGCTACTTCTTCTGATCATCGTCGCGGTCTTCGTAGTGTTCGACGTCGGGCCAGTATTCGTCGAAGTTGAAATCCGGGCTGTTATCCAGGTCGTGGCATGTGTGGCAGTTGGCTTTCGGCGAGGTGGGATCGGCGGCTTCGGCTTTGGTGATTCGCACCGCCTCGCGCATCCGGGCCTGTAGTTGTTTGTCGCTACCCAGTTCGGCCTGTACGTGGCCTTCGCCGGGACCGTGGCAGGAATCACATCCCACGGCCACCAACTCGGGCGTCTTCTCTACGCTTTGGTATCCGCCCTGATAAGGGAAGTACTTGGTCGGATGCCACCCGACCACATGGCAACTAATGCACTCTGGGTCGTAATGGCGCGGAGGGTCCAGCTTGACCAGGGTCTCGAACGCCACCGCGTGCCGACTCCGCCGCCAAATGCGATAGGATTCCTCGTGGCACGACTGGCACTTCTTGGGGCTGACGAAATTGCCGTTGGTCTGCTGCTGCGGATGCGGAACCGGCCGCAAGTCCAGCCCAGCGAACCCCAACGCCTTCAGTTGCTCCTGATAGGCTGCCAACATCATCTGCATTTCCCGCGAACCCTCGAAGCGCGAATCCAATGGCACACGCTGATAGCGGAGTGGTTGGCGCGGGTCGTCGTACAGAGCGACCACTACCACGTTCATCCCTTTTTCGCCCACGGCCACGAAACGCGATTTTACGCCTTCGACCTCGATGAAGCGGTCGGGCGGTTCGGCCGGGCCTTCGGCCACGACCACCACATCGAACTGCGGGAAGCTCTTGGCCAGCGCTACGGCTTCGTCCATCGACGCGTACGCCAGTAGCACCAGGAAATCGGCCTGCTTGGCAAGCTCCGGAACAACTTCCGCCAGTGCCTTGTTGGCATCGGTCGTTTCTAGTTCAGTGCTCTGAATTTGTTTTTGGGCATGTTTTCCCAGCACGGCTGTGACGCCGATTTTCCGCCCCCCTAGCGGTATCACCCGACTGCGCGGCGTGAGTTTGGCCTCGAACCCGAACAAAGCCACGTTGGCCGAAAGAAACACACCTGGCTGCGTAGGCGTGTCGGCACCCAGCGCCACCAAAAGCCCGGCTGGCAAGCGAAGCTCCTCCGCGCCTAAACCCACCACGCTGTAGCCCATCTTGCGCATCCCTTCGATCGCCGTGGCGAACTTCAATTCGGCTTGCTTGCCAAAGCCTTTGGCCACTCCGCCAACGTCCAATCCCACTACCGGCCAACCTTTCGCAGCCAGCGTTTTCATCAGCGTATGACGCCGGCCCATGCCGCCTTTCATGCGATCCAACCCAGCGCACCCGCACGGTTCCAAGTAACCTGTCTGTTTGCCGCTCAGCACTAGCGCCGCCTGCGGTTTGGGCCAGCCGACGAATATGGGGCCGTTTTCCTTGATTGGGTCGAACGGTTCCGCAGCGCGTTTGGCTTTCCTCGACAGCGGGGGTTGCGAGTCGTTGGACTCGTTGGCACCCTGTGGAACCCGATAAGGAGCCCTTGCTTGTTGTGCGGTCAGGTTATGCCGGGCGTCCGGCACGGTGCTAGTGCGGCCCGTGCTTCCGGGTGGAGCGGATTCTTCCGGCCTCAGCGGATTGGGCAAGATGGCTGGCCGGGTTGGACCGGGCAGGCCGTCGGCACCAGGCAACTGTTCCAGCCCAGGCACAGGGGATTCGACCGGCACGTTTGCCCCTTTGGTGCTGCTACCCGGGGCAGTCTTTTCGCTTTCTAGCTTCGGTGGTTCAGAAAGATCGGCTGGCAAAATTGCAGGTTCGGAGGGATCGGAGTGCAAGGCGGGCCTTACTGCTGTTCCGGTTCGGCTCGCAGCATCGACATCGGCAGCCGTCGAACTGGCCGAATTGTCTGTGGTGGGCAAAGCCGAATCGCGGGCACCGGCTATGCCGACCGGCGCCGTCGGCTCGGCAACAGATTGGGCATCGGCAGCGTGGGTATCGGTGGCGTTAGTAGTGTTTTTTTCAGCGGCTGGTTTACCGCAACCCGCTAACCAGCTCGATAGCGCCGCAACCGTCAGGCACATGGCCAACAGGCTACCGGCCGCCCGCCAACCGCGTATTCTTCCTTGCATGGCGACAAGTCCTTGTGGGTTTGCATTCAACCGTCCGATTACGTCCCGGCCGCCGAACCCAATACCGCATATCTCACCAAAATGCGCAATTGAGGCGATTTGGGGTGATTGGTGTGGATGACCACCTCGTCGTATTTCCCTTCAGCGCCTCCGAGATGACTGACCGGCGGAGTTCCTTTGGGAATTTCGATAATTAGCGGCGTTTGGGTAATCTTTCCCTCTCCTACTGGAACCGTTTCTCCTACCGTAACCCTCAAAGGGCTGGAAGGGCTGACAACCGGGTTGAACTTTACCTTCTCTCTATAAGGCCCGCAGGTTACCAACAGCAGCCGTCGGCTTGCTCCTTCGTTGCTTTGTACAGCCCCAATGGTCAGCAGGTTTTCGCTATCCAGCCAACCTGCCCCGACAATGGTAATATCGCCACTAATCGTCCCTTTTATAGGTATTTCCAGACTAGGTGCTGCCGGAACATTCGTCTGAAGTTGGATTGTCTGGACAAACGGCCCCAAAGGCAACCCCGGTTTGAGCGTCACCGTCAGCAATAGTCCGTTTTGGGCGTTCTCGTGTTTGCTCACGCGCTGCGGGTCGAGCGGCGCCAGATGCAGCTCGAAGAACTCGGCCAGCGACTCATCGGCCAGTTTGTACGTGACTTCTAACGGCTCCTTGCGAGTGCAAACCAGCTCCACTTCAGCCGTATGCGATTCTTCGGCCGATAGCGTTCCCAACTGCACCCCGGCAGGAGAAGCGAAAACCGCTGCCGTAATCAGCCCCGACACGCTCAGTTGGACTTGTGGTTGCGCCGGATCGTTCGTCAGTATGGTGGCCGATTGGCGATAAGGTCCGGTCATTTCGTCGTCGGCATGCCACACCAGCGTCACCTTGGCCGTTCCGCCGGGCGCTACCACCTCGGTTTCCAGCGCCCCGATTGTGCAGCGGCAGGTCGAGCTGGCCACCTTAAGTCGCAACGGCCCATCGCCGACGTTGCGGAAAATGAAGTCGTGTTGTCCCGTATCGCGGTAATCCATCGTGCCGAAGTCGTATTCGGTCTGATCGACCACCACGCGGGGCAAAGCGTCGGGGTCTGCCGGCGGGGGCAGACGTTCGTCCGGCCTGCCTCCGACAATATCGCCCGACCACGGATACAGCCCAAGCCTTGCCACTGTGGCTGCCGCGCCCACGCCCAGCCCAACAATCACTGCCAGGAATAGTGCAAAGACGACCTTCTTCACAGGTAGCCAACCCCAGTTCGCAAGTTTGCACGCTACATAGGTGCTACATAAGTGCTGCGACAAGCTGACGTGCCCGCCGCACAAAATTGCCCGCAAATCCAAGGCTAATCAATTTGGTGAAACCTTCTCCCATGTGTGGAGTTATTTAGTCCTATTTTTTCACACACCGCCGGGAGCATGGCCTGAAGATGATTAGATGATTGAGCGTTCACTTCGTGTGATTATACTCGTGTGATTATATGTGATTTGATACCTCGACGCCGAGGTATTGTAACAAGCCTGCTACCACGGCTTTGTTAAGCGTTGATGAGTTATTCGTGCACTCTGCGTCAAAACAGGCACCGAGCGACGGTTACCACGACCAGCCAGCAGCTCCGCCGCCAACAGTGGCCCACCACCATGGCTGTCCCCCCGGGCCGGCCGGATGCCCAAATAAACCCTGCCGAGCCGTCATCACCTGCCGCTATTTGCCGTCGCTACCCTCTGCGGTCTTGATGAGCGACTTGAACTTCTCGCGCACCTTTTGCACCTTTGGCATCGCTACGGCCTGAACGTACGGATGGTTCGGATTACAGGCCGCAAAATCCTGGTGTTTCGGCTCCGCAGGGTAGAAGCCTCGTAGCGGCTCTAGGGTGGTGACGATTGGCCGTGAAAAGACTTTCGCCGCGTTAAGATCGGCGATCATCGCCTCGGCAAGTTCTTTTTGCTGCTGATCCGCATAAAAGATCGCCGAGCGGTATTGCGGACCGACATCGGCCCCCTGGCGGTTCAGTTGCGTCGGATCGTGTGTGGCGAAATGGACTTTCAGCAATTGCTCGTAAGAGATTCGGGTCGGATCGTAAACGATTTTCACCGCTTCGGCGTGTCCGGTCTTTCCTGTGGATACGGCCTGGTAGTTGGCCGTTTCTGCCGTGCCGCCGGCGTATCCGCTGACGACCTCCAGCACGCCATCAAGCTGCTCGAACACCGCCTCAACGCACCAGAAGCAACCACCTGCGAAAACAGCTTCGGCCCGCTGGGGCGCCGGTCGCTGGCTCTGTTTGCCTTGGGTAGTTGCCGCGGCCAGTCCCAGATGCCCGGTATCGCTAGCAGTCGAGTTGGATTGCTTAGAGCTGCTATCAGCACCATGTTGGGACCGGTCGGCCGGTTCGGCAAGTGTGGCGATTTTCTCCTTAGGGACGAACAACAGCACTTCGGAGTTCAGGCAGTACCGACGGCGGGTCGGCGGTGGCCCGTCGTCGAAAACGTGCCCCAGATGGGCATCGCAGCGGGGGCAAAGTATCTCGGTGCGCACCATCCCCAGGCTGTGGTCTGGCTCTTCGCGGATGTTCTCCGCAGCGATCGGCTGGAAGAAACTCGGCCAGCCCGTGCCGGAATCGTATTTCGCCTCCGACGAAAACAACGGCAACTTGCAACAGATACAAGCGTAGATGCCCGGCTCCTTATTGTTAAGTAGTCCCCCGCAAAAAGCCCGTTCGGTGCCTTTACCCCGCGCGATGCGGTATTGTTCTGGGGTCAGTCGCCGCTTCCACTCGGCATCGGACAGAATCACCTTCGGCACCGCCTTAGCTTCGGTTAGCTTTCCGTCAGCTCCGATCAGCCGGACGGTCACGGTTTCCATCGCTTTTCTCCGCTGAAAGTTCGCTGCTCGATCAAACTCGGCCGAGGTTCGCACCGCTGGCGTCTGCTGGCCGGGCAACTCCCCCGCGCCGCCGGCGCCGGCAGGACGCACCGGCGCGGAACCCTGTGGCCCACCGCAGCCGCAACCTGCAAGCATCGCCGACATAATACCTGCAAGCACCGCCAACATAACAGCCGTCGCAGTAGCCCGATAAGCTGGCAAGAAGTTCACAAGCATGGCTTATCCAGTACCCTTATGTTGATGCAGGAAGCCAGGTTGCTCCGGGGGCAATGGACGTTGGGCCGGCAGGTCTCAGTCCTGTGCCCCTGCTTGTTCGTTGCCGTTGTATATAGCGGCTAGGAATTCGTAGCAGCGGTCCGCCTCCGCCGAAGCGTCATCTCCTCAATAAAACATAGCGCCTTTGACCGTGTGCGGCAACCCCTGAAAGCTCCAACGACCGCACCGCAAACGTTCGTCTTACGCCCCGAAAACCCAAGCACTCGCTGCGACATTGCAACAGGCTTATCGAAGACTGGTTGTGAGCACAAGTCGGCCCGCGGCTATGAGAAAAGATGGCACTGCGGCAGTTTGCCACGCCGCGCGACCGGACCGGTCGCGCCTTCGACTGCGTCGCCGACGGTGGTCAAACCCAGGCGTATGGCGTATGATGGTTCGCGCTGCAACCAGCCGGAGAGGATCGCCGGCGTTGCTATCGTGCGGCCGGCCGCAATCCTTGATGAAGCTTGCCTACAACCCATACATGGTGCTCATTAATCGACTACCGTGCAGCCGAGTTCAGTCGACCAGTGTATAAACATCAATAGCCAACCGCCGTATACAGATTGCAAGCTGACTAGGAGTATACGCATCATTACCAGAGTAGCGAACAGCCATTGCCACCAGCAAAAGAACCACAAGACGCTCGTTGCCGCATTGCATACCATAATGCTCTATACACCAGCATGTTGAAGGAGTTTATGGGGATGAGCTACCAAAAAGCCCTCAAAGTTTTGCTTGCCTGTGTGGCCGCCGCTTGGTGTTTTGGTGCCGCGGTGCAGTCAGGCTCTGCGGTGAGTATCGAGTTTCGCGGCGATGTGCGCGTACCTCAGATCGGCTTTGCGATCGACGAAATCCTTCAAGCGGTACGTGTGGCCGGCTGCCCACAGCCTGGGCTGGTGGTCGCCTTTCACATCGACCCGCAGGCGCTGCCAGCCCAAGCTTATCGGCTCAAGCGGACGGATGATCCACCGGGGGTGTGGGTAATCGGTGGCGATCCGACAGGGGCCATGTACGGTGGCCTCGACGTAGCCGAAGCTATACGCATAGGCACCTTCAGGGAACTGAACGAGCGCGTTTGTCGGCCGTACATCGAGCGGCGAGGCATAAAGTTCAACATTCCCCTGGATGTGCGTACCCCCAGCTATTCCGATAACGGCGACAGCTTCCAGGCGAACATCCCCGAGGTGTGGAGCACCGCTTTCTGGCACGAGCTGCTCGACGAGCTGGCGCGCCACCGTTACAACGTTCTCACCTTGTGGAATTTGCACCCCTTCCCATCGATCGTCCGCGTGCCGGAGTTTCCTGAGATAGCCCTCAACGATGTCTGGCGTACCCGAGTTCCGCTCGACGACACCTTCTCCCACACAGGCACCGATATGGTTCGGCCTGCAATGCTTCGGGATGTGGAGATCGTGCGACGGATGACGATCGAGGACAAAATCGCCTTCTGGCGTCATGTGATGCAATATGCCCATGACCGGGGCATCGAGGTGTACTGGTTCACCTGGAATATCTTCGTGTGGGGAACCGACGGCAAGTATGGAATCACAGCCGATCGCCGCAATCCGGCAACTATCCGCTATTTTCGCGCCAGTGTCCGAGAAGTGGTCAACACCTATCCGCTGCTCGCCGGGATAGGTTTTACGGCAGGAGAGAACATGAGGCTCGAGGGCCAAGGGCCAAGCAAGGAACAATGGTTGTGGCAGACCTACGGAGAAGGTGTACGGGATGCCCTGGTCAAGCAGCCCGAAAGACGCTTCCGGCTTATTCACCGCCTTCATCAAACCCGCTTGGCCGAGATTCTACACGAGTTCCGCGATTGTCCGTGTCCGCTCGAGTTGAGCTTCAAATACTCGATCGCCCACATGTATTCCATCCCCAATCCCCCATTTATCAAGCCTCTGCTGGAACAAATGCCGGCGGGAATGAAAACATGGTTGACCGTTCGCAACGACGATATATACAGCTTTCGCTGGGGCGACCCGGACTATGCCCGGCAATACATCCGCAACATGCCCGGACCGGATCGTTTGGCTGGCTTCTACATGGGTCCCGACGGGTATTGCTGGGGTCGAGAAGCGATCGATGTCGACGGGGAGCTTCCTCGAGCGCTGGTAGTAAAGAAACAATGGTACAGCTTCCTTCTTTGGGGACGCCTGAGCTACGACCCTTCGTTGCCCAATGAGCATTTCAAGAAGATACTGGCGGCCCGATTTCCTCAGGTCTCCGCCGAGAAGCTATTCACGGCTTGGGCAACGGCTTCCAAGATTGTTCCGCAGGTTACCAGCTTTTTCTGGAAAGACATCGACTTGCGCTGGTTCCCCGAAGCATGTACCCGGCATCCGGCACCACGGGGCTTTTACACCGTGCGAGATTTCATCCTCGGGAACCCTATGCCGGGAAGCGGCGTGCTGAGCATCGGGCAGTGGCTGGCAGGGAATAAACAGGCACCTCAGCCCCAGGCAGTCACCCCTATGGAGGTGGCCGACGCGCTGCAACGGTACGCGCACAATACACTGGCATTGCTCGGCGACTTGCGAACAGCTGATCGCCCCGATCGCGAACTGCAAAGGACGCTGGGCGACCTGGAGGCGATGGCGCATCTGGGATACTATTACGCGGCGAAAATTCGCGCGGCAGTCGCTTTGGCGCAGTTCGACCGTGAGGGCCAGCGTAACCAACAAGAGGCGGCCGTCAGGCATCTTGAGGAAGCCTTGGCCCATTGGAAACGCTACGCCGCCATCGCCGGCAGCCAGTACAAGCCACAATTGCTCAACCGCATCGGATATGTGGACCTGCATCAAATTACCGAGTATGTCGAGAAGGATATCGCAATGGCCAGACAATGGCAGCCTGGAAGCCTCGACGCAGCTCCCACGTCACAGAAGGCGGGAGACGTTCCGTTTCGGCCCTAGCTGCACCCGATACATGGGCCGCCGGCGCGAGAATGGGGGCCAATAGCCGCGTTGATGCAAGCTGCTATTCAGAGGAATCAACCGAGGGAGGGTATCATAAGGCAAACTCTGCAAGCTGGGCATAAGCTCAGATCACAGGTTCCACTGCGGCTTTGCCGCGCGGAACTAGGAAGCAAGCGACGATCTGGGGTGAAGCGCGTGCAAGGGGCCCGGGCATGCAAGTCCGCGAACACACCTGTGCTTATGGCGGCGGCAGGGCATGCGGCGAACAGTCGTTCAGCGCAAATCGGTGGCGGGCCGGCAGCCGCTGGTTTGGGCAAGCTTCACCTTCTGCTTGATGACATTACGGAGGAAGCGCAGTGCTTCTTCCTGGTCTTCATCCACCAGGATCGCTTCTAGGTCTAGCAACTCTTGTTCCGAAAGGGTGATGGTAACGGTTTTTTCCATAAGAGTCGACTCCTCCTCTGCTCGACCAGGAACCATTTCCAAAGATTACCGGATTGGCGGCACCAGCAAAACCGGCATTGGAACATGGGGGACGACCTGCTGGCTGGTGCTTCCTAGAAATACATCGGAAATAAACCCTCGGCCCTGACTTCCCATGACGATGAGAGATTCGTTCTCTTGCTGTGCTACGCGCAAGATTTCCTGAATGGGGGATCCATAGCGCCGGGCAATGGTGACCTCGGCGGCTCCTTTTTCGCGCAGCCGGCTTCGCAGCCTTTCCAGGCGCTCGTGGTCGACCTGGTTAAACTCTCCCAAGCGGTGAGAGAGATCAGATGCGATGCGGGATTTATCTTGAACATGGAGCAAGGTCACACGCCCTCGGCAATTGTCGACGATTTTTTCTACATAGAGAAAAGCCCGCTCCGCGATAACGGAAAAGTCGGTGCAATAAAGCAGATGGCGCCCACACTCCAGGCAGGCGGCTTGGCAGCGGAGTCCGCCTTCCTCCTCGGTGATGCGAATGCGGACCACCAACACCGGCAAGGTGGCATGTTCGAGGATGCCCATAGCCGTCCGCCCGAGGAAAACCTCGCGAAGCAGGCTAGACCCATGGGTTCCTATCACGATCAAGGATGCGTTGTGCTGGGCCGCGATTCGGTTCACCTCCAATATGGGTGTGCCCAACGCGACCTCTACTCGGGTCTGAAATCCCTTTTCCCGCAGGAGCGATTCTTGTGCTGCCAGCCGCGCTTCCACGTAGGAGGTCAATAGAGGCTGCATGTCAGGCAGGTTCCGCGGTCCCAAGGCGTGGACGAGGATCGCCTCCTCGGTGCCCGGCGGCCTCAGACCGTGCAGACAACCGATAACCCGGTCGCAAGCTTCAGAAAGGTCTAAGCCTACAACGATTCTGCGAAACGTGAGCGTCCCCCGGTATAGCAAACGGTTTGTTAGGTTGCGGCCGAAAACTTGCCTTTGAGGATTTCCACCAACTCGTCGATGTTGGGCGGGCCCATGGAGATCACTTCGCCATTGAGGGCGAAAATGGGCAGGGCCAAAGCCCCGAAGCTATCTAGCAGCCGCATGGCCGCGGCATCGCGCCCTGGGTCGAGGCTGCCGGTCACGTTGATGGTCTGCACCTCGACCTGCCCCAGCTCCTTGCGAAGCGCGGTGATGTACTGTTCTATGTCCTGAGTTGTTTGTCCCACCGGACCACAGCAGCTCGAGCCCACGCCGCACGGGAAAGTCTGCGGTAGGTAGTAGAGACGAATGGTAGGTAACGAGTCGCTCATAGACTAATGTCCTCCTTAAAATCGTATTTCAGAAAAATATGTTGAAGATATACCCTGCAATTACGCAACCCGCAAACGAGACACCTGCGTACAATAGCAGTACTTTGGCCCGGAATACCCCCGAAAGCATGGCGAGTGAGGGCAAGGAAAGGCCCGGGCCGCCCAACAAGTAAGCTAGGGTGGCGCCGGGTCCCATTCCCTTGCTCATTAGGGCCAGGGCGGTAGGCACTTCGACATAAGTACACACATACGCCAGCAGCGCCACAGCCGCTGCCACCAAAACACTATTCAGCGCAGTGCCCCCGACCCAAGCGGTAATTAACTGGGTCGGCAAAAGGACTTTGATCGCCCCGGCGATCAGGACCGCCAAAACCAGGTAGCCGTTTAACTGAATGAACAGGCGCAGGGCCATGCGGAACATCTCGGCCAGTTTGTGCGATAGGCTCCCGCCAACACTGTCCCCCTGGGGCAAAATGGCGCAGGCGCCGACGTGTTTGATACTAGTGCTCTCGGCCGGAGGGAGTCTCCACAACCCGTCGGCCGTCCTTTCGACCAAACCCGCCTCTTCGAGCAAGACGAGTTTGTCCTCGCCGTCCGGCCCCAGTTGTTCCGCATGCACGCCATCCGGCTGCTTGCTGGCGAGAAGGCCGAAGCGGAAGGCGAACTGCTGCATCTGGGGCGTCAACCTCGGGGTGACGCGGATTTTGAGGAAGTGCCGCGGACTGCGGTGTTTTCGCTGCCAGCGGGAAAGGACTTCGCCCACCACCAGCGCGATGCCGAAGGTGGCCACAACCCGGGCCAGCGCCATAGGCCAACCCAACACACCGACCGTCATGAATACCGTGGGCACGTTGAGCATCGGAGCAGCAATCAGGAAAGCCATCGTAGGCCCAAGCGGAATACCTGCCTCGACCATGCCCGCTAAAACTGGGACGATACCGCAGGAACAAATGGGAATGACTGCCCCAGCGCTTGCTGCTAGCAGGTTCGCTTTGATTCCCCCGTAGCCCATCTTGGCCCGTACCTTCTCCCACGACACGAAGACCACCAGTCCTGCGGCAATCAACATGCCAACCACCCAGTACTGGAAAAGCTCTACCAGCACGGCGGCACCTTTGATGTATACGTACCATAGCACCAGCGGAACGTTCCAGGACAAGGGGGTTTCGATCTCGGCCAATCGGGCTTCTGGGCCGGTGATACCCGGCGGCTGAAGCAGTCCGTAGTAAAAAATGGCGGAGATCGACAATCCATGCACCCATGCATACACTAGCGCACTAATATACATTATTATGACCACTGCCAGGTAGAACCACATGGCTACCGTAGGCCGGAAACCCGGTGCGGTTCCGCCCGCGGAGGATGCCCCCGACGGGAAGCCCCCCGGCTGCGCCTCCTGGAGGTGAGGTGCTTGGATGCTCTGGTGGACCTGCTCCGTCTGCGTCATGCTTCATCCTCCTTTGATTCCTGAGTTTGGTCCGTTTCGTTATGGACATACTGGTCGGCCAAGCGGCGGGCGGCGAACTCGTCGATGTGATGATCGCCGGCTTGCCGGATGGCTTGGGCAAGGCTTACCACAGCCTGAATGGTCTGGGGAGCGATCCCCAGCGCCACTGCTTGTTGAAAGTGATAGCTGAAACAGGGTGCGCAATGGCCCGCCACCGCCGCTGCCATGGCAACCAATTCTTTTGTTACAGGATCCAGTCCTGATGACATAAAGTACCCTTTCCGGTCATAAGATTTTTTGCGGCAGGAGGTTGGACTATAGCACAGCGGGGCTGCTGTCCTATATTGCATGTGGACGTACGCAGCTCAACAAAACGCTTATCCGCAGCATCCGGGGCCAGCCGACGGCCCACAACATCCACCCCAGCCCGGCCCACCTTGATTCCGCGAGGACATCACATGAATAGAGGAAAAGGTCCGCACCACCTTTTTAGAGCCGCAGTAAGGGCACGTCGGTTGGAGTCCTTTAGAGTATTCGCTAACAGAGGCCTGTAGCGAAAACACCTGCCCGCAGTCCTGACACACATAATCGTAAGTAGGCATACAGGTCATCCTCCTAGAAAAAAGTGGTTTATCGATAATCGTCGATGAACGAATATGCGGACATGCGTTCGGCGCTAATGGCTACCATTGTACTACAGTTGGCTGACCAGCTTTTTCAAAGCTACGAGGCTGCCAGAAACCAGCCGATAGCAGACTCTGGGGCCATCATTGGTGGCTTCGATCATCCCCGCCTGCCGCAAGATTTTTAGATGCTGCGAGACGGTCGATTGAGCCAAGGGGAGTTGCCCTACCAACTCGCCGCAGATGCAAGTTTTCCTTTGGTGCAGGATGCGGACGATGCGCACGCGCGCCGGGTGCCCTAAGGCCTTGGCCAGCCGGGCCAAATCGTGGTCGGAACGATCCGTTTCCCCCTGCGCAAACCCGCCGACCGCTGCCGGCTCCAGGCATTTCTCAGGAGCACACAAATTCGTTCGGTCTTTCATCGTAATTTTACGATATACAGTTTGGCTGCCAGCGTCAAGGGCCGAAAAAACACGAAAGCTTCTGGCCAGCGAGGCTTCGCAAAGAGCAAAGACTCGTCGATTATGGTGATTGAGCAAAAATTCTCGTGTTGTTTGTACTCGAAGTGCGAAAAATGTCGCCGCAACCGACCGTTTCTGTGCCCCGTACAATGGGCTATATTACGTCGCTGATGTGAGGGTTAAATCATCGGCGGATGAGGTCTAACACGTCCGATGTCGGATGACTCACAGGGCTTGTTCCGCCACCTCAAGATCGTGGGTGACCATGACCGACGTCTTGCCCTGCTGACGTACCGTATCGAGCAACACGAATGGCTGGCCACTGGGCTAGCGAGCCAAATTGCGACAGTCTTTTTGCCAGGGTCAGGGGCGGTCGGTTGCCTTTTTAGCCTCCTCTATTTCCTGGATGGCCTTGAAGAACCTTTGGCGCCAGGCGCCTTGGAGTTTGTCTGGTTCTGCCCGGTTCAGAATATGGAGGGCCTCGTCGAAGCGACCTTGGCGAGCGAGAATGCGTGCGATGCCTTCCAGCGCCGTGTACTGTTCCCAACCGCCAATCTGTTCATGTCCTTCGATGATGGCCTGGTAGGCGACCAGGGCCGCCTTGTCGTCTCGGAGGTTTTCTTCCCGGTTTTGGGCCAATGTCAGGAGAATGGCATGGCGGGTGCGTGGTTGGCTTGTCCACTGGAGAGCGGCCATAAGGTCCTGTTCCGCTTTCTGGCCCTGTTTGGCGAGGAAATAGGCCCGGCCGCGGGCGTGATACCCCTCGCCCCGTTTCCAGAAGGGCCATTGCATCAAATCTTCCTGGGCAAAGCGGGCAAGAAGCTCTTGGGGTTTAGATGTAGCAAGCAGATAGTGCATCTGGGCGGCCTTTTGGACGGTTTCGATCGGAATCTGCTGAATGATGGATGGCGCGGCGGCCGGATCGTACCGCGCCGCTTGTTCCAGGGCGGCAGACTTCTGGAAGTCGGTAACCTTACCTTGCGCCAGGGTTAGAAACAGATCGGCTTTTCGCTCCCTCATGGCGGCCTGGAATTGCAGGGCAAAATCGGTCGCCTGGGGATCAAAATCAAATTGATGAGATCGGCCTGCGTAGAAATAGGCAAACTTCAACGGCTGGTGGAATGTGGCGGCGCCGGTGGGGGAAAGGGCAGAATATTCCGCTCCGGTTGGCCGAATACGCTGGCGACAAATGTTGATAAACCACGGCAAACTCTGCGTAGGCTTGCGACCGAGAATCTGGTGCAGCGGGTCGTTTTCGTCCTGACTGACAGGCAGCCGGATTTCCACGGTCCAGTGGTCGTCGGCAATATGGGTAGCGACCTCGGCTTTGGAATCCCAAGCAAACCGCTGGCCTTCCGGCGCCGCTCGGTCCAGATCGACCACATGACCGGCCGGGCTAATGGCAATCTGGTAATACGAGTGCGACTCCGTGGCAATGAGGATTTCCACTACGTCGCCGTACCAGATGGCCGGATCGTCGTTGCGGGTGGAAGTAGTAACAGGCTTGTTTTCCGGATGCGGCGGGTTAGGGGATTCTGTTAATGAGCGGGGAACTTGCCCGGCGCGTTCTTCGCACCGGATCGCAAACACCACGCTGTTGCCATGCCAGCCGGTTTTGAAGCTTGTGCCGAACACCGGCTCGGCGCCGGTTTGCAGTTCCCGGAGTCGGCCTGTGGCGGCAGCCGGACAATTCTGCCAATAGGCCTCGTCCAGCTTTCCGTCGATGACAATCTCGGATGCCTCGCCAACCAGTCGGACCACCGGCACGGGCCCCCGTTTTTGGTGAAGTTGCTGGCGTTTCATGCGCAGCCCCTTCAGATACTCGTCGATCAGCGCCAGCCGGCGGCGATAAATGCCCTCAGACGCTGTTTCCGCTTTCGCCTTGGCTTTCGCGAACAAAGCCAGAGCTTCTTCGATCTTTCCCGGATCGCTTTCCATCTCTCGCCAGTGGGCGGCGCAATAATCGAAAAAGGCCAGCATCTCCTGCTCCGCCGGACCGTAAAACAACCGGCAATATTCCCGCAGCTCCGCCTCCGGGTCATACTGTTTCCCACCCCAATAGGCACGTGCGGTGAAATAGACCAGGAAGTGATTAAACCCGATGTCTTTTTTGTCGAACTCACGCCCCACGCTGAGCCAAATGTCCTCTCCCTGCGAGATCCCTTTGGTGGCATTGACCGTCTGGCCGAGTGTGCGAGCATCAAAGGCGGGCAAGTACCAGCCGCGGTCGGTGAACGGATAATTCTCGAAGATCAACAGGGGGTTGTGCGTTTTTTTGGCCCAAGCGGCGCGTAGGGCTTCCGGAGCAGCTTCGCCCTCGCCCTTCGGACCGCCTCGGTTAAACGGCCGGCGCCCCCCAACGATACAGACCAATACGTTCGGCTCCAATTTGTCGATCTTGAGCGGCGGCAGCGTATAGGTTCCATATGCACAATTCAGCACTTTCGCACGCGGATGGGTTTTAGCGATCTCTCGGGCCGCCCGATTGACAAAATCCCATACGTAATCGCTGAGCCGGCCTCGCTCGCCCCGCTCGGGCGTATCCTTGCCCCGGCACTTTTCACACTGGCAGATCGCTGTATAGCCGTCCGGCGGCATGATCGAAACCGTCTCCACCGGGTAGGTGTCCAAGGTCGCCCGCGCCCAGCGAACCGTTTCCTGAAACAGTTCCTCATTGGAATAACAAAGCTGGCACTTGGAATCGCCCGGCCTAAAGTCCCGCTTGCCGCCGTAAATGGCAAACCAATCGGGATGGGCATCGAAGACCGCCTGGCGGTTGGTCATGGTGGCCATGCCGTGGGCGATCAGAAACCGTTCGTCGTTGCGCAGCCCAAGCCGCATCACCCAACGCGCCGTATCCGCCCCGACCACGCCAAAACGGAAGTTGAACTGCCGGAGCAAAAAGTCGGGCCGTACCGTTTCGTCCATCGGCGGGACCCGAATCGTTTTCATCGACGGCAACACCTCGCCCAGTTCGCCCGGCCAATACCAGCGCACCCCCAGCTTCCGCAGAAAACCGCAAACGGCGTTGTAACTGCCGCGTTCGTCCAATCCCCAGATTTCAAACGTCTCGTTCTTTTCGGTAACCGCGCCGTCAGGCTTGCCGGTATCGCCCGGCAGCCGGAGCCGATGCTTGTAGAGAAGCGGATTCGGCATTCCATACGGTGCGCCGACGATCTTTTCCCATTCCCCCTGAGCGCGGGGGATGTCGCTATTGCTGTGAGCAAACGGCGGGATCGGTTCAAAATCGCTATCTTCACCTACCAGTGCCAACCAGCCCGGACCAGTAACGATCCGGTAGGCGCCGTAGGGGAGGCCGTCTGGCTTGATGGGGTTGTGCGGACTGGCGCCGATAAAAACCTTCACCGCCTTGCCGGTCGGCGCAGTAACGATGGGCAGCCGAGCTCCGCTGATTTTTTCGATGGTTTCGCGAAACTCGTGCGCCGCCATGCGAACCATCCGCGGAGGCCGCTCGGCAATCACAATCTCTGCCTTTGCCCGGCCATCTTCAACCAGCAGCAAATCGCCCGCCTGCGGCCGCCCCTGCTCAGCCGGCAGTGAATCACTGGCCCGCGCCCGGCCATTCTCGGCCAGCAACAAATCATCCGCCGTGCAGAACGAAGTTGCCCAAACCAACGCGACCATTGCTGTCCAGAAACATTTCACGGTTTATGCCCTCCAGGAGGAATTGGCTTCGGCCAGCGATTAGCTTTGTGTCAGGTGGGCCGGAAATCAACTGCCGCAGTTTCCTTACTTTCCTTCGTACCCGGGTGGAAGCTGGCCGCCTAGCGACACAATACCATTGCTAACAAACAGTTAGGACGTTTCAATTCCCGAATGCCCCGATTACCGATAATGTTACCGAAGTTCTACTCGGAGATTGCCAGATGCGCTAGGGGAATCGCTGCGGGGTCACGACGCGGGTTCTTCTTCCTGCAAGGCGCGGAGTTTGTAGATAAGGGCCCGTCGGCTGATGCCGAGCTTTTTGGCGGCCTGGGTGCGGTTGCCGCCGCATTCTTGGAGGGCGGCTAGGATGGCGGCCCGTTCCAATTGGCCGAGCCGACCCGGCGACGCTGGGGGCTGCGGGCCGGTCTCGGCCAAGGCGGCTACCTGGGGGGGCAAATGTTCCGGCAAAATCACATCCCCCCGACACAACAGACACGCCCGATGCACCGCGTTTCGCAATTGCCGCACATTACCCGGCCAGCAGTAGGCCAAAAGACACTCGGCAGCCTGCGGCGAAAACCGTACCGTCGCCCCAGCAAACTCCTGGGCAAACTGGCGGGCTAAGGGGAGGATGTCTTCCGGCCGATCGACAAGCGGCGGCAGGCTCAACTCGATCACATTCAGCCGATAGTACAAATCTTCTCGGAATCGGCCTGCCTGTATCTGCTCGACCAAATTCCGATTAGTGGCCGCTATAAGCCGAATATCGACCTCCACCGGTCGGTCGCTTCCCACGGGGGTGATCTGCCGGGTTTCCAAAGCGCGGAGCAGTTTGGGTTGCAGGTGGAGTGGCAGTTCGCCGATTTCGTCTAAAAATAAGACGCCGCCCGAAGCCGCCCGGAAAAGCCCTACCCGCGCCTGATCGGCCCCGGTAAAGGCGCCCTTGGTGTGGCCGAAAAGTTCGCTTTCCAAGAGGGTTTCCGGCAGTCCGGCGCAATTGGCGGCGACCATTGGCCCGGCGGAGCGGGGGCTTGCCCGATGGATCAACTGGGCGATCATCTCTTTGCCGCTGCCGGTCGGACCGCTAATAAGCACCGGGACATCCGAGGGGGCAACCACCGCCACGGTCTGAAGGACCCGGCGCATGGCCGGACTTTCGCACACCAGGCCCGGCAAAAGGCTCTTCAGCCGGTCGATGGTCGCTTTGGCCGTCGATGCGGATTGGCCGGTCGGCCCAGCGGCGTCGCCCCAATCACCGGCAGGCAGCCGATCCGCCAAAGCGTCGGCGATCACGAGGGCCAGTTCGTCCAAATCCAGCGGCTTGGCCAGGTAATCGGTCGCCCCTTGTTTGACCGCCGAAACAGCCTGACGAAGGTCGGCATAGGCGGTCATGATGACCACCGGCGTTTGGACGCCCTGCCGCCGAAGTACGCCAAGCAGGTCCAGGCCGCTCTGATCCGGCAGACGCACATCGAGGAGAATCAGATCGACACAGGAGGAACCAAGACCGTTCAGGGCTTCTGCCGCCGAACCAGCCTCGACCACTTGGTAGCCCAACGAGTGAAGAAACTCGGCCAGCAGGCGGCGCTGGGCTGGTTCGTCTTCTACTAAAAGTATCTTCGCTGGGGCGTTCATGGCCGTTGGGGGATTCCGTCGTGTTTTAAGGCCGGTTGGTGAACAGAGTCCCTTCTCATCCCGAGCGGCGTAGGCCGGCGATCCAGAAGATCGAACCGCCCCCGCCTCGCTGTTGATAGCCGACCTGCCAGCCGTGGGCCGCCGCAATCCGCCGGACAATGGCTAGGCCCAATCCGGTCCCGCCTTCGCGGGTGGTAAAGTAGGGAGTGAAAAGTTTCGGCTGATCATCTTCGGGCACGCCGGGGCCTTGGTCGGCCACACGGAGCTGACATCGTCCATCATGGCCGCTGATAAGGCGAAGTTCAATCTCTCCGCCTTCCGGCGACGCTTCGATGGCGTTCTGCACCAGGTTGAACAGGGCCTGCCGAAGCATATCCCGGTCGGCTTCGACCATGTCGGCCCCGTCAGGAGGCGGATGGTACCGAAGCCGAAGCTGTTTGCTCTGCCAATCCGGTTGCAGGAGAACTTCTAACTCCCGGACTAGTTCTCCCAGCCGAACAGGTTCCGGCTCAGGGGCCCTGGGCCGGGCAAAGGCCAAGAATTGGTTCAGCCGGGCGGTCAGCCGATCGCATTCCTCCATCAGGGCTTGCGCCCGTTGGCGGGCCTCGTCGGACTGCAAATCGGACTGGGCCAGCCGCTGCGCCCAACCACGGAGCAAACCCAACGGATGCCGGGTCTGATGGGCCAACCCGGCGGCTGCCTGACTCAGATCGCGCAGATGTCGGGCCTCCATTTCCAGGAGTTGCGTCCGGGTCCGCGTTTGGAGTAGACGGAACCCCATCCAACCGGCCAGCGCCGCACACAAGACCAGCCCGATTCCCACAGCGGCAAACCAGAACCGAAGCCGCCCGGCCCGAGCCACAGAGGCGTCTGTACCCGAGCGGTCCAAGGCAAGTACCACCAGGAACTGACCGCCAGCGGCCAAGAGGCGTTCAGAAGCGGTTGGGGGATCTTGCCAGGTCATCCGGCCCCAGCCGTATTTTGGCCCTGGGCCGCCGCGTGCTGCGGTACCGTGCTCGCCTTTTTCTCCGCCTGCCCACCGGGAACCGCCGGGCTTGGTAGGCAAGGGGTCGTTCTCCGTGTTGGCGCTTCGCCAGGGTCCGCCCGAACCCGGCCCCCTGTATCCTAAGTCCGCCGAAAGTGGAAATGACTTGATGTAAACAAGGGCCTCCGGCCGCCATGAAAAACCGGACGCCGTAGGCAAAGGCTCCAGATACTCTTTCGGACCGGCCGAAAGGATGGGTTTGCCGTCAGCGGCAGCGATGGCCACGGCCAGGACATCCTGGGCCTCGACCAATTCCTGCAAGGCGGCCTGGATTTGGACCTCTAGGAATCGGCCCAGTCGGCGATGAGACCGGATACCGCCGACCACGGCATGGTGGAGGGCCTCGGCTTGCCGCTCCAGCACGCTACGGGCCAATTGGCTTTCGTGCTGGTATTCCTTGTATTGCCAGAATGCAAGCCCCGCGGACGCTGCTACCATCCCGGCCGCCCACACCAGTCTGGTCGTAATGATGCTCATGAAAGAACCCGACAGGAAACGCTTCTTGTCTGAATCGACCGCCTGGCGCTTTGCTTCATCTTAACACAAAACCGGTAGGCCAGAAGCTAGCTATAAAACAAGGGTATGGGGAGGTGAGCCGTCGTGAATGCTTATTTTGTGGTCTCCTGTAGATGGATTGAACGGTTCTGCCCAATTTGGCAAGCTTACAACATAAGAGATTGGGAAAAGTGCGCGTTTCAATTATGGGCCAATTTAGATAAGACAAGAGGGGTAACCACAAGGGTAACCCCTCCGTGTTGAGTACACTGCTGAAATACAGGGGAATGAATGGCGTATATCGATGTTGCCTCTCCCGCTGCCACAACAACATCGGGCCTAGGCAGTTCTTCCCTCTCCCCGCAGCGGAGATAACCTCACCCAATTCCTCTCTTCCCTGGTGGAAGATGGTTGGGGGAAGGGGAATGGCTTCCTACAGATCTGGGGTGCTTCGTTCGGGCGCCATCCGTGCATGGCTAGGCAAGCCAGCGTTGCCACCCGAGCCAAGTTAGCCATGCCAGCCGGCCGACGCTCCCTTTAGGCATTAGGCACATAGGGGGGCGGACGACGCGGCCGCTGCGGCCGGGAGAAGCGGGACGGCCGGGGCCATCTGGTTTCCGAAGTTATTGCTTATCGGCCTCCGCGAACGGCTTCCCATCGGTCGCAGATGCCGTTTTGGTTTTGGTCGATAAACCAGGGGCCGCCGCGGCCGACGCCCATGCCGGGGCCCAATCCTCGGCCTTGCCCACCGCCTGGACCAGCAGGCCCACCCTGGGCAGCCCCAGGACCAGCGCCCCACCCCATGCCAGGGCCAGGGCCTTTACCGTATCCCATGCCAGGGCCATAACCCATACAAGGGCCTCGACCAAATCCTCGGCCAGCCCCTCGTCCAAAGCCAGGACCAAAACCTGCCTGGGAACCAGGACCGATGCCTGCTTTGGGATCGGGGCCAAAACTTTGTCCTGGTCCGACGCCGGCCCTGGGGCCTAACCCTGCGCCGGGGCCGACCGGTCCACCCCCTCGGGGACTGGGGCCAGCCCATGCGGGTCCAAGCCCGGCGCCTGCTGCGGGCGGATTCTGACCGGCCGGCCGAACCGCGGTTTGCAGTTGCAGGCGATGCTCCACCAACTGTTTTTGCAGTTGGCTGATCTTGGCCTGATCGGGTTGGGCCTTGGCCTGCTCTTGCCACAACTCGGCCATGACGGCATGGATTTTGGCCCGAAGCTCGGCTACCGCCTGGGCCGAAGGGGTCGGGGCGTTTGCTGGAGCGACCGAAGCGGGGGCCTCTGGGTTGTCGGCTACGGGTTTGTCGGCTGGTTCCGCCGCCCAACCGGGTGAAAGCCATCCCAAGAGTCCCATCATCATTACCACACCCATCCACCAACGTT
Organism: uncultured Pirellulales bacterium; assembly: GCA_938015445.1. GTDB lineage: Bacteria > Planctomycetota > Planctomycetia > Pirellulales > Thermoguttaceae > CALLPE01. Next base: position 50,869 of record CALLPE010000036.1, read on the forward strand.
GTGCGTGATACATGGTTTGTACCTCCTCGATAAAAAAGGATCGAACCTACCAGTAGCGGATCGCCATCGATCCGCCGTTGTCGATGGCACTGTCTGGCGATGGCCGCCATCGTGCCACAAAACAGAGTTGCAGTTTTTGCACACTTTTGGCAACCTAAGCGCTACGGTTTTGCAGGGCTGCGGCGCCCAGTCGAGCGTTTTTGCCTGGATTGCTCAGCGCTGTATAAAGCCTTTTAAAAAACAGAGAGCAACTTGTATGCCCGGCGGTCCGCCTGGCGTGCCGTAGGCTGAGGATTGGGTGTGGGGCAAAGAGGACGAAGTTTACAATGCCAAAACCGGCATGAGCGTATTTGTTTGAAGAAGTTGCCAGGCAGGCTTTGGAGGCCACAAATAATAATCTAGCAGGCAGGCAAAAAGGTGGACGCGGCGCGCCCAGTCCGGCCGGCGTAATACCGACCGCGGAAGCACCGGGTATTGCGGAGCAGATAGCTTAACGCGCAACGGGCCGGATAGGATTCAGATAACCGAGCATTAAATCACTTGCATGGCGAACCAATGAGTTGCATGGCGAACCAATAGGGAGCCGATTGCGGCAGGCCTGTCAACCAGCGTTGCTTGCCAACGCCACAGGGTGCGAAAGATAGGCGGGCAACGTTAGGGGACCTGTTCACAAGTCGTACGGCGTTAGGAGATGGACATTGAAAGAAGCTACGAACACCTTAGCACCCCAGTTCGACGTTACGGCCGGGCGGCCCAGGATCAGATTCGATCGGAACGAACTGGCCGGGGCGTTCGGGGACATGGGAACAGATGTACCATTGCTCATCGGAATAGTTCTCGCTGCCGGACTGGATGGAACGAGCGTGCTAATAATGTTCGGCATCATGCAGCTTCTGTCAGGTTTGCTGTATCGGTTGCCGATGCCGGTTCAGCCCCTGAAGGCGATGGCGGCCATCGTCATTGCACAACAGACTTCCGCGGCAACGCTATACGGTGCCGGTATTGCCATCGGCTTGCTGATGCTGATTCTCGTAGTAACCGGCCTGGTCGATTGGTTGGCACGTGTGGTTCCCAAGTGCGTGGTACGCGGTGTTCAGCTTGGACTAGGGCTCCAATTGGCCTCGGTGGCGCTGGGGAAGTTTGTGCAAGCGGACGGGGTCTGGGGATACGCACTGGCGGCTTGCGCGTTCGTGATCACGATATTTCTGCTGGGCAACCGCAGGTTTCCGGCAGCACTTACGGTTGTCCTCCTGGGAGTTGTTTATGCGATGACGTTCAACTGGGAGGCCGGCGCGGCCGTCAGCTTTGGCTTCCACTTGCCCAGTGTGCACGTTCCGCGGCCGGCCGACATTCTGACGGGATTGTTGGTTCTTGCCCTACCGCAGTTACCGCTATCGCTAGCCAACTCCGTCCTCGCTACGCGGCAACTCGTGGAGGACTTATTCCCTCATCGGCGCATGGCGCTGCGGAAGATCGGGCTGACGTACGCCTTGATGAATCTGGTCAATCCATGGTTCGGCGGCGTGCCAACATGCCACGGCGCGGGAGGGATGGCCGGACACTTCGCTTTTGGCGGCCGGACGGGCGGATCGGTCATCATTTACGGGGCGCTGTTTGTATTGCTCGGCCTGCTGTTTGGGCCGGGCTGCGAGCAGGTGGTCAAGGCATTCCCGCTGCCAGTGCTGGGTGTGATCCTACTGTTCGAGGCACTGGCGCTTATCTGGCTCGTGCGCGATACGGCGCAATGTCGCTCCGAGTTTCCGATAGCCGTGCTGGTGGGGCTTGTATGCGTTGGCCTGCCGTGCGGTTACATAGTTGCGATGGTGGTGGGAACCGCGCTATTTTACCTGGGCAATCGTGTACGGCTGGTCAGCCCGGATGCCGTATAATACGTCTGATACCTGAAGTTCACCCAATGTTGATTTCCCAGGAGTTGTTGCTGGCTTTGGGGGTGCGGCAATTTATGGTGCTCTGAGCGAGTGGTCTTGGTATTCGGGTCTATAACCAAAACGGCACGGTGCTACTCAACGCGGGCATTGCCCAGGGAAAGACATGTAGTCGAAGCACTTTCGGCAGTAACGCTAATGCTTGTTTGCCCAACACTTTCTCGTTTGCCCCACACTGGGTAAACTTGCGCAGCAGACCAGCTTTGCAAAGGTGTGAGGTGGGTAAATAACCTACGCCGAACTTCTTTCCGAAAGCATCTGCCGGTCACCATTTAGCTGCTTTCGCTGTTAATTGCGTGAGTATAAACCTAAGCGAAAGGAAGATTGATTTTTGCCGCCACTACCTACCATCAGTGGGCAGCCTTACCCACCACAATGTGTAAACCATACCAATTCGGAAACCGCTTAGGTTTATCGGCATCCCGCAAAAAGGTTGGTAAGGTATACATTCGAGGGTGGAACAGAGCAGTTTCTTGGTAGGTTTTTTTCGCAACTATCTGGACATAATCGCGAAAGCTGGTAATATCAAGGTTTGAAACCGGCCTCTTCTCTGTTCCGGCCCCGTCGTTTCGCCACGCTGCGAGCGGCGGGGTTTTTATTGATACATCTTTGCAGTACCCGATAATCTGGCCGCACTGGCTGCCAGCTTACCAGGACCGCGGCCAACGATGGTGCCGTTTGGCTGCTGCCGGCCGCCTCCGACAGAAAAAGGGCTATTGCTGGCCGAACTCGGCCAATTCACGCGAAAGCGCGTCTAGGCGCTCCAATTCCGCCGCGGCCGCCTGGGCGGAGGTTGCATCTTGTGAGGCGGTCGCACCGACCTGCTCGGCGGCTTGGCGGGCCGACCAGATGCGCTGTCCAAGCTGAGCAATGATCGGACGCACTGGCTCGAAGTCCGTCACCAAACGGCGCTGTTCGGCCGGCAACAGTTCCCTGAAAACCTCCAAATCGCGGCGCTGGGCCAAGAGTTTCTTGAGCCTTTCGATCGCCAGTCTTATTCGCGCGGAATCCCACGCGCCGTCGTCGTGTAGCTGTGCTTCCAATGCCCGCAACGAGTAGTTGTAGCCGTTGATCCTGGCGTTCAAATCGACCAGGTTCACTTGCGCCCGCGGCAATTGTTCCAACGGAACCGGGTGCAAGGCCAAAGTTTCTAGCGGCGGAGCGTGTAGCGGCCTGCGCGTGCCGAGGGGCTTGTGTGCATCGTCTGGCGGCACCGCCGCGCCATCGGTCGAGCTGCTGCGCCTAACGGGCAACGATAGTTGCGGCGGCGTTGCCAGACGGTGGTCGGAAGAATCATCTACGCAAACCGCTTCCACCTCAAGCAGTGTGTCGAGGCCGCCACCGTAGTAATCGGTCTGAATACGCGGCTCCGATAGTAGTGCGGCGCCGGCGTCGGTTTCTTGGAGCGGGGCAGGCAGTGACGGTTTGGCTGGCGACCGCTCGAGCTGCTCCGACCAACCGGGAGGCTCGACAGGCTTGGCTGCGGCTTGGCCTTCCGGGAGGCCAATCACAGTGTCGATGGCAGGCGCATCACGCAGCGCCCGCGGTTTGTCTGTTACCGCTGGCACCGCGGTGGACGGCCGCTCCTGTTGTTCGGCGGCCGGCGGTCTAGGCATCTGCCAGATGGGAGGCTCCGGCGGCTCGGACATCCCCGCAGCATCCGCCGGCGGTTTCAGGGCAAGCTCCGACGTCGCGTGCGACTGTGCATCGTCCTGGGGCGTGGTGGCTGCGTCGGAAGGAGTGTCCGGAGCTTCCGGCAACCGGGTGTGATCGGCAGTCCGTTCGGCGAGCGGCGCCGAGCCGAGCCGCTCCAAGAACGGGCGGATAACGCTCGACTGGTCCGCGGCATGATCTGCCGGCGACACCCCGGCGGACGACTGCGGCGCAGCAGGGGGATGTCCTGGCGCGCTAGGTTCGTTGGCCAGCTTGGGGGGAAGTTGGGTAGGCGACGGCCTTGGTAATTGTTGTTCGGTGCCGGACGATTGTTGGGCAGCGGACGGTTGGTCGACGGCGGGCGGTTGGTCGACGGCGGACGGTTGGGCCTTGTCTTCGCCTGAGGGTGGTTGTTCGGGCTTAGCTTCGGCAGGTGGAGGCTGCGTTGCTTCTTTGTGCGCCGGCGCTGACTTGGGCGTTTGTTTTTCCGCTGGGGCAGGCTGAGGCGTTTGTTTTTCTGCCGTCGGCGATTTCGGTGGCTGGGCGCGATCCTTATCGGCCGGCTGTTTGATAGTCTCCGAATCTGCCGGCAGTGTCCATGGCGGGTCTTTTGAAAAGTCGGGGTCGGGCGGCAGCGGAGCGAGCGTTCCCCGGGTGTTGCAGCGCACCGCCTCTTCCAACCACAGTATCATCAATTCTTGGCGGCTGAACGGTTGGCCACTAGCTTCCCATGCCTTTAGAACCCGCCGCAGCGCATCGTGCCGCAGTTCGTACTCTTTGCGCTGCCCGAACAACGACTCGTACAATGCTATCCGATACTGGCGCGTCAACTGGCCGATGGCCGCCTTCTCTGCCACATCGGTCTGCTGAACCACCTTGGCGAGCTGTTGCCAATCGGGCGGATTGTGCCCGAAAAGCATTTCGTATTCAGCCAGTTTCTTTTCCGCGTCGGCAGGTTTGAGAACTAGGGTGGTGGCCCTTTTCAGCCGTCGGTGCAGATTGTCTATCCAAGCTTGTTGTTGCTGGGGGTCGAGTTGCTTTGCCTGCTCGACTATGGCGGCTACGTCCAGGGCTGCCGGTCGGCTCTTGGCCGACTCGGCCGCCAATATCGTCAAACTGGCCAGCACGAACGACAAAATTTGCATCTGTATGCACCGATAGCAGAAACAGTCTAAGCTTTGCAACGCCACACCCCGGCCGGCGAAGCCCTGGTGTGTCGGCGCGCAAGGCCTCCCTGTGAAGGCTAGGCTAGCGCAACTACGTTGTCAAATGGATCTTATGGCAAGGAGCCGAACGCCGACGTTCGACTCACGGGCGCAGCGATGAAAGCTGGTTAGAACTGAATTTGCGTACACTGAATTCCGCTCTTGAAGCAGCACGGGGGGATTGTTATCTTCCCGACGGTAAACGCCGGCTCTGAGGGAGCCAGCTACGCAAGCCGTCGCCCTCGCCTGCGCGTGCTCTTCGTTGTTCGTTGCCGACAGCCGACCGCGCCGTCGTACGGTGCAGCAATAGCGCCTCTTCGGTAGACACTGTTGCATGGTTTGCAGCACAATAATGCAAACAGGTTCGCGCGAGGTGAGATCGTTCCTGGTGGTCCAGAAACGGCGCCAGCCCGGCTTCGTTGCGACGCAGTTTTCGTCGGCGCCCAGCACAGGCAGCATTGGGCGGTGGGAAGCACAGTGTCGGGCAAAGGGCAGTTCGACGCAGCGGGGTAGGCCAGGCCGAAGGCTATGCTCGGTGTTATGGTCTTTGGTGGGCTATATGCTGATTGCCGCGAGCCTGAGCGGTTGTGCCCGCTTCATTTCGGCCAGCAAGAATGCCGAAGGCGTCAGATTGCTTCAGCAGGCCAAGTATCAAGAGGCGCTAACCGAGTTCCAACAAGCCGCCCGAATCGACCCCCAAAACGCCGACTCTTTCTACAACCTGGCGGCCGCCTATCATCGGTTGGCCAAACTGGAGAACCGTCCCAGTTATCTCGAGCAGGCCGAATTGCTGTATCAGCAATGTCTGGATCGCGATCCTAACCACGTGGATTGCCATCGCGGTCTGGCAGTGCTGCTGTGCGAGCAGGGCCGGTCGCAGGAGGCGCTCCGCCTGCTCGAAGGCTGGGTGGAGCGGCAACCTCGCTCTCCCGACGCCCGCATCGAACTGGCCCGATTGTACGACGAGCTGGGCAACAAACAAGCGGCCACCGAGGAGCTGCTAGCCTCGCTGGCCATCGATGCCAACAATCCGCGGGCGTTGACGGCGTTGGGCAAGCTGCGGGAAGAAGCCGGCCAACACGCGCAGGCCTTGGAGAACTACACCCGCTCGCTGGCTCGCGACAACCGTCAACCCGCTGTGGCCGCTCGGATAGCCGCTTTGCAGGCCATCGGAGGCGGCGCGAGCGCCTATGGCGCTTCGTCCGGCACGCGGCTGGTTGATCGCCAACCCGCCCCACTACGCTGAGGCCAAAGCTCCTATCGTTGCTCCGAGGCGCCACCGCTTTGTCGTGCTTTGTCGTGCCGACAAGGCTCTGCGCCGCGTGGGCGATCTGCTCTGGCCAACAAGCCCCATTGCCCGATTTTCCGGACACATGAAGTGCGGACTATCCACCCGTTGCGATGTACAATACGTTTTTGAGTGCGCCGCTGGTTGCTGAGTGGGCCGGTGGTTGGCCGGCAGGTACGATTATTGGCACTGGGAGACACTTCGATGCGCAGACGCGATTTTCTCGCCGCTGTGGGTGTGGGTGCAACGAGCCTTTGTGTTTGCCGCCTGACGGAAGCGGCCGCGAACGAAGCTGCCGCGAACGAAACCGCCAAGAACGCAGCCGCCAAGCTGGCCAAGAAGTTGCCGCGCTGGCGCGGCTTCAACTTGCTGGAGAAGTTCAACGCTGGCAACAACCGGGCGTTCGTGGAAGACGACTTCAAGTGGATGGCCGACTGGGGATTCGATTTCGTCCGCCTGCCGATGGACTACCGCTGCTGGACCGAGCCGAACGATCCGTATAAGTACCGAGAGAAAGTATTGGCCGAGATCGATCAAGCCGTGCAATTCGGCCAGAAGTACAAAATACACGTAAGCCTGAATCTGCACCGCGCACCGGGCTACACTGTCGCTCAGCCGCCCGAGAAGATGAACCTCTGGACCGACGAAGAGGCCCAACGCCAGTTCGACGCCCAGTGGGCAAACTTCGCCCGCCGCTACAAAGGCATTCCGCCTGCCCAGCTCAGCTTCGATCTGGTCAACGAACCTGCCCGCGTCAAAGGACCCGACTACGCCAAAGTGGCCAAACGGGCAGCCGAGGCGATTCGCAAGGTGGACCCGAATCGGCTGATCATCAGCGACGGGCTGGACTGGGGCCGGACGCCGATTTTCGAGCTGGTCGACGCCGGCATGGCCCAAAGCACCCGCGGCTACGAACCGTTCCGGCTGACGCACTACGGCGCAAGCTGGGTAGGCGGCGAAAAATGGGCCAAGCCCGAAAGCTGGCCCCTCCGCGAAGGCAATCAACTACGCGACCGCCAATGGCTGTACAACGATCGCATCGTCCCCTGGAAGAAGCTGGAGGCGGCGGGCGTGGGCGTCCACGTGGGCGAATGGGGCGCCTACAATCGCACGCCGCACCAGGTGGTGCTCGGCTGGATGAAGGACATGCTCGAACTGTGGAAGGAGGCCGGTTGGGGTTGGGCGCTGTGGAACTTCCGCGGCGCGTTCGGCATCCTCGACAGCGGCCGCAGCGACGTAGAATATGTAGAGTTCCACGGACGCAAATTGGACCAGCAAATGCTCGATCTGCTGCGCAAGTATTAGAAAACCGTTGGCACCGACCAATCAACGCCTGTGGACTCCTGCGGGGCGCTTGCGCTTCCGGCTCGACGGTGGAATAACGCCCGGCGGCCACGCCCGCCGCGGTATAGTGTTGCCAACTTATGCCCAAGACGGTCTATCTGTATACTGTCGGCTGTCAAATGAACGTGCTCGATAGCGAGCTGGTGGCCTCCGAGCTGCTGGCTGCCGGTTATCGGCTCGTCGATACTCCCCGCGCCGCCGATGTCATCCTGCTCAACACTTGCAGCGTACGCCAGCACGCCGAAGACAAGGTTTATAGCGCCCTGGGCAGGCTGAAGCACGCCAAACAGCGGCGTCGGCGGATCATCGGCGTGTTGGGCTGCATGGCCCAAAAAGACCACCAGCAGATACTCCGCCGCGCACCCCATGTGGACCTGGTAGTGGGGCCAGGGCAACTGGGCAAATTGCACGAAGCGTTGGAAACTGTGCAAAACGGCGGCGGCCCGGTGGTGGCCATCAGCGCCCAGCGTGCTGCCGGGTCGAAGGCCGAAGTCGCGCGCAGCTTCGTCCCCTTCGACGTGCCTCGCCGCGGCGAGGTCCGCCCGGTGCGCTGTCAAGCCCTGGTGCGCATCATGTTCGGCTGCGACAAGTTCTGCACTTATTGCATCGTACCTTCGGTGCGCGGCCCGGAGCAAAGCCGCCCCGTTGCGCAGATCGAACAAGAGGTCCGTCGGCTGGCCGATCAGGGCGTGGTGGAAGTGACCCTTATCGGACAAACGGTCAACAGCTACCACGACCGCAGTTCGGGCGGCTCGGTGCGATTGGCCGATCTGCTCTATCGGCTCCATGACACGTCCGGGCTGCGACGCATCAAGTTCGTCACCAATCATCCCAATCACATGGACGACGATCTGCTGGCCGCAGTGCGCGACTTGCCCAAGGTGAACCCCTACTTTCACGTGCCGGCGCAAAGCGGCTCGGACCGCATTCTGAAGCTGATGAAGCGCGGGTACAGTGTGGGGCAGTACTGCGAGATGCTCCAGCGGATTCGCGCCGCCGTGCCCCAGGCGGCCATAACCAGCGACTTCATCGTCGGCTTTTGCGGAGAAACCGAGGAGGACTTTCAGCAGACGGTCGAGCTGGTTCGCCGCGCCAGGTTCAAGAACAGCTTTATTTTCAAGTACAGTCCGCGTCCCGGCACCAAGGCCGCCGCGCTGTGGGCCGACGACGTGCCCCAGTCGGTCAAACTCCGCCGCAACAATCAACTGCTGGCCGTGCAGAACGCCATCAGCTTGGAAGACAACCAGCGGCTGGTGGGCCAGGTGGTCGAGGTGCTTGTCGAAGGCCCCAGCAAGGTCGCCCGCAAGTCTTCCCCGGCTGGCGACGCCCCTACCGAAATAGTTCAACTCGTAGGCCGCACCCGCTGCGACCGCATCGTGGTCTTCGACGGCTCTCTGGAGCTGGCCGGGCAGATTCTGCCGGTGGTCGTTCAGCGGGCCGAAGCCGTAACGCTTTTCGGCGCACTGACAGACAATCGTTACTCCGCCCCGGTTGCCGCTGCCCACTCCCTTTGCGACCCATCATGAGCAAGCGATGAAACTGGTCTTCCTGGGTACCGGCGGCTATCATCCCAACAACCGACGGCACACCGCCTGCCTACTGTTCCCCCAAATCGGGGTTATGCTCGACGCCGGCACAGGCTTCTTCCGCGCCGCCAAATACCTCAGCGGTACGCACCTCGACATATTCCTCACCCATGCCCACCTGGACCACGTAATCGGGCTGAGCTATCTGTTCGACCTGCTGGCGGTGCATCCGCTGGAGCGCATCACGGTCCACGGCGCCGCCGACAAACTCCCAGCCATCCAGGAGCATCTATTCTCCCCAACGCTGTTTCCCCAGATGCCTCCCTACCGGTTCCAGCCCGTCGAGCAATTCCAACCGCTGCCAGACGGCGGCGTGTTGAAGCATTTTCCGCTGGAACATCCCGGCGGCGTGCTGGGTTTTCGCCTCGACTGGCCGAGCGGCTCGATGGCCTACGTGACCGACACCACGGCCTCGCCCGACGCCCTTTATTCCGGGTCCATCGCAGGCGTGGACCTGCTGGTTCACGAGTGTTATTTTCCCGACAAGTACAAAGACTGGGCCATCAAGACCGGCCACAGTTGGACTTCTGCCGTGGCACGACTGGCCGCAAAAGCCGACGTGGGCCGGCTGCTGCTGACGCACATCAACCCGCTGTGCGAAGACGACGATCCGGTCGACCTATCCTTGGCCCGCAGCATCTTCCCGGCCACCGACGTCGCCGAAGATGGCATGGAAATAGGGCTGTAGAAGCACCCCGGGTGGCGCCGGAAGCTTGCCCCTCCAGTGCTGGTGGCCTGGGCGACACTGGAGGCTTTGTCCTCCAGTGCTAGTTGCGACTTAGCTCACAGCTTGCTCCTGGCCACCCACAGGCACACGCCTGCACAAGCCCGCCGTGCCAGCCGGGGTGCCGTTTGTGCTTTCGCGTTCAGCCGGTGGACAGCGCGCCCAGCTCGACCGACTCTTCCTCGTTGAGTATCTTGTCGATATCCAGCAGGATCAGCAGTTGTTTGTCCAGTTTGACCA